>JARXPE010000021.1 GCA_029887795.1 Thermoproteota archaeon
AGGGTGGATAGTCTGAGGATCATTATATCGCGTAGCCTGGGCTCCAAGAAATAGAGTTTGCTTATCCACGAGGAATCCTTCACAGAAACATCATTGCTTACCCCTTCGACAATTACTCTCAGCTCTCTCCCTTCAACTGTGCATATGGCGGGGGCATGAATCCTTCTACTCTCTCTAACGAACCTTATGTATCCCTCGGGGTCCCTATACCTAAAACCGTTTCCCAGCTTGTATACCCATTCTGTAAAATAATCTACGACCTCAATCTTTTTGAATGGTCCAACCACTGCCTTCAAGTCTTTCCAGAGGACATTCAACCATTTTCCTTGGGGCATTATTTGAGCACCAGAACACCCTTCACCGTCGACGACTCTTACATCGAAAAATGGAAGCGTCCTCACGCCCTCTCTATTGAACGCCACCCCGAATGAGTTGTCCCAGAAACTCAACTCTGCCTCCAAGTCGGTGTAAATGTACCTCGCCTTATAGGGTCCAACACAGACCTTCTCAGCAACCCCATCCGCCATGGAGAACATTATCCCATCCAGTAGCTTGTACACCTTGCCACCCTTTGAAACCAGCAGCCCTTGGTAAGGGTAATCCCTGTTTGGTCCAACGAACCTCTCGTTCTTAAGGAAAACTTCTACAGAGAAGACTGAAGAGGACCACTCCCCCATCCGTGCTTTCAATAAGACCTGCTTATTTCTAGCAAAGTCCCAGTCCTGATCCTCCTGGACTTCAACCTCTATATTTGGCAAGCTGAACACTGTATGTCCCCTCAGAGTATTAGAAAGAGTTATTTCTGCAGGCAGTAAATAATCATTGGGGATTTCCTTGCGGGATATTTACGAACTCACACCATCAATGCGCCTCCTTCTCACAATGCACAATATCTCTGCCGTCAGCACCGATTCGGCAAAAAAGATAGACGACCTTAGGTCCTTCTCGGATCTCCAAAACGACGAGCTCAGGGAGGCTCTCAGGGAACTCCTTTCGCACGGATATGTGGTGGAACGGGACGGAACGTACTACCTCAGCAGCTTAGGGATCTCAGTCGTAAGAAGTGTTTATACTTGAGGGCCCGATAATGAGGCCAATACTTCATATCACATGGGAGTACCCTCCATTTGTGGTAGGCACTCTCTCAAAATACCTCTCGGGGATCATACCAAAAATCGCCTCCCAATACAGGACCGTCTTAGTGGTGAGGGGTGATGCTGACGGCGTATTCGAATCTCATGGTATTAAGGTCTACAAAGTTGGATCCTCGGTCCACACACACCCGCATATCTTGGCTTATGCCCATTTGTTAAATTTGGACTTGTTGCGGGGCACAGCCAATGCCCTTCACGAAAATGGGGGTGCCTCAATAATTCATTCCCATGACTGGATCAGCTCAATCGCCTCGGTCTATGCATCCTCTTACATCGGGTGCCCCCTCTTCATATCCGTATACACTACGGAGATCACAAGGAGTGGTTCCCTGAAATCCGTTTTAAGTTTGGGAATATTTGATTTGGAGAGATACTGCTTCCAAAGGGCTGAAAGACTATTCGTGCAGGACCCTCACATGCGCGAGCACCTGGTCAAAGATTACGGAGTAGATCGAAGTAGGATAGTATTGGGTAGCGATCCTTCCAAAATTCTGGAAACTTACAGGGGGATCTTAGGCTGACGCTCAGAGTTATTATGTTGAGCTGGGAGTACCCTCCCCACGTCGTCGGCGGGCTCGGGAGGCACGTCTTCCACCTCTCTAAGACCCTCTCATCAAAGGGGGTAGAGGTGCAAGTCCTGACATTCACCGACGGATCATCCCCTTCCGAAGAAGTAATTGACGGCGTAAAAGTGGTGCGGGTCAATCCATACTCCCTCCGGTATCCAGACTTCACATCCTGGATCCATGGGCTAAACCTCCTGATGGTGGACCGCGCCCTAAAACTCAGGACCTTCGACCTTATACACGTCCACGACTGGCTCACCGCAACATCGGGCATTGCACTAAAGCATATTATGCGGAAGCCCCTCATAGCAACCATTCACTCCACGGAATTGGGCAGGAGGGGTGGTAGCTTAAAGAATGAACATGAGCGCCACATCCATGAGATAGAGTGGCTCCTTTCGTATGAGGCGTGGCGCGTGGTCTGCTGCAGCAGGTACATGGTGGGAGAGGTCTCCAAGTTCCTCGGCTGCCCACTAGACAAGATCGTTCAAATCCCCAACGGCTATGCACCAAACTCCTTCCCCCCGCCCGCACCCATTAGCAGAAGGGAGTACGCAAGGGATGACGAGAGGATAGTCCTCTATGTAGGGCGCCTTGTTTACGAGAAGGGTCCACACCTATTATTGGAAGCCGCCAGCAAGCTCAGGAGGAACGATCTTAAGTTCATATTTGTCGGCGATGGCTCTATGAAGCCTTATCTGGTTGAATTGAGTAGCAGACTCGGTATCTCTGATAAGGTCTACTTCTTGGGACATGTCCCTGATGACGTGCTACATGCGTTATATAGGTTCGCAACAGTCGCAATATTTCCAAGCCTTTATGAGCCCTTTGGAATAGTCGCACTAGAGGCAATGGGCTTGGGTGTGCCAATAATAGTATCGTCCGTAGGAGGTCTCGACGAGATCGTCCAGCACGGCTACAATGGTCTAAAATTCCATTCTGGATCCTCCAGCGCTTTAGCAGAAGCCATTAACAAGTTGGTGGACGACCCCGGGCTCTGCCGAAGGTTGTCCGAGAACGCTCGCGGAAACTTAGCCCTATTCACGTGGGATCGTGCTGCTGATGAGACGATTAAGCTGTACGAGCAGGTCATCGGAGAGTATCAAAGTGGATCATGGAAGCCAGGGGTGTGATCTGATGAGTTACTTTATAGGTATGGACATGGGGGGCACTTGGATCAGGGCTGCCATCGGGACCGAAGAGGGAACCATCCTGAAAAAAGTGACCGCTCCCGTCGATCCTTTAGCGGATAACACATCAATCCTCAAACAACTTGAGAAACTCATAATAGAGGTCTCTGGAGAATCCCTCCAGGAGATCAAGGGCATTGGAATAGCCGCCGCTGGCAAGCTAGATATTAAAAAGTCCACGATCGTATTCTCCCCCCACACATCCATAAGGTCCCTCTCCCTAGAGCCGCTCCAAGAACGACTCAAAAAGCCAGTAACGCTCCTAAATGATGGGGTTGCAGCCGCCTTGGCAGAGTGGAGGCTGGGAGCTGGTATGGGGCACGACAACATTATCTACGTTGGTATAGGCACAGGAATAGGGGGCGGCATAGTAGTCGATGGTCACCTGCTTATGGGGAAGGAGGGCAACGCCCACGAGATTGGTCATATGATCATAGACGCGGGCGGCGCAATAGAGTGTGACTGTGGTGGGCGTGGTCACTGGGAGGCTTACACATCAGGGAGCGGCTTGCCGCGCCTCTCCAGACTCCTCGCCCAAAGCTTCGTGGGACGCACCCAATTTCTCGATAGATCTTTACGGGGACGGGTTGAGGCAAGAGAAGTGTTTGACTACGCAAGGAACGGCGACAAATTTGCACTCTGCGTAGTAAGGGAGGCCACGAGGCTCAACGCGATAGCCATGGCTAACTTGGTCAACCTCTATGACCCTAGCTTGATCTCTGTGGGCGGCGGCGTGGCAATTAAGAATGTGGAGTTCGTAGTCTCGCCACTTCAGTCCTACGTGGAACGATTTTCTTTCAACTCGCCCCCAAAAATCGTTCCGTCCCCACTGGGGGAGGACGCACCGCTACTGGGGGCAATTCTCTCCACATTCGTTATTCAATTTTAATATTTGGGCACGAATCGTTGCCTACCTTTCCTTGGCTATCATTACCTCAGTCGCTTTAATCACAGCCTCGACCCTATCATCGACCTTTATTTCTAGATCGTCAACAGCCTCTGTGGATATTAGCGCAGTTATAGTCGTTGGTACGTCTATCTCGACCCTTATCTTGGTTACAACGTCCCCCCTCTCCACACTTTTGACAACACCCTTTATCCTATTTCTGGCACTAATCTTCAAACCAACCGCCTCCCAATACTCTTCATCACCCAGAACCTCCCCAACATAGTTCTCGACCCTTCGGTATTCCTTGAGAAGATAATCCCCAAGTGGTGTGAGTCTCGCCCCTCCTCCCCCATTTCTGCCCCCTTTGAAGGTCTCCACCACCGGCTCTCCGACGGCATTTCTCATCTTCAGCAAGTAGTTCCATACATAACGGTAGGACATGCCTAGCTTTCTGGCTGCCTTTGATATTGATCTTTCTTCTTTTATGGTCTCAAGTATTCTGGCGCCTCCGTAGCCCAATATGGGCTCCCCATTATATTCGAGCCATATCTTTGCGGTAGGCTTTGTTGTCTCTTGAGCGGGCATACATTTGATTATTAACCGTTATGTTTTTAAATACATATCGATAACGATGTATACAACTATACATAACGGGTATTGGTGCTCCGCCAATGTGGGGACCTTCAAAAATGCTATCCATTGCGCTTTTAGCAACATTTGCTGTCATCGGCGCACTCGCATACGAGCACTACAACGTCTCTACTAGGCAAATGGTAGTTCTCGCAACTACCACGAGCACATACGACTCGGGACTTTTGGAGTATTTGATACCAAAATTTGAGGCTGAACAAGGAATTAGCGTCCATATCATTTCAGTCGGCACAGGTCAGGCGATAGAGGCTGCTAAGAGGGGAGACGCCGATCTCGTCCTCGTCCACTCAAGGCAGCTGGAGCTCGACTTCATAAACAGCAGTTATGGAATCCACAGAGCATGCGTGATGTACAACGACTTTATCATAATTGGTCCCGCAGACGACCCTGCCAACATAAGTGGACTAACCAATGCCACCGAAGCATTCCGAAGGATCGCAGAGGAGGGCAATCAGGGCAGAGCTTTATTCATATCTAGGGCGGACAGGTCTGGCACATACATGGTCGAGCTGAGCATATGGGAGAATCTCGGAATGGTTCCTTCAACCATCGCCCAGAGGTGGTATCTGGAAGCAGGCGCTGGCATGGGCGCCGTCATGCGAATGGCAAACGAGAAGAGAGCCTACACAATCGCGGATAGGGCCACTTGGCTCTCCTTCAAAAGTCAACTTCCAAACCTGAGAGCCCTCGTCCAAGGCGATCTTGTTCTGCTTAACCCCTATGCGATAATACTTGTCAATCCGGAAAAATACCCGCAAAGGAACTTCAATGGTGCCATAGCCTTGGCTAAGTGGATGATCTCAGAGGAAGGTCAAAGCCTCATAGCGGGCTTCAAGAAGGAGGGCGAGGCTCTATTCACGCCCATCGCCCGCAACTATGAGCGAGCCCATCAATTGGGCTTTCCAAACCAAGAGGAGGAGATCGCTTGGTATGATTCTCAGAGAACATAGCTTCCGATGTGCGTTACTGTCAAAGATTTCCTTCTCAAGACCCACATTGGCAGAGTTCAAGAATTTTAGGGGTGTGGCGATTAATGGTTGAAGACTTGTTCCTCAAAGAGATTATAAACATCACTATTCTCTCTCTAAGAGTTTCTGGCACTGCCGTAATAATAGGCGCGGTGATAGGCATACCCGTCGGAACGTATTTGGGGTTTAGGCAGTTTAAATTAAAAAGGACGATAATGCGCTTAGTGGACGTAATGCTGAAGAGCTTAGTGAATACTTTCATGGGGCTGCCTCCTGTTGTCGTCGGGTTGGTCGTTTACCTCCTACTCACCGCGTCGGGCCCACTTGGCTGGCTAGGTCTACTTTACACACCCGCTGCCATGGTGATAACTCAGCTGATAATGGTCGTCCCGATAATAATAGGCGTTACGATGTCTGCGGTCGCATCGGTCGAGAGTTCCATAAGAGAACGGGCTATATCGCTCGGTGCTACCGAGAACCAGGCAGCCTGGCTCGTTCTGAGAGAGTCCCGCGTGGGCGTCCTAACTTCAATAATAGTCGCGTTCGGAGCAGCCATATCCGAGGTTGGCGGCATAATGATAAGCGGGGGGAACATCAGGTGGCTCACCAGAACTCTGACGACTGCCATCGTCGTGGAGACGGAGCTTGGCAACTATAGCATGGCTCTAACGCTCGGCGCCATACTTCTGTCCATAGCCTTTGCGATAAATCTGGCATTAACCGTTCTTCAATTGAAGGGTCCAAGGAGGTAGCTTTGAAATGATCGCAGTAGAGTTACTTAATGTATCAAAAGAATACTCTGGGAGAGTTGTTCTGAGGAACGTAACCTTCAATGTTCACGAGGGCGAATTCTTTGTGCTTGTGGGTCCCAACGGGTCTGGCAAGACCACACTCCTCAGAATACTCGACCTCCTCGAGGAGCCAACCAGCGGCAAAATCTTCTTCGATGGGGAGGAGGTAGACTACTATAAGGACAGGGTGCCCCTCCGCAGGAAAATTGGGATGGTATTCCAACAGACTGTATTGTTTGACATGAGCGTCTACGATAATATAGCATACCCGTTGAGGATCAGGGGCTCTCTTTCCAAGGATGAGATCGAGCGGAGAGTAATGAATGTGCTCGAAGATGTTGAGCTGCGCGGCTTTGATAGGAAGAACGCCTTAACCCTCTCTGGAGGCGAGGCACAAAGGGTCGCTTTAGCCCAAGCACTGGTGACCGAGCCAAGGCTTCTGCTGTTAGACGAGCCAACTGCCAACCTAGACCCTAAGAACGTCTCCATAGTCGAGGGAGTCCTCTCGCGCCTTAATAAAGAGCGCAAAACCACCATAATAATGACGACACACAACATGTTTCAGGCCGAACGACTGGCACAACGAATCGCCCTACTCAACGAGGGGGAGATTAGGGCAATCGGTACCTTTAGGGAAGTTTTTGGCTACCAAAGCCAATTAACATGGTAAATTTTGCTAAGAGGCTACTCTCTGAAACGGCTCCTTAGTATTTTGGCATACGCCTCTGGCGACGCAGTCAGTCCCACCTCTGATCCGTAGAGCTCCAGAAATGCCCTATCTGTTGTAGAGCCGCTAGGTCTCGCCATTATCCTGACGTTTAGGCTAAACCACTCCTTACTCTCCGGAAAAGAGTAAACTGCCATGTTAACTGCCCGAACCCCAAGGTCCCAGAGTCCCCTGAGGACCCCTGCTACACCCTCTGAGAGGTCTTCCACGCCCTTCTCATCAAGATCCATGATCGACTTCGCTCCCTTGGTGCTGAAACCCAAAACCTCATATGTTCCCATGGGTGCCCATGGTGCAACCCACATAATGCTATCGCTTTCTCCAACATACCTTTCGGAGTTACTTTCTTCTTTCAAGTCCGACCAGTAACTCCTTCCCTCTCTCCTCCAGTACCTCTCACACGCATCGAAGAGTTCTCTCTCACCCTTTAATCCCGCCCTTGAGGCTATCAGCTGGAAGTGTGGATGAAGTATGGAGGCTCCGGCGTTCGGAAGGTGGTTCCATCCCAAAAAATGGAAAATTGCCCCCCTTCCAGCACACATTCTGAAGAAATCTACTGAAGCTTTAAACCCTTCCATAAACTCCTCTTTGGAGAACCTATTAAGATCTAGCTTGTGGGAGTCCGTAAAAACACACACGCTGTGGAGGTCCGCCAGTGGATATAGGTTTGGGAAAATTGTGGCTCTGCCCCTCTTTATCCTTCCCCCCTTCACGTAGTCCTCAGGAAACCTTGGCGTCTCCTTTTCTATATTCTGGGGGCAGAAAGGGCAGTCCGGCGGAATTGGAGCCTCTAGCCCCTTGATCTCCTGTTTCGGCCTCAACCCCCTTGCCAGGTTTATCCTTGAAATACTACCTGTCAGGGGATCCACCCTGACCTCTATCTCTTGAAACGTCTCGGCGAATCCATTCCTCGGATCAAGTATCCTTGCACACTCACTGAACTTTTCCAATCTCATGCCTTTCACCGCCGAAGAGTCCAGCTTTTGCTGCGCTGATGGCACCTTCAACCGCCTTAATAACGCTATCCCTCCAACCCTCGGGTAGATGCTTCACCGCCAACAACTCTTGCGCGAGCGCTCTGCATCCCAAGACCTCGTCCACCCACCTGCTAAGGTCTCCCCTTGCAATGTGGAATTTCAAGGACCTATCGTCTATCTTATCAAGAGCCTCTCGCAACTCCGTCAGGTTTTTTACACTTACGCCGATAGGCTCTGCAAATCCCAAGTAGAAGTGGAATGCGTGGGTCTCAGGCAGGTCTCCGAATAGCATCCTGTAGTAAGTCGCCTTATCGCCCATCGCCTCATATAGCCTGTACCTGAAATCCGCCAGAACCCACGTGAGGCTCAGAAACGCCTCGATGGGGCTGTTGAAGTGACTGAAATAGGAGTGAACTGCGCCCGCCCCTCCACCCTTTGTGCTCATATAATGATAGTAGTCGCTAGTGGTGAAGTACCTCCAAGCCCTTAGGAACCTTCCGCCCACACTCTTAGCCATGGGCTCCAGGTACTTTACAACCTCGAAGCAATGCCTCTGCATGTCATTCCCAAGCCAGGCGGATAAATCGCGCTCTAGATCCGCCCAAGATATCGTATCTGGAATGTCTAATTCATCTACAGGCTGCAGTCTCGAGACCGCCTCCGAAGGAGTCGAGAACCTCATCTCCCCGTACTTCTCGGCCTCCTTCGGAATTGCCCTTATGAACTCGTGGATCCCGCTATCGGGCCAGTGATGCTCCCCAAAAGTCTCAAAGTCCATGGCTATTAATAAGAGGTCTCCAGGGGTCCTATGGAGCCATTCGGCATACTTTTCCGCCGTCAAAGGCCACTCATTCCAGTCTCTGCAAGTGAATCTAAACCCTATATCATCTGATAACATGTAGTTTCTCATCAATATGGAGAGCTGAGTCCCCTTTGCCCTGTAAACATAGTTCGGCGACCTCCACCCCAGAACTCTCTCCACACCCTCGGTTAGCACCGCCTTGAACCCCATCTCCTCAAAGACCTTGGCTATCTCATTGTTGTAGATAAACTCTGTATTCTCTGCAGCCGAAGGCTCCATACCGAAGAGCTCCTTTATGACCCTCCTGTGGGCATTTACCTGTTCCTTGAACTCATCGAAATTTATAACACATGCCAGAGAATGATAATAGGTCTCCGCCACGAGCTCGCATTTCCCCGATGAGACGAGTTCCTTTATTAGCTCTATTACTCTGGGCTCCCACCAGCTGCATTGTTCAAGAAACACCCCAGAGACCCCCAATGCGCACTTAAACCCATCCTCCTCTGCGGACTTTAAGAGGTTCTCCAGCCCGGGTATGTAGCAGTTTCTGGCAACCCTATTCAGTATTTCTCGGTTAAGGTCATCATCAAAGTATATGTCTTCAACCCCTCCTTGGTAGGGATACTTCCTCCCGAAATTCCGCTTAATTCTCCTCGGCTGGTGCATCTCAAAAAAGAATACTATTTCCTTCAATTCTTGCCCTCTATTAACAAATTGTTCAAACAACTATTTCAAACTATTTAGTTTTGACTTTGAATTGGGAATTCCGTGGTCGAATCTAATGAATCTGACCTACACAGACGGCACCTACGTGCCTTTTGTATCCTTTTTCAATAGATCCTCGAAATGTTTAATCCCCTCTCTGAGCCTCTCCTCAGTCAACAGTCCTTGTGGTGTTGGGATCTCCGTCACCCTCTTAGGGACTTTGAGCTTGTCGAAGGAAAACCCCTCTCTGAATTTGAACTCATACTTTTCCCTCAGAATCCGCCCCCCGATCTCCTTAAGATCCGCTGGAGCTAGGTTTATTCCCATCACTGAGAAGCATTTGCTCACCACCTCGGGCGTATAGACCCCTCTGGCGAAGAAGCAGACCACTAGGCTAGATAGGACTTGGCGCCAGCACTCCTCCTCAAATACCATCTTGGCTACTTCAGAGGGCTCCACCTTCCTGCCTTCGGCATTTAACTTCTGGTCTATTGCATAGCCTGCGTTGTCGAGGTGGCTGTGTCTTGCTCCTACCAGAAAGCCGAGGTGCGTGGCGAGCCCGCAATGGTACCCTGGCATCTCGTTCCCCCCATAGGCGAGGGCAAACCCATCCCCTCCGTATATTGACGATACATAATCCACGCCCTTTCCGAGCGCCTCGTAGAAATCCCCTTTGACTCCTGCTATCCTCTCCACTGCCTCGATGTAGGTCCTGTAATCCCCCCACTTCAAGACCAACCCTTCAGTCTCCTCCGTTCCGATAACACCTCTCTCCATACACTCGGTCGCCCAAGCTAGTGCCACACCTGTACTCATAGCATCCAAACCCAATTCCTCGACCCTGTCCATTAGCTGGAGGAACCCCTCCGGACTCCTTATGTCCAGCATAGAGCTCAGTGCATAGATGGGTTCATAATCGTAGGATATCATCTTTGTCTTGTAGAAATACGGCTCAGTCTCGTACGGAACCCTCAGTGCTGCGATATGAATGCAACTCACCGGGCAATGTGAGCATGCCGCCCTCCTGCCCAAGAACTTCTCCGACAAAGCCTCGCCCGAGAGCGCATCTGCACCTTCGAAGGTTGCCCTCTGCAGGTTCCTCGAGGGGAGTGAGTTTGCCACATTCAGCGGTATCACGTTCATGGGGGTCCCGAGCTCGTGGTACTTCTTCATCAGCGAGGTCTTCGTGAAGTTCATATAAAGTTCTTCGTATACTGCCCTGTAGCCTCTTGGATCCCTAAGGGTCAGGCTGCTCCTCCCCGATATCACGATCGCCTTTAGCCTTTTCGATCCGAAGACCGCCCCTAGACCAAGCCTGCCAAAGTGCCTGAAGGTCTCTGTTATAACCCCCGCATAGGAGACCAGATTCTCACCCGCCCTCCCTATTCTCATTATCGCCCTCACACCTGCGCCCGCCTCTCTCTCCCTTATTATTCTACCGACAGTGGAGCTGCTGCTCATCCCCCAAAGCGCCGAGGCATCCTTGAACCTGACCCCGTCCTCGCTCACCACCAAGTAGACTGGGCTCTCACTCTTGCCCCTTATTACTATGCCTCCGAGCCCAGCCATCCTAATCGCGACCCCGCACCTTCCACCCGCGTGGCTCTCGCCCAAATTTTTAGTGAGTGGCGATTTGAACATCGCTACGGTTTTAGACGCCAGTGGGAATACTGCATTTAGGTACCCGACGCAGAATATTATGGGATTCTCAGGAGCCAGTGGGTCCGTTCCAGCCTTGCACTCTTCCATCAATAGCCTAATTGCAACACCCGTGCCTCCCAGACACTCCTTGAAGAGCTCTCTCCTTTCCTCTGTCCAATACCTCCTATTAGTGAGATCCACATACAGCACTCTCGATAGAGCCGACGCCTCCGTCATGCGCCCTCTACCTCCTCCAATTTTATTACACCATACGGGCAGTAAGAGACACAATACCCGCAGTACGTACATACTGTGGGTTTGTCCAGAACTTTGTCCCAGAATATCGCCCCTATAGTGCAACCCTCTACACAATTTCCGCAAGATATGCACTTCCTGTAGTCCAGCCGAACTCCTCCCCCTTCCCTCTTAGTCAGGGCTCCGGTCGGGCAGACCTTGACACATGGGGGCTCTCTGCAAGCCCTGCAGACCTTCACGGCGAACCCATGCTCAAACCCACCAGTGGACTGGACGAATATCGCCGTTCTTGCAAGCCCCGCCTCCGCGAACCGCCTGTTGCACGCGAACATGCAGGATTGGCATCCCACACAAAGATCGACATCTACAACCGATACTCTCTTCACCATTTTCAATTTCCGTTACTACAATGCAGTGTATTTCTATTAAACCCTTGTCTACATTTATAAAGCGCGATTATCGCATTTACCACATAATATGTTCCTATAATCAGGAGGAGATCCCCTGTCGCCCGCTCCAGCATCGCAGACTTGATCACTTCTTTATTTTCTATCTTCAATGTCTCCATAACGGCAGCGAATATTGTGAGGGGTATTCCAAGACAGAAAGAGTAAACAATTAGGGCAAGCCCGCCTATGAGGACATCCCCCTCCAACGCTACCAATGATAGCGTGCCGATAAGCATTGGTGACATCAAAGGCTACCAAAGCATAAGCTACACCAAACAGGAAGACTCCGCTGGTAACTTTTCGGACCCTCACACCCCATAGGGGAAGGCGAATCACGCGCAAAGCCGACAACAACGATTACCTCGCCTACTGCAAGATTGAGAAAAAACCTGCCCAAAAATGACGAACCCTCCCAGAGCGCCTGTCAGAATTCCAAGCGGCACAAACATAGCCGACATACCTAATGCAAAAAGAATCGCCGATTTCAACTTCCCCTTCGATTCCACAAGGCTTGGCATATGAGGTGTGACAATCGCTATGTTTATCGGACATAATCCTGCGGCGCTCCAAAAATAAATACGCTCAACCACAACATATGGTACCTAGGGGATACTCTCAACAGAGGCTGTTAAATCATTTCTTTCATAATGCGGTAGATAAATCATAAATTTAGGCACTTAAAGAATAAAGGACACACATTCCTAGAACCTTTACACAAAAGAGGGGCGATTAAGTTGCGTTTTGATCTGGCGTTTGTGGGTTTTGGTACAGTTGGGAGAGGCCTTGCCGACCTCCTTATCGAGAAAAGATCATTGCTGGAAAAAGTCTATGGAATTGAGTGGCGCGTGGTCGCTATATCAGACATTAAGCTGGGATCCATACTTGACGACAATGGCATCAACCTAGCCGAGGCTTTGCGCCTAGCAGATTCTGGGAGGAATCTGGAGGCACTTTCCGTTCAGAGGAAGGGACTCTCTGCGGTGGAGGCGATAAGGGACTCATCTGCCAACACTGTAATAGAGGTCACTTGGACAAACATCGTCGATGGGGAGCCCGGTTACACACACGTAAAGACCGCTTTATCCTTGGGCAAGAACGTCGCTACCACCAACAAGGGCCCAATAGCACTCTACTACCGCGAGCTCATTGATCTCGCCAGGAAAAAAGGCGTTCACCTTAAATTTAAGGGCACAGTTCTCAGTGGAACCCCTGCCTTCAATCTCTTTGAGGGTCCACTTTCAGGATGCTCTGTCCAGTCCATAAGGGGCATTTTAAACGGCACGACAAACTTCATCCTGACAGAGATGGAGAAGGGAGCCGACTACTCTTCTGCACTCAAAGAGGCACAGAGGCTGGGCTACGCAGAGGCTGACCCAACTATGGACGTGGAGGGCATAGATGCCGCGGCAAAGTTAACTATCTTAGCAAATGTTCTGCTCGATGGAAATATTAGACCAGGGGATGTTAAGCGGAAAGGCATCAGCTCCATAACTCCCCAGGATGTCCAAAGTGCAGCTCTAAAGGGAGAGCGAATAAAACTCATAGGAAAGGCTGAGAAAGAAGGAGACAAAATCTTTGCAGAGGTATCGCCCACCCCGCTACCGACCTCCGATCCGCTTGCAAATATCATGGGCGTAACAAACGCAATTACTTTCAAAACTGACTGCTTGGGCGACGTGACTGTGGTGGGTCCCGGAGCCGGAAGGAGGGCCACTGGCTATGCCCTACTTTCAGACTTGATCTCAATTGCTAGAAGCAGATGAAATCTGCGTCCCTTCTTTTTTAGTCTGAAATTTTTCAAATATGTGCTTGACTGCTGAATTAGAAAATATTTAAATTCTAAATTCTAAATTTTAAATTCTCACCTGCGCTAGATATTGAAAGGTTAAAGAATACACAAATTGCGGAGTGTATACTCATGGACTATAGAGAAATCGCTAAAAAATTAAGGGATTTGCTAGACCTTGACAAGCCTCCTGTAGCTGTCAAATTCCTTAAGCCTGGCGAATCCGTTCCAGAAGGCTTCCAAGTACCAAGTAAAAAGGTCCGTTTCTGCCAAGCCGTCATGGAAGCCACTTGGGGAAGGGCGCTTGCAGTGATTCCAACAGAGTTGGCATGCGGTCCAGGACCAGGATCCTTTGGAGCTCCTGTCAAGGAGAGGGTTCTTAAGGGTGAGGTACATCACTCGCTGGGGTTATTTGAGAAGCCCGAAGCTGCCATCAAATGTCTTGGTGCCAACACGAAGATGATGCCTGGTGCAGTGTCTTATGTGCTCGTGGCACCTTTGGAGCTCGGTCTAATCGACCCTGACACTGTCTTACTTAGAGTCTTGCCGGAACAGGCTATGTGGATCTGTCACACATGGGCGTACAGGGAGGGAAACCACCTCAAGATAGATCTTCAGACAGAGGCAAGCTTCTGCTCTGGTGTTACGGTCTCCTCGTACCTTAAGAACGAGTTGCAGATCGGTCTCGGCTGCTACGGCTCTAGAACCTCCACAGATATGGATCTTAAGGAGATGCTGATCGGCATTCCGGGCCCATTACTAGGCAAAGTAATAGACGCACTTGAAGTAATGAAGAAGCCGATACTCGATTCTAGGAGCAAGAGAATATACTTCGAGGCTTACCCAGAGAAGAGGAGCTCAGCCTCTAAGAATTAAACACATTAAACTCAAAAACCATTAAACAAGGAGTAAGAGCATCTGCAGCCTATTTTCCCCAAATTTTATTTTTAACTCTTTTTTCACTACTATGATTCACTCTCATTTTCCAACCAAATCTATGTGCATCCTAAGGTAGTTCTTCAATCCTTTCGTTATCAAAAAATTCAACTTCACGTGCTGCCTCCCTGCATAACCAAGCTCTCTTGCAAGCCAAGGTCTTCTTAGCAACAGCTTGACTCTCTCTGCAGCGTCTTCAATGCTGTTGACAAGATACCCTGTAACTCCATCAATGACCTGTAGCGTGATCCCTCCTGCCTTTGTACCTACAACCGGGACCCCCTTCCAAAGTGCCTCAGCCACAGTCAGCCCGAATCCTTCACGAATTGATAGTTGCAATGCTGCGTTGAAAGACCTCTGGAAAGCATTTACCTCCTTGTCCATTACCCCATCAAGGTTTGTGAGTATGTGGATGTCCTTGTCACCACCTGAATACTTTACAGTCTTGTTGTACCATTCCTCGCCCTCGGCATCATCATGTGCAAAGGATCCTATCATTAACAATTGAAGACCTTCCACATTTTTCTTGACTTTTCTGTAAACATCTACTACGCCTGTCGGGTTCTTCCAAGGATCGAATCTAGCCACCTGTCCCACAATCGGCCTCTCCGGATCAATGTCGTACCTCTCTAGAACCTTTTGGATCTCAGTCGGAGTTAGCGGCATGTTCTTTGCCGCCAAGGGATCGATAGTTGGATAATCAATCAACACCTTCATGCCTGCAAGATCCTTTGGTATATATTTCTCTAATGAGAATATGGCAGCGTCGTACATCCTAATATAATCTCTCAACCTCGACCAGACTCCCATGTTTGGGTTCGACGTATCGATGTGGCAGCGCCAGACCCACTTCCCGCTCCTTCTATTCTCTATCAGGGGCAGGGGTTGGGGGTCATGTATCACCACAACCTCTGCGTCATTAGGTATAATGAATGCATTCCTTCTGTTGGCCTCCAAATAGATCCTTATTTTATCATTGTCCAAGGATACCGTCTCATCGCCTTGTAGGGCATTATGTATCTTTTTCGTCACCCAGAAGAAGTCCCTATCGCCCTGAATGACTTCCCACTCTGCATTCAGTCCGACCGACCGCGCGAGTGGGACGACTCTGCTCAAGATCTCAGCGACACCTCCGCCAAATTTCGTCGCGTTCACATGGAGAACCTTGGCCCCTTCCACGTGCTTGGCGAGCTCTTTTATACTCTCAACCTCTCCTTTGCCAACTATGGGGGCGTAGTCCTCTATACTTACCATTCATGCACCATCTCGACCATTTGCTCTATGCCCTTGATCTTTGCACTTTTTCCCAAGACGTCTATCCTCGAAATTATTCCGACAAGCTCTCCCTTTCGAAAGACCAAGAGTCCGCTCACATCCATCTCTAACATGCTCTTGACCGCGTCTCCCACATCCGCCTCTGGCGCAATTCCCACAACCTTTTTCGTCATCAGCTCTTCAACCCTGCGTTTGAAGATGTTGCCCACTGCTTCCTCAACGCCCTTTTCCTTAGCCCTCACGAGCTCTTTGAGAATATCGCTAATCGTTATAATTCCGACAACATTCCCCTTATGCAGAACTGGAAGGCGCCTTAACCTCTCATTCACCATTTTTCTTGATGCTTCCTGAACAGTTGCCCGTGCCTCTTCTGTAATTGGTTTTGTACTCATTATTTCCTCCACAGTAATAGAGATTTTTTTACCTCTGAGCCTTTCTAGGAACCCTGCCTCCTCGACGATCCCTTTGAACCTACCAGAGTGATCAACCAATATTGCATATCCCGTCATGTTTTCGCAAAGATACTTTAGAACGGTCTCCAAATTCGTGTCCTCTAAAAAGAGCTGGTGCGTCTCATCCATAAACAGATTTATCGACTCGTTGAGCGTTAGGTCCAAACCCTTCTCTTCAATTATCGAAGTCCCCCGCCTTCCCAAAAGCACCTCAACAATCCTTCTACCGCTAATAACCCCTTCAACCATCCCATCGTCATCTGTCACTACCAACCTGTAGCGACCTTTTCCTCCCCCAATAAGACTTACCGCCTTTATCAGTGGGTCGCTCAGCTTCACAACAAAATTCGACGAGGCAATCTCGCTGATCTTCATAATCTTCAAAATAGTATTGTTCGGGTGGATTATAACCATTTGTATCGTGGGGCGCAAAAAAGATAAAAATCTCCTTGGCTCCTCTAAACAAG
>JARXPE010000022.1 GCA_029887795.1 Thermoproteota archaeon
TACTCCGGCTCGAGAGGGCGGACTGGGCATACGCCAAGAGCGACGAGGAGGTTAGGAGGATAGGCTCAGAGTTTGGTCTCCCCGTGATCGTAAAACCTGTCATGACTTCGAGCGGGCACGGCACCTCCATAGTGAAGGACGAGGATGGTCTTAGAAAGGCATACGCCCACGCTAGGGAGCATGCAAGGGGTATCGGAGAGGAGGTCATTGTCGAGAAGTTCTTACCGGAGTTAAAGGCTGCAGGAACAGAGATAACGCAGATAGTCGTCCGGCACTTCGATGGCGACGGCAGGATCGTGAACTCGTTTCTTCCGCCCATTGAGCACAGGAGACCGGGCGCCACATACCATGAGAGCTGGCTCCCTGCGACGATATCTCCCTTGGCCGCGCAGAGATGCAGGGAGTTTGCTGGAAGGATCGCGGATTTCCTCGGCGGCATAGGCATCTACGCTGTGGAGCAGTTCGTGATCGGCGACAGGGTCTACAACAACGAGGTGGCTAACAGACCGCACGACACAGGTCTGATAACGAGATGGATGCTTAACATGGACGAGGGTGGGCTGCAGCTGACCTCCACTATAGGTCTTCCCGTCAGCCGCGCTTCCATGGAATTTGCGAGGCAAGGCATCTACGGGGTCGCTCACGTTGTCCTGGCCCCCGACAGCATCGAGGGAGAGAAAAAGGTCCTTGGCATTGACCTAAGGCGCCTTCACACGTTCATGGCCTCCAGAACCGACTTTTGGTACTTCGGGAAGCCATCGGCATATGCGGGCAGGAGGATGGGGCTGGCTGTCGCATTTGCCGAAGATCTTAATTCAGCGAGAAAAACAGCCCAGGACTTGGCTCACTTCGCTGAGGGCTGCATCCAGTACGGTGGTGAGTAGTATGCCGAAAGTTGCAGTCATTATGGGGAGCAAATCAGATACCAGTGCGGGAGAAGAAGCCGTTGCAGTATTAAAGGAGTACGGAGTGGACGTTGAGTGTAGGGTCATCTCGGCCCACAGAAGCCCTGATGAACTAGACTTATTCATAAAGTCAACAGATGCTGAGGTGTTCGTGGCGATCGCCGGGCTCTCCGCGGCGCTTCCCGGTGTGATCGCCTCGAAGACCACGCGGCCTGTCATAGGGGTCCCTCTGAGCGTAAAGTTGGGAGGGTTGGATGCCTTACTGTCCATGGTGCAGATGCCGCCCGGTGTGCCTGTAGCCACAGTAGGAGTTGACAACGCAAAGAATGGCGCCATTCTGGCTATTGAGGTATTGGCGCTGAAGTACCCAGAGCTGAGGGAGAAGCTTATGGAGAAGAGGGGGCTGAAGAGGGTATGATGGTGAGGGTTGAGGTTAAGCTTAAGAAGGGACACTTTGACCCTGAGGGAGACGTCACGGCAAGATCCCTAAAAGACCTCGGTTTCCCTGTAAACAACGTTAGGGTGAGCAAGGTATACACGGTTGATGTTAGCGTCGGAGACGAGAAGGAGGCCATGAGTCTAGCCCGGGAGATGTGCAGGAAGCTGTTGGCAAACCCCACAAAGGACGACTTTATTATTGAGGTGCTCACGGGTGAGGGAGGGGCTGATTAGAGCTCTCCGAGGACTCCCCGTTGTGGAGTTCGACCTCTCAAAGGCAGAAGATGGGGACCTTCTGGAGATCAGTCGGACCATGGGTCTTGCCCTGAGCTTGGGCGAGATGAGGGCGATCAAGGGGCACTTCTCAAGACCGCTCACGGATGTGGAGCTCCAGACCTTCGGTCAGACTTGGTCTGAGCACTGCATCCACAAGACCTTCAAAGGTATTATTGAGGTTGAGGGGGGCAGAGTAAACGGGCTTCTTAAGGAGTATATAATGAAGGCGACAAGAGAGCTCAACAAGCCGTGGTGCTACTCGGTCTTTGAGGATAACGCCGGGCTGATAGAGTTCGACCGGGGCTATCTTGTGGCTGCCAAGGTGGAGACCCACAACCATCCATCTGCTGTTGAGCCTTTCGGCGGGGCAGCAACGGGTGTTGGTGGCGTAATAAGGGACATCTTGGGCGTATGGGGCGAGCCCATAGCGAACACGGACGTGCTCTGCTTCGGTCCGCTGGACCTGCCCTACGAAAGTCTGCCGCCTGGCATGAAGCACCCCAAGTACATCTACAAGGGGGTTGTGGCTGGCATAGGTAGTTACGGAAACAACATGGGTATACCGACAGTCTCGGGAGCCATCTTCTTCGATTCTGGGTACGTTGGAAACCCAGTAGTATACTGCGGCTGTGTCGGGATACTGCCCAAGGAGCTCTACATAAAGAATACTAAGGAAGGGGACTACGCGGTCTTGGCTGGCGGTCGAACCGGAAGAGACGGCATTCATGGCGTCACATTCGCCTCGGCTGATTTGTTAGAGGACACAGACACACTCAGACCGGCCGTCCAGATACCTAATCCCCTCATCGAGGAGAGACTGAGGAGGGCGATAATCTCCATACGGGATAGGAGGCTGGCATCAGGCATCACCGACCTTGGAGGTGGGGGGATCTCATGCGCGACTGGCGAGATGGCTCACAGATCTGGGCTAGGCATAGAGGTAAACTTGGATGTGGTGCACCTGAAGGAGCCCGATCTTGCGCCTTGGGAAATATGGGTCTCCGAGTCCCAGGAGAGGATGCTGCTTTCGGTCCCTGGGAGCAACCTCAGTGATGTGCTGGAGATATTTGAGAATGAGGACTTGGAGGCCTGCGTGCTAGGGAGGTTCGACGAGAGCGGGAAACTCAGGGTTAGATATAGGGACTTTACAGTCTGCGACCTTGATTTAGAATTCCTCTACCATCCACCAAGGGTTACTAGGAGATCCTGTAAGGTGGAATATCTGCCCGTTCCTTGTAATGTCCCAGAGCCCAAGGACATCACAGAGGAGCTCCTCAGACTACTTTCGGACCCAAATATAAGGAGCAGGGAGGAAGTGGTGAGGACTTACGACCACGAAGTCAGGGGCTGCACTGCTATAAAGCCACTCCAAGGAGATCTTGCCGGACCCAACGACGCTGCCGTTATAAAGCCACTTAAAGATTCTTGGATGGGTGTGGTGATCTCCTGCGGCATAAATCCATTCTATCCAGACCCATATTGGATGGCTGCAGCCTCTATAGAGGAAGCGATCCGGAACAACGCCTCCGTCGGGGGAAGGAGGGTTGCCCTGCTGGACAACTTCGTCTGGGGAAATCCCGAGAGGGAGGACAGGATGGGTAGTCTGGTGAGGGCAGCTGAGGCATGCTACGAGTTCTCCAAGGCTTTCGATGCGCCATTCATATCCGGAAAGGACAGCCTGTACAACGAATCTCCCTTGGGACCAGTGAGACCTACGCTGTTAATAACTGGTATAGGAATCCTGCCTGATATCCGGAAGGCTGTGACCGTGCACCTTAAGAAGGAGGGGGACCCTCTCTATGTTCTTGGAATAACGAAGGACGAACTTGCCGGTTCGGCGTATTTGCGGAGTAAGGGCATCAACGGAGGAGAATGTCCCAAGGTTGATGCAAAGACTTCTAAGGAGATCATTAGAGCACTAACAAAGGCGATAGACTCCGGACTGGTGGCGGCGTGCCACGATGTCTCTGAAGGCGGAATAGGCGTGGCAGCAGCGGAGATGGCCATGGCATCTGGGTTGGGCTTGTCCCTCGACCTGCGGGATGTTCCATCGGAGGTCAAGAGGTCTGACTTGGTGCTGTTCTCCGAGTCGACATCAAGATTTCTGGTGGAGGTGAAAAAGGATCGCCTCCGCGAATTCGAAGAGGTCTTTCAGGGTGTAATCCACGGGAGGGCAGGAGTTGTCGGGGGTAGAACCTTCAAGATAGTGGGTCTGGACGGCAAGACATGGGAGGCGAGCATATCTGAGCTGAGGAGGGCGTGGAGGGGGGGTTGATGGATCTGGAAAGAGCAAAAGCCTGCATAGCCAGGGTAGGCGGAACGAACTGCGACTTAGAGTTGAAGGTGGCGCTCGAGGACTTGGGGCTGAGAACAGAGATACTGCACATGAAAGAGATCGTGAAGAAAGGACTCGCAGAATATCAGCTCCTTGTCTTTCCTGGAGGATTTTCTTACGGGGACTACGTCAGAGCAGGTGCCATCTGGGGTAAGGAGGTTCACTCCAAGATTAAGTCAGAGCTGCAGACATTCATAGAGGAGAATAAGCTGGTGCTGGGCATATGCAACGGTTTTCAGGTTATGATTGAGGCGGGCATACTCCCTGACGGGGAGATCGCCGAAGTTCCCAAGGCGGCCCTTGCTAACAACGCATCTTCAAAATATGAGTGCAGGTGGGTCTACGTGAGGGTTGAGAGAGGTGGTACACCATTCACAGAGGGTCTTACGAACGGAGAGATCCTGAGGATACCCGTTGGCCATGGCGAGGGCAGATTTCTTCCAGAGTCAGAAGAGGTACTAAGGGAACTTATTAAAGATGGGTGCGTTTTATTCAGATACGCATTGCCGTCAGGAGATGCAGCAGACGGGGAATACCCTTACAACCCGAATGGATCGGTTTACGACATCGCGGGGATATGCAACAAGAGAGGCAATATCATGGGCATGATGCCGCACCCCGAGAGGGCTTTCTTCGGGTGGCAGCTCCCTGAAGGAAGCGATAGTCTTTACGGCGACGGAAAAAAGATCTTCCAGGGCATAATCAAGTATCTGGAGGATTACTGAGGGTTTGCAGAATTACACGTTCCAATCAAATTCTTGATCGGAGTTGTGAACGGTAGCAAATAGGCTTATAACCCTGTGTAATTTCTCGGTATCCAGTATTAGGAGGTATGTCTAGTGTCTCAGAAACAGGCAAGTCCGGCACCACTTGGTCTTGCAGCATTTGCGATGACGACCACCGCACTTTCGCTCTTCATTTTGGGTGTGTTGCCTGCCGAGGGCGTTGGTATTGTAATACCTCTTGCGATAGCTTACGGTGGAATAATTCAGATCTTGGTGGGCTACTTGGAGTGGAAGACGGGGAACACCTTCGGCTTGGTTGCTTTTACCTCTTATGGCGCGTTCTGGGTATACTATGCCATGCTGAACCTATTTGCGGGCTGGGGATTTGTAAACCTTCAGCCAGCCGCTGCAGGCGCGGTCCTAATCCTATGGGGCTTATTCACATTCTACCTTTGGCTCGCCTCGCTTAAGACCAACCTTACAACGTGCCTTGTGTTCTTCTTCTTATGGCTGGCGTTCGTCGTTCTTGGAGTTGGCGACATAACAGGCAGCAGGTTCGTAGTCATGGGTGGAGGCATTATTGCCCTAATAACGGCAGCTGCGGCGTGGTACAACTCTCTCGCTATCGTGATCAACGAAACCTATGGAAGGGTCGTAGTCCCACTTGGGAAATCCCCCAAGTAATCTTTCTTTTTTATCTGAAAAATGAGCTGCTGAATAAAAGATTAAAAATAATGAATGAGTGAAAGTGAAGTAGGATTATAAAATTTAAAATATTGAATTAAAATCAATTATAAAAATATTAAAAAAAAGTAAAGTAAGGCGCTTTGAGATTTAAAGATCAAAGCTGGAAATTGATCACAGACTTCTTACCACTTCTTTAAGTCCTTTCTTTCTCTGTCGCGGAGGTTGCTTTTGTTTCGGGTACCCAAAGGCTAAGACCGCAACAAGTCGCATTTCCTCTTTCTTCACCTTGAAGAGATCGTAGAATTTGTCCTCCATGAGCAAGGGTACGCCGAACCAACACCCTCCTATACCCATACTATGCGCTGCCAGCAGCATGTTCTCGATGGCAGCGGCGGCGCTCTGCTCCGCCCACCTTTCTTCAACATCTGCCTTCATGTAGAACCTTGATCGCAGGTCAGTAAAAACTGCGACGTAAAAGGGGGCTTTGTACAGCCCCGCCTCGACCTTCTTCTCCCATTTTTCGATCTGTTCCATAGACCAAGGAATTTTGAGAATATTGGTGAAGTACAGTCTCTGGGCATCCACAAGTAAGTTGTGTAGTTTCTCAAGATATTCTTTAGACTCCACAGCGATAAAGTACCACTGTTCGTTTCCGCCAGCAGTGGGAGCCCTTATTGCAGACTCCAATATTAACTGTTTTTCCTCCTCCTTAAGCGGCTGATCAATGAACTCCCTCACCATAGCCCTAGTATTAATAGCCTCTAAGAGCTCCACAAAAACCACCAATATCAAATTTTTCTCATATGCTATTATCGGTTTTGGTTAATCTAACCTCCAAGAGGTTGAAGCTCCGTGGAAATTAATCGATACTAATTAAATCTATACCTTAAGCTAGTCACGCTCAGTCGCCAAAATTGTAGGAGTTTATATCTAATCGAATAAAATTTTAAATATATGCCGCATCTGACCGACTCTCTGAGGTCTAAATTACTTTTCACTTTTTCAATTACATTCCTTTCAATTCTAATCGCTGTTTTGGTTCCAGTATACTTTCTCACGCAAAAATATCCATTAGCAGAGCTTGACATTTTTAGACTCACTCTAGAACTCGTACTATCCATAACCATAATTTCTATTGCCTATGCTATTTTTATGAATAGGGTGGCATTCCAGCCCCTTGAAGACATCAGTAGGTTTTTATCAGAGGTTGCATCGAAGAAGGATTTTTCCATGAGGATTAAAGAAGGCGGGTCCAAAGAAGTCAGATCAATACATATGGCAGTGAACAAACTGTTATCGACAATTCAAGATCTAAAGCAAAAAGATTTGGAGAGGATGAACGAGCTTGATAAACTAGTGAAAGAGAGGACGGCGGAGTTGGAAAAATACTCAAGACACTTGGAGACACTTGTAGAGGAGAGAACAAAGGCACTTGCGGAGAAGGAAAAGTTGGCGGCGATAGGCGAGATGGCAGTCATGGTTGGTCACGACATGCGCAATCCACTGCAGGTTATTAGGTACTCCGCTTATTTGGCAAAAGACTATTTGGTTTCTGCTATGGGGGGCACATCAGATTCCAAATTAATGGATTACTTAAACAGAATCGATAAAGCTGTTGAATATATTGATAAAATCGTCTCAGATCTTCAAGATTTTTCTAGACCTGTAAACGTCAGTCAATTTGAAGTATCGCTAATTTCAATTCTAAAGGATGCGATAGAACAAGTTGAAATACCTAAAAACATTAGGGTAAATATAGAAGCGGATCCGTCTACTACAGTATTTGTAGACTCTGGACTCATTTGCAGGGTTTTAGTAAATTTAATTATAAATGCGGTTCAGGCTATGCCAAATGGCGGGGATTTGAAATTATCCGCAAATTACGACGGCAAAATGATAACTTTTTCGGTCTCAGACACAGGTATTGGAATATCAGACGATATTAAGGAGAAAATATTTAGGCCTTTCTTCACTACCAAGCCAAAGGGTGTAGGATTGGGCTTAGTGGTTGTAAAAAGAATAATTGAAAGACTAGGAGGATCTATCGATGTGGAGTCAAAAGTCAACATTGGTACAAGATTTATAATTAAAATCCCTACTACAGATTTACGATCTTGATAGATTTAAAATTTTAAATTCAATAGTAGTTAGTTTAGCTATATATATGGCTTGATAGGAAGTATATATCTAGTTTACATTCTTTGGTGGTGAATACAATGTCGCTAATTACCATGATAGAGAAGTTAAAAGAACTGAATAAGGTTGTGGATACCACCAAAGGAACACTTCAGGTTCAGATTTTGGCTATACTTAAAGAGGGAGAAGCAAAGACGGCTGGAGAACTATCAGTACTTACAAAAAGAAGAAGAAAATCTGTTACTGATGCCATTTGGAAGCTCAAGAGTAAGGGTCTGATCGACGGGGAAAACAAGAATGGGGAATTGGTATACAGGATAACTCCAAAAGGTGCCGAGTACATTGAGGAGCTAATCACTTTTTTCAAACCTGACAAGGTGCCCGATATTATTGGAGGCTTTCCAGGAGTTGTTGAGCTGCTTCCTATTTTTTACTATACTTA
The DNA here is from genome assembly GCA_029887795.1 of Thermoproteota archaeon. Lineage (GTDB taxonomy): Archaea > Thermoproteota > Methanomethylicia > Methanomethylicales > Methanomethylicaceae > WYZ-LMO10. The sequence continues at coordinate 7,945 of JARXPE010000022.1, forward strand.
TGATGCCGTTGTGGCACTTGGCATTAATGGTGATGGTGGCCTTTCATTAAAGGAGCTTTCCAATATATTTGGGCTGAGCCTAGATAGAACTGAAACATATATGGATCTCTTCGTTAATGCACCTGGCGCTAAACTTTTCAGGAAGATAAACGGACCAGAGACTAGATACTGTCTAACTGAAGATGGTCAAAGAGTTTTTTCAAAACTTCCTTATTACAATAAAAATTGGGGGATAAGTGCCAAGCTTTTCAAATTTATTACTAGATCAAAACACCCCAAAAAAATATATGTCCGACTTTCTTTCGAAATTGGACTGGCCTCTTTTTTAATATCTTTATTGAGTTTAGCCAGCGGATCATTCTTTCCACTATGGATCTGGATCTTTTTTGTTTCGTTGGTTGGAATCGCTTTAATCTTTGATTTTTTTCATTTTAGTGGACGATAGTCTATTGCTCGCTTTTTTCAGAAGAATCCTCCTTCTCGGAAAGTTTCTTTAATGTTTTTTTAAGCTGAACTAATGAAGTTCTAAGTTCAATAAATTGATCTTGTATCTCTTCGACTTTATCGACCGCTTCCTCTGTTCTGAGCAATAATTCTACTTCGTTATTTTCGAGTTTCTGGGTTTTCTCTTTTCTCTCTACTTTTTGTGATCTCAGCTCCTTTTCCGCACTTTCTGAGACACGGGTTAGTTCATGCTGATCTTCCTCTTTAATGAATTTAATACCGCCAAGTAAACCTACAACATCGTTAGAGTCGACTGTTGATTCGGGTGGCTGATGAGGGGTTGGTTCAGACTTAGACACTTCTACTTTACTCTTTTCAGAAACTACCGCCTTACTTTTCATTATTTTTTCTACTTCAGATAGAGTCTCAACAGGCTTAGCCTTGATTTGCGCCTGTTCGTTTTGAGCATCAGGACCTTTTAACACCTCCGATTTAGTTACATTATCAGTAATTTTATCAATTTTTGACGGTTTATTGAGCTCTTCTCTTAGGCTTTCACTAGGTTTGGGCTTGATGTCCTCAGATATCTTTTGATCCTCCTTTGGAATCGTTTGCATGGGTGCCGGGCTCTTAGGAGTTTCATTTATATCAGAGAATGTGATAGGAGTCTCTGTGTTTTTGGTGAGGTTCTTGGAATCTTGTTTTACCCCCAAACTCTCAGTAGCACTTGTAACTTTTTCCCCCCTTCTATTTGAAAACTTGAAAATGCTCTTTAAACTTCGCACCCTCCGTACTATTGATTCCATTCTATTACTCCTAATATTTTGACCCTTAGTTGGCTCCGCGTTTCTCTTTCTTTCTTCAGAATCTTTCAAGAGACTATAGAATAGAAATATCAGGATTCCGACGGAAAAAACAAGGGTAAAAATTAAAGCCAAGGGCAAAAACATTAACGTTATCCATGTAAGATCCATCAGAAAACCCCCCACTTTATAACTTCATTGAAAGAGTGATGGAACATCTTTTCTCCCCCATATTTTTAAAATGGCAAAGGCGTCACCCTCGATAGTCCTATGTAAGAAAGGTAGTTTGTGACAACAGTTAGGCATAGGAAGTATGACAACCAGCCGGTGATGATAAAATAGCCCAGGTAAAAACAGAAACTGAACTCCTGTTCTCCTGAAACCTCATGAATTATGAACGCGTTTACTATCGAGAGGGCACAGATCACTGAATAGATATATGGAGAAATCGCTGTGACGGATATAGCTTCGGCAAAGAGTGTGTATATTCCCACCGACTGAAATCGAATGAACATTTCTGAGAAGGTCTCCACAATAGCCATGACCAATCCCATAATTGCACAAAGAATCGGGACCATTGGAATCACTATGCCCTTCATCAAAGCAGCGGTCTCTTCAACCCTTTTTCTCAAAGTCAGTAGGAATATGGCACTGTTTGTAATGATGGGTCCGATTATTTTGGCAGGTGCCCCGTAGTAGTTGGCTCGCGCAAACGCATCGACGTGGAGTCTTATTAACTCGCTTGAAGTTTCCTTCTTGAATGAAGTCCAGCTAAGGTTTTTATCTATCCCCAGCTCAAGCCTCGCAGCCATTCTTTTTATATATGGTGACAGTTTGCCAAAGTCTAATCTTGAAATGTCGCGAAATGATTGGATTATAGAGGTGCCCATGGTGGCAAGGGACGTAGACAATATTGTCACAAACTCGGGAAAGCGTTCATCCAAATTTTCAATAATCTTAAGTCTCCTCCTGCCCACATATCCTACCATTAATGCAGGGAGCCCAGAAAACATACATAGCATGATCCCAAGATTCCTAGGAACAAACCCCAAAATAAGCAGGGATAAAGTCAATAAATAAAGGATCATGGTGCCCCTTAGGGCCGTCTTTTCTAATTTAAGATATTGAGCTAGAGCATCGGTCTTTTCTTGTCTGGATATGAGTTTGATAAGGGGAGAACTAAAATAGAAGATTAACGCAAAGATCAAATAAATCATTATCACTCCTGGAACAGTTCCACTAACAAGACTTATGCCGCCTCCCCAGAACATGCCCGAAAAGATCATAATCAGCACTATAAGCGCAGCTGAGGAGAGAATGGCACTATATGCCTCTGTGAATCGTTTCAGTCTAATGTTTGCCCGCTCACATTCACTAGAATACATTATCATGAATGTACTATACTCTTTATTCAAGAAGACTATCACATCCTCTCCTATTCTGGCGACTTGTGCAAGACGTTGAAGAAAGTCTCTCAGATAAGGTAATCGAGCGTCTTTTCTGGTGATCTCGATTGATCTAGGCAAGTCTATGCCCATCTCTACAAGTACACTTACCTTTTTCATTAGACTTGTAATGCTCATAAACTTGGTATCGGCTGCCGTCTTAACAAGTTCTAAGGAAGATATGTCCGCATATGCACATACTAACATATGCATTAAAAAAAATGGCATTATGTGCCATTGATGCTTAGTAGTCCGTGCATGTCTTAAGAGGAGAAGCCTCTCCCTGAGAGAGAGTTTGGTTCTCTCTTTGATCTTCTTTGCTTCAAGTCGTTCCATGTCTTCTTTACTTTCTTTGGGCATCCAGCTCGGTAACTCTTTTGCAACCACACTCAATGCATCCGCCCCCTTATGGCGTTGTTTCCTTCTGGATTTTTTAAAGATTGGTCAAACGATTTTCGGAGGTTTGTCGCTTGCACGATATTGAATGTTTTTGTGAACGGCATTTTACGTAAAATTGCGTTATGCATACGACATATTTGGTAATGCCGGCATATTCTATGATTGGGCTTATAATTGTAATATCGACTAGGTCTACTAATCCTCTGAAACCGCAAGCATTTGTTATTATTCGCCTCTATCCCGATTTTAGTTCTGGTCGATATAACATTTCTATACATTTTTCTCACTTTGGTCCCTCCTTCAATAATTTGTCTATGGCTTTCATGGTAAATGAGTCAAAGTTCATGTCTGCTATGTAGGGATTATCGTAGATTTTTGAAATGGCCGCATATACATCATAGTAGTCCATCACATTCATTTCAATTAACTTGTCGATTATGTAGGACCTTAAATCAAGTTCGTTGTAGATCTTTCTGGCATCTCTTGACGATAGCCCTTTCATTGGAGCGACCTTGTACTCGAGGAGATAGCTGTTGCCTACGCCTCTGAAGTTATGCTTGTCCGTTACAGGATCCCAAGAGAAGATCTCGATAAAGTTGTAGGACTTCTCCACTGGATCTATTCCAATAACTTCGCATATGCTGGTCACCCTCCTTTCAAACTTTCCCGTCTTAGGACTCTTTACACTGCTCTGAAATACGACAACGTTTAGATTGTCCACATATGCGGCTGGTATGTTTATAGGGTCTCCGGTTATTCTCTGTATCAACTTTTGCATGGATGCAGCATGAAATGTTGATATTACGGGATGGCCTGTCTGTATTGCTTGAAAGGCAACATTTCCTTCTCTACCCCTTATCTCTCCGACGATTATGTAGTTTGGTCTCTGCCTGAGTGCTGACTTAAGCAGATCAAATAGTTCAATGGAGGCGGACTCACTCTCCCCCCGCCTAGTAACCTCACTGACCCAATTTGGGTGTGGGATGTATACCTCGGGCGTGTCCTCTATAGTAATTACTTTAGCAGTTGGCCTGATGAAGACTGTGATTGCGTTCAGCGTTGTTGTCTTGCCCGAGGCAGTCTCTCCACATATAAACATTGACATCCCATGCTCCAGCATTATCCATAGATATGCTGCCATCTTTGAATCTAAAGTTCCGAACTTTACAAGTTGAGTGATGCTCATTGGAATTTTGGAAAACTTTCTTATAGTGAAGTTGGTGCCTCTTCTACTCACATCGCTGCCGAAAACTACATTGAGTCTTGATCCATCGGGTAGAGATGCGTCTACTATAGGGCGCCTTGGACTAACTGGTCGACCGATACGTTCACATATCCTTACTACAAAGGCATCCAGAGATTCAGGTGTGGGGAATTCGATCATGGTTTTCATGGAGCCAAATATTTTATGTTCCACAAATATTGGCCCCACACCATCACAAGATATGTCTTCGATGTAGGGATCCTTTATGAGGGGCTCAATTAGTCCTATGCCGACCTTCTCCACCATTATTTCATAGTGCAGACGTAAATAGTCGTCCGGGGGGAGAACTATAGTCGGAATCTTGGGGAAATTCTTTCCTTTTGGATATTCTTTTGGCGGGTCTCCTTCTTTTCGGACGACTCTGTTGAACAGATCTTTAAGAAAAGCTTCACGATCCTTAAGCGAAGACAACATATTCTCATTAACTATATTCGCGAAAATCTCTTCAACCATTTTAACGAGTTTTGACTTCTCTGGAGGGAGGCGCGGCTCTATGGGTTTGTATATTCCGTAAGCATCCCGAGTGCCCTTATACACATGTATGAAAATTAACTCAGACGCAGGGTATATTATGTTGAACTTCTTCAAAGATCTGAGATCACGTGAAAGGGCATTATGGAATTGTAATTGTGCACCATCAACCGAGATGGATATTGTGTGGACATATTCGTGTAGATGAGGTGCCTTAACCGCGAATTCCTCGAAGCTCCTTCCCAAAACAGAGGAAAGATTGCATTTCGACGCACTTTCAGAGATCCCTGTCTGAATATTGGTGCCTATGGTTCTGCCTCCTGCTATCCCTACTCCCATCCCGGATGTCAAACATTTCACCTCACGCTTTAACTTGAGAGAAGGGAAGGACGCGAATACCTACGCCCGGCTCAACCTTGAAGGCACAAGTGTTGTTTTGTGCTTTTGTCGCCCCCCTCAGCTTCAATACTTCCAAAGATCTGGCCATCTCTCCACTTGGCATTGTCTTGACACGGAATATGGCATGCCCGTCGCATATTGACCTAATCCTTACAAGCAAATTTGAGTCAAATGCATAAGGGTGAACCGTAATGAATATTATTTTGTTCTTTGTGTCCACATAGTTTCTTAGGTCAGAAAGAAAACTAAGAAGGTCTCTTTCAGAGGAACGCGTAACAATGAATGTTAGGGAGTCGAATATTATGACGTCTGCAGCACCCTTCTTCTTCACAAAGTTTAGCATCAGACTCAGGTAATTTGAGGCTACTTGCTCATCCCAATCAATGCCTTTGGCATGGAATGCGGTTATTTTAAGCTTGCCATCTATAAAAGAGGATCTAACATTAAATGACAATGCCTCTAGCTGTTTAACAAGGGATGTGACTGTCATCTCTGTGGTTATGTACCTGACTGTAAGACCAGCGGAGATGGCGCCCCATGTGACCTCTTGGACAAAGACACTCTTTCCAGTGTCATTTTCCCCTTCAAGAAGGTTCATCGAGGGTATTGGAAATCCCCCAATAAGGCGGTCGAGTTCTCCGTTCTGAAGTCTGAGGGTTTGGGCTTTTTTCGGTGGCGAGCGTATCTGATCTTGACTCATGCTATCCCTCCATTAATGCATTTCAGGAGAAGGTCCAAGAGCCAGAACCCCCATCTGGCAGAACCATCAAGAAATACCACTCGCTGGTTTCTGACGGACTAGGGAGGGATAATTGAAGTTCAAGTGTTTCTCCTGGATCCCATAATCCTGTTTCTTTGGTTAGATTTATGGGGTTGATTAACTCCCTCTCATAAGATCCTATCAAAACCCTAGATATGGACCAGCTTAATCCGTACTCAAGTCTTGTTGATATCGTATTTCCACCCGACTTGTAGACCACAAAAATGTCCGTAAGTCGCATTTTATTTATGGAAAAACTTTTGTTTCCGTATAGTGTAACGTTAACAAAGCAAGTAGAGGGGCCTTCAAAACGTCCAGATGTGACATAAATGTTTGACCGTAACTCCTGTTTCGCTTCAGATATAAAGACCTCATAAGAGGTCAACACCTTGGCTATAACGCCAAACGAAGTCATAATAACCACGCCCACTATCGCCATTGCAAACACTGAACCAAAGCTACCCACTCTAACCACCTACTGAGAATTCATAAGTGGTAGAGACTCCATAATAAGTCGTCAGCTGAATATACCAGTCTCCGTTCTGAATGACTTCCCCCCAATCTACAGTAATCTCTATAGTTTCTCCAGGGTCTATGTAAGTATCAGAGTCTAAATCATTAACAATAGTGTAGTCCCAACGCGGTGCCTCGGAGCTATTGAAAGGTACGTGACGAACGTTCCCCCTCGGTCCTATAAAAAGTGTTGATCTTTCTATAACCGAGGGGTCTACTTCCTTCAATCCTACATTCTTAACCCACAATTTGATTGTACTCTCCGAGGCATTAGTGGCAAATATAACCCTGAGGGAAGTAGCGATGGACTGTTTTGTTGTATCCAAAAGTGCGTAGTTCACTTGATCTATGTTATAAATAGAATTCATCATTGTTGCTGCTATTGTTGCAGCAACTAAGATCGCCGAGATCGTTAAGATTGACTCTGTTATCGCTCCTGACATTGTGCCTCCTCTCCATTCGCCTTGTTCAAAAGACCGAGTGTTATCAAAAAGTCGATGTCGGGGGCTCCCCTCATCAGTTTTTCGAAGAGGTAGGTCACAACTAAATGTTCGTGATCTTTAGCCTCCCGAATTTCTGGGACATCCTTGGAATCTATCACCGAGAGAGCCCTTAATAGTGAGGACTTTAAACTCTCGGAGAACCAACCCATCCTATAGTACTCGTCAACAGCCCTTTCAGCACCACGCTTACCAAAAATATTTATCAAGACATTGGCACATGCCATAATCCCTACCAGGCTGGTGCTTGGAGGGCGATCCTTTGATATCTCTACAATATTATTTCCATTCTTTGTAACCTGGTTGCTGTAAACTTTACTAATAGGATCTGATAAAGCCTTCATCAAATCCTCGAAAAGTAGGGTTCTCAGCGATTCAAGATCCTCCTTACACTTTGCTTCTATAATCTTATCGCCCCTCTCATTCATAAAATCTGAGATGAACTTTTCTAATTGCGGTTTAATCTCTCCAGAATTTATGAAATCCTTTAGCTTCTCGTCTAAAGCTTTTTTGAGTTCATCAACATTAATAGGCACATTTAAAAGTCCTTTTTCTTTCATCTCTTTGATTTTAGCCTCTATAATTGATCCTGCTTGTTCTTGTATGCATTTGATTACCATCGATTCCAAGATCTCTTTGAGCTTGCCCTCTACAACTGTTCTAACAAGACCTTCGAGCCGCTTTTCCATAAACTCTTTAAGCTTTTTCTCGGTTATGTTTTCGGCCATTGTTATCATAACTTCATCAATGCCCAAGCCCTTCAGGTAATTCATGGGATTTTCAAGTTCCGACAGGACGGCACGTATATCAGTTAGAACGGCTGCGCTCTCCTTGGAGATTCTCGAGAATGCACTCTCCAGTTTGTTTGTTTTTTCTTCGAGTTGAAGTACCTTCATCCCAAGGTCTTCACCTATTTCATTCATTGCTGCCGTGATTGCTCACCTCTGAAATCTTTGGGGCATCAATAACTAGTGATTCCGATGGCTTTAAGGAACTTGAAAATAGGCGACTGAGTGTCACCGTAACAATAACCAATCTTTCTAAGCATTTTTTTCTAATGGATGCGATGGAAAAGAAGTGCAATTAGATCTAAGCTATCAGATATAAAAATAAAAAAAGAGAAAAATATGGGGTTTATGCGCCTGAGAGTACCATGACAGGCAGTAAGCTTGCTGGCATCTGTCCTGTGAAGGTGAGCTTTGACCCGTGACCCGGGATCAATTCTGTGGTGAAGGTCTTGTAGACCTCAAGGGGACCATTCGTTGAATCAATTCCGTTCAAATTCAGGTATACTGCAAAGATCTCGCCCGCCTCGAGGAGGTTGTCCAT
>JARXPE010000023.1 GCA_029887795.1 Thermoproteota archaeon
GTGGGAACTTGGACCACGACAGGTTCCACTGCGCCGATCCAATACATATTACTGACCAACACGAGATACTACAGCTATAACGGCAAGACCGCATCGTGGGAATACATCAGGACGAACATTCCCGGAGGGACCAAACCCTTTGAGGGGGCGCTCGTTGGGCTTGTGGACTCCGTATATGCGAAGAGCGGGACGTTCTACCCGAATACTACACTGACTTATTGCGAGAATGGGAATTATATCGCAGTGACCCAGACGCAACAACAGGCATGTCTCACCATTAAAGGGGTGCCAACCAACGATGTGGTCAGGGTCTACGAAGGGAATGTTTTGAAGAAGACTGTGGTGAGCACGGGCGGGGACATACTGGTGCAGAACTCAGAGATTCTTCAGCCTTTCACGGGAACCGTGGAGGTTGTGAGTAGACCTTATTTGAGAAGTGTGGCTACTTACACGGGAAGCTTGGACTGGAACGAGATGTTGGTGTACGGGTCAGAGGGCACACTAATAAAGCAAACCACGGGGATAAGCCCACAGGTCTCAGCCCCCGGGAGCGAGTGTACAACAACGGCTGGATGGACGTTCTCTTACAATTTGGTGAGTGGAGGGCAGACTCCCACTTTCTCAGCCTCATCGGGATACGTGAGGTTCGATGAGCAGCGGCTTTACTACTACTACCCAGGCTACCCCTTCAGTGAGATCCCGGTCATGGAGGCGTGGTACTATCTGAGGTACGATCTCAATGCAATGGTCAGGAACTTGACGGTCTCAACAGCCGCAGATGGCTCATTCACCTACTACGCGACCGCGGACAAATTGTTGGAGGGATGGGGGGAGATAATCCTGTACGTTGTCAGGGGCGGGAATTGGACTCCTATTGCACAATCTGCTAGGTCGACGGCTCCTTTCCTGAACGTCAGTTTATCAAACCTTTACACGGATGTTTTCACCCCAATAGATATGGTAGTGGTCGCATTTCACACGTACGCCCGCGCCAGGGCAGGGTATGCACTCTACTCCAACCCGCAGTGGGGGAGGGTGGACTACTTACGCCTAGAATTTTACAAGATACCAGACTGGTGCTCTGGCATCAATGTCACAGGTCTAAAGCCGGGGTGGAGGGTCAAGTTCCTAGGCTCAGAGTATTGGGCAGACTTGCAGGGGCGAGTTGAGATTCCAATAAATGCATCAAGCTGGCCAACATCATCAACAATATTGGCGTATCCGCCAACTTTTTCAGTTGTCGGCACGTTCTACCCCGGAAACACATACTACATTTTTTTGAACAGAAGTTACTCGCCTCGGGTCGACACGCTATATTATGAAGTTAGCACAGACCTGGTTTCTTACAAGGTGGAGTTCACCTTGATTTCTATTGAAAAGAAGCCATCGAGTGCCGGAATGGTTTACGAGATGATCTTCAAGTACACAGTTTACGAGGACAAGAATCCTTTGGATTGTAGACCAAAATCAATATTTATAGAAGGGTCGCCGGCGGCGATTTACGGTAGTCCTGGAGCCCTTCAAGTAAAGTTCTCACCCCTCATTCGTTCCGGGAGTGTTGATCTCATGTGTTTGGACGCCTCTGGGATATGCCTGAAGGGTAAAATAAGGCTACCTTGAAGATGAGTCGCAGACCTTGGCATGGGGCAGGTATTCTTTGAATGGGCTTAAAGATCATAAATCATAAAGATCATGTTAAGATTTGTAAAGGTCAGAACATAATGAAAAGCCGTGAGCTAGCACTGCTATTTAAGCTAAACCCCAAATCCGGCGAGTATAAGACTAAGGATTAATAAACCCCAACCGATTAAGAGCACGATCCCTATTGCTTTCTTTGCTGCTGTCACAAATACCAACAGTATGTAAACAGCCGTCACAGTTATCAACAAAGTTATTGCCGATGAGAATGAATTTGCAAGGTCAGGTCTACCCCTCAATATGGTGTTCTCGACTATGAAACTTATGAACGACCTGAGTAGATCAAAGAAGAAATAAACAACATTAAAGACTGCTGAGAGTTCCATAATCAGCGCCTCGTCTTTGTTTATTATGTGCTAGGATTTAAAGTATTTTGATCGTAACACATCGAATGTATCAAATCGATAAACCGTGTTGCGAGGAGATTATATTCAAGAGCCGTGACTGGGCGCAGTAACGATTATGGCTCAATGGCACTGCCTAGTTTTTCTTTTATTGCCATTAATAGCTCAGAGTACCAACTCGGGTATCTCAGATCCTTAAATACCCTTGACTCTGTGTAAGGCTTGATGTCCAAGACAGGTGTGCCATCGAACAGATCCAGACCGCTCACGTGAAGTTCTCTCCCCTCAACCTTGAGTAGTCGAACTATGCTCAATGCGATGGGGTTAGGCCTATGCGGCGAGTCCGTGCAGAATACCCCTACTGTTGGAACGGCATCGAGATCTAGGCCCAGCCTGATGTACCTCCGTGGCTTTACCACGAGTACCTTTCTGTCCTCGTCCGAGACTCTGTCAAGATAGGCCATAACGATTAGATGTGAGAATCCCTCAATGCCCCTCAGACCGTCCGCGTAATCCTCGAATACTTCAATCACCCCGGATACGCCCTCTGTAGCGCTCTTTACTTCATCATCCTTCTTACTTACCCTTACGATCCCTATTGGGGTTAATCTGATGTCCCGATCTTTCAATCAATAACCTCCAGACGCCGGTTTATTTGGTATGGCAATACCGCGTAATCGATAATTTAAGTTTATTCAGTCAGACTTATTGAAGACCTAGTGGTCAGAAATAAAGGTAATAAACCAGATCTTCTTTTTTTGACTTATGATGCCAGAAACTCCCGATGAGAGAAAGGAGATCACTTACAAAGTGCTATGCGCGAGTTGCGGCGAAGAGGCATTGGAGGTCAAGGAAGTCTATGTCAAGATACCCCGCTTCGGCAAGATGCTGATACTCTCCATGCTATGTTCAAGATGTGGTTACAGGGTCTTCGACACAGTTGCACTGGAGTACTCTGGACCATCAAAGATTGAATACAGTGTCAGGAACGCAAGAGATTTATCCGCAAGGGTCATCAGGTCAACGACCTCTACTATAATGATCCCGGAGCTGGGGCTTGAGTTGAGGCCAGGTCCAAGATCTGAGGCTTTTATAACGAATGTGGAAGGGGTTTTGGATCGGTTCCTGGCAATAGCCGAGCAGTTGTATAGGGGGTCAGAAGGTAACGCAAAGGAGCGTGCTAAGAGGGCTTTGGAAAAGATAAAACTCGCCATGGACGGCAAGATTCAGTTCAAAATAATAATTGAGGATGAGGCAGGGAACAGTGCCATAGTCCCCCCTGAAGAGGCGTGATTCACCATTTTATTCTGTAGTTTACAGTTTTAAATTTATAATTATATTTAATTTAAAATTGAAGTAAATTTGTAAAATAGTCAGATTGTTTAAAAGAATTTTTAGAAGAGACGCATGTTCTTGAAGGTCGTTCGGATCTCTTCTCCGACATCCGACAAGGTCAGAGGAGGTGAGCGCCATTCCAGATATTTGGCGATTCCCAAAACTGAGAGTCCAATTATGTCGCTGAATGGTTCTGGGGTGGGTGTCAAGAGCAGGGTCATTCCGATTTCTTTTAGTCGCTTATAGGACCTCCTCTGACCTGGCTTACCCGCTAGGCTTTTTAAGCTCTTTAGGGTTCTTTGCAATTCGCAATATGCTGACAAGACCTCTTCGCAGGATCCAACAAGAGCGCGGGTGGCTTGACGCATATAATATCCCGGGTTTGGGTTATCTCGGAGGCTTTAAAAAGTTTATATGAAGACATTTAGATCGTTCATTCTATTTTCTTTGAAGTGGGAAAAACGTGGGAAATATTTAAATATCGGAGGGCATATGCCATGGGAGAGGGGAGAACTGTGGATAGGAGGAATTTAGTTCACGCGTTACCAAACGCCGAAGGGATTCAAGGATCTCTCCCCGGAAGAAGTTGAAAGGTATAGGTACATTGAGGACCGATTTAGGCAGACTTTTGAGCTTTGGGGATACAAAGAGGTCAGAACCTCAACCATCGAATATTTTGACATAATCCGAGGAGGGGCTGGCGAGCCATTCGCCGACTCTATATTCAAATTTCAAGATTTTGACGGGAAGCTCCTGTCGCTCAGGGGCGAAGTCACCACACAGATCGCCAGAATGCTGGCTTCAAGGGCTTGTAGTGGAGGAAGATTTTTTTACATTGAGAACTGCATAAGATTCCTAAGTCCCAAGGCACTCCCGCAGAGGGAGTTTTGGCAGGCGGGAGCTGAACTGGTCGGGGAGGGCGGAGTTGAGGCGGACGGAGAGGTCATCGCACTTGCGCTCGAGTGTCTGGAGAGGGCAGGTTTAGCGGGAGCTAAGGTAGATTTGGGAAGCATACCTGTATTCAGAAAAACGGTCGAACAATTCAAAATTACCAACTATGAAGGGCTGAGGAGGGCAGTCTCGACAAAATCCATTGGAGATCTGAGGGGGATCGCGACTGAAGAGCGGGCGATGGAAGTCTTAGCATATATGATGGAGGAGCGGGGGGGACCTGATTTGCTAGCAAAACTGACCGAGATGGGAGTCAGGGGGCTCGAAGAGGACATGCGATACTTTGAGGAGCTTTTTGACGTGCTCAAGTCCTACGGATACGCCAGCAATGTCAGGATAGACCTCAGCACCTTGAGGGAGATGAAGTACTACAATGGGATCGTCTTCGAGATCTTCTTGGAGGGCATAGGTCTACCAATAGGGGGCGGGGGCAGGTACGATGCGATGATGAAAGAGTTTGGGCTAGATGTTAGTGCGGCGGGCTTCGCTGTAAGCGTGGACCTGCTGGTCAAAGCGGCAGAAGGCATAAGTTACGGAAGGTCTCCGCCGCTGCAGATTTATTACGCTGAGGGCTACAGGGAGAGAGCCATAGGACTGGCAAGGAGGCTGAGGGGAAAGGGCATGTCCTGTACGGTATCACGGTACAGGGGAGAAAGGGAGGGCATACTGGTCGACAGGACCATTATCGACCTGAGGAGTGGTAAGGTTTTGGAGGGGCAACTATGAGGGGGCTAATACTGGCTGTGCCAAATAAGGGGAGGCTCAGAGGTCCCACCATGGAGCTCTTGGAGAGGGCAAATATAAGACCATTGGATGACGATAGGATCTACCTATCAAACACTACTCTTGAGGGAGTCCAGCTCCTCTCAATCAGGGCTGCAGACATACCGATCTACGTTTATTACGGCATAGCAGACTTGGGGATAACCGGAAAGGATGTTGTGGCAGAGAGCGGTCTAGAGGTCTATGAGCTTGCGGATACGGGTTTTGGCGATTGCAACCTTGTTGTCGCCGTAAAGTCGGACAGCAAGTATTGGGATCCTTCCGTGCTCCCTCAGGGAACCAAGGTAGCGACAGAGTTTCCAAACCTGACTAAACAGTTCTTTAATGATCTTGGGATACAAGTAGAGATAATCACTCTGAGGGGGGCCGTTGAGATAGCGCCCATTCTTGGGCTCGCTGACTGTGTCGTGGACCTCTCCAGCACTGGAAGGACTCTTGAGAGGAACGGTTTGAGGGCAATAGGCACCATACTGAGGTCTACTGCCAAGCTCATATGCAATAAGGTTGCATATAAGACGAGGCACGAGCAGATCAAGATGTTGGAAAATCTCTTGGTGAGAAATAAATGAAGACTTTGGACTGCGCTAGCTTCAAGCTTTGGAGACCTGAAGGGGTACCAGAGCAAGTCATGGAGAGTGTAAGGAGGATCATAAGTGATGTAAAGAAGAGGGGGGATGCTGCCCTCCTTGAATATACAGAAAGGTTCGACGGTGTAAAGCTCTCGGCACAGGAAATCATGGTAGATCTACAAGATATGAAAAAAGCTTACGACTCGGCACCAGAGGGTTTAAAGAAGTCCATTATAAATTCCGCGGAAAGGATAAAGAAGTTCCAAGAGAGGCAGCTCCCAGAACCCTTCACCATAGAGACTGCCCCAGGGGTTTCGGTCGGTGTGAGGTTCAGACCCATAAGCTCCGCGGGTGTGTATATCCCTGGTGGTAGGGCTGCCTACGTCTCCACAGTGCTCATGACAGTTCTGCCAGCCAAGGTGGCGGGTGTGGGTGATTGTGCAGTATTCACCCCACCGAAGGAGGGGGGAAGAGTGCCGGACACCATATTGGCAGCAGCATACCTATCTGGGGCCGACAGGATCTACAGGGTGGGAGGCCCTCAGGCGATCGCCGCTATGGCATACGGAACTGAAAGTATCGGGAGGGTAGAAAAGATAGTAGGTCCTGGCAATATCTATGTGACCGCGGCAAAGATGTTGGTGAGCTGGGACGTAGCGATAGACATGCCAGCGGGACCGAGCGAGCTCGTGATATACTCGGATTTGGAAGATGCAAGGACATGTGAATTGCTTGCCGCCGACCTCCTTGCCCAAGCGGAGCATGATCCAAGAGCCAAGGTGATACTGATCACACCAAACAGGGAGGTTGCAAAGCAAGTCGAAGGGTTTGTAGAGGGGGGTGCGGGCAAGTTTGGGAAGGAAGAGATACTGGGGGAGAGCCTATCAAACGCGTGCATTGTTTTGGTAAGGGACAGACAGGAGGCAATCAAGCTGATAAATGAGATCGCCCCAGAGCACTTGGAGCTCGTCTGCGAAGATGTCGAAGGCATTTTGAATGAGGTTGTTAATGCAGGCGCGATATTCGTCGGGGAGTACTCCCCAGTAGCCATAGGGGACTACACCGTAGGAACAAACCACGTCTTGCCGACCATGGGATGGGCAAAGAGGGCCTCACCCCTTTCTGTGAGGGATTTCTTGAAGGCCAGCGAGGTCGTAAGGTGTACCAAGGAAGGACTCTTGGGTGTGGGTGCAGACGGGAGAACGCTTGCGGAGGCTGAGGGTATGCCATATCACGCAAACTCAATAACGCTCAGGATGGGAGAGAGATGAAGGTAGAGGATCTCATAGAGGAGGGCGTGCGGGAGATTCTGAGGAGTAGAAAGGCAAAGTTCTACGAAGATCTATCAGAAGTGCGTCTTAGGATGGGGCTAAACGAGAACTTTCTCGTGGACAAATTCTTTTCGCATACAATTTTGATGGAGGCGGCGCAGGGTATTGATGTTAGGAAGTACCCTGTCACGAAGGGCGGCAGGGCTTTGGAAGCGATATCTGAAGAGCTTGGCATATGGGAAGACGAGTTGATCGTAGGCAACGGGTCCGATGAGATCTTGGACCTAGTTGCGAAGGTGTTCGTGGGGAGAGGGGAGGCGCTGATTGTTGATCCGACCTTCGAGATGTATAAGTTTTACGTAGGTTTGTCCGGTGGCAGTGTGAGGAGCGTCTTGACCGATGAGGACTTTGAGATGTATGGTGATAGCGTTCTATCTGCTGTGAGCGAAAAGACCAAGGCGATCTTCATTTGCTCCCCCAACAACCCCACGGGGAGGCAGTACCAGAAAGATGAAGTCCTGAAGGTTGTTGAAGGGTTCGAGGGCATTGTGGTGCTGGACGAGGCCTATGTTGACTTTGCACCTTACGCCCTTACAATGGAGGCGCCAAAATACGCGAACCTGCTGGTCCTGAGGACGTTCTCAAAGGCTTATGGTCTTGCTGGGCTTAGAATAGGGTATGGAGTTGGCAATAGCGACCTCATAAAATGGTTGCGCTCAGCCCAGAGCCCGTTCAGTGTAAACTCGGTGGCGCAGGAGGCCTGTAAACTGGTACTCAAGAACAGGAGGGTGTATGAGGCTTTCATTAAAATGGTAGTGGAGGAGAGGGAGTACCTTATGGCCGAGCTGGAGATGATTAATGGTGTGAAGGCCTACCCCTCTTGCGCAAACTTCATACTTGTAAGGGTGATAGATCCCACGGTGCCCTCTTCGGAGGTCTGCGAGTCACTGAGAAGGGAAGGCATAGAGGTCAGAGACAGGGGCGAACTCCCGCTATTAAAGAACTGCTTTAGAGTCACTGTCGGTAAGAGGGAGGACAATCTGAAGTTTGTCGATGCTCTGAAAAGAGTCCTTGGGGGTGAATAGATGACGGTGAGAGTTGGAGAACATAAAAGAAAGACCTCAGAGGTGGATATAAGCGTCAGGACCGAAGTTGATGGGGAAGGGATCTTTGAGGGTTCATCGGGCACATCATTCATGGACCACATGCTGAAGACTTTGACGAAGCACAGCGGGATCAATATAAGGGTCAGAGCCGAGGGAGACCTGAAGCACCATCTAATAGAGGACTTGGCAATAGCGATAGGTAAAGCGATGCTTTCAGCACTTGGCGATAAAAGGGGGATCGCTAGGTTTGGATATGCTTATGTTCCAATGGACGATTCCTTGGCAAGAGCGGTGGTGGACCTCGGCGGTAGGGCTTACAGTAGGATAGAGCTGGGCGTTAAGAGCGAGGTCATAGAGGATACCAAGGTCGAGGACATAAAGCACTTCTTGGAGACGTTCTCACAATCGTTGCAGTGCAATATGCACATCAGGGTGCTTTACGGCTCAAACGACCACCACAGGATCGAGGCGGCGATAAAGGCACTCGCTCTCGCGATGAGAAGGTCCGTCGAGAGGGTCGGAGGCGGTGTTCCGAGTACTAAGGGGGAGATATGATGAGAGTGGTTATACTCGACCTAGGGCTCGGAAACCTTCTCAGCATAAAGAGGGGGCTGGAGAGGGCCGGCGGAGAAGTGGTATTGGCATCTAGCGACGCGGAGGTGTCTGACGCAGAGGCCCTTGTCATCCCGGGCGTGGGTGCCTTCAGGGACGGCATAAGGGCATTGAAGGGCTTTGGTACGGCGGTGGAAGAAATAAAGTCGGGCAAGAAGCCCATGCTCGGGGTGTGCCTAGGCATGCAGCTCCTTTTTGAGAGGAGTTATGAGGGGGGAGAGTACGAAGGTCTCGGGCTGATCCGTGGGGAGGTCGTTAGGTTGCCGAACTCGGTCAAGGTCCCTCACATGGGATGGAATGAAATAGTGGTGATGAAGAATTCCCCGCTCTTGAAGGATCTGAATTCGAAAGCGTACTTCTACTTCGTCCACTCCTATTATTGCAGAACGGATGAAGATGTCGTCCTCGCCACGACGGATTACGGGGTCGAAATCCCGGCTATTGTAGAGAAGAAGAACCTCGTTGGCACGCAGTTTCACCCTGAGAAGAGCGGGAAGAATGGGTTGCTCTTCCTGAAGGACTTCCTTGGGTGGTGCAGAAGGTGATCAGGGTCATACCAGCTGTGGACATATCCCGCGGTAAGTGTGTGAGGCTGAAGAGGGGGAGGATTGATGATGCAACGATCTACTACAATGACCCGCTTGAAGCCGCAAAGAGATGGGAGGGCGAGGGCGCCGATCTCCTCCATGTGATAGACTTGGACGCCGCGACGGGGGTAGGCGAAAACATTAGTGCCATAAAGAGGATAATAAAGGAGGTCAATATCCCGGTTCAGGTGGGAGGGGGAATAAGGAGCCTCGAGAGGGCGGAGGATTACGTGAGGAGTGGTGCCGAGAGGGTGATATTCGGCACGGCCGCTCTGGAGCTCAGGACCATCAGGGAAGCCCTAAACGCCTTCGGTCCAGATAAGGTCATGGTGGCGGTGGATCACTTCATGGGTAGGGTCGCCATCAAAGGCTGGAAGGACTTGCTGGAACTGGACGCAGAGGTCCTCTGCAGGAGGCTCGTGGAGGCTGGAGTCGCGAAGATCATGATGACTTCCATCGAAAGGGACGGAATGCTGAGGGGACCAAGCCTCGAGTACTCGCTTAGGGTGGTCTCCAGTGTTCCCGCCGAGTTTTATCTGGCAGGGGGGTTCTCATCGATAGAAGATATTATGCTGCTGAAGGAGACTAAGGTTGCGGGCGTCATAGTCGGGAGGGCGCTCTACGAGGGGACGATAGACCTTAGGAGGGCGAGGGAGGTTCTATCTGATGTTAAGTAAGAGGATAATACCGTGCCTCGACGTGGACAAAGGAAGGGTGGTCAAGGGCATACAGTTCAAGAACCTCAGGGATGCGGGGGATCCCGTGGAGCAGGCGCTAACCTACGAGGCGCAGGGGGCGGACGAGATCGTCTTCCTCGACATAACGGCATCCTTTGAGGACAGGGATATCCTAATAGACGTGGTGAAGAAGACAGCATACGAGCTATCTATACCCTTCACGGTCGGGGGCGGCATAAGGAGCTACAACGACATGAGGAGGGTCCTGATGGCAGGGGCAGACAAGGTCTCATTGAATACGGCTGCGGTCCTGAACCCTAACATTCTGAAGGAGGGAGCAGAGGCGTTCGGGAGCCAGTGCATAGTCTGCGCCATCGACGCCAAGAGGAGTGAGAAGGGCGGCTGGGAGGTATACATATACGGCGGCAGAAAGAGCACGGGCATTGATGCCTTGGAGTGGGCGAGGAGGGTGGAGGAGTTAGGGGCTGGCGAGATACTCCTTACGAGCATGGATTACGACGGTTCGAAGATGGGGTACGATCTCGAACTCACGAGAAGGGTCTCAGAATCGGTGAAGATACCAGTGATAGCCTCAGGCGGCGCAGGAAACCCTGAGCACATCTATAGAGCTTTTGTGGATGGGAAGGCGGACGCCGCGCTGGCTGCATCCATATTCCACTATGGAGAGTACACGGTTGAGGATGTGAAGAGGTATTTGAAGGAGAGGGGAGTTCCGGTGAGGTTGTGATCCCATGGAAGGAGTAAAGTTCAGCGAACCCGAGATTAAAAAAATCGTAGGAAGCCTCAACTTTGAGAAACTGAATGGCATCATACCTGTCATCACATTAGACAAAGATGAAAAGGTGCTGATGCTGGCTTTCATGAACAGGGAGGCTTTGGAGAAGACGCTCAGGACAGGGATGATGCACTACTGGTCCAGGTCAAGGCAGAGGCTTTGGATGAAGGGAGAGGAATCCGGGCACTACCAGTACGTCTTGGGCGTTTATGTTGATTGTGATGCGGACTCGCTCCTCTTCAAGGTTAATCAGGTGGGGCATGCGTGCCACACAGGGGAGGACACATGCTTCCATACTCCAATAAGGGAGTTTCAGGGAGGGGCAGGGATCCTGAAGGAGCTTGAGGAGGTCATAACGGAAAGGATCTCCTGCCCGAAAGAAGGATCCTACACATCAAGCCTCGTCAGCAAAGGAATTGGAGAGGTTGCCAAAAAGGTAGGAGAGGAGGCAACAGAAGTCACAGTGGCCGCGCTGAGTGAGGGGAAGGACAGGACTGTCTACGAGGTCGCAGATTTGCTTTACCACCTTGTACTCCTCCTTAAATTGAAGGGGGCGAGCTTGGAGGACGTGTACAGGGAGCTCCGAAGGCGCAGAACTAAGTAGAAGTAGAATTAAAAATAAGTAGAAGTATAATTAAAAAGTAGAATTAAAAATTAAATTTAGTATTTAGTATTTAGAAACACTCATGCAGTAGGTAAGAATAGGTAACAAGGAACAGGTACTAAGTAAAGAGAGGTAGCAAGTTGCAATTGGAGAATAGAGGTGCGCGAGTCAATGGTGATTTCTTGGGCCGAGTTCCTGCCTATGGTTGTGGTGATCAGCGCTTCGGGCGTGATGTCGCCAGGACCCCTGACATTTGCAACGATAGCGTCTGGCTCCAAAAGAGGATGGAAGGCAGGTCCTTCAATAGGTCTAGGGCACCTTATAGTCGAGCTTCCATTAGTCTTTGTGATAGCCATGGGAGCAACCTTCATTTCATCAATAGACCTCAGATGGGTGTCATTGGGTGGAGGGCTGTTTATGGTTATCTTCGGGTTTCTGACCTTTCGGGGGGCGAGGGGGGCTGGAAAGGAAGGCACAGTCTCCAGGCTCTCGGGACACCCTGTTATGGTGGGAGTCGGTCTATCCTCCCTGAACCCCTACTTTCTCGTTTGGTGGGCGACCGTCGGAGCCCCCCTAGTAATAATCGGAATGGAAATAGCAGGGATGTTTGGGGTTGGTGTGATGTTTACCTCCCACATCTGGTTAGACTTCTTGTGGTTGACAGTGCTTGCATTTCTCGGCTCTAGAGGCAAAAAACTCGGCAGATTTTACCCATATTTCGTATCAGGGCTTGGAATTGCCCTTGTGGTCTTTGGAATTGCATTTATGGTCCGGGCATTTTACGGTTTAAGTTGATCCGATTTGAGAAATTGTTCAACCTCAACTCATGCCTCAACTTGCTACTTATCAGAACCCTTCATGAGATCGGTAAGGGTCAGCTGCCGCCCCCTTTCCTTTAATGCTATGGCCAAGTCATAGATCTCCTCAACACTGTTGAAACTCAGGTGGCGTATCTTCTCGAAGTTCCATCCGGTGCATTTTATGGCGGAGACGACAGAGGCGAAGGATACAGCCTTTATCCAGCTCCCACTCCTCAAGTAAGACGCTAGAAAGCTCCCAGCCCATGTGTCTCCTGCCCCAGTGACGTCCACGGCGTTCTTCGTTATGGCAGCCATGGCTGGGATGAACTCTACCTCGTTCTGGGATCTTATTAGTGTGCCCATCTCGCCGAGTGTGAGAACAAGTGTCTTTGTTTTTATAGCCTTTATCGCTTCCGAAACGACCTCCATCCCTGTCAGCGCATGGAGCTCCCTCTCGTTAAGGATGAATATGTCTGAGAGGGAGGCTGCGTTCAATATTGCGCGTCGGTTTGAGCGTTCGTTAAGGTAATGTATTGAGGAGTTCACAGATACCAAGGTGCTGCCATGTTGCTCTTTTATAGACCTCACCATACGTTCGACCTTGGGAGGGTTCATTGGCGCTAAATGCACCATCTTAACGCCAGATTTAAGGGCCGTGGTGAGATCACGCGTAGTGATTTTTGAGCCTGGGCCGATGAAGACCTTTCGGTAGGAGGCATTCCAGTACTTGTCGTAGGTTATGTAAAATTGCGTGCTCTTGCCCTTCACGGTCTTTATGTGTCCCTTTATGTAGGAGAAGACCTCGCGAAAGTGGTAATCCTCGCCCACGGCGGAGAGTATTGATACGTCCTTGCAGATGGTTCTTGCGCCCATCGCGGCGTAAAGCGCGGCGCCGCCCGGCTGGAACATTTCACCGTGCTGGTTGCGGATGTGATCCATGGATATATGACCTACAAAGAGTATCTCCGGCAAAGAGGGTCACTCGCTCTAACTATGCCTCCGCATATAAAAAACGTTCACTCTCCATAGAGGCGACCCAGATGAGACTTGAGTGGCATGGTACGCAGACTTGGTTTGTGCATGGTTTTTATTTCAGTATTATGGTCAAAGAGGTGAAAGGGTTATTCGCTGCGCATCGATCATGTTTTCACTCAAATGCCAATAGGGTTAAAACGATAGTAGCTTTATAAATTTGTGTGAATTATGAGGTGCGATAGTTGGAAGAACGCCTCCAATACACAGTAAGACTGCTGAGGGAGTTCCTGGAGTTCCCTGAGAGGACGAGGGCGCACGGATTCGATGAGGAGCTTGACCTTGGTTCGATAATGGAGATTGAAGGGGCGGATCAGATAAGGATCTCTGCCATCGATGGTGGGACTGCAGAGATCATAAAGGTGCCCACATTGGCGGTCGTTCTAAACAGGGTTTACTGTAACTCTTTTGCGGGTATGAAAAAGCGGAACTTCTTCGATAAGTGCACCTTCGTCTCCATAACAAGGGCGGTCAAGGAGGGAGAAAAGATATTCTACGAGACCGAAGTTACACAAGTCTTGGAAGGTGAATGGAGGTTCCAGTTTCCCAAGGTAGACTCTACCGCCGAAGAGATGAAGGTGGGTAGGAGTAGGGGAGATATAAACAGGGCAGTATCCATGGCGAGGAGGTTCTGCGAGTGGGCATACGTGGAGAACGCTCTGAGGTCTGGTTCGGAGTTCATTTTGATGGACGGGACCCTTCAGACCGCGTTCCCCGGGGAGTCTGAGCTTGCGAAGGTTGTGCATGACGCCGCTGCTAAACAGGGCTCGTTGATAGCAGGACTCTCCAAAACGACCACCCTATTCACATTGGAAGGTCACCCCATCTCCGGTTTCTTAGAAAATTTGGCAAGGAAGAAAGGGTTTCCGAGGTGGGTCGCAAGGATCGGCAGGTCTGAGGAGTGGACAAACAGGGCGGTGGTGTACTTCGTGAGGCTCAACGAGGGGGCTGACCGAGGCTTCAGGCTCGACATTTTCGAGGAGGTCGATGCTGATCGCCTAAAGAGGTTGCTACGCGGGCTCGTTGCCAACTCCAAGTACTTTGCGTTCCCTGGATACCCATATGCACTAATAGACGCCCACACATATGCGAGAGTGGGAATGGAGGAGGCTCTTCACATAAAAGATCTCATACTGGACAGGCTGGATATTGAAGATATTAAAAAGCTGGAAACGGTAGAGAGATCTCTAAGCGGACACAGGATTCTTGATGAGTTGGGTTGATCCACCATGGAGATTGTAGGTTCTGTTGTGGGAGGAGATAACACCGCACTGATAATAAGGGAAAAGAAGGGCTCGGAACTCGAGCTGGGAGAGCTCGTTGTAGTGGAGACCGAAGCAAAGAAGTACATATTCATGGTCTCGGCAATGGAGTTCGGAACACTCTTGGATGAGGGCAGGCTCTTGACGAGTGCTGGCAGTATGGTCGAAGGAACTAGACCCAGGATCGAGTTCCCGGAGGACGATCTCCGCATCTTCAGGAAGGTGAGGATAACCCCACTAGTTGAGGTCTCGAAGGTCGATGGGAGTTACAGGTCTCCACGATCCATGCCCCACTTCCTTTCGCCGGCAAAGAGAGCCTCATCGGAAGACTTCTCGTTCCTGAAGATTCCGAAAAATGAGATATTCTTGGGAAGGTTGAGGAGCGGGGGGAGGATATTGGATCTGAACTATTACATGGACGGGGAGCAGATGCTATCCCATCACACCCTGATAGCGGCACAAACAGGCAGGGGTAAGTCGAACCTTGTGAAGGTCATGCTCTGGGAGATAATGAACCACGGGAAGTTCGGGATGCTCGTGCTCGACGTGCATAACGAGTACTTTGGACCAGGTGCCAACAAGGGGCTGAAGAACCACCCTAGGGCGGATAGGAACCTTGTGTATTACTCGAAGAACCCTCCACCCGGGCAGAAGAAGTTGAAGGTAAGCCTGAGAACCATAGGCCCGGAGGATCTTCTGGGGATCGTGGAGCTCTCCCCAGCACAGGAGGGCGCATTGCAGTTGTACCGCAGGGAGTTCGCGCATGATTGGATAAGGGAGCTGATGAGGGAGGACCCACAAAGGGATAAGGAATACGAGAGGAAGGGAGTCCAGAGTGTAACGATCAGATCCCTGAGGAGGAAGCTGGGGAACCTCTTCAAGATAAGGACTGGCAAGGAGGGCGAGGAGCCGTACTGTGAAGACGAGGTCTTCGACCTCGAGGGGTTCGGTGAGAGCACCGTAAAGGACATCGCGGACGCCCTCGAGAGGGGAAAGGTGGTCATCATAGACGGGTCTTCCATATCCGACGATACCGGACTTGTAATCATGAGCGCTGTGATGAGGGAGGTGTTCAGGAGATATGAGGGGTACAAGGACGAGGGGACGCTCCAAGACAGGGTGCAGGTAGGGGTAATCCTCGAGGAGGCGCCCAGAGTATTGGGCGAGCTCTACGGAGGGAACATCTTCGGGAGGATAACCAGAGAGGGGAGGAAGTTCAAGATTGGGCTTGTGGCGGTGACCCAGATGGCCTCGGTCATACCCGACGAGATACTGGCTAACATC
>JARXPE010000024.1 GCA_029887795.1 Thermoproteota archaeon
ATCTGCTCTGGCGGGAATTGTGTGCTTGGATTTTCAATCGAGACCTTCAGGTCATTCGAGAGTATCGCCGAAAGAACTTTCTTTTTCCTTCTCGATTCGCTGACCCTCTCTATTATCCATCCCAGCACGGGAGTCTGTACTCGACCCGCTGAGAGCGTGTGGTTGTTGAACCTGCTCCAAAGTTTCTGGCTTAGCTCGAAGCCCATCCAACGATCTTCTATGCGCCTGACCAGCTGGGCTTCAACCAACCTCAAATTAATACTGCGCCTGTTCTTTACCGCCTGGAGAAAAGCCCTTCTGGTAATTTCGTGAAACTCCAGCCGTTCCACTTTAGTATTTAGGGGATAGAGCGAACAGTAGATGTCGTAGGCTATCTTCTCCCCTTCAACGTCTGGGTCTGTGGCTATGAAAACAGTGTTCACTTCCAAGGCGATTTCACGCATGGTGCTTACAAGATTGTTTTTTGAGTAGAGTTCATGGCTCCTGCATTTTGGACAGAACTCCAGGCTGGTGAACTGCTCTCCGCATCTCTTGCACTTCTTTATGAAGTCGTATACGGGAACGAAGTCGCCGTTTTGGAGTTTCACGCCATGAAAACCTTCATTGGTTACTAGCTCGTAGATGTGACCCAAGCTTGCGACGATGTTGAGCAAGAACTCTCCTGTGTTGACCTCGAAGACTGTTACGTTTCCGATTTTCCTCTTGTAGGGCTTTCCAAAGAACCTCGATATGGTTCTAGCTTTTGTTGGTGACTCTACAATCAGGAGGGCTGCCTTGACAAAGTCCTTAACCTTCTTGACGACCCTGCCCTCTCTTATTTCCCGTATAATCGCTCTGTCCGCATCCACCTTTTTGAGCCACTTTTCGGCTGTTTTTGTGTCAAATCTCGACCATCTGGACTCTCCAAGAATGAATTCGAGTTTACGCCTGAGAGAATAAAATGCCTTCTCGTCGTCCACCAGAAGGAAGCTCGCACCACGGGTTATACCCCCGGCGTACATTCTTGAGGCTCTTCCAGAGGCCTGAATATAGGCTACGGGATCCGAAACGATGAGGTAAAAATTTCCGTCCTTCGTTTTTAAGGAGATATCTTTACTTTTCAATATCCCATCAACAAGCTTAGGTGTGAGAACACTCTTCAGAAAATCCTTGGCTTCCAAGATAGTTTTTTTAACGTAGTCCTCGTATCCGTTGAGTTGGGCGCCTGATTCTATGGATGCCTTAATCCTTTCAAGCGTCTGCCTGTCTGTGGCGGATATCCTCCGAAGATTGTTAATTATTTGGCTTGCCTTTTCCCTTTGGTCCTCCTCAAGTAATTCCCTGATATTCTTAAGAAGTGTAAGGAGCCTGGCGGGGCTGTACTCCTCCCAGCTTAGTCTGATCTCCATCCTCGGCACGCCAGTGAAGATAACGTAGCGAACCCTCTCTGGAAGATCTACCCCCCCTTGCGAGTGGGCTCCTAAAGCTGGCAACCCCTATAAGGGCGTCATATTCACCCCTCTCGAAAGCAGCCAAAAGCGCATCATTCAGCTTAGCGTAGGTGTTCGCTTTCACACCATTTGCATTTAAGAACTCGCCTAGCTTGAGCGCATGCTCCCTGCCAAAGACTGACGGCACAAAGATCAAGCATCCAGAGCCGAAAGTCTTAATCAGGGAGAGGACCTGGTCTTCGACATCCTCCTTTGCTTCGAGATAAAAGTCTTTGATGTTTCTTAATAATTCTGGTTTGAAGCCTATCTGAAATTCCAGAAGCTCCTCAAAGAGTTTTATTCTCTTAGTCCTCTTCGCCTTCATGGTCGCCCCAGAAACAACCAGTAGACCAATATTGTTTTTTGCCTTGTAATTTTCAATCTGGCTTTTTATCGACTCGAAGCTGGCTAAAACTTCTGAGGGCCGCTCACCCATCCTTTTTAATCGTGCGGCTTCCCTCCGAAAAGCCATAAGCTGGATAGCCGATGCTATTGTTGCATTATCAAACCCCAAAATCTCAAGAATTCTATCGATGTTTCTTGGAGACCTCAGAAACGAGTCTACATCATCCACAAACATGAAGTCAAAATGTTTTCCCCTTAAAAGCTCGAAGTGGTTTTTCAGGAACCTCTCAGTGGTTACTAGGACGTCGAAATCCCCGTTGGCCACTTTCTCAAGCAGTTCCTTTTTTTCTTTCTCGATCAGACCGGCGTGGTAACAGATTTTTCTTGGACATATGCCGAGCCTTTCGGAATAAGCATCTATTTTTTCGGAAATTTGCTGTACGAGGAGAGTTGTCGGCACCAGTATGTAGCTTCTCCTTCCATTGGTAGCGAAATGGAGGGCTAAAACAATCCCAAAAACGGTTTTCCCAACGCCAGTTGGTGCAACTATTGAAAAGCTGCGTTTTAAAAGAACCCTCTTAGCCCATACCTCCTGAAGAGACCACATCCTATGTCCAACAGCCTTTCTGAAAAATTTGGAAAGATCGCCAAACGCCTTGTAAAAATTGAAGATATCATCAACAAAGCGCAAATTTCCCCTTCTCTCAAGAGCCTTCAGAACGTGTTTCCATGATCTCAAATCATCAACTCTTTCAAGACAATTTTCACAGATACCAAATTTTAAAAGGCGTTCGTCTGAAATGGCGCCCCTGCAGTTCAGGCACAATCCGTGATAAATAACCCTCAAAGCAACCACTTCTTAATCGAGGAAGAGGGCTTGACTAGTTGGGATCATATTATCTTCAAGTTAATGAGTTGATTATGGTTAAAACCTCGGACATGTTGGATGTGACTGCATCGGCTCCGATCTTTTCTGCAAGTGGTCCCCCTGCTATTATCTTAACATCGGGTCTGATTCTTCTGACCGATGCGAGCGTTTCCTTTAGGATTTTTTCGGTGTCCGAGTCAATGCATGATAAAACCAAAAACCTCAGGGATGGGTCAGATAGTTCCTCCTTTAAGTCATCGATTGTTATGCCCCTCTTAGGGCAGTACACCTTGATATTTTTGGACCTGAGGTAGGTTGCAATTACATCCCTCATTAGCGTGTGACCCTCGCCCCTGACTGTGGCGACAATTGCTGAAAAATGAGGGGAACCCGGGGGTATTGCGGACTCTATTAAGCTGAGTACTCTTCTAGTTGTGAAGTATGCTGCGTCCCAAGTCTTCAAAGTCCCAGCAGGGTCCTTCTGGTATAGGGATACGAAGGTCTCCCACGCTGCAAGAACGCCCTTATTTAGAATGTCTTCGACTTGGTATTTTTGTAAAGCTTCTCTAGTGGCGTTAACTGCGGACTCCCTATCGCCAGAAAGGATGGCGCTTGAGAGTCGAGTCAGGGGATCACTCTTTGATGGGGACTCCATTTTCCATGACCACTCTTCCATCCACGTATAAAATGCCTTTTTCCATGGGTTTAATCATGTCGAGGTGGGCAGAAGCCTTGTTGGTCCCGTGGTAGCTCCCAGTGTTGTTGCCGATGGCGATGTGTATTGTTTTGTAGATCTTCTCGTCGACGATTATGCACCCGTTCGTGAACTCTGCGCCGGGGTTGCAGCCTATTCCGAGCTCAGCTATGCGGTCTATTTCGCCCGTGTTTGAGTTAAAGAAAGCCTTGAGCCGCTCCTCGCCCTCTTCAGCCTCGAAAGATGTCACTTTGCCTCCCTGGAAGTTTATCCTTAGATCCACAATCTTCCCGAAGCCAGGGATCACCACAACAGGGAATCTGATGTAGCCCTCAGCGGATGTCTCTAAAGGAGCAACAAACACCTCGCCCGACGGGATGTTGAGACCCACGTCGCCGTTGGCAATATCCTCGTCAGAGATGATGGCGTCGTCCACGATTACTGGTCTCCCCCTTATGCTGAAGGAGAGGTCTGTGTCGTCGGAGACTATGCGGATCCTGTCGGCGCCTCGAAGGGCTCTGGAATAGAAGTTGCAGAGATCCAGCATCTCGCTCTTGAAGGACATCCTAATGCTGTTGATGAAGATCTCCCTGAACCTCTCTTGGCTGATCCCATAGGCTCTTGCGGCGCCGGGTATTGGCCATCCGAAGTAGACCCACCTCATCCCCCGCCTGTCCATTATCTCGTATAGCTTTTGGCGGTTCTCCCCTGTGAGCTTTATTTTATCTTGAAGTCCCTCAGACCACGCGGGGTCGTCCTCTTCTCCGATGAACATCCTAACATCCACGGTCTCCGCTATGGATTTGGCTATGGGGTCCATCCTCTTCAGAGATTCCTCAGGCATTAGTTGGTGCTTAAGCCTGCTCCTTGCGGAGGAGTACTCTCTGGTCAGCGTGTATGCGCCCACCTTCCAGCACTCCTCTTCGACCATTAGGGCAAACTCCCTGCATGACGGGTCAGTTCCATTATAGAGTATGGACACCGACTCAAAGTCGCCGTTGCTCTTCCTTCCGATTCGCATAGATCTTCTGACCAAATACTCTGCGATCTCTCTCTTTTCGCTCTGCGTAAGTTCGCTCATCTTCACCACCCAAAACAACTCAACATATCTTCAATAATTGTTGAGATCATGTAATCAAGAACGCCCCTGCTGTTGGAATATTTGCTCCAATGCGCGTGCAGCCGTGTAGACCGTGGAGGTTCCGCATATGAGATAAGCTACTCTCAGGGCTTCAATGACTTCATCTTTCGTTGCACCAGCCTGCATGGCACCCATAGCCAAAGAGCGGACGCCCTCTGCTGCGCCCAAGGTCGCGTCTATAGCCATGGCTATCAGGAGTTTATACTTTCTCGGTAGGGCGCCCTCCGAAAGAGCAAAATCCCTACCTTTGTCTATAAGCTTTAAGAGTTCAGGGTCCAGGGTCTCGAAAATCTTCAGTGGGCTCGACATATTCAACCACCAATGATTGTATTCGGTGTTTGGTCTATAAATAATAGATGATTGTGATTTTGTTCCTGCTGCAGAAATGGAGCTCTATTAAATTGCCTCGAACTGAAATATGATAAACTAAAATATTTACGGCTAAGGCATATCGCGTTGCTTATTGCGGGCTGATAATGTGTCATGCTTTTTGTGCGAGGGCTTTGACGATCTCTTCCCCGAACCTGCGAGAGGCGTCGGGACCGTTTGCTGTTATGATTCTACCGTCCACAACCACATCCGTATCTTTATATATGCCTCCGCCGTTACGAATCTCGTTTAATGATTCGGGCGTCGGATAAACTGTGCACTTTCTGCCTTTGAGTATGCCAGTCCTCGCGAGCACCACCGGGGCGAGGCATATGGCGGCAACAACGCCTCCCCGCTCGTAGATGACCCTCGCCGCTGACTGGAGTTTTTGGTTCGCCCAGAGGTACGTGGGCGAGCCGGGACCGCCAGGTATCACTATCGCGTCATACCCTTGGGGATCGACCTCGTCCAAGGTGAGGTCTGGATTTACTACTAAGCCGAGCTTCCCCTTAGCAGGACCCTTTCCCGTGCTTGCCAATGTCACTTTATGACCTGCCTTCTCAATCACTTCTCTTGGTATGGAGTATTCTTCGTCCCTAAACCCTTTTTCAGCAACAACTACGAGGACTTTTGCCATATATCTCACAGAATAAATAAGTACGCGCAGGTATAAATGAAATCCCCCTAAATTATGATTACATTTGTATTTTTAGCTTTTATTTGGGACTTCAGATATTTGTTAAATTCTTAACATATGCCTTTAAATAAAAAGTAAGTCTAGCTTTATTTCAAGATGCCATTGTGAATTGATGCGGGCTGGTGAGCAGTCATATAGGAAGGTGCTCCTCAGCGCTCAGAACAGAAAATTTTGCAAAATGTAAAATCTGATTAACCGCTATATGCTTATTAACCGCTATATGCTTATTTATCCTGTTCATTTTGATAACGACAAAGCCAACTCATTAATTTAAGGCACTGCTATTAAATTAAGACCTCTGATTTTTTGCAGATGTGTAGTGTTTCTTGTTACTAAGGGGCATCCCTTTGAAATAGCGATTGCCCCGATCATTACATCTCTTATGCCAATGGGTGTGCCTTTTGATTCGAGTTCAACATGAATTTTTCCAGCCTCTTCTGCTGATTTTAGGGTCATCTTTAGGACAACCATTCTTTCCAGTAGTTTTTTCGTTGCGATCAGGTTCTGATGTTTTTTCTTGGATTTGTAAGCACCGTAGTATAATTCGAAGGCGTTTATGACGGTTGTTGCGAGTGCCACTCCTTCACGCTCAAACCCAGCCACGAATTTAGTGACTTTTTCTGAACCCCTTAGCACATCCACCAAAACGTCTGTGTCTATTATGACTCGGTCTCCGAAAGTTTCCATTTTTTCCATGCCTCTGTGAGCGATATCTTAATCTCAGCCCATTCCTCATCGGACAGATCCCATGAGCCGGCCAGATCGGTTATTCTGACTTTTTTATTCCGTGATTTCAAACTGAGTAGGTAACGCATGGCTTCGTCTAGTGAGACCGGGCGTTTTAATCTCATTTGAAGTTCGCCGGCGACCTCTGAAAGCTTTACGTACGTTTCCTTACTTATTTTGATAGTCTTTGCCTCAGACACTTTTTCCACCAAGTAGTAAAAGTAGTCTAAACATTTAAACGTTACTAGACCGCAACCCATGGTAAGTAAATACAACATACAATATGACAACAAACAATATGTTACGAAAACAAAAATAAATCATGAGAACCCCCAGGTGAAAACAAACACTCTATTCAATGCTGTAAAGCAAAAATTCTAAAGACCAATAGCTTTGATGAGGCGCGATGGGTCTGATCTCGATAGTTCGAAATATCGGGAAAGCCTGTCTGCGTCCTTGGAGACCCTCTCGGGCTTTGCCTCATCCGGGTTGAATGACATCAGCCTTGTTGGGTCTATTGGGCAAGATATCAGACCAGTCTTGTAATGTAGGCTGAATGGAGCCCTCACATCGCCGTAGGGTTTCATGGAGCTCCAGTCTATTAAGACTTTCATAGACCTCTCTTCTTTTTTTGCTACACTTGATGTAGTCAGACCGCGTTCCACCAAATCCTTCAGTTCCGCAGGAACTTGAGCGCTGGAGATGCGGTCCTCAACATTTCTTTGAATGTTCTGTATGAGCGACCGGTACGCTGCAAAGAGATCAGCCTTGGGGATCTTGGAGTTGTCGAGGGCTGCCCAAACCTGAATGCCCCTTGATCCACTGAACTTTAAAGCCGGCATTACTTCGTTCTCTTTCAGAAAATCGAAGATCTCTTTGGCGACGAACTTTATAGCTAGGAAGCCTTCTTCTCTTGACTTTAACTCTTCTCCGGCATCGAGATCGAGAACCAGCCAGTCGGGTGCCTTCATCTCAAACCCATGAACGTAGGGAATGTAGTCTATGGCATGGTCATCTACGTATCTCATAAGTGTTTCCTTGGAGTCTATTGAAATGAATGTGGGTTTGGGCTTGTACCTTGCGTAGCGGACGAAGAGTGGCTTGACCTTATGAATGGGATCCTGATCGTCGCTGAATATCTTCACCACGCTCACAGGCCTATCTTTCAGGAATGGCATTATCTGATCCGCAACCTGGCTGTAGTACTCCCTCGCCACGAGCATCATCCTGTAAGATAGGTTTAGCGATTTCTCGATCGAGGGTAGTCGCTCTTTTATTATCTCGAGTCCCCCATTGGTGATGGCGTATCCTTCCTGACCAGATGTGATCAGTCCCTCATTAACCAAAGATTCGAGCTCTTCAATGAGCTCTGATTCTCCGACCTTTCGACCTTCGTCCCTTGAGACCTTTTCGAGTATGTGGTTGAAGTCTATCTTCTTACCGGACTCCTTAATGGATAGAAGGAGCAGGATGCGGTCTCGCAATGTGGCGCTCATCCTTTCACCCTAAAATATTTACAGGGCTCGATTTTTATTTTTTATTTGATGTTCAACGCAGATCGTTGATTACCGACCTTGGAACATCTGCCATTAAAAATCTTTATGTTAAACATGTTGAATGAAGGGGCGCTGAAGAATGAGGCTTCCAAAGGACCTGATTCCCGAGTTAGAAAGAAGGTATTCTCGTTATTGGTGGAAGGATGACGAGGAGCTCAATTACAATGAGGTTGTGGCGGATCCTTTTAAGAACCTAATATTCACGATTTTATCGCAAAATACCTCGAGCAACAATACAAGGCGGGCTTACATATCGCTCAAAAAGAATTACAAGATAGACCCGCATGTCCTGAGTCTGGCAGACCCCAAGGAGCTTAGTCAGGTCATAAGACCTGGAGGTCTCCAAAACGTAAAGGCTAGAAGGATCATCGAAGTCTCCAGACTAATAGTTGAGAATTACGGAGGAGATCTGGAGAGATTACTCAATTTGCCCAAGGAGAAGGTGCGCGAGGAGCTTAAGAAGTTAAAGGGAGTTGGAGACAAAACCGCCGATGTTTTGATGAGCAGCATCTTCGGACAGCGTGAATACTTTGTCGTGGATACTCACATGATGCGAATTGCAAAGAGGCTTGGGTTGGTCGATGAAGGGGCATCCTATGAAGAAATTCAAAGGAGTCTAAAGGAATTTTTGCCTTTGGATGTCGGAGGCGACAGGTTGGCAGGACTCTTCTGGTTAATGGCAAAGTACACCTGCGATTCGAAAAAGCCGAGATGCCCTGAATGCTTGCTCAATGACCTCTGTAAATACGCAAAGGGGCGGGGAATTAAAAGGGGATACGATCTCTAGGGAGGAGCTGTGCCACCATCCGAGGCTGAGAAGATCATAAAGGCTCTATTTGAGTATGCAAAGGAGAGAAGGCAGAATGGGGTCAGGGATTTCGGGGAGATAATGTCGGGATTCCGAGATTCCTTGGCCGATATGGATTGTAACGGAGGGTTCTCGAAGAAATTTGTGAAGCTGATTAAAGACTTTTTGGCAACCGATCCACTCTACCAGAGGAGGCTCTTCGATGATGAGATCAGGATTCAGAGCGCCTGAAGCTCTCCTTACTCATGATTGCGGGGATCATGGCCACAACTATACAAACAGTTGCCAAAGAGAAGATGAACTGGTACGAGGGGAAGCTCCTCGCCCCTCCGTAAAGGCTGTCTAGTAAGAAGCCCATAAAGTATTGGAAGAAGCCCGCGCCAAGAAATGCAAAAGTGTTGAAAGACGCCATACTAGTTCCACTGATCTCAGATCCAAAGAGTTCTTTTGAGATCGTCATGTAGATGTTACAGAAGGCAAAGGATGTACCCAATAGGAACAGTGTTGCCATCAATGCATAGGAACCGAGCGAGTCACCAAAGAATGATACGAGAAGCCAGAAGACCAGACTCATAACCATTCCAGCCAGAAGTACAGGCTTCCTCCTCATGATCTTATCGGATATGTAGCCGGCAACCGGGCTCATTATCATGAACCCCAGACCTATAAAGAGGATTAGCGCTCCGGCGTCGGATTTGTTCATGCCATAAACGTCCATCAAGAAAGGTCCGCCCCATAGACCTTGGAAGCTTATGAATAATCCGTAGACCAAGAAAGGCACAATAATCATCTTTTGGAATTCCCTGTAAGAGAATACGGTCTTGAGATCCGACGAAACGCTCTGTTTTGAGTGGAACCTTTCTCTGCTCTCATCTTCTATTCTGAACCATGCGAGGATCGTCAATGCCACCATAACAACGGAAATAATTAAAAAAGAGTGCCTCCATCCAAAGGAGAGGCTCATCACAGCCAGTGGGTACGAGGCAAAAATGGCGCCGAGGTTGCCAATGGATGTTAGGAGGCCTGCCAAAGTGGCGAAGCGCCTCGACTCAAACCAAACCGCGATGGCTTTGAGAGATGAGACGTAAAAACCGCCAACCCCGAAGCCCACAAGAGCACGTCCCAAAGTCAACAAAAGCAGAGATGGGCTGAGGGAAAATATCAGGCTGCCTATGCAAGATATGGTCGCAAGGATAGTCACGGTTCTCCGAATTCCGATTCTATCAAGAAGCAACCCAACGGGTATTTGAGCCAACGCGTAGGGAAAGAAATACATGGAGGACATTAGGCCCAGTAGCGACGCGTCTGTGCTAAACTCCCTCATTATGTCAAATGCTATGACCGCGACTCCAACTCTGTGAACTATAGAGAAGAAATATAGTGAGGATAAAGAGGCGAAGACGATGATAGCCGCTCGATTCTTTACCAAGCACTCCACCAGCTCAATCGACCCAGTTTAATACCATTAATATTAATTATTCTAAGCGCCTTTTTATTCAGTTCTTGCTTTTTAGGATTTTTTAATGATTACGAGACTTGCCTAAAAAGGGTTACATTAAAATTTTTCAGACCCGATTAAATTGCGAAACTGATATTTTTCCGAGACGATTGCAGCAGTTATTATTAAAAACAATCTAAAAACAAAAAATTTTCTCAAATAATGAAAAAAGGGCGTAATGTGCAAAACGACAATCCATCATGGCAATTAACTTTTTCTTGGGTTTAAAAAAGGATATATTTCAGTTTTACAAGATAGTTTTAGGTGGCTCTTTTTGTCACTTAAAATTGCAGAGGGCGTTTTTTGGATCGGAGTCTTTGACTGGAAGCTTCGGGTGTTTCACGGCATCGCCACGCCGAAGGGCGGAACCTACAACGCTTACATCGTCTTAGGCGATGAGGTGGCGCTGATAGACACGGTATATGAGCCTTTCTTCGAAGAGTACAAGCAAAAAATCACGGAAATAACTGATATTGCCAGGGTCAAACACCTTATCGTAAATCATGCGGAACCCGACCACTCATCATCAATTAAAAAAGTCGTGGAGATCAACCCAGAGATAAAGATACACTGCACCGCCAGATGCAAGGAATTCCTGGAAGCCATGGGAGTTCGAGGGAATTTTGCTGTGGTTAAGGATGGAGACTCACTTAACTTAGGAGGGAAGACCCTTCGCTTCGTAGAGGTGCCGATGCTCCATTGGCCTGAGACCATGTGGACTTTCCTAGAGGAGGACAAGGTTCTCTTCTCCTGCGATATGTTCGGCAGCCAAGTGATCTCATCAGCCATGGTGGCGGAAGACGTTTCGGACATAGAGGTCCATGCAAAGAGGTATTTTGCACTTATATTCAGACCGCTTTCAGCGATGGTCATAAGAGGTCTTGAGAAGTGCGAAAAGCTAGCACCATCAGTCATATGCCCCTCCCACGGACCAGTATGGAGGGATGTTAAAAAGATAACAGAGCTGTACAGGAAGTGGAGCACCAGCCCAGAGAGAAATAAGGTCCTCATACTTTACTCGTCCATATGGCACGATGTTGAGAAGATGGCCAAAGCTATTGCCGAGGGTGCAGCATCCGCAGGGGCAGAGGTCGTTCTGAAGGATGTTGAGGAGTTGAATTATCAGGGTTGGGCAGATCTTCTAGCAGAGGGTATGGAGGCAAGAGGGATCGCATTGGGATCGCTAACCATACTGGGAGGGGTATTTCCGCAGCTTCTATATGCCACTTCTCTGCTGAGGCTTGTAAAGGCAAAAGGCAAGGTCGGACTCTCCTTCGGGGCTTATGGGTGGGGACCTGGTATAACGAAGAAGCTTGACGATGAGCTAAGAGCACTTGATGCGCCGCCATTCAGACAGGGCATAGAAGTAAGGTTCTCCCCAACAGAGAAGGATCTCCAGCTCTGCAGAGAGGCTGGGAGAGAGCTCGGAATAAAGGTGACGGGGGTGAGCTGATGGATAAATGGTCGTGTAAAGTCTGCGGGTACATCTATGACCCAGAGAAAGGCGACGAGATAAGCGGCATACCTCCGGGGACCGCCTTTGAGGCTTTGCCGGATACTTGGGTTTGTCCGGTCTGTGGAGCGCCCAAAGAGATGTTTGAAAAAATTGAGTAAATGAAAAATAAAATGGAAAAGCGAAGGTGGTATTATGAAAAAAATGACTGAAGAGAATCTAAAGACTGCATTTTCAGGGGAGAGCCAGGCACATATGAAGTACACAATATTCGCAGATGTTGCCGAAGAGAACGGCTATAAGAACATTGCAAGGCTCTTCAGGGCGATAGCCTACGCCGAGAGGGTGCATGCCACCAACCATCTCAGGGAGCTTGGATCTGTAAAAGAGACCAAGGAGAACCTGCAGATGGCGATCGATGGCGAAAATTACGAGGTCGAGGAGATGTATCCTGCGTTCAAAGCGGTTGCAGAACTGCAAAGGGAATTTGGAGCATTAAGATCCATCAACTATGCCCTCCAAGCGGAGAAGATCCACTCGGCGATGTACACAAAGGCAAAGCAGTTCGTTGAGGAGGGAAGAGATCCGGAGATAAAGGAGATACAAGTCTGCCCGGTGTGCGGGTATACTGTTGAGGGCGAGGCTCCAGAGAAGTGCCCGGTATGCGGTACCTCCAGAGACAAGTTCCGAAAGTTTTAATTTTTGGTATCTTTAAAATAATTTTTTTATTTTTTTAGTGATTTTTATAGTTTAATGTTTATAGATTTTATAGATTTTACAAATTCATTTTTGTGATCTGTTTATTTTCCTGACATTGCTGCTCCGTAATTTTCTGAGACTAAAGACCGAACCTTTTAAGGGCATCTGGGATCTTTTCGACAAGATCCCGTGCGGTGTAATGGTAGCCTTTTTCCATGGCAACAATATCCCCTGCGAATGAGTTCAAGAAAGATCCTGCAACCGCTGACCTGTAGGGATCGATGCCCTTGCTGACAAAAGCGCCAACTATGCCTGAAAGAACATCGCCCGTTCCTCCCACTGTTAGACCAGGGTTTCCGATTGTCTTGATCTTGAACCTGTTGCCGTCCGTGATTATGTCGTAACGCGACTTGAGAAGAATTGTGGCACCAAATTTTGATGCCCACCGCATCACCGTATCAAGCCTGCCCCTCCAACCTACCTCTCGCTCATCTGGAAGCTTCTCACCCGTAAGTATATAGAACTCGCCGGCGTGCGGTGTGAGGACCGCGTTCTTAAACCGCAATTCATCCCGTATCTCTCCAAGCACTTTCAGGGCGTCCGCATCTATCACCGTGGGCTTCCCAACAGAATTCAAGTATTCTATAAATGCCCGAACAGCTTCCTTGGTTTTTGGGTCCGTTCCGAGACCCATACCCAAAACAACCGCGTCTGAACGCTCAGCTTCCTGCTTTAATGTGTCAATGGATCGAATATCCAAGACCTCTTGGGAGGGGAGGGGTTGAACTATCAAGTCAGGGGAGAAGGACCTTATGGTTTGGGCGATAGAAGAGGGTGCTGCCACCACGGCCAGGTCGACCCCTGTTTTGAGGGCGGCCATGGCAGCCAATGTAGGAGCGCCAACATACCTGAAGGAGCCACCCACAACCAGAACTCTGCCGTTGTCGCCCTTATGTGAGTAGGGGTCTCTGGGCTTCATCGCGATCCTGAGATCTCCAGGACCCGCGTAAAGCTCCGCTTCTGGAGGAATTCCTATGTTAACAATCTCGATCTCTCCGCTCAGTTTTTTTGCGGCTTCATTCAATAAACCCAGCTTAGGTCTGTGATGGGTGACGGTAAGATGAGCTTTGAAGGCGTTCTTTGAAACGGCACCAGTGGCAGGGTCGACACCAGTTGGCACATCGATGGCAACCTTGTAGGCTTTTGATTTATTGCAAAGTTCAAGGGCGGTTTTGATGGGCTCCTTAGGCTCGCCCTTGGCACCAGTCCCGAGCATAGCATCGATGATCACATCGGCATTGTCAAACTTTTCTTTAAGTAAGATCAGGTCGCTGGGCGTGGGCGCAATGTGGAGCGAAATGGAATGGGAGAGTTTCTCGATGATGAGAAAGTTTTTTCTCGCCTCTTCCGTAGAGATCTGGTCTGGTTTTGAGAGCATTATGAGGTCGACATAGGAACCATAGTAGGAGAGATGCCTGGCAACCACGAAACCGTCTCCCCCTTTGTTCCCGGTGTAAGAGAGCACCAGAACTTTTTTGCCTTGAAGATCCATTCTCTTTTGGAGAGAGTCTATAACGCCTTTCCCTGCGTTTTCCATAAGCTGGAGTCGAGATATCCCCAAAAACTCAGCGTTCTCATCCAAAGCCCTTGCCTCTTCCGGATGAATAGCCATCATTTGGGCTCACATAATTCATTATGGCGTTACCAACTTAAAAGATTGACATGTTTCCAACGTATTCCTTAAAAAGGAATGCCAAAGATCAAATATTGGGTGAAATGGGTGCCCAAGGGAGATAGGTATAGATGTGAGAAGTGCGGGTTGGTAGTAGTCGTCGAAGATCCCTGTGGCTGTGCGGCTTGTGACCTGATATGCTGCGAGGTCCCAATGAAAAAGGTGAAGGCTGAGCCGAAGAAAGCACCAGAGAAGGGTCCAGAGAAGAAGAAATGAGACAATTTTGGAAATGAAAAAGGAAGACGGAGATAAAGAGACCTAACTAGGGGTGCTACCAAGAGCGTGGATGAGAATGATAGAAATTGAGCCAGGTGTGCTAGAATTTGTGAGGGGCGAAGCGGGTAAACTGGGAATAAAGAAACCAGTGGTCTTGATAATGGATTGCGGTTGCATGATGAACGAAGGGAGTGTGGAGCTGGACATAAAGGAGGAGGGACCACATGAGGGCTATGAACTCTACAACGAGATCGAGGGCATAAAATTTTACATAAAGCCGAAAGTCAGAAAATCGGCAGAGGGCGGAAGAATAGGCGTCAAGACCTACGGGGCAGGCAGATTCAAGAGGCTTGAGTTCTACCCGGCGAGCTGCCCCAGGTAGCCCCCACTTTTTTTAAATTGTTAAAAAGAGTTAAAAATTAGAACCTTCAGAGACACCATGGGGCTAGATCTAGATATGCCAATTTGTCCTATTGACACGGGCAGATATGGTAGTGCTGAGATGAAGAGACTATTTGAGGAGGACTACAGGCTCCAGAAGATGCTGGATGTAGAGGCAGCTCTCGCAGAGGTTCTGGCAGAGCTAGGCGAGATCCCAAAGGAAGCGGCTGAAGAGATAAGAAAAAAGGCAGTGGTTAGTCTCGTCACTCCGGAGAGAGTTAAGATCAAAGAGAAGAAGACGCGGCATGACATAATGGCAATGGTAGAAGTCCTAGCGGAAGAGTGTGGGGAGTACGGAAAATACGTGCACTGGGGCGCCACCAGCTACGACATAGTTGATACTGCATGGGGCATGATATTCAAGGATGCGATCTCGATACTTGAGAAGAGATTGGCTGATTTGAGGGATTTACTCTGCAGGCTGGCGCTGGAAAATAAGAATACCATAATGGTGGGCAGGACTCATGGTCAGCATGCCACGCCCATAACGCTGGGGTTCAAAATGGCTGTATATGCAGCAGAAGCCGGAAGGAACCTAGAGAGGCTCAAGGAGATAAAGAAAAGGCTTATCCTTGGCAAGATGAGTGGCGCCGTTGGGACTATGGCGAGCCAGGGGGAAAAAGCGCTGGAGATAGAGAGGAAGGTGATGGAAAAACTCGGCTTAAAGTCTGCGGAGATAACAACCCAGATAATATGTAGGGACAGGATAGCAGAGTTTGTCTGCTGGGCTGCGATTACGGCCTCAAGTCTTGACAGGATCTCCACGGAAATAAGAAATCTTCAGAGGACCGAGATACTAGAGTTGGCAGAAGGTTTTGATGTCAAAGGACAGGTGGGGAGCAGCACGATGCCGCACAAGCAGAACCCCATAGACTGCGAGAAGGTCTCAGGACTG
>JARXPE010000025.1 GCA_029887795.1 Thermoproteota archaeon
CTTTCATCTCTCCCTCCCTAATAGCCTCCTTCAGCCTCTCTGTGGCGTCGAGCCCGTCGACCTCCACCCACTTCACTATCAGTCGCTTCGGTCTTATTCCCTCGGAGAAGAGGAACGCAGAGGGCACCCTCCTATCCACACCCTTCCGGAAGCTCCCTCCCTCGACCGCCAAAACCTTTTGCATCGATCTCACGCTAAAATCATTTATTCATGAATGCCATCATCCTCGGGTCCTCTTGGAGGGCTTCCCTTAGGTTCGTTACGGGTATGCACAGGTTTACCACCTTAGTCCTACCGTACCTCCCCTTACTCACAACTTTTGCCGTGGCTATCCCTAGCATGTCCAGCTCGTTTATGAGATCGCTTATCCTCCTCTGCGTCAGCGGCTCAAGACCGAAGTTCTTCACCACACTCGAGTACAGTTCGTAAAGCTCCCCTGTCACGCAGTTCCTCCCCTTGCTCTTCTCCAGAAGGTATAGGCTCAGTATCAAGATCCTCGAGTGGAGCGGCATGGTCCTTATGACCTCCACGACCCTGTCCTTCTCGACCTCCTTCTGCGCCCTCCTGACGTGCTCCTCCGTCACCTTATCGTTTCCTGCCCTCTCGGCGAGCTCGCCCGCCACCCTGAGTAGGTCGAGTGCTCTCCTGGCATCACCGTGCTCCTTGGCAGCCAGAGCCGCGCAGAGCTTTATCACCTGGGGTTCAATGACCCCTCTCATGAAGGCACCATCCGCCCTCCTCTTCAATATGTCCTCCAGCTCAAGTGCGTTGTACGGAGGGAAGACGAGCTCCTCCTCACCCAAGCTGCTCCTGACCCTCGGGTCGAGGTACTCCGTGAACTTGAGGTCGTT
The DNA here is from genome assembly GCA_029887795.1 of Thermoproteota archaeon. Classification (GTDB taxonomy): domain Archaea; phylum Thermoproteota; class Methanomethylicia; order Methanomethylicales; family Methanomethylicaceae; genus WYZ-LMO10. Next base: position 852 of record JARXPE010000025.1, read on the forward strand.
TGTTATTCCGACTATGGAGACCTTAGCCCTGCTGAGCTGGTTGTTTATCCTCGTCAGGTCATAGAGTATCTTGTCCCCAGTCTTCTTGACGAGCGAGTCTACCTCGTCTAGGATGACGAACATGGAGCTGCTGGTGGAGTCCAATATCTTGACAAACCTCCTGAAGACCTCGGATGTGGATAGCCCTGTGAAAGGCACCCTCGCGTCTATCGCCTCGCAGAGGTCTGCCAGCACCCTGTAGTTCGTGTCGTCGTGCTTGCAGTTTATGTAGGCTATGTTCAGGGCGATCCCCTTCTTCTTGCCTTCCTGGCTGATCTTGTTCAGCACGTACTTCGTCACGGCGGTCTTCCCTGTGCCGGGCACCCCATATATGAAGACGTTTGAGGGTCTCGAGCCCCTGAGCGCGGGCGCGAGGGTCTCCGCCAGCCTGAATATCTGTGCCTCCCTGTGTGGGAGATCCTCTGGAACGTAGTCCGGTCTCAAAAGGTCCCTATTCACAAATATCTTCGCGCTGAGCACTCTCCTGAACAGGTCATCGAGCGAGTCGCGCATGTTATTTCCTCCAGAGGATGCATTAGAAATAGGGGTCTCTACAGAGATATATAAGTCTCTGTCTGAAGCATTTCGCATAACAGAGGGCACTACAATGATATCCCAAGCCTGGCGCCTGAACATCGCGACGATGCTCTTCTTCATGCTGATCCAGGTGGTCGTGCCGCTGATACCGCGCTACGCACTCGTCATCGGTGCCCAGCCTTTCATGATAGGTCTCGCCGTCTCAAGCGTATCCATGACCGCCATAATCTTCAGACCCATTGGCGGTCTCCTAAGCGACAGGTGGTCCAGGAGGAATCTAATGCTACTTGGACTGATACTTGGCTCTTGCTCCTACGGCATCCTGTTCCTATCAAAGGACATCTCCACAATAATGGTCTCGAGACTTCTGGAGGGTGTGGCCGTCGCGTCGTTCGTCCCGTCCTCTATAGCCAGCGCGATAGACAGCGCCCCGGAGGGTAGGGTAGGCGAGGCGCTCGGTTGGAGGAGCCTCATGATAGGCATCGGCTTTTCGGTAGGTCCGGCGCTTGGCGGTTTCTTGGCGGAACTCTTCGGCTATGTGGCAACTTTTGGTATCACTGCGGTCTCCATCCTCGCCCTGACGCCCCTCATACTTTCCACAGGGATGGAGCCGCGACACCAAAGGTCTGGCTCGTCCTTTGCCGGTCTCACGGATGGTCGCTTCCTCTTGGCGCTTGTGAGTTTGATAATCTACGCACTTGCGTGGATGGGTCTGCTGACCTTCCTCTCTGCATACCTGAAGCTACTCGGCTACGGCGATGTTGAAATAGGTCTCTTCGTCTCGATCCAAGCCATCGCGAGCCTCTCCATCAGGGTTATGGCTGGCAAAGCCTCTGACAAGAACCCCCGATTGATGACCTCGATTGGCCTCTTCTTCATCTCGATCTCTTTCTTGGGTGTCTACATCTTTGAGGTCCCGCCCCTCCTCTACATTGCTTCGTTAATATTCGGGATAGGCGTAGGTTTCTTCGTGCCGGCCTCACAGACGCTCGCACTCGCCAAGTCGCCACAAAACAGCAGGGGTTTCCTTTCCAGCATATACACCATGGGGATGGATGTGGGGAATCTGGGCGGTCCCATCATCTTCGGGACTGTGATAGAGGCATACGGCAGCTACCAGACTGCCTTCGCGATAGCCCCCATATTGCCTTTTATATCAGCAATGCTTGTACTCCTGTTTCCGCTCAAAGAAAAATCTGGAAAATAGAATTTTTGCGTCAATGTCGCAGGGCGGGTCTTTCCAAAACCATTTTGCATAAGTGCCAAAGATTCCGATAGGGGGGTTTCTGCACTCAGAACAACGAGGAATCATGAAGAAAATAAAGAGATAACATAAGAAAAATCAACATAAGAAAAATAGAGAATATAAGCAAAGAAAATAGACATAAACCCCAACCATCAATTATAATTGGGGCACCTCATTCTTATGATAACCCTCCGGTACTACAAGGGAACCATTCTCAGTGGAAATGTGCATATCCCCCACTCCACATGGGACCGAACCCTCAACTCCTACAAAGCCTTGGGAATGTACTACCGCGAAGCCTTGAATTACTTAAAGGAGAGCGGCATCCCTTTCCAGGACAACGTCATGGATCCCGTTCCCTGCCCCAGTCTCTCAGCTGATGTTTTGCCGAGACCATACCAGGTCGACGCCCTATACTCTTGGGAGGACGCCGGGAGAAGGGGGGTCGTTGTACTCCCAACCGGAGCCGGCAAGACCCATGTGGGCATCCTCGCCATTCAACAGGTGAACGCCCCTACCATTGTGGTGGTGCCCACCATCGATCTGATGGAGCAGTGGCGCCGGAGGCTCAGTTTGGCATTCTCGGTGGAAGTGGGTGCCTACGGGGGCGGAGAAGAGACCCTCGGACCTCTAACCGTGTCCACATATGACTCTGCCTACATCAGGGCAGAGGAGCTCGGCAATAAGTTCCCCCTTATAATATTCGACGAGGTCCACCACCTGCCTTCGCCGGGCTACTCCCAGATAGCCGAGCTCTTCGCCTCCCCATTCCGACTCGGACTGACCGCGACCTACGAGAGGGAGGACGGGCTCCACTCCGAGCTTCCGAGGCTCGTGGGCGAGAAAGTATACGAGCGTAAGGTCTCCGAGATGGCTGGGGAACACCTAGCACCATTCAGGGTCCAGAGGATCTACGTCGATCTCACAGATCAAGAAGGGGAGGAGTACCGGAGGAACATATCCAAGTTCAGGGAGTACCTGGCGAAGAGGGGCTTGAGGATGAGGACTCAGAAGGACTTCCAGCGGCTAGTGATCATGAGCGGCAGGGACCCAGAGGCAAGGGAAGCGCTCCTCGCCAGGAACAGGGCTATGGAGATCGCCCTGAACTCCTCCCTCAAGTCCGAAGCCCTCAGAAAGATCCTCTCAGAGACTGATGATAAGACCATAGTCTTCACGCAGCACAACCAGCTCGTTTACCGCCTCAGCAGGGAGTTCCTGATACCCGCCATCACCCACGAGACTCCCAAGGACGAGCGTTCCGAGATCCTGAACATGTTCAGGGAGGGCAGGTACAGGGTCATAGTGACTTCAAAGGTCTTGGACGAGGGCATAGACGTGCCAGACGCGTCCCTCGGCATCATCCTCAGCGGCACCGGCTCGAAGCGCGAGTTCATACAGAGGCTCGGGCGCCTCCTGCGAAAGGTCGAGGGCAAAGAGGCTAGACTAATCGAGATCGTCTCCAGATCTACGGCTGAGGCGCGCACCAGCCACAGGAGGAGGTCTGCCATTTAATGCTCCAGTCCGAGCTCTTGGTTGCAAAGACCTTCAAGGGGTTCATAAAGCCCTGCTACCTCAGCCCGACACCGCCACTTCTGGACCTAGCGGAGACCATGATTGAGATCTACCGCAGCAACGTCGGAAGGAAGCGCTCAGAGATCCGCTCGCAGCTCAGGCTATTGGAGTATGGTCCCCATAACTTCCGCCTCATAAGGGGTCTATCGGCTGTCCTTGACAGATTCTCGGATTTTTCGACCGAGAGCCCCTTGGACCCCCGTGCTATCAGGGAGAAGGTATTTTCACTTTCTGGAGGCTTTGTCCCCTCAAGATCCAAAAGGGATGAGATCTTACTCGAAGCTTCTAAGGATCTGGGCATTCCGCCAGAGTGGATCGAGCGCCACATGTGGAGCGACCTCGAGGGGGAGCAGAACCTCAGATCTTTTAGCCCTCCCAGCCCGGAGGAACTCCTCGCGCAATATAACCTGTCCCTAACGCAGACTCTTCTCTTCAAGTCAAAGTTCGTCGAGTTCTCGGCTGACGGTAACTGGAAAAGGATCTTCAGGTCAATAAAGAGGCTCGGTCTGATGTACTCCATCTCTGGATCCATCGGAAATTACTCTGTTCTTGTCGAGGGTCCGATCTCCATAATAAAGATGACCGAGCGTTACGGGACGAGCCTGGCAAAACTGGTACCAGAGATCCTAGCGTCGAAACAGTGGAGGCTCCACGCACAGATAATCGGCAGGGGGAGCAGGCTACTGAACTTTGAGCTGGAATCCTCGGACGATGTGCATTTCCCTGATAAAGCCCCTGAGCCCGAGACTTACGACAGTTCGCTCGAGGAGTCCTTCGCCAAGAGGTTCGCCTCGCTGGGTAGCAAGTGGTCCCTCCTAAGGGAGCCAGACCCGATCCCTGTACCCGGGGGCGTCATGTTACCAGACTTCGCATTCGAGCTCCATGGTAGGAAAGTGTACTTGGAGATCGTGGGCTTCTGGACACCCGAGTACCTGAGGAAGAAGATCTCGAAGTTGCAACACATCAGGGATCGCCGTTCGGATGTCGACATAATCGTGGCTGTAGACTCTGAACTCGGCGTCTCTGGGGAGATCCCAGGCAGCGTCATAACATTCAAGGGCGACCTGCCCCTGAAGCCTATTCTAGACTACCTTGAGCTGAAGGAAAGAGAGATAGTCGCATCCGAGCTTGAGGCTGTGAAGCATCTGCAAATAAATGTGGAGGGAGCATGCGTTGATGTTAATGATCTCGCTGCAAAACATGGCGTATCCAAGGAATCCCTTCTGAAAATTTTTTCCAGCAGCCCACCCGAAGGCTACGCACTCGTAGGAGAGACCCTGATACGGGGTGATCACCTCCAGAAGCTTTCATCGCTGATCACCCGCGGTTCATCACTGGAGATCTTGACTGAGACCTTCAGAAGGGAGGGAATAAATGATCCTATTTCCCTTCTCCGCTACCTCGGCTACACCATCAAGTGGCGCGGGCTGGGCTCAGCGGAGGTCGTGAAGAGCCCTTCAAAAGAGGTGACTTCTTAGATTTCATCCTCCTCAGGAGGCCTCCATCCTCCTTTTTCTTTCGATAAATTTCGAAACATTTATAAATATTTTCTCACCAACTTAGAAACATGAAGATGGAAAGGGTTTACAGGGAAGTTCTGTGGGGCGTATTGGAGAACAAGACTCAGGAATTTAAGCAGCTTGAGCTCAGCAAGCTCTGCAACCTTTCATTGAGCACCGTAAACTATGCGCTCAAGCCTTTAGAAAGGATGAACGCTATAGAAAAAATGCGTTTTGGCCTCAGAGTAGTGGATCCAAAGAAGATCTTGCTGTACTGGGCGTCCATCAGAAATCTGGAGAAAGAAGTGATCTACCAAACATACTTGGACGAGCCTGTGGCGAGGATCGAGAGCGAGGTGCCAGGAAACTCAGTCTTCACAGCATATTCTGCCTTCAAATTCAAGTTTGGGAACACTCCTTCGGACTACGGAGAAGTGATCGTTTACGGCAATAGAGAGGATTTCACCAGACGATTCGGAAATGAGAAGGTCCAAGTCAGACCGAACCTGATCGTTTTGGGTCTAGACTCACACCTGGCAAGGTTCAAAGTCGCACCAATAGCTCAAATTTTTGTCGACCTTTGGAACTTGAGAGCTTGGTACGCTAGGGACTTTCTAAAGAAGCTGGAGGAGATTATAGATGGAATTCTGGAATGAAGTTGTGATCGATAGGAGCTTTCGAGTACTGCAGGAAATTAGGAAGAAATTTGACTTCATCTTGATAGGCGGGTGGGCTGTTTATTTTTTGACAGGATCGCTAAAGTCAAAGGACATAGACATTATAGTGGATCTCGAAGATCTGGCGAAACTCAGAGCTCTGCTGTGGATAAAAAAGAACGACCACCTGAAAAGATACGAAACCGATGTAGAAGGCGTATCAATAGACATATACGTACCCTACTACTCCAAGTTCGTCGTCCCTCCTGAAGAAATCCTCAAAAATACAATTAGGGTGGAAAACTTTATGGTTCCTAGACCAGAGATCCTACTCCTTCTGAAACAGCAGGCTGAGATAGAAAGGAGCGGAAGTGCTAAAGGGCAGAAGGACAGAGTCGATATTATTTGCTTGCTCAAGAGCGGCATAATTGACTGGCAGTATTACATTCATTTGGTCAGGAAGTTTAAAGCCGAGGGCTATTGGGGGAGATTGCAGGAGATCGTAAGGTCCGCAAATTTTGAGTTTGAATACCTCGGTATAGGCAACTATAGGGAGATAAGAAAGATTAATGAATGGATTTTAGAGGAGATGTCCAAAATCCAATGATTACCTAATAATTTAAACATAATTTTAGAAGCATCTGAGATCGGGATAAGATCCACAAAATCTTCAGGTTTATGAACAGAAAGTTCACCAATTTATTCGTCCGGATTCAAATGACACCCCTTAATTGCAGCTAAGCTAACCGTATGTTCTTACGTATTAGTCGTGCATTTTTAAAGTTAGGATTCTAGTTGGTTAAGTAACCTGTGATATAATTCTGGGTCGATTCTAAATCCGACTTTTAAAAGTTCATTTAGTATTAATCGAGCTTCGTTTTTTGTAATTGTTTTTTGTTTGTATGTTTGGATTATTATGCTGCATGTTCCTATGGGTGTTATGTTAAGTATTTTTGATACTCTTCTGGCTTCTTTGTCGTCTGCTATTAGGTATTTTGCGTTGAGCTGTTTGCACAGTTTGATGGCTTCCTTCTCCCCTGAACCAAGCCTTGTGTTAGTGTCTAAGAAGCGGTATTCAGCGTCTATTTCCGGTTGTATCCGCTCCATAATGATCCATGTTCCAACAGCCTTTTCAATGATGTATGCATCGCTTATGTTAAGCTCCTTTCCCCTTGTAACGGCTTCTTCGAAGACTGCCTCTGGAATAAAGATTTTTTCAAAAAGGTTTCGGATAATGTTTAGCCTGCCGATCTTAGCCAAATATATGAGTGGTGTGGAATTTGAAACGATGACGGGCTTATCCACTTTCAAGCGCCTTCAAATCCTCTTTCAAATCTTCAACGCTGTATTGAAGTGTAACCTTCTTCTGCGCCAGTACATCAATCATCTCCCAAACTGAGACCCCGGCGATTTCAGAAGCCCTTGAAAGCGTAACCCGCCCATCCCTATACAATTCTACAGCCTTCATAAGCTTCCACTCGCGCGTATAATGGTCCAAAGCCCTCTCCAATATAGTTGACTTATCCACCTTCTCTTCTTTGGCTATCTCCTCCACAAGTCTAACCCTTTCCTTTGGAAGCCTAGCCGATATAACTTCAGACAACACAAACTCCTCTGTATACAATTTAAAACTACGTCTACATATTTAATTTTATCGGCGGGAAGTCCCCTGCGACAGCGAGGGGTAGTTCACATAACCTCGATTCTATTTCAGGGTGTTTCTTAAACCATGCTCTATTTGCGGGGGATGGATGTGGGAGCACAATCGCAGGACTCCCTCTGAAGTTCAACTCACTGAAAACAAGTCCCTCAAAGGGCTTCTTAGGAAATGCCCAAGAAGCTGCATACCTGCCCAGAATTATGAATAGTTTTGGGGATAAATATTCCAATTCTTCCTTCAGCCATTTTTCAGCACAAACACGCGGAGGTGGCACGTCCCCGCCCTTACTTCTGCCTGGATAGCAGTGCGCCACACCAGTGATGTAAAAGACTTCAGGATCGAAGAATACTCTTTCAGGCACTCCAAGCCAGCTGATGAGTTTTCTGCCGCTCGCGTCCGGCTTGTCCAAGTCCTTAGAAAATGGTCTGCCACAAAGACTCGCGCTTGAGGATGGTGCTTGTCCAATTATAATTATTGGGGCGCACTCACGCCCCCAGACCACTGGCCTTGGCTCGAATTTAAGGTCAAGGACATCCTTGCAGTACCTGCAGTTTTTTAATCTAAGCTGGAAGTCTTCCATGTCCAAAACTACTACCCTCAATACCTTTTCTGAAAACTGGTATATTTTTTCTGATCCAAAATTGAGCGATCCACATTTCCCAACCCAACAACCGAATGAAAAACAACTTTGCCCTTTAAAAGTCTTGATTTTATGTGTTGTTTTTTGAAATTCAGCCCACAACAATCAGTTCATTCCAATAAGATAAACTATTTATTTAGGTTAATTGTTTATTAATCTGAAAATTTATGTGGCTTCCGCGCTGGCTCGGAGAGGTCTACTCTAAGCTGTACCTTGAGTTTGGTCTCGAACCGTTCAAGTTCGATGATGCCAAAGACCTGCTTAGGTCTGACAAATCTTGGCTCAACGTCGCCTTCAGCAAGCTTCACTCCACAAGAGCGCTTTACATTCATGCAAGGCTCCGCCCAAGGTTGTACAGAGTTATCAGACCAGAGTCCTTTGTCCTGATCTCTGCTGGTGTGATGAAGAACCTCTCTAAAATAAAACAAGAGCGATACCTTCAGCTCATCTCTGACATCACGAAGCTATTAATCGAAAGATACGAGAAACTCTCCGTCTGCCTCTATGGCTCAGTCGCCCGTGGCACAGCCCGACCCGACAGCGATCTTGACCTCCTCGTCGTGTCTGATGGGTTTGAGGGCAGCATCTCCTCGAGGCTCGACCGATTATCCGATTTGGAAGTAATGGTCTCCGACGAGATCGATCGCCTGAAAAGACTCGGCATAGAGACTGGCATAAGCTTTTATCCCCTCAGGAGGGAAGAGGTCCTTCGCACACCCCCAATTCTCCTTGATCTCACAGTTGATGGTATCATACTTTGTGATGAAGATCAGTTTCTTGAAAGCGTCTTGTCCAGATTGAAAATCCGTTTAAATGAGCTCGGCGCAAGGCGAATCTCTGCTGAGGACACGCTCTATTGGGACCTCAAACCGGATTACAGATTTGGTGAGGTGATCGAGCTCTGAAGATGCTGCAAATCTCAGAGTCCTTTCTCAGACAGGCGTACGCCCGCTTAAAGGACGCAGAAGATGCGCTGAAAGACAATCTTAACCCTTACGCTCTGAGGCTCTCGCAGGAGTGTGTGGAACTCTCGCTTAAAGCCGCCCTGAAACTTGTGGGCATAGAGTACCCAAAGAAGCACGATGTTTCTAGACCGTTAATCGATGCCAAGTCAAGGTTCCCAGAATGGTTTCAGAGCGAGATCGAGTTCATGGCACATGTCTCAAGAACCTTGGCTAAAAAGAGGGAGATCAGCATGTACGGCGACGACGCATCCTTTCTCTCTCCTGACGAGCTCGTCACAAGGGAAGAAGCTTCAAAAGCAGTCGAACAAGCAAAAAGAGTATACGAGTTGAGCAGCAAGCTCCTTTCAGAAATAAGGTCCAAGACTTAACCTGTTGAAGTTGAGAAAACTGCTACCAAAAATGCGGAACAAATTTTATTAGTACGGTTATGTAGATGTATATGGTGGTGTTTATGGTAAGAAAAACCACAGTGCTCCTTAGAGAGGATGTTCACCAGGCTCTTAAAGAAAAAGCTGGAGGGAGAAATGTTTCGAACTTGATAAACAAAATTCTCATCGAATACTTTACCAAAAAAGAGAGCATGTTCGGAACGATGAAAGCCACAGATATAAGCGACCTTCGTGATCATAGGGAGAGGATATGAGATACGTCATAGATTCCTACGCATGGATTGAGTACTTCATGGGAACCAAACCCGGAGAGATGGTTAAGCCAATTATTGAGGGTTTGGAAGAAAAAATAACTCCCACGATCTGTCTTGCCGAGGTCTATTCAAAGACCTTAAAGGTTGAAGGAGAAGAGCAGGCCGAGAGACAGATAAAATTCATCAAAGAAAGAAGCGCTCTTGCACCCCTAGAGGAATCAGTCGCAATAAAAGCCGCAAAAATAGATGTTGCCATGAAAAGGAAGGTTGTGGGTTGGGGGTTAGCGGACTCCATAGTTTATGCAACAGGACTGCTGAAAAAGGCTGAGGTAGTAACAGGAGATGTGCACTTCCAAGGACTCAAAAATGTAATATTCATCAAATAGCCAGTTGGCTATAAGTGTTACTTAAAATTTCTTTTTATTTAATTAAAGTAGTGAAAATAAGCGAGAACACTTGGAAGCTGTGCCATGAGTACAGGCGTAAAAGGGCTTCGAGTCGGAAGACTCTTCAGATGCCTGGACTTCGGCTACCAGTGCAACGCAGACTACAACGGAGCCATGAATGTACTCAAGCGGGGCATGGGCTACACGCTCATAGCAAGGGTGCCTTGATACACCCCAGAACTCGACATGATGAAAGGCTCAGCTCTGAAGAGCCGAGAATCTCCCGGCTTTAGCCGTGGAGAGCGTCAAAATATCTCTCAATGACTTTCTCTTCTACAAGATAGAGCTTTAATATAACCATAAAGAAACCTATTTACGGTATTTGTTGGTGTTTAGCTTGTCCTACGAATTAACAGAGATTCTGAAGAACCGTGCAGAGTCATTTCTCAAAAACTCTGAAAGGCTGATAAACGAAGGTGAGTGGGATCTTGCGGTCTTCAATCTTGAGCAGTACTGCCAACTGATCCTCAAATATAGCCTTTTAATGAAGAAGGGCACATATGCCCGAACACATTCTTTAAGGTCCCTCATCAGAGATTTAGGTAGCATGAAAAAAGATATTTTGAAATTGGTAGAGGATGAGCACTACCTCCACTTCATAGCCCGAATTGAAGAGGCATACGTCGCCTCTAGGTATCTCCCTTATTCGTATGAGGAGAAGGAAGTCAAGAGTCTTTACAATTTCGTCGTGAAAGTGTTTAAACCATTGATTGAGGGCTGACAAATTAATGTCTGATCTGAATCGGCTGAATAGTTTTACAGAAATAGCCAAGAATGTAAAAAGGTTGATTCACTCCATTGACCCAGAAGCGAGGGTTTACCTATTTGGCTCTGTTGTAAGGGGTCACAATACTGCCCTGAGTGACATAGACATTCTGGTTATAACCTCTAGGATTGAGAAGAAGTATGATATGATGGTGAAAGTCTACAAAAATGTCAGGGCTTCGGTCGAGCTCCACATCGTGACTAATGATTTGTACGAGAATTGGTACAAGAGATTTATCCCCGCTGAAGAGTTAAGAGAAATAACCTGAAGGTAATAATCAGAGTGAACTACCCTACCCTTACGGATGGGGCTTCCAGCTTAGGCTGGTTAAGGGCTGGTTCACGTTCAGCCCCGTGGATAGGCATGTAGCCCATCCACCTCTCAAACTTTTTGGCAATGTTGATGGCTCCATTTAGGTCAGCGCTGTATTCCCCGCAGTGAGCGCAGATGAACAAGCCCTGAGTTTTGCGTTTTCCCTCACACCCGCAGACATGGCACGTTATTGAAGTGTAGGCTTCGCTTGTGGTTATGACTGGAATCCCCACAAGCATAGCCTTATATTCAATCATCTTCGTTAGGCGGTAATAAGGCATGCTACTGACTATTCTGTTTAGGCGCTTACCTCTTCCGTTAACTCGCTTTCTAATTCCCTTTAGGTCTCCCAAGACAATGTAAGAGTTGGCTGCAAGGGCGAGGCTGACTATCCCTTTGCTGACTCGGTGAAGGATGGCGTTAACCACCCTTCTTTCCTTGCCTCCAACTCTCTTCACGACTTGGATCAGACCTCTCTCTTGAAGCCTTCTGCGGAGCCATGCGTAATGGCGCCTTACTCCCCTAATCTCCTTACCGTAGAATTGGGTCTTCATTACGCTCCCATTCTGCCAAAGCACCGCAGTGGCAGCGAAGCGCTCGCCCAAATCCACGGCTAGAATAGAGGAGCATTCTCGCATGGGCTGGGCTGGAAACTCGAAGGTTAACATGGCAGTGTATCTTTCTTTTCGCTTTACGATTTTGCTTTCGCATAGTTTAGCGTTTTCTGGAAACTCCCTGTGAGGTTTGACTGGAACCTTAATTCCTCCCCTTACGCCGTAGACCGGAATCTTCAAAAACCAAAATGCCTTAGCCCTCCTAAGGTTAATTAAGTCGTTTCTCAAGCTAAGCGGATACTCTTTCAGCTTGACCTTTTTGTAATATCTCAGAGCCTGCTGTTTGTTTGCTGAGTACAGCGGTGCGTCCCTATCGCCCTTAAGCAGTTTTTGAAGATTGGAGTATTCTCTGTCGAGAATTTCCTTTTTCCTTCGAGTCAGCCGGACAATGCCAGCTTGAACAGTCAGCCTCATGAACTATTCAAAATTTTTAATAGCTTGAAAAACATTTAAACTTAGCGCAATTCATCCCCACCCTATCGGGTGGGGTCTTCTTGCGTGACTAGATAAAGTTGATTTTACATCTGGCTCGTCTCCTTGAAGGCAAACGAACTCGCTGGCATGCGAACTCTAATAGTACCGATCTGGGGTCAGACATGCTGGTGAGAATTCCTTTTGGAATATTCGCAGACCTATTTGTTATGGGTAGCGATCAAACTTTCGTATATATCTCCCCATGCCGAGTAATTTTGCCGCCTCCATAGCCTTATCTCCCGTATGAGGCGTGACCAAGACTTACGGGCTGATTACCTAGTCTCCTTTTCATAAAAGTCTGTCCTACTCTTAACGATAGGTCAGATGTTCGCACTAGATTTGACCTCTATCAAGGCAACCTCCCATTGTGGGTAGCCGCATCGAGCTCAACGATGCTCGGATATCCAAACGCTATCCACGCTTCGTCCTTGCCAATCCACCTCTCCAACTTTAACATCATCTCCTCCTCGAGTATCCCACTTCAACCCATCTAACCCTAGCCCATATTTTGTCTATCGTTTTTTGAAGCATCAGCCTATACGCCTCGGGGAGAATAAGGGTGAGGCGTTCATTGGAGCGACCTCCCGTTAGGCTCTATTCCAGCCCTTCCATCATAGCGCTCGGGCATTTACTTAATTACCCACCCGTTCTTTTGTATTATGAGAGAATAATGATCCTCAGAATTCCCAGACCGATATCCGCTGGGATTATTCTGTTTTACAAGTGTAGTGGCGAGTGTAGACACTGCATGTACGCCTGCTCCCCTCGCTGGATCGCTGACTGGATGAGTGAGCAGGACCTTGAGAGGATTCTAAGGAACCTTTCCGGCAATATCAAAGGTGTGCCAGTTGAACCCTATGGGATTGGACCTTTTAATGGAACGGCAACCGGTACTAGGATCGGCATAAACTACGGCCTCCACCTTACTGGCGGTGAGCCTTTCCTTAACTTCGACATTTCGCTCAAGGCAGCCCACAGACTCAAGGATTATGGATTTCCTTCAACCTTTGTAGAGACCAATTCGTTTTGGTGCACAGACGACCATACAACCCGTGAAAAGCTGATATTATTGAGAGAAGCTGGACTACATGGCATACTTGTCAGCGTGAACCCTTTTGTTATTGAGCACGTCCCCTTCGAGAGGATTGAGAGGCTGGTTAGAGTCGGCAGTGAGGTCTTTGGGAACAACGTCTTGATATATCAGGGGTATTTTTACCATCAGTTCAAGCAGCTTGGTCTGAGGGGCACTTTGCCCTTTGATGAGTACATAAAGTTGGCTGACATCCGCAGCCTCTTGAACGTCGAGCTGATCCCCATGGGCAGGGCTGTCTATAGGTTACAGGGTCTTCTTGAATGTTTGTACGGAAGGAGGCGTGCGGAAGAGTTCTTCGGCGAGTCCTGCGTATATGAACTGACGAGACCTTGGCATGTTCATATCGACATCTACTGCAACTACATGACGGGCTACTGCGGGGGTCTCTCGCTGGGTGATGTAAGGGATTTGGACTCCATATGCGCCGGAGTAGATCTGGACGATAGACCTATACTCGCAGCACTGGTCGAAGATTTAAGGTAGCTCTACGAAATTACTGTGAGAGAGTTCGGCTACAAAGAGTTGGATGAGGGTTACCTCTCAAAGTGTCACCTCTGCTTGGATATAAGGAGGCATATAGCCCAGCAGACCTCTGAGTTCAAGGAGCTAAGCCCAAGGGAGTTCTATAACCATTTGTGGGGCGACTCACGAATTTATGGATAAAATAGAGAACATGGATAAAACGGGGAGCCCCTGCGTTAGAAAAGCGTTGCTCTACGAGAGTCGATGGGAATGTGAGGTGCGGGACTTGCGAACACTTCTGCGAGATCGCCCGGAAAGCTTGGAATCTGCGGCACTAGGAAGAGCATCTCCGGTAGACTCTACCATTAGAGTACGGCGACGTTGGCTCTTTCATTTCAGCCAACTCGATAGAGAGAAAGCCATTCTTCCACTTCTGGTCGAGATTATGACTCTGGTGACACCTAGTCTGAAGGACGATGAGGAGTGCTTGAGTGGAATTGCGCGGATGATAAGAAAGGCATTGGGGGAGGATACGCCTTGGCACCTGATCCAGTACTACCCAACATACAGAGCCTTAGAATACGGGCTGTATAATGGGAGTACACCCATTTGGGACTTTGGAGCGGGCGTGGAAAGTGGGAAGAGAGGGGGTCTAAATTATGTCTATATGGGGCACGTCCCAGGACACAAATACGAGAACGCGTACTGCCCCAAGTGCGGCTACCTATTGATTAAGAGGTTCGGGTTTGATGTTATTAAAATATGGATAACAGAGGAGAGAAGATGCCCAAGGTGCGGTCACAGCATCCCAATAATCGGCAAACTACTTAGATGAAGCGGCTGCTTTTTGAAGAGAATAAAAACTCATGTAATA
>JARXPE010000026.1:0-13821 GCA_029887795.1 Thermoproteota archaeon
CCCTCAGACAGTTGCGGCATCGGCAATTAATGGTCAGATAACCGACCCAAGGAGGTACGTCAAATGATAAGGGGAAGAGTTTGGAAATTTGGGGACGATGTTGACACGGATGTTATAATTCCTGCAAAATACCTCAGATCAGTGGATAAATCCGTCTGGCCAAAACACGTGCTGGAGGGACTTGACCCATCTTTCAGCTCCAAAGTTAAACCCGGAGACATAATAGTGGCTGGGAAGAATTTCGGTTGCGGTTCAAGTAGGGAACAGGCAGTTTTAGCAATAAAATGGGCAGGTATATCGGCAGTAGTCGCAGAGTCTTTTGCTAGGATCTTCTTTAGGAATGGGATAAATAATGGGTTGCCATTGATAGAGTGTAGAGGCATAAGCGAGGTTGTTAACGAAGGAGACATTATTGAAATCGATCTGGAGAAAGGGGTGGTTCATACTAAACATGGGGTGTTAAAAACTGCGCCTTTACCTCCTTTTCTGCAGGATATATTGAAAATAGGAGGGCTTGTAGAATATTATAAGAAGAAGGTGTCCATTAATCTTGGATAATAATTTAATGGTTGTCGACGTTGTCATAAAGGCTCTAGAAAGGCTCGGGTTTTTTGTAGCGTTCGGAATTCCAGGGATGTGGTCTGTACCCCTATATAATGCTCTCTCGGAATCGAAAATCCAGCATGTATTGATGAGGCATGAGCAAAATGCAGTATATGCGGCAGATGGATATGCCAGGGCATCTGGAAAAGTAGGACTATGTGTTGGAACTGCGGGACCGGGGGCCGTAAATATTGCCGCAGGTTTGGCGGTACCCTTCAAAGATCATTCTCCAGTATTGGCCATCACGGGTCAGGTCCCCACCTATGAACGGGGCAAGGATTGGATTGAAGATTTGGACTTGGAGGCGATCTTCTCCCCAATAACTAAGTTCGCCGCACAGGCGTCTGATCCTTCTGAAGTGTATGACTTAGTTTGCAAAGCATACTCCTCCTGCTTAGAGGGGTGCCCCGGACCTTCCTATGTGGGCATACCAGGCGACATACAAAAGAGACCCTCCAAAGACAAAGGCTATGTTCCAACCCTCTCAAGAGTGGAGCCTGATCCTCTTGTCCTAGAGGTTGCCGCAACTCTGATTAACGAGGCAAATTCTCCTCTCATAATTGCTGGTTGGGGTGCAATACTATCTAATGCATCAGATCTGGTTATTCGTCTTGCTGAACGCATAGGCGCCCCGGTAGTTACTTCTATGGCAGGTAGGGGCATTTTGCCTGAAGATCACCCCTTATCTCTCGGTCCCGTCGGGAGGAGAGGCAATCCAATCGCAAACGATACTTTGTCCTCATGTGATCTTTTAATTTCATTTGGTTGCAGACTAACCAACCTTACTTTATATGATCTAAAACTAAACTGCAAAATAATCCAAGTCGATGTAGAGGATAGAAACTTTTCAACCTTATCGAATATTAAAGTTAAAAGCGATGTAGCTTTATTTATAGAAGCCATTCTCCCAAAAATTAGACCAAAACCATATCGCCAGATAATCGAACCCAGAGGAGTTGTGCCCTCCAATAGCACTGCTTTAAATTTCGCCAAAGCCATAGCCAATTTTTCAGATGCTACATTTACCGTAGATATTGGGCAACACACCATATGGATAATGCAAACTCTGCGGGTCAGACGGCCGAGGCAGATCATATTCTCGGGAAATCTTTCTGCCATGGGTTATTCATTGCCTGCATCTATCGGAGTCAAAATAGCGAATCCCCAAAGCAAGGTAATTGCGGTAATGGGGGACGGAGGATTCCAAATGTCTTCCCCAGAATTATCAACAATAAAAGAGAATAATCTGGAAATTGCCATTTGTGTATTTAACAATAGATCCCTTGGTCTGATTAAGCAGATCCAAGAGGTAATATATCATAAACCATACGGAGTGGAGTATGTGGCTCCACCGGATTACTTGAAGTTAGCAGATGCCTATGGTATAAAAGGTATTAGGGCATCCACCCCTGATGATGTAAAGAAAGCAATAGAGAATCTGCATGAGCCGACACTTATTGAGATTCCCATCCCAATGAACGAAAGTGTTGAGCTTTCTAGACCGCGAATATTAGAGGATTAGAAGATAAATAAGCGATGTCAAAATATTAAAATGATATCTTATGGAGTTCATGAGTAGGAAAGAATTACAAAGAATGCTTTCGAGAAAAGCGTGGGCATCTCCCCATAATAAAGTTGTAGCAGTGTTAGACGAAAAATCAGGTGTCGTCGAACTTATTGAAGACCATGCACGTGGCACGTGTTTTGGAGGGGCAGCATGGTCACTCTACCATTACACAAAAAATAGCCCATGTGTTTTTTGGTCAAAGAGAGAAGGTGCACGCATCTTCTACAAAATCCTTCCAGGTCCTTCTGAAGTTTCTTCGAAATTAACACCTAGCTATAGACCTGCGTCAATAGAATCCGTCTCTGTAGAAGGAGATAAGATTAAGATCTTATATTCTGGTCTAGCTGGAGCTGGTGTGGCTGCATTAACAAGAGCCATGGCAGAGGGGGTAGAGGGGGTGCAAATACAAGACTGGGGCGGCGGTAGTAGACTTGGTAGAGCCATAATAACCTTGCCTAGGAAAGAGAAATTGATAATTGGTGTGGACGACACTGATAGAAAGGACGAAGGAGCCACCTGGTCTCTCATAAATGAGATTTCCCATCAACTTTCAATCGAAATGGGAGTGGACTACCTAGAGCACTCGATAGTTCAGTTGTATCCACAAAACCCGTTCAAGACTCAAAATTGTGTTTCTATATCAGTTTCGTTTGCAGTTCTTCCAGACCAAAAATCTAAGCTCATAGAGAGTTTCAAGAAGAGGTTAGAGGAGGCTACGCTTTCAGATGAGACCGGTATGGCGCTCATGAGCGGTATAATGATCGATGAGCGCCTTATGGCATTTGCAAAAAGGGCGAAATCGGGAATGATTTCATTGGAAGAAGCCGAGGAGACTGCCTCTAAATGCGGGGTTGAACTAATAAAAATCAAGGGGAGTAGGGGGCTGATAGGGGCACTTGCAGCAATACCATATGTTGAATCTCCTGACGATGCTGTGAAGCTACCTAGTGGTGTGAACAACGATGTTTGACTTTATCGTGGTGGGTTCTGGAGCTGGTGGAGCAACAATAGCGAAAGAGCTGGCCAATGCTGGTAGAAAAGTGCTTATCATTGAAGGGGGGAGGATAGTTCCAACAGAGCGTGCCGCTGAAACTTACAGGGTAGCATCCTCTGGTGTGGAGATCTGGCACGCCACCTGTTTGGGCGGCACAACTTTGGTATCTATGGGAAATGCTGTAAGGGGGGCTTATGAGAACTTAGAAAAATACTACTTGGAGACAGAGAAGGAAATAGGGGTACACCCTGTTCCAGAATCCCATATGGGTAAAGGGACTAGACTTTTATTGTCATTCTCCAAGGATTGGAAAGTTATGCCAAAAGCCATTGATTTTTCTAAATGTAGATCCTGTGGGAAGTGTCCCTTAGGATGCCCTTATGGTGCCAAGTGGGATGCTAATGTATATGTGCAGAAAGCCAAAGCCAGTGGAGCCCGCGTTCTTACAGAGACTCCAATAAAAAAGGTTTTAATTGCGAGGGGTAAGGCCGTAGGGGTTGAGACTTTTAATGGAAAAACCTTCAAAGCACATAATGTGGTACTCTCCGCTGGTGCAATAGAAACCCCTAGGATTATCATGAGGTCGGGTATAGAAGGGGTCGGTTCGGGATTGTATGTTGACACCTTCATAACTGTTGGAGGTATCATGGAAGATATTGGTCTGAGTGGCGAACTTAACATGTCATTATTCATAAAAAGGGATGGTTACCTCTTGTCACCTCATTATTCTTCGTTTCTAGTTCCTTACCTTGCGAGTAAAGGGTTTAAGGTGCGCCCCATAGACATACTAGGCATAATGGTGAAAATAGCCGACGAACCAACAGGATCCGTCGAAGAAGGGCGTGTGATAAAAGGTCTATCAAAGAAAGATCATGATCTTCTCCAAAGGGGTATAAAGGAAGCAGAGGAGATCCTCATCCGGGCCGGTGTAGATGCCGACAGCATAGTCTCAACACATCCAAGAGGGGCCCACCCAGGAGGGACCTGTTGCTTTTTAGTTAAGGACTTTGAGCCCTTGCTCGAGTCTTTATATGTAGCAGATGCTAGCGTTCTACCGGGTCCTTTGGGGATCCCACCAATTTTAACTATAGTTGCTCTCTCAAAGAAAATGGCGAATATTTTGATAGGCAGAGCCTAGAGCACTTTAAGAGAAGCTTTGAGGTTCAATTGAAGGCAAAATCAACTAATTAGCTCAAGACGTCAAAGATTATTTTGGACATCTTTTCAAGATCTTTTATCTCAACTAAGGGATTTACTGGTAGCGACAGCACGGTCTTGGAAGCCATTTCGGTGTTCGGTAGTTGGATATTTCCGTATTTAAGAGATGTGTAATATGGTAATTTATGAACTGGGGTTGGATAGTAAACTGTAGCACCTATCCCTTCTTTCAGCAACTTCTCTCTAACAGAATCTCTAATTTTTTCGCTTGTAAATCTCACTGTAAAAAGATACCAATTATGAACTATATTTTCAGGTACTTGGGGTAGAATTAGGGGCGCTTTATTCAAGTGCTCCATTAATATACGGGCGTTTTTTGCCCTTGCCTCAAGGAATTTGGGCAATTTCTTTAGCTGAACAATACCTATGGCGGCTTCCATTTCAGGCATCCTGAAGTTGCCGCCTAGTAGTTTGGAGTCGTATCCTTTTATTTGTCCATGCGTCCTTATCATCCTGAGTCTGTCAGCCAGTTCTTGATCGTTGGTAATTATTGCACCTCCCTCGCCTGTGGTCATCACTTTACCAGGATAAAAGCTCAGACATCCCACATCCCCCAAGGTTCCCGCCATCCTTCCTTTATAGGAGGCGCCCTGTGCTTGGCAAGCGTCCTCTATAACCACGATCCCTTGTCTTTCCGCAATCTCTCTTATCTCATCTATTTTTGCAGGCAGACCATAAAGATCTACAGGGATTACGGCTTTTGTTTTATTTGTAATAGCTTTTCTGAAGGCCTCTGGATCTATATTGTATGTATTAAGGTCTATATCTACAAATACGGGTTTTGCACCGATCAGGAGTACCGCCCCAGCTGTGGCAGCAAAAGTGAAAGAGGGGACTACGACCTCATCTCCAGGTTTTATGTTCATCGCCAGAAGGGATACCTGAAGTGCTGCCGTTCCTGAATTTACCACTATGGCGTCTTTAGCGCCCATAAAACTTGCCAATTCCTTTTCAAAGGTCCTTACAAATGGCCCTCCTTCCGCTGATGCATTGGTGAGAACCCCACTCTCTAAAACGCGTAAGACTGCTTCTTTTTCCTCGTTGCCCAATATTGGTTTATTGATGGGGATCAAAATTACCACTTCTGCTATTTTATTGCTTATTTTAACTATAAATCCGATCATTTCTTCTGCTTTGACGACTTTGTTGAGAAGTTTCGGCCTAATATGTTTTCTGAGGCAGAAAGCAAAGAATTGCCATGGAAAATGTGAAGGGGAATCAATGTTTAAGTTGCCAATAAAAACAATTACAAAATATTAATTTTTATATATCGGAAAAAGTGGGCCCGGAGGGATTTGAACCCTCGACCAACAGGTTATGAGCCTGTCGCTATGGCCGGACTAAGCTACGGGCCCCGATGGAAAAAGAGGCGCTGCCAAAATTTATTCCTTTTGGGTCTAGTTGTTTGAGGCAAACTTTCACAATGAAAGATTTGGCGCCGCGGGAAGGACTCGAACCTTCGACCAACGGGTTAACAGCCCGTCGCTCTACCGAACTGAGCTACCGCGGCCCTTATAGATGACCAACTAAAATTACTATTAAACCTTTACGCCCTTCTAACTTGCCTCAGATATCATTTTTAGTTTCTTAGGCAAGTATTTATCAACAATAGCACTGAGTCCATGGGCACTAAAGCTCTCTAGTTCTGCCCTCCTTTTGGTTTTCTTGAACTCTTGAAGTTCACTCTGCCATTCGAAGTCTCGGTATCGCAGATCCTCCTCTAGCAACCTTATCCGATCTTCATCAAGTTTTGTAAGGGGAAACGACGGAAGATTAAACCTCTTAATATCAGTTGCCCACAAGCCCACCCATTTTGCTTCTGGAGTGGTCAGCTCCCTTAGGTGAGCCGCGTTTGCAGAGCCCCTAATTATAACCATAGCAATATGCATCCCCCAAGGATCGGCATCAGTTAGTAGGTATACTGGTAGTCCGAGTTCCATGTTTAGCCTCCTCAAAAGTAGTCTTGCAAGCCTCGGCGCCTGTCCAGCAGTATCTATGAGAATCGCATTGAATCTTTCGTATACACGTTCCTCTATAAACCTCCTAAAGACCGCATTTTTCTCTATCACAAAAACTTTGTTTGCTTTGCAAGAGATAAAATCGGCTTGTGCCACGGATAGCCCTATCATTACGCCGTCAGGGTTTGAGCTTAAATTAGCACGCATCCCCTTGTGTGTCTCTGGAGTGGTGTATTCTATAGTAAGATCCCCGAATATTGAGGATCTTTCTTTTGGAAAAATGTTAAAAGCCTCTCTAGGCTCCATCAGTAATGCCTCTAGATCTGTTACAGTGTCATCAGACTCCAACTGTTCCCTAAACCTAATACCATAGTTCAAGGAATGATAGTAGAGATCCCTTAAGGTACTACTCTTTCCTTCCTCGACAAGTCTTTTGGCAAACGAGGCTACCCAAAGCAATTGAGTCAATGATCTTATTTGTTTTATATTGCTCGCCGTCCTTTCTGCTCTATACGACCCCAATACGAGTTGTTTAAGCTCCTCATCAAACAATATGTTGGAGGTGCTTCGAATAGGCAGCTTGATCCTTGGAAATTCTCCTCTTTCTATCTGACCATAAACTTCAATACCCAATTCAGTTAATTTGGACAATACTTCTTTGTTCAATCTCTTTTGCATGAATCTGTAACCTCTTCAAAACTTTTTCATAGTTAGGGAGGGTTGGCGATCCGGCAAGCTCTGCAGCAAATTGTGAGATCATTGGGAGGTACTTCTCAAAGACGCTGAGTCTTCTCTGTACTACAGCTGCCTTTTCTTTTTTTGCCAGATGTATTCTCAATTGCCTTGCACAAGTCTTCAGTGCCCATTCTATTTCGTATTCTACCTCGGGTCTGTCCGCAATGTATTCTTTACCAACGGTCTTGTATGGTACTTTAGTGGCACATATGTGAACGAAAAATGCCAGAGGCATAGTTGCAGGATCGAGTTTGTACCTCTTCCAGTTGATTTTCTTTATGACTTTCATGGTTACATCGCTGTGTAAGTCATAGAGCAATGGTATCTTATTCGCATATCTAAATACCGTCAGCTCATCTGGTGGAGTGATTGGGATTTCTCCGCCATAGGCTATGGCAGCCTCCACTATAAAGGGGTGTCCGCCGTAGGCAGCGGCCCCCCTCTGGGTTACAGCTACAAACTCAGGTCTGAACTCTCTCATTATGCCCGCTTTGAGGAGCTCAGGTCCAACAGAAGATAGGCATTGTGCGTCAGGGGGTTGGAACCCGTCGTACTCCTTCATCTTATTTACTAAGGTTAGAAGCTCTTTGGGTGTCAAACTCTTTGGATTTGCATCCGGTCTTAATTTTATGCTTTTTAGGAAGTTAAGAGCGGTAGCCACTCCGACCCTATGGAAGTTGTTGGCCAAAAAATCGACAAGCGTGCTGCTTCTGGTGGCATTTATCATTCTCTGAACCATTTCGAGATCGATCCCGTGGGGGTGAGGCTTTACCTCCTCAGCCGGTTTAGGCATTATGTTCGTTATTCTATCAAATCTGTAAATCACTCCATCGGGGTCTATGAATAGAATGTTGGCGTAGGGGAGAATTATCGAAGTCTGTTTGAAATACTCCACCACCTTTGGTTTTGCTCTAACATAGTCTCCTTCGAAGCTAAACTGAACTATAGTGCCCCTCCATCTACTTGGATTTGGCATAACTTCTTTCCTTTTGATTATTGGTTTATTCTCTTGTATGTTGATGTTCAATTCGTAAGTGTACTTCTCATAGCCTCCTTGACTCGAGGTTACTTTGACTGTGCTGTGGGCAGTTATCTGCCCGTAGAGGACAGCCATCTTGCCTCCGAGACCGAAGATCCCTCTGCTCTGTCTGAGCGTATACTTTGACCCGAAGAGTATTTGTGCAAAAGCATAAGGTACTTGCTCGTATGGCACTCCGATTCCGTTGTCCTCCACCCTTAGCCTATAGATAGAGTTTCCTTCGTCTATCAGCTTGACCCTCACGTCAGGCAAAATGGAATACTGTTCGCAAGCGTCTAATGCGTTCTCTACCAACTCTCGAATGATCGTGTAGGTAGCCCTTACTGGATTATCAAATCCTGCGATCTCTTTATTCTTGTAGAAGAAGTCCGCGGCAGAGATTGCCTTGAACTTCTCTCCGGACACTATACCTCCTCCCTAAGCTGAGGCTTTTCTTCCCAAAGGGAGAGTTCTCTCTTCTTGAGATCTATGTGCTTTCGGTTGAGAAATCTGTAAACTGTTCCATGTTGCATGCCTTTTAAAAGCATCTCTATCGCTTCCTTTGCCACTCTAACTTCCTCGTAATCTCCAATGAGGGCCACGGTGTGACCATATACTGAAACATAAACATTAGTTAGGTTTTCAATTATCCTTCTCGTTTTGCCTTTCTCACCAATCACTCTTCCCTTAACACGAATGAGTTGGTTTCTAGAGTCTCCCAAGATATCTTTTAGGTCTATAATCTCAAGTATCTGTCCGTCGCTAAAAAGCCTGAAAGCCCTCTCAGGGCTGAACCCCCTAGCTATTGCGTTTATTAAATCTCTAGCTTTCAAAATGCCAGAAGGATCCTTAGAATTTGCAGGGCTTTCGATTATAACTTCGCCAGTCTTGCCGTCCACAAAGATATTCGTTCCAGTGCCTTTTTCTATTTCAGCCTTTGTGCTACCCTTATTACCTATTAGTACACCTGCTCTCTCCAACGGAATCTTCATATAAATCCTACTTATCATTTCTTCAGCCATTCTAGTACCGCCTCTTCTTCGGGAACGTTCAGTCCCGCTTTTCTAAAGAATCGCAAAATGTTAACAACGTCCCTCCTTAAAAATTCCAAACTCATAGGGTGATCTCTTGATACGGCTTGACCAAAATCTATTAAATAAGCCTTACCTTCGTTCACCATGATATTATATTCGCTCAAGTCTGCATGTACGAGTCCTGCAGAAGAATATAACTTTTTAATAGCAACCAATATCTGTTGATATAGGGATTCGTCTAATTCTGGCAAATCCTTAAGGAGGGGGGCAGGAACGCCATCCGCTCCAATAAATTCCATAACCAAAATGTTTTGGTATGCACATATCGGATTTGGTACAAGGACGCCTGCAGACTTTGCCTCAGATAGATTTCGATATTCTTTTTGTGCCCAAGTGTAGACGATTCTCCTGTAATCTTTCCCCACCTTAAATCTTGGGTCTCCATGGATATATTGAAGCATGCTCTTCTTGATTTCCATGGAGGATGTAAGGAAGATCTTTATAGCCAAATCTTCTCCGTTCCTTCCTTTAGCCCAATAGATCCTCGACTCTTTGCCTGCTTTTACAACCCCCCTCATGCTATCGATTATGCCCTTATTTATTAGTGAATAAAGTGCCATTACAGTTCTGCTATCAAATACTTCTTCAACGGTCTCAAATAGATCTTTGTCCTTCTCTATTTTCAACCTTTTTCGCTCTACTTTTTTCAGCATCTCTCTCTGCAGTTTCTTCTCGACATCCTTTACTGACATTAGAATCAACTTAAATTATGTGGACATGTAGTTAAAACATTTCAGGCAAGTGTGCCAAGAAGACCTTTAGATTTTAGTATCTTTATTTCATTTCTATCGTAGCGCCAGAGTATATCGCCTTTTTGGTCTGATTGAAAATCCCAAGGAGCTACTAGGACTAAATCTCCTTCACGTAGCCAAATTTTTTTGATCATTTTGCCAGGGATCCTACATATGCGCGTCTTACCATCAGCACATTTGACCTTAACCCTATTGAAGCCCAGTAGTTGTGCAACAATCCCAACTAATTGACCTTCTCCAGGAAGAACTAATTCCCTTGAAGACCCTTCCCCATTTTTTGACATTAACAGACCCTTCTCTCTACGCATAAGAGAAATGCGAAGATATTAAACTTTTTCAAGGTGCACAATCCTTAAGACCCTATAGGGTAAAAATATTTGGGCCCGTGGCCTAGCTGGATCATGGCGGCGGCCTTCGGAGCCGCAGGTCCTGGGTTCGAATCCCAGCGGGCCCGCCACAGAAAAATAAAAAAAGTTATAGTTTTTTGTGGCAGAACCACCAATCGTAACACTCAAATTCTCCTACTTTAGCCTTTTCAAGTCTTGACTTCGCAGTAACCACGTCCTTGGCTGGTGGAATAATGACGTGGTCTTTCACGAGCTCATTATTTGGCCAATTAGCGGGCAAAGCCACGTTGTACTTGTCTGATACTTGCATAGCTTCTACGGCTCTAATAATCTCGTCGATATTTCTACCAAGTTCTTGTGGATAATATAGAATAATTCTTATTTTGGCTTTGTCGTCAACAATAAAAACGGCTCTTACAGTATTTGTTCCTTTTCCTGGATGTATCAAACCAAGTTTTTCTGCGACCTCACCTGTATCTGCAATTATTGGAAATTGGATCTCAACGCCAAGTTTTTCATAAATCCATTCAACCCACTTTATATGTGAAAATACTTGATCTACGCTAAGACCTATTAATTCGCAATTCAGTGACTTGAATTTATTGTATCTATTTTGGAAGGCAACAAATTCTGTTGTGCAGACAGGAGTAAAGTCACCTGGGTGGCTAAACAAAATAAACCATTTTCCGGAATATGCTTTCGGGAGCTCCATTATGCCATGACTTGTTTGCACTTTCATGTAGGGGAATTCTTCTCCGAGAAGAGGTATAGGCTTTCTTTCGCGAATGTTTTCCATAAGCAATCTCCTTATTAAATATGATTATAATGTTGATAAGTTTTACCTTTAAAAATGGTGATTGGTAATTGAGAGGTAAGATCATTTTGGAAAATCTTCGCTTTCCGGTTCTATGCGAATTGTGACGTGCTCTATCTTTTTATTTCGTAACAATTATTCTGAAGTTCATGAGATACGTTAATTATAGTCACTTCATTTTTCATAAAGATTGCAACAAAAATACTTTATGTGTTACTCACTGTTTATTATTGAATGTTAAGGCACATTTGTAGATTATTATCTAAAGCGACCACCTCTACACCTAAGACTTTCAAATACTATAAAATAGGGGAGATCGGAGAGGCCTTTTGATTCTACCATCTTTTAGTCCCGTTTGGATATTGGGAAAATTATTTTTAAGTTTGTTGCAAAAAAATGTTGTAAAAAGTATATGAACCTCTATTAAAATTTATTTATGATCTTTTTATATTACAAGACTAAGAGATTCAGCCCAGTAAGAGGATCGTATTTTCGAATAATGGCAGGAGATAGCTCCCTTAAATAAACTTCACAGGCGAATACTTTAGAACCTTCTGTTAAGTGTCCACCGTGGCAGTTTCCTTTTCTATCCGCAATAACTAAATGTGCATGCACGACAATATCGCCCTCGAGAGTAGCAATATTGCCCATTCCCGAGACTATTTCAAATGGACCTTCAAAGACGTTTTTTTCAAATTTTTTCTCGTTTTGTGCATAATAAAATAAACATGCAGTCTTTAGAGCACCTATAAACGTAAAGATGCCGGTCTCTATTTTGAGTGTTTTTGCCAACTCCTTAAGTGAAAGCAAAAGGTCAGAATCGTATGGAATATTACATAGAAATTCTCTTTGACCTTTTACTTCTAAATAATTCATGATATTCACCGGAAAGATTATGTAACAGGAGGTAAAAATGGTTTGTCTTTGGGGAGCGTCGTTGCTTTTTTTCATAATCACGAGTGGTAAATGCAATCTTCATTGCAGGTATTGTGGGGGTAGTTTTCCTGAAGATCGGGTTCCGTATGATGTGACTTATGATTTAGATTCGCTAAAGAATTTTATTGAAAAAGATCCCGAAGCCACCATTGCTTTTTATGGAGGAGAGCCTCTAATAAACTCGAAGTTTATTGAAAGAGTGATGACGTGTATAAAAGCAAAGCATTTTGTGATACAGACCAATGGTCTACTTTATGAAAGATTAGGAAAAGAGTTCTGGAATAAAATGGACGCTGTCTTATTATCCATTGATGGTAGGAAGGAAGTTACGAATTTCTATAGAGGGGATAAGGTATATGAAAAAGTTATAGAGGTAGCAAGGCAGTTGAGGAGTTCGGGATTCAAAGGGGATTTGATAGCAAGGATGGCAGTCTCTGAGCGTACTGACATTTATAGAGACGTCTTACACTTGGTTGGGTTAGAATTGTTTGATCATATTCATTGGCAGCTTGATGTTGGTTGGAGTACTTTATGGGAGGACTTCATTGGATGGTGTAAGACGAAATATATGCCAGGCATTAAAGCGCTTGTAGATTTTTGGGGGAGAGAACTACAAATAGGCAAAGTAATCGGACTAGTTCCTTTTTTGGGCATTTTACAAAGAATCAGAAAGAATTCGATAGAAGGGCCACCGTGTGGATCTGGAAGGGATGCTTTTGCAATCATGCCAACTGGAGAGGTACTGGCTTGCCCTATAGCATTTGATGTAGGATGGGCCAAAGTCGGCAATCTATACAATAATACTCCCTCAGATTTATTGAGGGTCGATGTAGGCGGATCTTGTAAAACGTGTAAGTACTTTTGGGTTTGTGGAGGTAGATGTCTATATGTAAACAAAGAGCATTTGTGGGGTAAAGAACACATGAACATGGTTTGTGAGATTACAAAATTTACCATCAATGAGATATTAAATTGTTTAAATATTGTGGAGGACGTGTTAAATAGACAAGTAATAAGTCAGGATGATTTGGATTATCCTAAATTTAACAATTCTACAGAGATAATACCATAGCACGAGACCCAAGAATTAAATGTTATAAGGTAGGGAAGCTAAAAAAATCATAGGGGGATTTTATTTGAAAAAAGTCAGAGATGTAATGACTAAAAATGTTGTAAAATCGGACAAAGAGAGCACAATTTATGACCTTGCAAAGCTCATGGATCAGTATAGAATAGGTTGTATCGTGATTGCGGAAAATGATAAACCGATTGGAATTGTCACGGAAAGGGACATAATTGCAAAGTGTTTGGCCAAAGAACTGAGTCCGCGTGAGGTAAAAGCCAAAGATATCATGTCTTCTCCAGTTATCAGTATAGAGCCAGATGTGGAAATACTTGAGGCAGCTAAAGTAATGGTAAGTAGGATGATTAGGAGGCTGCCTGTTGTTGAAAACAATAAGTTAGTCGGGATAATAACAACTTCAGATATGATAAAGGAGTCAGCTAAAGGTAAAAGGAAAGAGGATTCTTTGATTTATTTAGCTGCGGAATATGAAGTCTTTTAACTTTAATTTTTTTATTCAGGAGGACAGATGAAAACCCGCTACTTACATATCTGGTGCGCCAAGACTAACATTCTCTATTTTCCAAAGTTGGAGTGTTCTAATAAAATAAATTTCATGGTGGGCCGAGCCGGACTTTAGCCCAAATGGGTTCGAGTCCCCTAGGAATTCGGCGGGCATACACTCACGGAAGCGCTAGATCTTCCCTTCCTCAGAGATTCTT
>JARXPE010000026.1:13831-14120 GCA_029887795.1 Thermoproteota archaeon
CAAATTTTTCTCTATTTCTGAAATTTTTATTTTAAGTACTGTGACTATGTCCTCGTTTTGAATGTTGTCTAATCGTTTTCCACATTCAGGACATTGAAAATTTATCTCCATGGCATCATCAAAGGTATATCGTGTATTATGGGTGGGACACATGAAGAATAAGTTGTTTGTCTCATAATCCAAACGTTCTTTTAATTTTGTTAAGATTTTTCTTTTCTTTGTATTTAACAAGATATTTAATCCAGTAGGATTGATTTTCCAATAATACTTAAACCAACCTGCTTCCTTA
>JARXPE010000027.1 GCA_029887795.1 Thermoproteota archaeon
CAAAAGAATGGATAATCGTAAATAATGGTTCAACCGATCAAACTCCAAAAATCATAGATGAGGCTGCCAAGCAATACCCGTTGATCAAAACGATAAACCGTCCTAAACGGGGTTTTCGTAAGTCTAGTAGGAGTTATTGAAGCCTTCTATGATGGCTATGCAGCACTTTCCTTTATGGATTGGGACTTCATCGTGAAGTTGGATGGAGACTTGTCCTTTGAACCGGTTTATTTCCGGGGATGTTCCCACGGGTTTGACAAAGATCCCAAATTAGGAATTTGTGGCGGAGCAGTGCGGAACTGGGTGGATGGAAGGCTGATCAACGACGGCCAGAATGACCCGAAATTTCATGTGCGTGATGTAATCAAGATCTATAGAAGAGCTTGTGGGGAACAAATCAGCCCTTTAATCAAGGCACCCGGATGAGACACAATCAACGAAGTTAAAGAAAACATGTTTGGATGGCATACTATCACATTTGAAGACCTAAAGTTGATTCAGCACAAGGTCACTGGATCAGGCGACAGCAAGTGGCGGAGCGCCTTCAAAAATGGGCATGCCAATTACATGGCTATCGTCCATTATTTCATGCCGGGAAAGTGTGTAAAATGTCTTTCTGGCGAAAGGAAAATTCTTGCCTCTTCCGCTTTGTGAGCAGGATTTTGTTCGGGCTATCTGAAGAGGTTGCTGCTGTTGCAAGACCGCCGGGTAGTCCGATATTTAAGAAGAAAGCAGCGCTTCCATATGCTCGGAAAGCCAAATACTTACAGCTGATCTTTAGAACGCCATAGCTTGTGGACAATTGAGATGGACAGTATAGAACTTTCTATCATCATCGTAAACTGGCATTCAGCAGACTATGTGATGGCATGCGTGTCCTCCATCTATGAGCAGACCACCTCCGTGGATTACGAAATTATTGTGGTTGATAATGGATCCTTCGATGGTTGCAAAGAGAGGCTCGCCAAGGAGTATCCGGATGTAATCTTTGTTGAAAGTAAGACTAACTTGGGCTTCGGAGGGGCTAATAATTTAGGAGCTTCATTAGCCTGTGGCACGGTCCTCTTATTCCTGAACCCAGATACGGTGATCTTGGATCGTGCAATTGAACGCCTCTATGAATGTCTCCTGAGTCTGCCCAACGTTGGGGTGGTCGGTTGCAGGCTACTGAATGCAGATGGCTCTCTACAGACAAGCTGCGTGCAGCCAATGCCTACGGTGTTGAATCAGGTTTTAGATGTGGCTTTTCTACATCGAATGTTTCCGGCGGTGAGCCTGTGGACCAATGCGGCTCGGTACGAAGGAAGATCAGGTCCTATCGAAGTGGAGGCTCTCTCGGGTGCTTGTTTGATGTTACTTCGAAAAGTTTTTTATGAAATAGGTGGATTTACTTCTGAATATTTCATGTATACGGAAGATTTGGACCTTTGCTTGAAAGCCCGGAAAGCGGGGCGCAGGAATTATTACGTTCCTGAAGTGGCCATCCTTCATCATAGCGGGGGTAGTTCTCGGCGTGCAGGTAGTAACTTTTCGGTCGTGATGATGCGAGAATCGATTTATCGGTTCTTATGCAGGTATCGCGGCCGATTATATGCGATCTGTTATAGGACGGCTCTACTACTGGCGGCAGTCGTCAGGGAATTTCTTCTGTTCGTGCTTTTACCTATATACTTGGTTTTTTGGGGCAAGAAGGCATGGCTTGGCTCTTATAAGAAGTGGCTGGCAATTCTCGGCTGGGGGATGGGTATTTGCCATTGCCCTCAGCGAGTCCGCGTGGGGGATCTGTGTGGGGTCATTATGGGAAAATCGAAAGACAAGGGATAAAGTGTACATGGCAAAACAAAAAAGGGGCACTTGGAGCTTCCCCCTGTACCTCATTTGGTAAGACCTTAATTTTATTATTTCCTTAAATATGTGCGGCATTTGCGGGAAAATAAATTTCGATCGTCAACAGCCCGTAGATCCAGAACTTATACGCCGCATGATGGACTTGCTTTATCATCGTGGCCCCGACGGTGGGGGAATGTACTGTTCTGGTTCTATTGGCCTTGGGCACCGCCGCCTGAGCATTATCGATCTCAGCACAGGCAACCAGCCCATGTGCAATGAGACTGGAACCATCTGGGTGGTATATAACGGAGAGATTTACAACTTTCGAGACCTCCGTGCCCATTTGGAGGACAAGGGGCACAGATTTAAGTCTAAATCTGACACTGAGGTGATCCTCCACGCATTTGAGGAATGGGGACCGGAGTCGGTGAAAAAGCTTAGGGGTATGTTCGCATTCGCTCTCTGGGATAGTAGAAGAAACATGCTCCTTCTCGCCCGTGATCGGGTGGGGGTCAAACCTCTCTATTATGTCAATACGGGCAAGGGGCTGGTTTTTGCTTCGGAGATCAAGGCGATCGTTGCGGATCAGTCCGTGGAGCGAAGAATTAATCCGCTAGCAGTTGATAGATTTATGACTTACGGATACCTGCCAGGGAGTGAAACCTTAATCGAAGGGATCTTTAAGCTGCCTCCTGGCCACTATCTCATACTCCAAGACGGAAAGCTAACTGTCCGAGAGTACTGGGACCTGCATTTCAAGAACCCGCCCGTCGACATGAGCTTCCGCGACGCAATGGAAGAACTTAGGGTCTTGCTTCGACAAACCGTCAGGGATCATATGATTAGCGATGTGCCTGTAGGCGTTCTCCTGAGCGGAGGGGTAGACTCGACTGGAGTGCTGCGGTACGCAGTGGAGCAGACAGATACGCCCATCCACACTTTCACCATAGGGTTTTCAGGTGAGGAATGCGTTGACGAACGTCCTTATGCCCGGCTCGCCTCAAAAAATTACGGGACGATACATCATGAGATCACAATGACTGCGAACGAGTTCCGAGACCTCCTGCCAAGCTATGTGTGGCATATGGAAGAACCCGTTTTTGAACCCCCTGCAGTGGCCCTTTACTGCGTGGCTCGCTTAGCTCGGGAATCATGTGTCAAGGTACTCCTTTCCGGGGAAGGAGGGGACGAGGTCTTTGGCGGTTACCAAAACTATCGGAACTTGCTACTTCTAGAAAAGTTCAAATCTCTTGCGGGGCCGGCCAAGGTCTTACTAAAAAGGGGGGTTCAGGCAATGGGGAAGGTTGGGTGGTCCCGCGTCGGGAAATACACCCAACTTATAAATATGCCCCTGTCCAAATACTACCTGAGCCGCACAGAAATGCCACACTCTCCGCTAAACAAAATGAAACAAACTCTATACACGAAGGAGTTCGCCAAACTGGTTAATGGCAATTTTTCTCAGGAACCCACACGTTTGTTATTTGACAAATTTCGGGACATACCTCCGTTGAACAGCATGCTATACGTTGATACTAAGACATGGCTTCCAGACGATCTCCTAATCAAGGCTGACAAAATGACAATGGCCACCTCAGTAGAACTACGGGTGCCCTTGCTTGATTTTCAACTCATCGAGTTTGCCGCATCGCTGCCACAGAGTTATAAAGTAAGGGGCTGGAGTACAAAGCGAATCCTCAAGGCCGCTTTGAAAGACTCTGTCCCAAAGGAAATCATCAGCCGAAGAAAAACAGGCTTTCCAGTTCCTTATGAAAAGTGGATACACAATGAGCTGAAAAGTTTTGTTTTTGAAACGCTTTTCGATAGAAAAACGTGCGTTGAAACATACTTTTCGATAGATGATGTAAGAAAATTTATAGAGACCAGCTACGCGAGTAACATTAACTCCAAAGGAATATTCTGTATTCTATTGCTTGAGCTTACATGTCGAGCATTCGTCTCTTCTTAGTTTAGACCGCGAATGAGCGGCCAAAAAGAGTGACCTTTCCATTGCAGAATATGATTTTAGAAAGTTAACAGCGGTCACTGAGTGAGCATTCGTCGCGGAAAAATATACGAACTGAGCTAAGGGACAAGTCGGACGTAATCCATTGAAAACCGAACATAACACTAATGATTATAATAGGAGAACGGATTAAGAGTTCCACGATGCTTTGGGGTTTCAATGGGAACGAATGAGGCGACAGTTGTCACAGGTACAGCGGCTGGCTTTTTGTTAATTATGATTTTCATGATTTTTGCGTTGCCCAGGCGGCTGGCCTTGATTCCCGTACTCTCTACAGCAATACTGATGACAATCGGCCAGCAGGTTGTCATTGGGGGTGCAAACTTCACATTTTTAAGGATTGTTATCCTATTCGGATGGATCCGAGTATTTGCTAAAGCTGAATTAGGGGAATTCCAGAAGAATAGCATAGATAAAGCGTTTATATGGTGGGTGATCCTAGCGGTAATCATAGGGTTAATTCCTAAAGAAAGACACCCAGACGCGGTGATGCCGGATCCGGGACTGGCCGGGGCTATAATGAATAAGGCTGGTTTTGCTTTCGACGCACTTGGGGGATATTTCTTAGCACGCTGTATGGTCCGAACCAAGGAAGATGTAGTTCTCAACATATGTGCTCTTGTAGTCTTTAGTGTTGCGTTAGCCATTTTCATGACCGTAGAAAAATCGTCAGGAAGAAACTTGTTTTCCACATTTGGTGCTGTCTCAGAGTTCACTGTGATTCGCGAAGGAAGACTTAGATGCCAGGGGCCGTTTACTCACCCGATTCACGCTGGCAATTTCGGGGCCACGCTTTTGCCGCTATGCATTGGCCTCTGGGTCTGCGGAAGGCGAAAGACGGCTCTAGTGGGAGCTGTGGCGGCAACAATCGTGACCGCCAGCTCGGCTTCAAGTGGGCCGCTAATGGTATGGATGTGTGGTATCGTCGGTCTTAGTTTGTGGCCGTTTCGGGATAACATGAAGTGGGTTCGAAGAAGTACAGTCTTGTTGTTGATCGCATTAGAAATGGTGATGAAATCCCATGTTTGGTGGATTATAGCGAGAGTAGGCGACCTTGTAGGAGGAGGATCGTACTGGAGGGCGAAGCTTATCGATCAGTTCGTTTCCCATTTTTCGGAATGGTGGCTAAAGGGGACTAACTATACAGCACATTGGTCCCCTACAGGAGTTGGGCTTCCTCTCTATCCTGACATGATGGACTTGACGAACCAATTTGTAGCAGAAGGAGTTAATGGAGGCCTCATTAGATTAACCCTATTCATTGTGATCATTGTGAGATGTTTCAAACAAGTTGGTCTCGTCGTTAGAGACGTAAGTACTTATGATCTTGCCAGTCGTTTCCTCTTTTGGGCCATCGGATCATCTCTTTTTGCCTATTTGGTCGCTTTTATGTCTGTATCAATATCCTCACAAACCGCCTTGCTTTATTACTCTTTGTTGGCGTTTATAAGCTGCGAACTCCCAACTAAACGACAGAGCATTGGTGCCGTCTGACCCATTAAAAACTCTTTGTGCAAGGGTAAAACTCATAAGATGAGATCGACACAAGACTATAAAGGGGACACCTTTGAAAAAAAAACAAAAAGGTTATCCCAAGGATCCACAACATACGCTTTGGTAACACCGGCTAGGAACGAGGCTCGATACCTCAATTCTTTGATTCCATGTATCTTAGGGCAAACTTTGCTGCCGCTGAAATGGATCGTAGTTAGTGATGGCTCTACGGATAATACAGATGAGATTGTGACTAGAGCCTCAAGCTGTGCACCATTAATAGAGTTAGTTCGTTATGACGGAATATCAAAACGCGGTTTTGGCTCAAAAGCACTTGCTTTTATGGCAGGATACGAGCATTTAAAACATCTAGAATTCGCTTACATTGGAAATCTGGATGCTGACATTACTTTTGGGCCCAATTATTACGAACGACTTATTGAAGAAATGACTCGGAATCCGAACTTGGGTGTAGCAAGCGGAGTGGTAATGGAAAAGAAGGGAGCGAGCTTTAAGAGAGTGCTTTCAAGTTTAAACCATGCTGTAGGAGCGGCACAGTTTTGGCGAAGGGAATGTTTCGAGACTGTGGGGGGATATTTGCCCGTTACTGTAGGAGGTATGGATGCTATAGCCGAATTGAAGGCCCGTATGTACGGATGGGAGACAAGATCTTTTTCGGATCTCCCCGTATATCACCACAGAGTTACCGACCATGCCAATGGCCGGTCCGTATTTTATGTAGCTTTTCGGGCCGGCATGACAGAATATCATATTGGGACAGAGCCCTTGTTTGCTTTAATGAAAGCACTAAGAAGATGGCGCGATAAGCCTCCAATTATAAGCATATTCATAAGACTACTTGGATATTTCAAATTGTGGTTACATAAAAGTAAAAGGGATGCTCCAGAAGATTTGGTTCGGTACTTGAAAAAAGAACAGAGAGAGAGAATCAGAAAGGTGTTTCGCGGGATCTTCGATTGGCGTTGAACCACGTTCTCAAATATGAGAAGCTCGGAGGGGAGTAAATGGAATGGGATTAGTTGAACCCATCCGGAATGCTTTTGTGAATTTGATATATCGGTTATATGGTCTCGATGTCTTTGGCAAATATCGATGGCTGAAAAGCACCTTTTCCTGGTCGCAAGTTCAGCGCCAGGAATGGCGATTACAGAGACTCGGGGACATTCTTGAATTCGCTTGGAGGAACGTTCCCTTTTATCGAGAGTATTGGGGGGATCATGGAGTTGAGTTTTTCAGACCTAGGGACTTGGATGAACTTCAGCGCTACCCGATATTGCCCAAGGATATCCTCAGAGAAAATGCTGGACGAATTCGTCCAGTTAACCTCAGTTCAATTCGGTATCGAGAATGGCACACCGGGGGGACCACTGGTCAGCCTGTGCATTACCTCCGTGATTTGGAACACTGGACATTGTGTGAGGCCTTCCATCTATGGGGATGGAGCCAGTTTGGATATCGATTCGGAGACCCTGTTGGTGTTATAGCAGGAGGGTCCCTAATCCCGGAAAGGAGGTCCTTGGAGGCAAGAGTGCGGGCTTGGATGCATCGTAGGTTATTTTTGTACGGTGTTGCTATGGACCGCGTCTTGGCAAAGAAATACCACAGGATGCTTCTAAAGTACGGGGCCAAATTCCTTTACGGTTATCCTTCTGTCCTGTTCCTCCTTGGAAAGTTTCTTGCCGAGGAAGGATTGACTCTACCAACACTCAAGGCAGTAGTGACCACAGGTGAGATGCTTCTTCCGCATTACAGACGAAGTATTGAGAAGACCCTGGGCTGCCCGGTATTTGACAACTTAGGCTGCAATGATGGGGGTTTTGAGTCGTATGAATGCAAAGAACACAAGGGTTTCCACTATAACGACCTTCAGGCTATCTTGGAGGTCGAAGATTGCCTGAGCGTTGGAGAGAGTCGACTGCTCATAACAAACCTTTGGAACAAATCTACGCCTTTCATTCGGTACGAAAACGGAGACTTAGTGACACTCAGCAAGGTTCCTTGCGCCTGTGGGTCGCCCTTCCCTAAAATCTCCTCTATAAGAGGCAGAACGGCAGATATACTGACATTTCAGAACGGCCGTTCGCTATCTGGGCCTGCACTGACACTGATTTTCGGCGAAATGGAGATCGATGCATGGCAAATCGTTCAAACCGGACCTAACCGAATTGAGGTTCGGATCCTGTGTAGAGAGGGACTGAATCCCAAATATGTAGCACATATACGTAGAATCCTAAGTTACCACCTCTCGGACGACATTGAAGTTGACATAAAGCGAGTTGAAAAATTAGAGTTGACAAAGGCTGGGAAATGGAAACCAATTTGGAAGGAAGTGGAGGAGAAGGGGGCTGATTGAAATGAGTTTTCATGAGAGCATGGTCGTTGGATCGAAGAAACTGGATTCTTCAGGCTGAATCGCAGAGATAGTGCGCCCAAATTGAAGCGGTATGATTATTGCATATAGAATTCAATTGAAAAAGGAGGAAGTTTTAGTTTTTTTCCTTATAGTAGAATATTTGGGTAGTACGAAATAGAATAGATATTTTAGGTGGTTACAAAAAAGTAATGTATTTTACAAAAATGTAACACAAAATTTATTTATTTTATTAGTAAATGATTTCCCTTTTCGTCGAAAAGTTCACAATAGACGGAATTTGTTTATTAAGACGCCCCTATCGCCTTGGTGGAAAGCCTAAATCCAAACCTGATTCCGAACATCGCAATTCACCAATTGATCTGGAAGCCTTTGATACAGGGGGTTGGGTGATCCTTTTGCTTCCATGGCAAAGGCAATATTCCACTTTTGGGAGGCGTATTACAGGCTTGAGGAGATACCATGGGTAAACAAAAGAAAATAATCTGGGTCATAGCTGTTACAATAACTACCGCACTGCTCATTTTGTATGGGCTTCCCGCTAGCGGCACCGAGTATTATGTGGATTATGAAAATGGGTCCGATTTGAACAATGGAACATCGCCAACAACCCCCTGGAAACATTGCCCAGGGGATGAGAGAGCCACCGACAAACCTGCTATGACGGCTCTTTCCCCAGGGGACATCGTAAATCTAAAAGGTGGTGTCCATTACAGGGGAAGTTTCTCCATAACCTGGAGCGGAGAACCTGATAGACCGATTGTTTACAGGACAGCGCCTGGATGGGGAACTGGAAAAGCTGTGATAGACGGATCAGTCCCGCTCACCGGATGGAATAAGTGTACCTCACAAGCTGAATGTTTAAATAACACCGCTTGGCCTTACATGTATTATAAAGACATTACTATTCCTGCTCATCTTAGCAAGATGCCTGGTCTTTCTATCTTACTTCACCAAAATGATAAGCTTTTGGTAACCGCACAGTATCCAACTTCAACCGAAATAGGTTACCAAACAACTAACAACTATTACTCTGTGCCACCATCAGCAGTAACTACTTCAACCCTAACTGACTACCGGCTAGCGCAATTGGGAGGCAAAATCCTAGTTGGCAAGTACATTTACCTGTGGGTCCAGCCAAACGAGGTAGCAATGAGCAAAATAATAGACTTTAATGAGAAGACGAATACGATCACTTGGGCTGATAATTTGAACGTATACACTGATCGAAATTCACTATATGCCGTTGCAAACGTGCCAGTCCCACCTGCATTTGAAAGACCTGGAACATACTATTTGGATGAAAATGAAAGTCGATTGTACGTCATTCCCTATGATTATGCAGACATAAATTCCTCCCAAACGATCACAATGTCAGTACTACCCTCCGGTATAAATATTTCCGGCGCTTATGTATTGGTAGATGGCATCATAATACAAAAACAGTCTGGTGAGACATTCGGACAAGGAAACTCAGTCAACGTTTCACGTTCGGCAACTAATTGTGTCATAAGAAATTGTGAAATTAGGTATACAAAGGGATTCTCGGGCGGATATAGTACAAATTCATGGGCTGATGGGGTAGTAGTGGAAAATAATTTTTTTCATGATATATCAGGCAACTTACGTGGCTGCGTATTTGGAGGGAATAATGTTATCATAAGAAACAACGTTTTCGATAAGCAGGCCAGAACAGTGATATACTCGTCAGGTGCAAAAAACAGTTATATAGTAGGGAATATTGTTAGAAACTCAAAGGGTGTGCACGGAAACTCAATTACCGTATATCAGGGAAGTGAAAACGTATTGGTAGCGGGAAATGTCGTAACAAATAGCAATCTGGCGACTTTTGAGGATTCCACAAACATAATTTGGTTCAACAACTATATAGAAAATGGGATAACTTGTTGGGGTAAGTGTGAGAAGACTATAATTTCCAACAATACATGTCTATTTGGCGGAATTAACATATATAGTACCAATGAAAAATTAATCGTAAACAATATCGCGTATAATTTCAATGGGGAATACGGTTCCACTAATATAAGAAGCTACCGACGTGACATGTCGTCTATATTTCGTAAAAGCGCTCGAATACCTGCGGAACCGGTTCTCGATTTAAACAAAATGGAAGTTATTAACAACATCGATTTTGTGTATATCGATGATGGCTATGAAAACATTGTTAAGCAAGGAGACATTCTGGTGTTCTCAGGGGAGGGGGTTAAAAGAACTGTGTCTAGTGTAACCCGAGTAATATTTGGTGGGAATCATCGCACTCGAATTTCATTTTCTCCGAATGCTGATCTCGGCCCATATATAGTGTCTGTATGGCCTGGTGATATGCCCAATTTAGAATATGATGTGCACTTGAAAATGGGGAGTGCAGCTATTGATGCTGGAGTGAATGCGATTTCCTTCCTGCCCACATCTGTTTTCCCAATTTACGACTTCAACAAAGATTTGGAAGGGGTATATCGACCGCAGGGGAGCGCTTGGGATATTGGAGCCTACGAGTATTCAGTACCTGGAGCTCCCAACGCCCCCAAGAATCTTCAGATCCTTCCTAATGGGGTTGACGGCAAGTAGCGCCTGTGTATCCGTTATCACACTATAAGAAATTCCAAAACTTGTGCGAATATCGGCACTAAGCCATCCGGACTAACAATCTGTACACCTTTTGTGAAAAGACTTTTTGGGATTTAAAAACTCTCCTTTTACATCGGGCGTAGCAAGCGCCGTGTTGGAAGTTGGGCTCTTAGCCCTCCATTTAAGCCAGCGTCTTTCGGTTGGGCGTCTGATGAGGTCTTGGATGGTCTTTAAGGCCCCAGCCATAAATCAATGGCCTCGAGAAGACCCGAGATCGTCTTATGTCCTCGTGTCCGAATCAGCGCCACCTTTAGGATTTTCCTTGCCATGGGAGGGTCAGCCAACGCATTGCACGTTGGAGACCCCACGAGTTCCGGAATGTGATCGACCAACAACTCGCGGCAAAATGCCTCACAGTGATCATTAGGGTATGGTGTGGCCAATGCTCACTCCTAAGCTCAAATGTCCATGGGATCCTATTGGGCGCGACAACATCCCCTCTCGGGGAATTCTTTCCAAGAAACAAGACCAGTGGGACTTTTTGGCCCTTACTTACCTCGATGGCCAGCCTGTAACGATCTCCGCAATCCCTCCCCTGTACCATGGCGGCCAAGCCGTCCTGACGCGTCTCCCGCTGAAGCGGGATGAAATCCATGCTCCTGTGCCTGTTGGATTAGGCCACCACCTGAGCGCGCCGAGATGTCTGCTGATCCCTCTCAAATCGGGGGTAACACCCACCCTCTGGCCCTCATAATCGCTCAAATATGATTGCGCGAGCCGATGGATCCCTTTTGTCGAAGATAGGCCCATTCATTTCTCACACCCCGGCCGGGATGCAACATCAATCACCCTGTGGATCCTGGCTTCCAGCTCAAAGGCACTCTCCCAAAGAGACACTGTTGGGATTCTTCAGGCCTGCATCTGCTGGTGCAGTAGGCCCATACCGAAACCCCAAGGGCCTCATGATCCTTACCAACGTCGCTTTGCCCCTGGAGGTCTGTCTGATCATCTCGAAGACCTCAAGGCCCGGGTAGCGCCTTGTTATAACGGATTCTTCACAAGCTCATACCAAATGGACAGGATCTTAACACCAGTCCAAAAATTTGAGTTTACTCTTTCGACTCAGCTCCGGCTTGTTCTTGCCCGAGCTTTGCCGCATCCACTACCCAATCACCTCAAGCCCAATGGCCATTTGCTCCCCCATTGACATGTCCAAGATCGATTCAACGACCATCCCCCGTGCACCTATCCCTCCTTTACACCCAAAGCCCCTACAACGCACTTCGGCCGGATCCTTCGCTTCGCTTCGAACTCGGCTACCTTCCTGTCCATGAGCGCCCGTCCTGTTGGCCGAAGGGATTTTTCCTACCAGGAAATTACCAACACTCAAAAAGTGGTACGGGAATTCTTAAATTCCCTTAATTCCCTTCTCAAACCAAAAGGAGGTAGATTGCAATGATCCAAAATAAGCGCATACGAGTATTATATAGCTTTCCCCATAAAATCGGCGCAGATAGGATTTGTTATACAGCTTGGCAACAAGTTAATGGCCTTGCGAAAGCAGGTGCAGAAATTTTGGTTATGCCAGGGGTGGTCCATAAGCCACTACCGCCTAACGTCCAAGTTTGGCCTACTCTTTCTTGGGGCAAACTGCGCATTTCATATAAAATTCTGGGAGGCATGAGGGGCCCTAGCTATTCATGACTACCTCGTCTCAAAAAGGCTTCCAAAGCTTTTAGGTAAAGTTGATATTATTCATGCTTGGCCATCAGGAGCTTTGTTGACTTTAAAAATGGCTAAAAGCTTGGGAATTCCAACGGTATTAGAAAGGCCTAACGCACATACGCGGTTTGCTTACGCAGTAGTACAACAGGAATGCAAACGTCTTGGCTTGACATTGCCTCGCAGTCACGAGCATGCCTACAAAACAAACGTACTTAAAAGAGAGGAAGAAGAATTTAGCCTAGCGTATCGTCTTCTCTGTCCTTCTGATTTTGTTATGAAGACATTTTTAGAAAAAGGCTTTGAACAGGAAAAGTTGCTTCGTCATCAATACGGTTATGATGAACAAATATATTATCCATGTGATCGCTATTCTGAGGACCAGGATGGTATTACGATGCTTTTTGTCGGTGGTTGCGCCCCGAGAAAAGGTCTGCATTACGCATTAGAAGCCTGGCTGAAGTCTAAAGCAAGTCGAACTGGTAATTTCTATATCGCAGGAAGTTTCGTTCCAGGTTATGCAGAAAAGCTAAAATCCATGCTAATACATCCAAGCGTAAAAGTGCTTGGTCATCGAAAAGATGTACCGGACTTAATGCGAAAAAGTGATATCTTAATTTTGCCAACGATTGAAGAAGGAAGTGCCCTTGTAACTTATGAAGCTCGAGGTAGTGGGTGCGTGCTACTCGTTTCGGAGGCCGCAGGGGCAATGTGCAAACACATGGAAAACGCTTTAGTCCATAGCGTTGGCGATGTGGAAATGTTAACAAGGCACATCAATATGCTACACGACGATCGTTCGCTCCTGAAAAGGCTCAGGGAGGCCTCGCTAAGTACATCGAGTGAATTGACATGGACTGCTGCTGGAATTAAAT
This sequence comes from Thermoproteota archaeon, assembly GCA_029887795.1. Classification (GTDB taxonomy): domain Archaea; phylum Thermoproteota; class Methanomethylicia; order Methanomethylicales; family Methanomethylicaceae; genus WYZ-LMO10. Next base: position 12,929 of record JARXPE010000027.1, read on the forward strand.
TGCTTCAGTTGTACGAGGGCGTCATAGCAAGGAAAACAAAAGAATAACGTGTTCAATCGAATCTTTTGTTCAGGAACAATAGAGACATGAAAATAAGTGTCGTAATTCCTACTTATAATTCTTCTAAAACGATTAAGATGACGTTGAGTTCCGTGCTATTACAAACGGTCCAACCAGACGAGATAATTGTGATTGACGATGGAAGTACCGATGATACAGTTCTTATTTTGGAGAACTACAAACCCACGATTACTATATTCCAGCAAACAAATCGTGGTGTTGCGAGTGCTCGCAATGTTTTGTGCCAGAAAGCAAAAGGGGATCTTATAGCATTTCTCGATCATGATGATATATGGCATCCTAAATATCTCGAAATTCAGAAGATGCAGTATCACCAGTATTCGAATGCGGTTGCTTTTTTTACGGGACATATAAATTTTTATGGATACGGAGAGTATCACTGGACTGGTGTAGATTGTAAAATAGAAGTGACCCCTTATTATCATTTAAATTTGACCCCTTGGTCAGGTAAAATCTCCTTCCAAAAAAGGGAGGAGAAGGTAGGGGATGTTAAGTATGTATAGATGGTATCAGATCAAGGTAATGCATGAGAATGGGAAGGGGATCAAGGGGATTGCCAGGGAGTTGGGGGTTTCTAAGAATACGGTTCGGAAGTATTTGAGGTCCTCAGATCCGCCGAAGTTTAAGGCTCGGGGGTATGAGAAGAAGTTGGATCGTTTTCAGCGGGAGATTCAGGAGATGGTGGGGCAGCGTTATATTGGGACAAGGATTTACGAGGAGCTTCGGAAGGTGGGTTATGACGGGTCTCTTTCAAGTGTCTATCGGTATTTGGAGGAATTTAGGGAGAGGGAGAGGGTGGAGGGGCTTTCGACGACGAGAGTGGAGACTGCTCCCGGGCATCAGATGCAGTATGATTGGAAGGAGTGGGATTTAGGGGTAGGGGAGGGTCGGGTGAAGATTTATCTTCATGAGGTGGTACTCAGTTATAGTCGAAGGAAGCATTACAGTTATTCTTTAAGGATTCGGACTCAGGATATTATTCGGGCGATTGAGTCAGCCATTTTTTATTTTGGGGGTGTGGCTCGGGAGTTGCTTATTGATAATGCGAAGCAGATGGTATTGGGGCATCATTCCAATGGGGTTGTTTGTTACAAT
>JARXPE010000028.1 GCA_029887795.1 Thermoproteota archaeon
TGTTAGAACTGCTTAAACAAAGCTGATAAGCTGAATAAGGTTTGTGTTTTTATACCCAATGATGAAAAATACTTTTAGTGAAGTAGATTGCTCAGAAAAGGCTCCAAGATGCTTTAGAAGCTGAGAGGAAAGCCCAAAGAGAGTTAGACGAAGCGGTCGATGACATTTTAGGGTTGACAAAAGAAGAGAGGCGCCAAGTCGAGGAAGGGCTGAAAGAGCTCCAAGAGCTGAGGCGAACTCGAACAAAACCCTAGCAATAAGGCAAATCAACTATACAATTCCTGCAACCTTAAAAAAGAGAAAAAAAGAGGGCAGTGGGCTTTTCAAATCTTGAAGAGCCTATTCGAGCAAGTCGAATACCAAGATTGGTCTTCCGCCTTGGAAGTCGAGGTCGGCCAAAGCGAACATGAAGTCTCCCAAAGTGTTTTTCAGTATGAAGATCTGCTCGAAGGGCACATTCCCTGAAGAGAGGGTCACGTAGAGGCGCGCTTCCTTTTCGCTGAAAGCCACGCTCTCAACGCATGAAGAGACGTTCTTCAACCACCTCGTGAACCAACATGGGACGGTCTCGGTCTTGTCTCGCTCCTCGGCTCTCCTCTCAACTTTTGCCAAGCTCACACTCTCACCTTCTATATCCTTTTTGTATCCTTAAGATATATTAAACTCAGTAACCTTAATATACCTTTTGGTTATAAAAGAAGTATAGAGGTTATATCCATGCCCGTGGTCTTCGAGGTGAAAGCCGTAAAGGTGAGCGGGAGCCTCAGGATGACAATCCCGAAAGAGATAGCCAAGGCTCTGGAAATCCAACAGGGCGACACGCTCCTGGTATCCCTGAACGACAGCACGATGATGGTGAGGAAGAAGATTGCCTAGATCAACATTCCAAAAACTTCCCTTCCCATACCGTGATAGATCGTTACATATAGCAAAAAAAGTAACAGTATTCTGTCGATTAGCTTTTATTATTTCGGACGTTAAATGGATCACTAATTCCTAAAATATGTTAGTTGATATGGAATTTGAAGATATTAAGGAAGAAAGTGAAAGATTATGAGACGGCTTTGGATTGGTGGTCTTGATGAGTTTTGTGGTTGAGGGCGCAGAAGTCCTCCTTTATTTAAACGACCGAAAGAGCTGGATACTGAAGGTTGAAAGAGGTAAAAAGTTCCACACCCACAAAGGCATTGTTAACTTTGAGGACTTGATAGGAAAGCCCTACGGCTCTGAAATTGTGACGAGTTTGGGAATAGCCTTAAAGATCTTGCCTGCGGATTATTTAGACCATTTAGAAAGGATAGCAAGGAAGACTCAGATCATTTACCCTAAGGATATGGCTTACATAGCCCTAGTGGCTAATGTTAGGTCTGGTTCAAAAGTTGTAGAGTGCGGCACGGGTAGCGGTGCTCTGACCAGCTACTTGGCGAGCTTGGTGGGACCAGACGGCAAGGTCTTCACGTATGAAATGAGGGAGGATTTTCAAAAGAACGCAAAGAAAAACTTGGAAAGGCTTGGTTTAGAAAAATTTGTGGAGTTTAAACTTAAGGATATAACAAAAGGTATCGACGAAAAGGAAGTTGATGCTGTGATTTTGGACATGGCAACTCCTTGGCTTGTTGTTGAGGAGGCGCGCAAGGCACTTAAAATCGGAGGCAGAATGGTTAGCTTTAGTCCTACCATAAACCAAGTGGAGAAGACCGTCACAGCGATGGAAAAAGCGCAGTTTATAAATATAAAGGCAGTGGAATTGATTATGAGAGGGTATAAGGTCAAGGTCAACGAGACCAGACCAGACACCTTAATGATAGGTCATACAGGATATATCGTCTCCGGGAGGCGATGTTGACGTGGAGCGTGTAATTATAGCACTGAAAAAAGTTGAGGAGGAAGCCGATGCTATAGAGGCGGAGAGCAAAAGAGTCGCAGCAGAGATTGTGAGGAGAACCGAAGAAGAGACAAGAAAAATGGAGAGGGAGATCGAGGAGGAGGCTCAGAAGGAGGGCGAGAGGGTTTTTTCAGAGAGAGTGGGCGAGGCGAAAAAGAAGGCGGACGAAATTAAGAGAAAAGCCGACGAAGAAGGAGAAGTCATCAAGAAGAAGGCAGAGAGTAATCTAGAGAAAGGTGTGGAGGAGGTTTTTAAAGTAGCTGTAGAACGCTTCAGAAAGGCCTAGCAGGAGGTTTTGTTTTTGTCAGAGATCTCATACGCGGTGGTTAAGGCTGCCGCGAGAAAAGGACATCTCTTACTAGAACAGCAGATTTTAGATCTGGCATCTTCGAAAGAGCTTAAAGAACTTGTTAATAAACTGAAGGATAAATACCCATCTCTGTTGGCTTTAGGACCAAATCCTAGCCTCGAAGCATTTGAAAGGACCATATTTGATGATTTTTGCAAAGAAGTGGAAGAATTCGCAGAGATGTTCCCAAAAGCCAAAATGATCTTGAGACTTTTTGAACAGGAGATAGATGAAGAGAGGATTTCCCAAGAATTGATATGGGCGCTTTCGGAAAGAAAAGAGAAGGAATACGAGGAAATTGTGCTAAAGCTTCGTCAAATGGGATATGATGAGGAGATAAAAGAAAGCGAGAGAATTTTTCAGAAATATAACACTCCAGGGCTAGTCGCATCAGTATTTGCAAGATGCAGACTTTTGAAGTTAAGGAAGTTTTTGAAGAAGTATAAGGCAGGGGTTTCAGAGGTTCTTGCCGAATATGTCAGACTGAAGGTTGATGAATTCAATATTACTACTCTAATAAGGGGCATTAAAAACGACATAAGAAGAGATGCTTTAGAGGAGTTACTTATACCGGATGGAGGAAGTTTCAGGCATACACTCCTAAAAGAGGCCGTTAAAGCCCCTGACGTAAATAAGGCAGTCGCAGTACTAGGATACAGTACATATCAAGATAATTTAAGATCCTTGGAGAGAGAGTTAGAGCGAGAAGTTAAGAGAATCTTGACGAGGGCATACTATAATGGGTACACAAATCTTGCTGCAGTTATCGGTTATCTGGAACTCAAAAAAATTGAAGTTATGAATATTGTAAGAATAGCCAACTGTATAAGTAGAGGGATCGAGTCGAAAAGGATCGCATCGGAATTCTTGTTTTGAGTTTTTCATTTTTTGGCTCATCTTTTAAGAATGGGTACACCGAATGTTAGCTTAAAGGGCGAAAATCTGACCCCTCCATCCTCGTAGAATTTGCTGAACCATTCGTAGAAGTGAAGCCTCAGGTCCTGTGCCAGAACCAATATTCCCTCTAACAACACCACAAAGATGTTGCCAAGAGCAGCCAGCAAGGCAGAAACCACCATCCCCACTATACCTCCTCCAGCAATTGCGCCCAGACTGTAGAACACCGCGGTCAATTGTATGTGTGCCATTACCATGGCAAAGATCCTAAGGTAAGACACTGTATTTGAAACAAAACGGATCATGGTGTCGAAGACTTCAAATCCCATTTCGCCAAACACGGATAGAAATTCCTTCCTGCCGTGTCTTATGAATGCCCATACGGGTTTCCCAATCAACATAAAGATTGCTGGACCGAGTATGTAGAAGATAGGGCCTGTGAACCATAAATTAAGGTTCAGACCAAAATTAAATACTACGTACATGAAAAGAAGATACAAAAGCAATTTTGGCGCATTGACTAAGAATGCATCTATGCCCTTCTTTTGTATCAAGTTATTTATCACCATTATTGCCAAACCTAATGAGATTTGGGCTACACCTATATAAAGTGAGAACTTGAATAGAGACATTAGATCTTCTCCTGGAGAGAATATGGTATGGTAGCCTATGTGCTTACCGAAGGCTTCACCGTAAAGTGCAGCTCCTACAATTGCTCCAGCGATCCCGCAGATCATTAGAAAGACGCCAATTTTGGACAATGATTTGGTGTATTTGTAAAAGATAAAACCTAGAGCGGCCAACATTAGGCCGTGACCTAGATCTCCAAACATTAGACCAAAAAACACGGGGAAGGTAATTGCCAGAATTGGGGTAGGATTTAACTCGGTGTAAGAGGGTACGCCATACAGGTTTGTGATGCTCTCAAACAATTTGAAGAATTTTGGATATTTGAAGACTACAGGAACTTGTGGCGATGAATGCTCTTCCTTAGAAAAGAAGACTATACGCCCATTGAGTCTAGCTTGAAGATCGCCAATTAATGAATGTAAATTTTTGCTGGGGACATGTCCTTCTAAGATCATCCATCGTTTCTCAAATGTAGCGCTCTCTTTTATCGATATTAGAGAGTTAGCATCAGATAAAAGTGCCCTCAGATAAAGTAGTTTGGGCAGAGAAGTAACAAAGGAGCGCCGAAACTCCTCGTTCTTGATGGAAATTTCTTCAAGTTTTTTCTTAGTTGACTCAATCATTTTTGATAGTTCATTAAAGTTGTCTGGCATGTCATCCAATACTGGCATTTGCGCGTAACCAGCCTCTTCTGCTGCTCGCCTTAGTTTATCCAAATCTTCTTTCATGCCTACAACTAGAACTGTTGTTGGTTTCGATGTGACCATTAGCACCAAAGAGGGATGAGGGAGCAATAAAGAGAGAGGAGTGGGACGAGATTCCTTTTGATATAGTGGCAAAAAAGCGATTCTTTTAAAAGTCGCAAATACATCGAGCGATAGAGTTTTTTGTAAATTAGTAATAAAAGGAAACCACAAGCCAATAAAGGATTTCAGCTTCTCCTCGGTTTTAATGGAAACGTCTATCTCCTTAATCTCGCGCTCATATTGACTGATTTCTTTTTCAATAGCATCTAGAAAGGATGTCCAGTCCTGAGCCTCTATTGGTACAGCCTGTGGTGGAGGTGGTTCGGATGATCCTGAAATCACCCTAGACTGTTCGATCAATGCTTCAAGCCGATTAATAAGGGCAGAAGCTCTATTCAAAATATCAGACGCGGTTTCACTACTCTTTATGGTTATGTGGAAAGCCCCTTGTTTACTTAGGGAATCCAATACCTCTTCAGTATCACTTTTTAAGAAAAGTAAGGTAGTCTTCGACATCCGCTCTGGGCGCAACATCAAAGACACCCAGATTATGCTGGAATTCTCAACCACAATAGCACTGCTATAACCAGACCGTATATGGCGACTGCCTCACAGAGTGTAACGACCAAGAAGGCCTTGAAGAAAGTCTCAGGTTTCTCTGCCAAAGCGGCTATAGCGGCAGAACCGCTCTTCGCCAATGCATATCCAGCGGCAATTCCGCACAAGCTAACCGCCAATGTCGAACTGAGAGCCAGCATCGAAACATCTTGCCCTGTTATTGATGAGGGCTCTGCAGAGGCTGTTTGTGAAGCAGCAGCACTAACAGCAACCACAGCCACCGAGATCATGAAAGCCGTAGCAACCAACACCGACGCCCAAAAGATCTGGATTCTCTTCTTTGGTGGAAGTGTGCTTAGTTTCAAGGAGACACACCAACCTCCTATTTAATTCTTACTTGTTTATAAAACTTCCTTATATAGTTCATCCTTCTTTTGGTCAATTCTTTTTGATAAACTAAGGAGTGTGTTGTTGATCTCCTTCTTTATTTCCGCCCTTTTTGACTCGTATAAATTCTTTATTCTTGTGTTAAAATCATCACCCATAAGCCGCCACCTGTTTTGTCTTCTTTTCTAACAGTGTCTTCACTTTTTTCACCCTGACAAATTCTTCACGATCTCTTTCTTCCAAGATCGCGGATATCATTGACACCATACCCTGGTACCGGGGTATTAAAAATTGTTCCAGAGCATTAATCCTGTGCTGAGTCTTTTTCACCTCTTCGACGAGCCTTATTAGCACGCTTTCCAACTCGGCTAATCTCAATGCCAAGGGCAAAACCTCGCCGAACTTCTCGACGAATTGATCCAAAAGAATGGTCGGTTTGGAGATCCCATATGTCACTGGGTTGATTTTTTTCGAGAGTTCCAACGAGAGCACAGACACCCCCATGATCTTTTTCTTAGAGGCGGATATATCGTAATCATACCGAGGATATTTGCTCAAAAGACTCATTTCCTCCGTCCCGATAACCACACTTGCGGCATCTAATAGGTCATAAGCCTTCCGAAGTTGTTCGTTCACTTGGGATCTGAGCTTCGTTGCCTCGCCTATTCGTCTGTTTATTTCTAAAAGGAGGATCTCGCGTTTCTCCTCCAAAAGATCGTGCGCCCTTCTGAGAAAAGCCAAGGTCCTCTTGAATCTGATTAGGTTCATCTTGGAGGGCGCAACCCTCATAGACAAAGGAGCTCACGTCCTCTTATAGTACATCTTTACGAAACGATCTGGGATTCTTGTAAGCTCAGTCTCTGGCAGAAGCGAGAGTTGCTCCCATGCCAGTGCCAAGGTTGTCTCAAGGCTTCTGTTCTCGTCAATTCCTTGGCTCAGGAACTTGCGCTCGAAGCTGTCTCCGAAACGGAGATAGGCTCGGTCTTTCTCAGTCAGCCCTTCCTCGCCTATTATCGCACTGAGCGACCTGAGCTCCTGAGCCCTCGCGTATGCTGAGTACAGTTGGCTGGCTACGGGTCCATGATCCTCCCGCGTCTTTCCTTTGCCGATACCGTCCTTCATAAGTCTAGACAGGCTTGGGAGGATGTTAATTGGGGGATATATTCCGCGCCGGTGCAGATCCCTGTCTAGAACGATTTGACCCTCGGTGATGTAGCCAGTCAAGTCTGGAATGGGGTGGGTGATGTCATCGTTAGGCATGGTGAGTACGGGCATCTGGGTGATACTACCTTTTCTGCCCTTAATCCTGCCAGCACGTTCGTATATTGATGCGAAGTCGCTATACATGTATCCAGGGTAACCTTTCCTGCTGGGCACTTCCTCCCTAGCAGCACTTATCTCCCGCAGTGCCTCCGCATAGTTAGTCATGTCCGTCAAGATCACCAGCACGTGCATGTCCTGCTCAAATGCAAGGTATTCCGCTAACGTGAGGGCGCTCCTCGGGGTGACCAGTCGCTCTACAGGGGGGTCGTCCGCCAAGTTCAGGAAGATGGCAGAGTTCTTAAGCGCTCCCGACTCTTCGAAACTCCTCTTGAAGAAAGCAGCCTCATCGTGCTTGATGCCCATTGCGACAAACACAACTGCAAAGCTCACTTCCTCCCCAACGATCGTTGCCTGTCTCGCAATTTGGGTAGCAAGTAGGTTGTGCGGTAGACCAGAACCCGAGAATATTGGCAGTTTCTGCCCCCTCACTAATGTGTCCATGCCATCTATGGCAGAGATCCCTGTCTGTATGAACTGCGTTGGGTAGTCCCTAGAATAGGGATTCATTGGAAGACCGTTCACATCTCTATACTCTTCTGTGAAAGGTGCAGGTCCTCCGTCTATCGGCTCACCGAGACCGTTAAAGACCCGCCCTAGCATTTCGGTGGAAAGGGGTATTGTTAGAGGTTTACCAAGGAAACGGACCGATGTTGAGGTTGTGGATAAACCAGTCGTACCTTCAAAGACCTCAACCGCAGCCACACCTCGGTTTATCTCTAGCACCCTTCCTCTTCTCAGCCCTCCCTCTGCATCTCTCACCTCAACCATTTCATTGAAACCAACATCCGAAACGCCCTCCACAAAGATCAGAGGTCCGCTTATCTTCTGTACGCTTCGGTATTCGACACTAGCGGTCATTCAGACCCCCTCACCAGTTAGTCTTTTAATATCATTTTGAATTCTTTCTAGGAATCGATCTATTTCCTCCGCCTTTTCGTTTGGAATGGACATCCTGACTTTCGCCAAATCAGTGACAGATGGTAATGAAGAGATCTTTGCAACGGGAACCCCTTTTGAAATTGCCCTAAGAGCCATCTCGTGGAATTGAAGGATGGCTGATAAAAGTTTGAACTGCTTTTCTGGGGAGGAATAAGTGTCTACGGGGTCGTAGGCATTCTGCTGCAGGAAGCCCTCCCTGAGCAGCCTAGCAGTCTCCATTATCAGTTTCTCTGTCTCAGGAAGAGATTCTATGCCTACCAGACGTATGACTTCTTTGAGATCGTCCTCTTTCTTGAGTATGTCAAGCGCTTTGAGGCGGAGCTCCTTCCACTTCCCATTGGTCCTCTCGTTCCACCACTTCTCTACATAGTCGGTATATTCAGAGTAGGATGTTAGCCAGTTTATCGCCGGGTAGTGACGCATGCTCGCCAAAGCGCTGTCCAGTGCCCAGAAGGCTCTTACGAACCTCTTTGTGTGAACGGTAACAGGTTCAGAGAAGTCCCCACCAGGCGGAGATACAGCGCCCACGAGGGTCACCGAGCCATAGAGTCCACTGAGGGATTTCACCCTGCCGGCTCGCTCATAAAATTCACCTAACCTTGAGGCGAGGTAGGAGGGGTAACCTTCTTCGGCGGGCATTTCCTCAAGCCTGCCCGAGATCTCCCTCAGTGCCTCAGCCCATCTACTGGTCGAGTCTGCCATAACCCCTACATTGTATCCCATATCCCGGAAGTATTCAGCGATCGTCACACCTGTGTATATACTGGCCTCCCTTGCCGCCACAGGCATATTGCTTGTATTCGCTATAAGGACCGTTCTCTCCATAAGAGGTCTGCCACTCCGGGGATCTTTCCATTCTGGGAAGTTGATGAGGACCTCGGTCATCTCGTTTCCGCGCTCCCCGCAGCCAATGTAAACAATCACCTCACAGTCTGACCATGCCGCCAGCTGGTGAGAGGTTATTGTCTTGCCTGTTCCGAACCCCCCGGGTATGCTGACCGCCCCACCCTTAGCCACCGGGAAGAACATGTCAATGATCCTTTGACCAGTTATCACTGGTTCTGACGGTTCAAGACGTTCGATGTATGGTCGCGGTTTTCTTACAGGCCATTTATGATACATCTTGAGTTCGTAGATCTCCCCATCCCGGGAAAGTTTGGCTATACAATCTTCTATTTTGTATTCTCCTTCCTCGAAGATAAATTCGATTTTGCCCTCTCTGTTCGGCGGCACCAGGATTCGATGTTCCAGTAAAGGCGTCTCTTGAACTTTACCGATGATGCTCCCAGGAGAAGCGTAATCGCCTATCTTCTTCAAAGGAACGAAGTGCCACTTTTTGTCCCTCGGAAGCGCAGTTGCCTTAACCCCCCTTTTTACGAAGTCGCCTGTGGCATCCCTTATTACCGTCAATGGACGCTGTATGCCGTCAAATATACTCTCTAGAAGGCCTGGGCCCAATTCAACCGCAAGGGGCATGCCCGAACCTTTCACGGGTTCCCCTAGCTTTAGACCTGCTGTATCCTCATAAACTTGAATGGTGGCCAAGTCGCCCTCCACCCTGACCACCTCCCCTATTAATTCCTCGTTACCTACCATGGTCAATTCGTGCATCTCCAGACCTGCAACTCCTTCGGCCTGAACCACTGGACCACTTATTTTTGTGATTCTTCCGATTTTTGTCATATAAATCACCCAAAGAGTATTGATGCAGCCCTCGATCTCAACATATTCCGCTCTCCGCTCAAAATACTCTCAAAGGTTCGGTCTAAGAGTATTTTTTTATCCGCTGAGACTATGATGAAACCACCTATCTCTATGGGGTATGATTTGATCTGCAAGTCCTTCCCCAAGATCTTTTTAAGATTATCAAGACCGATCTTTTTTATGTCCTTCTCCCTCATCAATATCTCCCCAACAGGGACGGTGTTTGAGAGTTTTTTCAGATTGGCGAGCAGATCTGAGAGGTACTCCTCGGTGTCACAATAACTAATGAGCTTTGATCGCGCCTCTTTAAAGGCTCTTTCAACGTAAGATTCTCTCAGATTAAGAAGGTTCATGCGAGCCTCCACTTCAGCTCTCGAGATCTCTTTCCTAGACTCTATCTCGGCCTTTTCCCGATAAGTGGACAGGATCTCCTGACACCGTGTTATAGAAAACCTTTCAGATTCCGCTAGTATACTAGCAACCTTCTCTGCAGCCTCATTAAGGGTCGAGAGTGCCTTAGATTTTGCCTCATCGAATATTTTGTCCACCATCTTCTTGAAAGCCTCGATCTGTGACTCTAAGGAGGGCTCTTGACTCATACCTTGACACCCATCATGCGGCTTATTATGGACTTCAAATCAACCTCCGCAAAGCTCTTTCTTCCAGGAACCTCCATTATAATAGGTAAGACCCGCTTGATCTTTAAAGAAGATACCACCTCTTGTGCCATTGAGGAGTAGTCACTGTCGAGCAAAACAACGCCCACATCTTCCATCTTCAATGCACTTTCAAGGGATGACAAAAATTCCTCCTTCGAGGAGACGGGAATACCCTTGACCCCTGAGAGGCTGTAACCCTGCGATAGAGTGGCATCTCCGATGAACAGGATCTTCATCGATTATCACTTTATTATATTACTGGGTTTCAGATCCTATAAGAGCTTTTACCTTCTTTAGTTTTTCTATCAGCCTATCGTACTTCGCTACGGGCTCCACTATAAGACCGAGGTCTTGGATGGCCTTGATCCCTTCAATTGAGTAAATGGGCGCCTCTATCTTGATTGGTTCGTCAAACGGGTTGCCCACAACATAGTCCCGATAAGGCAGATTGGCCCTATGCTCAACCACATATCCGCCGAGGGTTATCGCGTGTTTTCCTCTAATAACGAGTTTTGGCATGGCAACACCTCCTACAAGCTGACAGAAAGAATCAAGGCAAGAACCCCAAGAGCTGATATACCCAAAGTCGCAGGATATATCTGACGGAAGGTTAGTATTGGGGAGAACGCAACAAATATTGCCATTGCAATGGGGAGAATTAGACTCAAAACCATGTTTAAGATGAAGCATAGGGGCATAAATGGATCAAAGGGAATCCCAGTGAACAGCGTCACAAATATGCTAGAGAGGGCGAACAATAGCAGATTGCGCATCAAGTAATAACCAGCTCTAAGTTTCGAGGCATACTCAAGAACCCCTCCCTCTATGACGTCTATCTTTGCTTTTAGGATGTTGAATGGTCTTTCATTTAAGAGCATTAGGTACCCCACAAAGTAGACGACCGCCGCCAAAAATCCAGGTACCGTGAGAAGGACAGGATTTGACGGTAAAGGTAGAGAGAACCAAGAGGAATTAAAGTAAACAGGGTTCTGTGTTCTGATCACATCTGAGATCATTCCGCTTCTAGCGGCGACGAACGGCACCAAGAGGGCGATGTAAAGGGGTAGCGAGCCAATAGCCATCATCTTCAGGGCTCGCTCAGCCGAGTGTTGTTCAACGAACTCTCTTGTTACCCCCTTGATCTTTGCTCCCTTGACAAGATCGTTAATGGGCATCGGTGTGGTCAGGATGGACTGAGATTGGGATCCCATGAGGACGTAGAGGACCTCCTCCAATTTGAGAAAACCTGCGATACCAAGTATGCTCCCCCATCCCAACACAGCCCACCAGTATGGTGTAGAGAAGAGGAACAACAAGAGTACAATTGCCACTCCTAGCCATATCAAGGACTTGTAGAAGCGAGGTATCTGTGCGATGGGTTCGACCTTCCCCTTGTACCAGAACTTGAGGACTGCCCACCAGCCAGGAGTTAATATGGGCGGACCAATCCTCTGCTGGACTCTTGCCTGAAGTTTTCGCTCTATCCCTGGGAGTACCAGTGAATAGAGTGTAGCAATAACGATGGCGACTATTGAGGAAAGAATAAGCCCAGCAATAAAAACCACAGTATCCATACTAACGCCTCCATCCGTACTTTCTCACAATCTCAATCTCACTCATAACTCGCGTCTTGCCAGACTCTATTACTTCAACACGGTTGCAGCAAGTCAAGCAAGGATCGCAGCTTGCTATTGTTAAGACTGCGTCTGTCACGTGATCGCCTATGCATGCCTTCTCCATGGCAGCCAAGTTAGTGGGGGTCGGAGTCCGTATTTTGTAGTTTCGTATGAGGCCCTGAGAATCTAGACCATAGGAATGCATAAGCTCCCCTCTAAAGGTTTCGAAATACATAGTGGTAAAGTCCATTTTGCCTGGAACCCAGTTTCTATTCACAATAGGTCCATCGGGAAGGTTCTTCACCACTTGGCGGATGATCTTCAAGCTCTCGATTACTTCAAGGGCCCTCTGGACAACTCTTGCTTTGTTGTCTCCTTCTTTGAGGACAATTACATTGAAGTCAAACGGCTTATACTCATACATCATTCTTCGGACATCGTAATCCCAACCCGAGGCCCTACCAGTAGGACCTGTGGCGTGGTATTTTATGGCGTC
>JARXPE010000029.1 GCA_029887795.1 Thermoproteota archaeon
CGCTCAGAAGGCTGAAGAGGATCTCAGTCCTGATCTCCGCCATGTCGCCGAGCTCTGGGACGGACTGATAGAGGTCCTCTGCCGAGAGGGCTGGACTCACGGCGCCGGTCCTGTAGTCCACCCTACTGGCGATCGTACCGCCAGTGCTGACTATGGAGACCTTGGGGAGACCGGGTCTCGAGGCGGGCACCTTAGGGGGCTGGGGGGAGACCTCCTCCTGAGGGATCTTTTCTATCTGCAACGATTCTACTGAGATTCCTAGGTTGTATCCGTCGTCCAATTTCAATACAATGTGAGCGTCGTCGTCAAGCTCAGACCTTGGCATCAGTATACCGACGAATGAGGAACCTTCACGCCTCACGATTATGCGGTCTCCAACCTTCACCCCGTACTTGGCGATGATCTCTAGGGCGCGACCCCTATAGCCGTACGTAGGCGTCAAGACAAAACCTCCAGAATTTTTATTTTTTGTTGAGCGCGCCTCCCAATGAATTGAGATAGTTCATGAGATGAGCGCCGTGAATACCTAGAGTTAAACATTTTGAAGGGGACGGGCGTGATTGTTCTCATAAAGTCTGATACCCCATGGGCTATTTTTAGGGCTGCGTTTAAATCTCTATCGGATTCGCTTTTTATTGATGTTGGAATGGAATGACAAAAGAGAGGTGCATTCGCTGGGCAGAAAATCTCCAGGGCAGAATTTGAAGGCTCCGCAATTTTGCCCAATTTGGGGGAAGGGATGACCCCTCTTTTAAAAGAGCGAGAGGAAGCCGATGCAAATGCCCGACGTTATCAGTGTTGTTGGAACGCCCGCTCGCATGAATTCTAGGAATGAGAAGGTCTCGCCCCTGCTCTCGGCAGCCTCCAAGACGATGATGTTAGATGCAGCTCCGAGCAGAGTCAGGTTCCCCGCGAGGGTGCTGCCAGCAGCCAGAGCAAGCCACTCTCCTTGCGATGCGCCTCCGCCCTTGAAGAAAGGGAGTATGAGGGCAACAAAGGGCACATTAGATGTGATCTGGCTCATTATCAAACTGATGGAGAATATGGATAGCAGCGAGGCTGTGCCCGCGGAAAGGAGGGTGCTCTGGAACAGCTGTACAAGCGACTCCAGCAGACCGCTCTTGCTTACGGAGTCCATGACAATGAACATGGATGAGAAGAATATCAGACTCCCCCAGTCAACCCTCCTCAGCGCATCCCTCCTGTCAGGACTTATCAGTAGGGCAGCCGTTGCACCTACACCTGCGACAAGAGAGATCGACCAGCCTATCATGTCGGATAAGATGAAACATAAGAGTGTCCCAGAGGCGATCGCTCCAACCAAATAAGATACCTGTTTATTGGGCATCTCGGATCTGACCTCTTGGATGTCCCCAGCGAACTTCTCGAGGTCCTTCCTGTAGATGATCTTCAAGACCAAGTACTCCGAGAGGAGTCCAAACATGACGGGGACCACCATCCTCTCAAAGAAGTAGAGAAAGCTGAGTCCAGACTCCATTTTTATCAGGACGTTCTGAGGGTTTCCGATGGGCGTGAGGGCGCTGCCGATGTTCGAAGAAAGGGCGACCCCAAGAAGGTACGGGGTCTTGCGGACCTTTGCAATGGAGCATGCAGCCAGAACTATCGGCGTGGTGAACAGGACAACGGCGTCGTTTACGAAGAATGCCGAGGCTATGCCGACGAAGAATATGACTATTAGGAGGAGCCTTGAAGGGTTGCCTGCCAGCCTTATCAGCCGTACCGTTATGTACTGAAGGAGACCGACCTGAGCCATGACCTCAGTGAGCAAAAACATGCCAAAGAGGAAAAGAATGACCTCCATGTTTATGGCGTGGAAGGCGTTCTCAAGGGTTATAGCCCCGGTTCCGAGGAGCGCCATAGCCCCAATGAGCATAGCTGTCCAAACTTCGAACTTCATCCTCCCAACCCTTCTGACAACTATGAGGGCATAGACAACGAGAAATATTAGGAGGACTTGAAGTTGAAGTGAGTTCATTTTTGTAGGCCCCTTTGGTCACTCGGGTCTGGCGAGGTTAGTATTAAGTACTCCAAATTTAACTATTAAATAAAGGTGCGGGTCGTTGATACAGGTCATCTTGGTTCTGCTAGATTCTTCGCCAATAAGCGAGCAGGCTCTTCTTGAGGCTATAAACATTGCAAAGATCTATAATTCAAGGATCGCCTGCATACATCCGGTGCCGCGCCATGACGATATACTGATAAGTGAGGGGCAGAGACTCGTCAAAAGGGCAGAGGAATTAGTGAGGTCGGCTGGGCTTGAGTTTGATTGGAGAATCGTTGAGGACAGCCCCGGCAGCGCCATTGTAAAGGCGGCTATGAGGTTAAATGCGGATCTTATAGTAATGGGGAGCTTGGGCGAGGAGGGAATTAAGAGGCACATAGTCCCAAGTACGGCGGATTACGTGGTAAGGAATGCGCCCTGCGACGTTTTGGTTGTTAAGAAGAGAAGGACAATCTTTTAGTTGGAATCTATAAGCAGAGATGTTCACATTTTGATCCTAAGGTTATAGAATTATAGAATTATAGACTCCCATAGTGAAAAACCTATTTTCATATAATCTTATGAGCGTCCTTTTGGAAGGGCTCATTCAGTCGAGGATGTGCAGAAGCGAATCCAATAAATAACTTTAATAAGCAATTTGTCTAACCACATGATACGACGGAGGATCAAAAATGCCAAAAAAGAGGAAGAGCAGAGGCAGGAGTAAGGGAGACAAGGGAAAGTCTTCAAGGATTCAGTGTGATGGTTGTGGGGCATGGGTGCCCAGGGACAAGGTCATAAAGGTTACAAAACCAGTCTCCATAATTGACCCCCAGCTGGCAAAGGAGCTGACTAAGCAGGGAGCACAGATTTACAGAAGAGTAGTGACCAAGTACTACTGCGTATCTTGTGCCATATTCCAGCGGGTGGTCAAGGTAAGGGCTAAGGAAGAGAGGAAGATAAGCAAGCCCATAAGGTAGAAAATTTTGGTAAGGACTTTTATCTTAAAGTCCTCGGAGGGGCGCACCGCCCCTGATTTTTCTCTCAAGTCCCTTGCTGGAAGCGGGGGGAGGATGGACCTAATCGCCAGGTGCATTGTAGCCACCTTTCTAACCCCGCGCGGTATGAGAAAGGACGCTATACTATCCATAGTACTGGAAGGACCCCCAAACCCGCCCATAACGGTCACCATCTATGGAAGAGAGTTTGATAGGAGGTTGGTTGGGGAGGTCGGGGCTGCGGAAGTCCTGCGGGAGGCGCTCGCAGGTAGACCATCGAAGGGTGTGCGGGTGGAGAGGAAGAGTTTTGAGAGACTCATTCGTGAGTTGCCTAGGGGGAGTTTGTACTACCTTCACGAAGAGGGGGAAGACTTAGAAAAGGTGGAGATAGGAGAGGACCCAATATTCGTTCTCGGGGATCAGAAGGGTATAGATGAGAAAGGGGAAAAAGTACTCGATGAAGTGGGCGCAAAGAGGGTGAGTCTCGGTCCCTTCTCTTACCTAGCCAGCCAATGCATAGTGATTATAAATAATGAGTTGGACCAATTGAGTATTGGGGAGTAGGGCGTGGCGCTCAGGCGACTTCAGGAGAAGGTGACAAAGGAGAACCTTTGGATCTACATACTCAGCCTTCTAAGGGAGAGGCCGCTCTACGCCTACGAGATAAAGGAGAGGATAAGGGACAGGTTCGGCTTCGAGCCGGCGACCATAACAGCATACGTTGTCTTGTACAGGCTGGAGAGGGAGGGTCTGGTGGAGTCCAAGCAGGAGAAGGGGGCTTCTGACAAAGTTGTCAGGAGGTACTACCGGATAACGGAGAAGGGGCTCCAGACGGTGGAGGCTGGCAAGGAATTTCTTAAAAGGGTAATAAAGATGTTAGAGCCCGCGGAGGGTGGACCTGACGTGGATAAGTCGCTGGCAGACCGTCACGTTTGTCAGGATGGCCAATAGTATTATCCCTGCCCATGTGTAACCAACAATAGCCGAGATCGCTATGAGAACCATTCTCTCGGCCCTCTCCATGAGTCCTACTGAAGAGAGTTTTACACCCTCGACCTCGCCCCTGGCGCGGACGTAGCTAACCATCACCGAGCCCATGATGGAAAGGAGACCCCAAAAGGCGTCGCAGAGACCTCCCAAGATTATTCCGGAGATGAGTATAATGTCGGAGTATCTGTCGAGGGTTGAATCTAGGACGCCGCCCCATTTAGTCACCCTACCCGAGATCCTAGCCACGGCTCCGTCCAGAATATCAAAGAGACCAGCGAGGAGGAGGAGCAAGCCCCCAACTACGGCGTTCGAGGCGAAGAAGGCGTACGCTGAGACCATGGAGACCAAAAATCCAATCATGGTAACATGGTTCGGGGATAGACCCAAGGCAACCATAGATGCGGCTAAGGGCTTTATGGCAGCCGAGACGCTAGCCTTAACTTTGTTGAGCATTGTTCCACCTTTCAGTGGGATATATGGTTATGTTTAAAATTAAGTTTGCTGAAGAGTATCTCTCCGGGGGGCTACAATATAACCTCAAGTACGTTCAATCCGTCAGTTTTTGTTGATGAGAAGGTCAGGGAGATAAGAGAGTTTGTTGGAAGCTCCAAGGCAGCCATAGCAACTTCGGGGGGCGTGGACAGCACCACATGTGCCGTTTTGGCACACAGGGCTCTGGGAGGCAAGCTGATCTGCTTCTTTATGGATACGGGGTTCATGAGGGAGGGCGAGGTTCAAGAGGTGAGCGACATGCTTAGATCCTTAGGGCTACCCCTCAGGGTGCTCACTGTGAAGGACAGATTCATGGAGGCACTGAAGGGTAAGAGGGACGCCGAGGAGAAGCGGATCGCCTTCAGGGAGACCTTCTACAAGGTGCTGAGCGAGGAGGCGAGGAGGGAAGGTTGCGACGTGCTGATCCAAGGGACGATAGCACCCGACTGGATAGAGACATCGGGCGGTATAAAGACGCAGCACAACGTCCTGGAGCAGCTGGGTTTTGACACTGTGAAGAGGTACGGGTTCAGGCTACTGGAGCCGCTTCTAGAATTATACAAGGACCAGGTCAGGGAGGTTGCAAGATACCTCGGCGTTAGGTTTGAGGCATCTGAGAGGCAGCCGTTTCCGGGACCTGGACTGCTGGTCAGATGCATAGGGGAGGTCAGGGAGGATAAGCTGAAGGTCCTGAGAGCGGCGACATCGGTCGTAGAAAGGACTCTTGGAGTTCTGAGACCGACGCCCAACCAGTACTTCGCGGCGGTGGTGGAGGACGAAAGGATGGCTGCAAGCCCGGCGGTCGAGAGGGCGGTGCAGGGGATCCTGCCAGCGGGGAAAGTCGAATACTTCACATGTAGGACCACTGGTGTGAAGGGGGACAACAGGGCCTACGGCAAAATAGCCGTTGTGTGCGGGAGTGAGGTCGAGCTAGACAGGCTTTTCGCTTTGCCCGAGAGGATAATACATGAAGATGGCGAGGTGGTCAGGGCAGTATACGAGTTGGGAGAGAAAGGCTCAGGCTTAGGCGGAGAGGGTGGCGGTGGCGACTTGAACGGCAAAAGGTACTCGGTTCTTGTAAGGGCGGTGGAGACTAGGGATTTCATGACGGCGAAGCCCTACCGTGTACCGATGGAAGTCCTAGGGAGGCTCCGCGACGATCTGCTTAAGATCGGAGGCGTTTCTTCGGTCTGCTATGACATAACCTCGAAGCCACCTGCGACTGTGGAGTATGAGTAGCAAGGCGGGTCTTATGCGCATCCCTGTTGTGTTTTTGGGAGGGCAGTACAACCACCTCATAGTGAGGGCTCTGAAGGAGATCGGAGTAGAAAGCTGGATGATAACACCAAAGGTGAGACTGGAGGAACTCGATGTCGATGGTCTAGTGATGGGCGGAGGACCCCACAGCGTAAACGACGGTCTTGAGAGGTTCGGAAACCTGCCCCAGATAATAGAGAAAGGATCTTTCCCCATGCTGGGGATATGCCTCTCCCACCAGCTAATAGGGCTGCTATTGGGCGGCAGAGTAGTGAAGGGGAGAAAGCCAGAGTATGGAAGGACCGTGATAAAGGTTCTTGAGGCTGACGAGATCTTCCAAGGTGTGGAGAGCGAATTTGTAGCATGGGCGTCTCATAATGATGAGGTAAGGTTGGACGGGGGGAAGTTCAGAGTCCTCGCAAGGAGTGAATACTGCGACGTGGAGGCGCTCAGACATGAGACCAAGCAGATATATGGCGTACAGTTCCATGTGGAGGTGGCGGAGACGCCCAAGGGGAAAGACATTCTGAAGAACTTTGTGAATATGTGCAAGTAGATGTCTCCTTGGAGTTTAGTAAGAGGCAAGTAGCACGGGAATATGGCTTAATCTTTTTTAATTAGTTTAAATAAAAACCCCAGTGAGTAATTGGGATGATCCTATTGTCGATTTTTGAGGCTTTGGTAGCGATAAAGATAATGGTTGTGGGCGGCGCACTACTCGTGGCGTCGGTTCAGGACGTCAGGAGTAGGGAGGTGAGCGACAAGATCTGGGGGATTGCCGTGCCAGTTGGTTTAATGATGACGTTGATAGAGGCGATTATGACGCCAGGCTATCCTTACATGTTGGCGCTCTTGAGCGGGATATTCTCGGTGGCTTTGGCGTTCGGCATATACTATGCAGGGCTCTACGGTGGGGCGGACGCCAAGGCGCTGGCGATGATAGCCGCGGCTCTTCCCCTGCCACCATATGGCTTTCTCGGGGCTTCGCCCTTCTTCCCGCTCACAGTGCTGGGCAATGGGATAATCCTCTCGCTATTATTGATACCGGCGTGTCTAGTATGGAATGTTTTGTTTTACCTCAGGGGAAAGCCGCTCTTCTCTGGGATTGTCGCGAGATGGTGGGAGAAGCTGGTGGCAGTATTGATAGGGGTAAGGGTGAAAGCCTCAACGGCAGAATCGGTTCACTTTAACTTGATGGAAAGAGTGAAGGAAGATGGCAAAAGGGGCTTCAGGTTTATTCATAAGGTCGAGGACGAGGCAGAGGGTGCCGCCGAGGAACGAGAGGGCGGAGGGGGTTCGGCATCTGGAGTTACAGAAAGGCGCGATGGCATGGATGAAAAAGGAGAGGTTCACATGTGCGAGGGCTATGCTTATGTTTGGGTGACCCCGGCGATACCGATGATAGTCTTTCTCTTCGTCGGATTCGTACTGTATTTCTTTGCTGGGGACTTTGTCTTCCGTATAGTGACGATCCTCTTGTAAAAACTGGAACGAAGATCCTAAGACGTCTTCCGAATTTAGTTTATGGAGCTTTTTTGAAGCTTTCTTCAAAATGTAGGATCGAGATCCACCCATTT
This sequence comes from Thermoproteota archaeon, assembly GCA_029887795.1. GTDB lineage: Archaea > Thermoproteota > Methanomethylicia > Methanomethylicales > Methanomethylicaceae > WYZ-LMO10. Next base: position 7,317 of record JARXPE010000029.1, read on the forward strand.
TTCGAAACTGGGAGAGTTTTATAATGATGTTTTAAGCGGCGGGGACTCCATTTTTGCTGCTAGCCCGATTTTCTCAAAGGCTGAGATTACTCTTTGAGTGGCAGATCTGAGGTCTACGTTCAGGTCGCCCACGAGAATGAGGTGCCCCCCGCACCTTGACCTGCAGTCCGTGTTCCCAAAGCCCTGAACCGTTTGAAATCCCATTTCTTTCAGCGACCACACAAGTTCGCACTCCATCTTTTGGGATGTAAGGGCATAGACCGAAGCGAAGGATTCGGAGAAAGGCAGAAGGGAGTCTATGTGCCAGTGCTTTTTTGTGGCGCCAGTTGTGAAGGTTTTGAAGTGTCTGCTCAACCTCGCGTTGATCCCACCAGCACCGAGGGCAGAACCCACATAAACGTATACCCCGGGTTTGAGATCGAACTCCTTTTTGCCGATCTTTAATAATGAGTCTGCGTTTAGCCTAAGGATGATTGCGTATACCCCTTTCATTTTGCGTCATCATCTAAATAATATCAAGAGCCTGAAAAGGTTGACTGTGCAAGCACCCATTCCAGTAACCGCGAACCACTAAAGCGCAAGGCTGTTACGAGGAATCAGAAGTTGAAATAAAACTTGGTATCTTAAATAAACCTCGGTAAATGAAAATTAACTAAATTTTTCGTTTTTGTTGAAATGTTAGTGCTCTTTAAGTGATGAATTTGCGGGACGCAATCTTTATTTTTGAAATAAAAATAGACAAAAACGGGCGATGATTGGGAATTCGGGTCCGGAAAACAGATGAAGAACCGGGCTAGTTGAGCCCCTTAAGCGAAACCAATAATACCTTGTTTTCACGGAGAATCTATGGGCGATGATCGGGGGACAAAGCTCGGAGTCGTGAAGACGCCGCTACAATTGTGAGCCCTTTTTTGATTAGTGGAAAAAAACGAGAATTACTCAAGCTGCCTCGCATTATTAGTTTTCGACCAAAAGAAGTTGTTGCATTGAGACTAATCTATATCCATTACTCTATATCCTCATCCTCTTCCTCTTCTTCGGGCTCGGGCTTTGTCGACTCTATAGCCAGCTCGACTACTGCATCTTCCACTTTCTGGTCTAGCGCAGGCGCGACCACGAAGACCTCCTTGTCAAGGTAGTTGTCATCTTTGTACTCGTTATCGAATGAGATGATGTATACAGGAATTTGGAAGACTACGCTCCCGTCTGATGTCCTCGACATATCAAACTTTGAGTACATTTCGTACTGCTCCTTAGTTATGGGGAGCTTGACTGAGACTGGGTACTGGGGGTCCCTTATGACTGTGAAGTCGGCTCTTTCGACGTCCCAAAGCGAAAGGGCTTCTAGAACCTGCTTTTTGACCGCTTCCTTAAGATCTCCTGGAACTCTCGATTTTGAGACCAGAGATCCTTCCTTAGACCTCACGATTAGAACTTCCTTGACAGACAATTCTAACCCCTCAAACTCGAGATGCTCTCGGTCAGAACCTTTATGCCCTTTTCTATATCGGGCATGCCCTTCTCGTTGTCAGGTATCTTGGTCATCACGTGTTTGATGACTCCGCCCTCAAGCTTGAGGAATATCTGCGGGATATCAACACCGCCGAACTCGTCCTTCTCGCCGTAATTTATCAAAAGGTCGTAGTCCTCCTTCCTGACCTCCAGCGGTATGTTTGTTGCTTTTGAGACGGCCTCGCAGACCTGGAGGGCGTACTGACTCCGTTTCTCCCAGTCGGCTGTAACTGCAATGATTCCCTCGACCTTCATATTATGCACCTCTGGATTTTTGAGAAATACCCCGTTAAATACTCATCGCTCATGCGAAGCGGGGCTTCAGGGATAGTAGCATGGGGGTGTATGATGGAAGTTTTGGCTTAGATCCAATCTTCTCCATGACCATAGCGATGAGTGCTTCAACAGTTGCCTTAACCATTTCCCCTCCTCTGACCCTCACGGGGAGCTCGCCTGAAGTTGTCTCTTTCTCGCCCACAACTACAATGTAGGGGATCCACTCCATCTCGGCCTCCCTTATCTTCTTGGCGACGGACTCGTCCCTGTCGTCGACATCGGCACGAATAGAGTTGCTGATGAGTTTTTGTGCGATGTCAACCGCGAAATTTACGAAGTTAGAGTTTACCGGGATCACCCTCACCTGAATTGGGCTGAGCCAGATGGGTAGCTTTGGCGGCTTTCCCGCCATCTGGTCCTTCGCTGCCTGCTCGAGTATCGCGCCCATCCACCGCTCTATGGAGCCGAGCGAGCTGTGAAGTATTATGCAGCCCCTCTTCTGCCCGTTCTCGTCAGTGTAGAATATGCCGTAGCGCGCGGCGTCCTCCACGTCGAGCTGGACCGTGACCAGCTGGACATTGCCTCCGACCGAGTCTATGGCTTGGTACTCGTGCTTAAGGACCCAGTAGTGCTTCATCTCCGGTAGGAGCTCAATTAAGGCGGGTTTATTGACGATTTTGAGGAGTGAGACCAGCCAGCCCTTGTTGTTCAAGTAGAAGTCCTTGACTATCCTGAAGGCCACGGCGTAGTCTATCTCCATTGAGTTCGTGAGCTTGGTATACTTCTCAAACAGCTCCCTGTACTCGGAGAGACCCTGCTCCAGGTTTGTGCAGAAGCAGTGGACGTCGGGCATGGTGAAGCTCCTTAGGCGCTTCAGACCCACACACTCACCGCTCTGCTCCAGCCTGAATGAGGGGGAGAGTTCGTAGACCCTTACCGGCAGCTGTCTATAGCTCATGGTAACGTCCTTCATCATCCTGAAGAGACCGAAGTCGCCGGCGAACCTGAGGGTGAAGGGCTTCTTGTCGACTTCGAGGCGGTAGTCACGCTCCCGGAACTTCGATGCCTGCTCGGCTATGTCGGGCTCGTCCAGCCTGTACAAAAAGGGCGTCTCGATCTTGAATGCCTTAAGGTCTCTGACGGCTATGTCGTAGGCGAATTCCTCGAGGCTGTCCTTGATAACAGTGCCTTTCGGGTAAAATCTGAAGTGACCCACATCCGAGGCGGGCTCGTAGTCCACCAGTTCAAGTCGCTTCATCAGTTTGATGTGAGCGGGGGCTCCTCTCTCGCCCTTTAGACCAGCCTCGTTCTTTATGAGCTGGAGGAGGGGGGCGTCGATCTTTAGGTTTAGGAATGTCTCGGGCTTGGAGAGGTCTATCGGGAGCTCTTCCCCGTCGGGGGTTAGTACCAGAAATGTGCTGGGAGCTGCGACTTTCTCGGCAGCCTCAACCTTTTCCTCGGCAGGGGCAACCCTCTCAGAGACAGTAATGCTCCTGGAGAGCTCGCTGAGTGGATGACCCTTGCACTTGAGCGTGAAAGACTTGTACCAGCCGAACGGGGACCGCTTAACCTCAATTGACCCCTTAAGGGCATCCTCCAGAGCTTTGAGTATGGAGAGGGCGGTCCTGGGAGAGGCTAGTTCGGAAGAGAGGTGGGCATAAGGGTATATGACGACCCTCTCGGCCTTAACCATCTTAGCGTGCTCTAGGATGGCGTCAGACGCCATCCGGACGACCTCTTGGGGGGAAGACTCGTCCGACTTCTCCGCTGAACAGAAGGCGACGAGGCACTCCTCGACCCTTTCGGTCTTGCCCACATCGTCAATGGTCTCGGGTTCCTTAACGGCAGGTTTAATCGCGGCGTATTCGATATAGTCAGCATGAATTAGGAGGAGCCGCATTAGACTCACCAGATGCGATGGATGATCTGTCTATGCGCGGAATATATAAATGGATAGGATCGTTTGGCACCAAAGCACAGATAGCAAATCGGTAAGAACGGATGGTAAAAGGTGGTGAAGAAAATGTTTAGTAGAAAAATATTTAAGTATACTTTTCTACTTTTCTACTGGTGGAAAAATTGTGGGCAACCTTGAAGATAGAAGAGGAAAAAAAGGAGAAGCTTGACAAGTTTTTGGCATCTCTACTGCTCCGCGAGGGGATAAAGGTAACACTGCAGGAAGCCCTAGGTCTGATAATAGATTATGCTCTGGAAAATGAAGAAGAAATAATAAAAAAGCTGAAGGGGCTGCCGCCCTTAGAAGAGGACCCAGCATGGAAACTGCTCGAAAGACCTATGAATTGGGGGATCAAAGACGCCTCTAGGAGAATAGACGAGCACTTGTACGGAGGGTAATGACCCGGTGGCGGTCTTTATTGACACTGGAGTATTCGTAGCTCTACGAAACGCCGACGACGAGAACCACGAGAAAAGTAAAGAGCTGATGAGGAGAGCGCTTAAAGCCGAATTCGGCAGGATCTATACATCCGACTACGTGATCGACGAGGCTCTGACGACGGCTCTGGTGAGAACGAGAAGGCTAGACCTTGCCGTAGACATCGGAAGGTACATCATGGAATCACCTAGGATAACAAAGCTGTGGACCACGAAAGAGGTCTTCGAAATTGCCTGGCAAAAATTCATGGTCCTGAAAGATAAAACTCTAAGCTTCACGGATTGTACGACTCTGGCTCACATGGAAAAGAATGGTATAAACCAAGTCCTAAGCTTCGACTCGGGTTTTGACGGAATAGCCAGCAGACTATGCTGAAAGCCTCTGTGACTCGTTTGAACTGCCCCTCGCTGTCGCAAGGGGCTTCCTGCTTCAACGATGAGGCTTGCTGGTATCTCTACCAGTAGAGGCTTCATCTCGGCAGGCGCATTAGGGTCGTCCCAACCCCGCATCT
>JARXPE010000003.1 GCA_029887795.1 Thermoproteota archaeon
TGTGTTCAAGACGATAATCCCTTATAATGGGAATTGAAAGAGCGTAAAGACATATGGTTCGATGGTGAGTTCTTGGTGTTCATGAAGATAATCCCTTATAATGGGAATTGAAAGCTTTATTGCGGGAAATGAGTCGTTGATCGTGGTTGAGGCTCATTAAGATAGAGTATTCTGGAGAAATTTGTGTAGTCTTAAACAATTTCTTGTCCTATTCAGGGAAATCTTACATTTTTTACGATAGCATGAATATTCTCAAATCGGTAACTTTATTCATATTTGACTTTTAGGTTTACATATAAGTAAACCTTATTAGGGTTATATGAAAAAGCTTTCTATGGTGAGATATTTGAGCGATTATGTGGTTGTAGCTGCAAAGATACCAAAAAGGCTCAAGACGCTTATGGACAGCTTGGGCATAAAACCGGGTCCCTTGATAAGAAGGAGCATTGAAGAAGAAATCAGGAGAAAGATCTTTGAACAACTCGAAGTAAAAGCCAAAATGTTGAGCGAAAAACTTCCACCCATAAGTGATGAAGAGATAGCCGAACTTATCTGGGAGGACAGGGGGCGATGACTTATCTTTTTGATGCGAGTGCTATAGTCAACCTAGTAAAAAAAGGCCGCTTGCTTATTCTATCGAAAGGCTCGACACTTGAGCTTGCACTATACGAATCCTTAAATGCCATATTGAAAGAATACGTTCTTTTAAAAAAATTAGATCATGAGAGTGCTGTTGATTTCGTAAAAATCCTGTCAGAAATCTTTGGTAATATCAAGACCGAATCGATAAGAGGACTAGAGACTGAGGTCTTTAATCTAGCCGCCAAGTTTGGTCTGACAATCTATGACGCATCTTACCTTTTAGCGGCATTAAATAACAACTTGACCCTTGTTACAGACGATTCAAAGTTGAGAAGCGCCCTTAAGGAAATTCTTCCTGTAAAGTCAACTGAAGAAGTAATTGGTAAGGTTTAATAAATTCATAGCAATAATTCAAGCGACTATGGACTAGAAAACATCATTAGAACTTAGATTCTGAAGTCGCTCCTACAAATCTTAAGATATTCACAATATTCACATTTTTTGGAACAGGACTGTCTTGGTAGCCTCTCTTCCACAATAAGCTTCCTTATCTTTTCAATATCAATTAAAACGCTACTTTTCTCTTCATTGGTTATATTCACTATAATCTCCTTGTTTTGTTCTGGAAAGTACATTATGCCTCTCTTAGTATTGGTTCCCAAACATCTATCTATCAATAACGCATAAGCTGCGAGTTGCTTTCTTCTACAATAAGTAGCTTCGGCTAGGTCGGTGTACTTAATCTCAACCGGTATCCTTTCTCCATCATTAAGAACAAGCAGTACATCCACAACTCCACAGAGTCCTATAGTTATATCCTCAAGATACAGGTTATATAGAATCTCCTTTACATACTGCCTCACCACGCCGAAAACATCCTTCCTCTCGGTTAGCCTCTTCTTCTCTTTCTCTTGCTCTTTCTTACCATGCAGCATTTTCTTTTTTGTGACATGCATCCCAAGCGTCTTAATGTAGTAGATCTTTCTAGGACAGTAATGGTATTGATATAGATCGTTGGCATTTAACATGAATGGTATTTCACTCATATCTTGATCAACTCATATCCTCTCACTACGATGTGGTGCATGGACTCCAATACCGCCCTCTTCTGCGATCTACCAAACCTCTCATCACTTCCGAGCCGATCTGTTTATTGTAATTTTTCAGATTAATTTTTATCAAATATAAACATTTAAAATTGTTATTGCTTGTAATAATCTTAAATACTTGAATAAGATAATTTAGTGGTGAAGTGATACGGAGCGCCTTGTTGTTGATGGGTTTGGTAGATCGATCTCCGTAGAGGGCAACAACATTGTCGTAAGGGAGTTCTTGGGAAAATCAAGGAAGACTCTACACTACGTTCCTATTGACAACCTCAGACAGGTTATTATCTCAGGTAAAGGGTCTATAACAGTGGACGCCATAAATCTTCTCGCTAAGAATCAAGTTGATGTTGTTATTATCGACAATTTAGGGGAAGTCACCGCAAAGATAGTACCTCTTGAGTTCCGTACGGTCAAAACTCGAAGGGAACAGTATTATGCATATTTGGACTATCGAAGTGGTTATCTCGCCAAGAAGTTTATAGAAGGAAAGGCAAGAAACCAGTACGCATTACTTGGGACCTTGGCGAAAGTTAGAAAGGATACAAAACCTGATGTTGCTGAAAAGCTAATTCTAGCAAGGGATAAGATGCGACCCTTGCTGGACTCTATTTCATTATTGCCAGACGCACCTGTGGATAAAATAAGGAATACTCTTATGGGAACTGAGGGGATGATCTCAGACATATATTGGAAGGCCCTCACCAGAATATTCCCCGAGGAATTTGGCTTCAGGGAGAGGAGCGGTAGAGGGGCACCTGATCCGATAAATGCTATGCTGAACTATGGGTACGGAGTACTCGAGGGCGAAGTTCATCGGGCAGTGCATATGGCAGGACTCGACCCCTATGCGGGCTATCTTCATGCAGACCGCCCGGGTAGCTCCACACTCGTTTACGACCTTATGGAGGAGTTCAGGCAGCAGATAGTAGATAAGACCGTTATCGCTCTGGTGACCAAGGGCGTTATAAATACTGCGGATTTTTCAATCGAGGGCGGTTTATGTAGGCTTTCAGATAACGCGAGAAGAGTGTTATTAAAGGATATTCTAGAAAAGCTAGAGGAATACACAACCAAGGGAGATGAGCGTTTGAGGTGGTGCGATCTTATACTCTCACAGGCTAGGGCTATTGCTAAGTACTTGAGGGGGGAATCCGCCTCATACGAGCCTTACTACCTGCGCTGGTGACCGTTTTCTGACCTTTAATGGCAATGATCCCAATAAATGCAATCTTCTGGGCATAAGTTTGGTGTACCTGGATCCCTCTTCTGAACCACGGTCTCCATCTTCTGATCCCTCTCCTCTATCCACCACCTCCTCAGATCTTCGTTGATGAAAAAGAGGTCCCTCTTTATGTAAGGCGATGAGCCCCTCCAGCTTATGTAAACGGTGCAACCTATGTCTATGGGGATCTCGTAGATACTCTCTAGAACCAAGGCGTAACCGGTTGTGTAGAGTCTATGCCACATCTCCTCGTTAAGAATCTCCTGAACCTTTACGTCGAATATTATCTTCCTTAGGTAATCATAGCAGTCCGGACTTAGCAGACCTGAGAGTCCTAGGAGCTCTCCGCTTAATTTGTGCTCAATTAGGAATGGTATGGCGGTTGCCATTAGATCGCGTTCTGTGGCATAAGGCTGCTGCATCCTGTGGTTCTCATATTCAACCCTGCAACTCTCAATTATGTAGTTCCATATTGACTCCGCGAAAGCCCTCATTCTCTCATCTATTAGAGGGATCTCCTCTTTCCTTACATTATTCCACCACTCACCGAAGCTGATTTTTCTTTTGTCTATAAAAGAAAGGAATGAGTCGCTTATTGCACCATGTATTAACTTTCCGAGACTTATCTTGTAGTTTATTCTTGGCTTGGCTCCTTTAACCATACTAAGGTAAACATCTCTTCCAGTTGGGCAGTACTTGGAGCACGTGAGGTACATGGGCATCTTCAAGTCATAGAGGGGCTTTATGGGCTCTTGACTCCAGCTCCAGCCTCTTAGCTCGGGTGAAACGCCGATATCCCTTGCTAGGGGGAGAAGTTTATTTAGCAGAATTTTTTTGTCAAAGTCATTAAGGAAGTACACCAACCAAGTTCACGCTCTCTTTTATACCACTTTGACCCTGTCTTCTTCCACAAAACCAAATCTCCTCTTAGAAATTATCGAGACAGATTTGGCGCAGGATGTGCACAGTGGGATGACATATATTGAGTCCTTATCCTCTGAGAGAAATTTTGGGACCTCTTGTATCAAGACGTGTCTGTCATTAGGGTTCATTTCTCCCTTGAATCCACTGTACTGTATTCTCTTTAGACCATACTGCTTTAGGTGGTTAGAGAGTTTAGTCCTCTTACCATCATCAGTTATATCGTAGATTACGAGTGTAATCATCTTTATCGGTAAAAATTATCACATCAAATATTTTGGGTTTTTCTATTTTGGCTTTATTTGGAGTACCATAAATACACTCTCAAAAGGCATATTCTTTCCATTCTTATAAGTATCCTCGGAGATAGATCATTCCATGCCCTCAAAGATTACATTAATGATGCTTGCCGAGCGAGATCTATTTTTGCCCAAATTTACAGGACACATTGCCAGAGCCCTATTTCTACATTCCATCAATAGGGTCAATCCATCATTGGCTCAACGCCTCCACCAACCTAATGCCCTTAAACCATACACCGTTGAACCACTATACTTTAGGTCTAAGGATAGATCTTTGGAGGGCTACGTAGCAGATTCGTCGAAGCCTATTAAACTGGTCATAAAGTCTCTCAATGACACCCTATTTCAAGAGATTACCAAATACCTTTCCTCAGCAAGGACTTTGATGATCAGGGATGTAACGCTATTCCTACAAGGTGCTCATATTCAAACCTTAGACTACGATTCTATCATGAAGAATTCGGAAGATGTTAGCGAACTTGAGCTGAACTTCGTCACGCCGACATACCTCTCAAATAGCAGATCTGAATACTTCTCTCTATTCCCTGAGCCGCGCAGGCTCTTTATGAACCTTCTTAGAATATGGAACTCATTTTCGCCAATCAAAATCGAAAAAAGTGAATACATGAGGTATTGGAGATGGCTCGAGGAGAAAGTGGGGGTAAATATGTACTACCTAAACACCGTGCCAATTGAAGTCGAAAGATTGAAGGCCAAAGTTGGGTTTGTTGGATCTATTGGATATATGTTTAAAGAGCATTCCTACTCAAGGCTCACGGATGCCTTAGTCAGGTTTTCAGAGTTTAGTAATGTTGGGGGTGGGCGGACTTCTGGCATGGGGGTTGTGAAGGTCACTAGGCGCAAAGTTTGCCAAAAAAATACGGATAAAAATATTAATGCCTGAATATCGGTGGAGTTTACTTCAAAATTGTCATTCATGTTTATAGAGTGCCTATAATAGCTTGAAAATAAAATGTTACGTAATCCATCATCTGTTGCGCGCGATTATTAAAATGAACATCATGGATAAATAACAAAATCTCTTACGCACTATTTTCTAAAAGATCTAAAGGGAAATATACACATTAACACGTTTAAAAAATCAAAAAAGTTAGGGCATGGAGACCAATGTCGTTGTCCTAAGCAGCCCATCTATGTGCCTTATCTCTTCAACGCGTCTACTCAGATCCTTCATATCGTTAGTCACGATCTTCACTATTATGTCGTACTCACCAAACACCACGGTGCCCTCCACGACATCTTTTACCTTCAGGCATTTTTCGAGAACTTCTTTCTCCTTTCCCATTTGGCTGACGCCTAAAATATATGCCGAAAATACCATGTTTGGTCCTCCAAAAATTCCTATAATCCTTTTGTCTTCTAAACCTTAATAATTTTTTCATACGCCATTTAAGCGCAAAATAGGCACATTACGCGCGCTTTAAAAAGCTTTGGCAACCTAATTTAGGTATATTAAAAACCTAGGAGAAACTATTTTTCCCAATTATACCATATGCTCTGTGGAACAGTGTATGGTTCTAAAATCGCTTTTGATACCATTACTGCTATTGGCAACTGGTTACACTAATACTTACCAGTACAGCATCAACATAACTCTGATCAATATGGGCGATGAGTTGTCACCTGATCTTAACAATACGCCCTATTACTATCTGCTCAATCAGAACGTCTTCCCGAACACTACTTACCAGACTGCACTCCTGAAGGAAGTGCTTTTTGACGGTTCACCTGCTCAATTTATAACATTTGAGGATGACGATGGGAACCCCTGCATAAAGGTTCTTACAAATAAAACGCTTGGAAAGAACCAGGCTGCCGAGTTATTCATCACATTCATATTGCAAACTTCTGAAAGATCTTTCGACCTCTCAGAAATTGGTAACATATCCCAAATTCCCAAGGAGTTGTCTGAGGAATATTCCTTGAAAGGTCCATGGAACCTTTCCGCTTTCCCAAACCCTGATGAGATATTGTCCATCGCAAGATCTTTAAAGGGTGAGGATGACAACGCCCTTCATGTACTCATCAACATTCTATCATGGTTCGAAGAGAATATGCGGTATAACGCGGAGCTTACCGCCCCACAGGAGATTTGGACCACTTTTTATACCAAGAGCGGAGACTGCGACGATCAAGCAAACCTCTTCGTTTTATTCTGCAGAGCTCTTGGAATACCCGCCTATGTCACTTTGGGTCCGATATACATGCCAGGCATGAGCAAATTGGAGGAGGACAATAACATGGTCTTTAATCTGACCAATGTTGCCTGGCACGGCTGGGCGATGGTCTACCTTCCCACAAGGAGTGGTGGCGGCGGCTGGTATCCGGTAGATCTGACATTTTTCAAGGATGCATACTATGAAGCCGGGCATATCAAAAGCCGAAACTTGCTTGACCACATAAATGGATCCGCATTTTCAAATTGGAGTGCCCTAGAATATCTCTCTGTAAAGTCAATGAATTACATCAACGAGACCACAACTGCTAGAAACGAGATTATAAGATCCAACGTCACTTGGGTAGAGGCTCACCTTATTTTGCCCCTCGGCAACGGGACTCAATATTCAAAGGAGCAAACCGTTGCTTTATTGACCATCTTAATACCTGCTTCGATTCTCCTTGCTTTGGTTCTGGTGCTTACCCTCTTGATTTTCCGTAGATCTCGTAGTAGACAACTTGGTGAAGGTCCTTCCTCGATCTAGCCTCTGGCGTTTCGGCTGGTACCCCTATCGGGATCATAGCTACGGGTCTAACATTCCTTGGTATATTTAGTATATTCCTGACTTCCATTTCATCGAATGCTCCAACCCAGCAAGACCCATATCCCAGCGCGGTTGCTGCAAGCAAGATATTCTCAACCGCTGCTGCCGTATCTTGAATACAATACAGGCTTTTACCTCTCATACCGTAATAGGTAGCCGACTCATCCTCCACAGCACAAACCGTTATTATGACTCCTGCTTCGGCCATCCAGTACTGCCCAAGGGCCGCACCCGCCAACTTCATCTTTAGTTCACTTTCTGTAGTTACTATGAATTTCCAAGGCTGTACGTTTCCAGCAGAGGGTGCCATGATGCCTGCCTTCAAGATCTTTAAAAGAGCATCTTCGGGTATCGGAATATCTTTGAAACTTCTCACACTCCTCCTCTTCTCAATACATTGGAATACGTCCAACCTCAACACCCCTTTGTCCTCAGCAAGGTATTTCTCTATCCGAATAATTTACTTTTATTGTGGCTGATTGTATTGAGCGGGTGGATTTTTGGTTTAGAACACTTGTACCACCGCCTACTTTCACCCCGAATACCCGTAATTGTGGTTGCTCTCCGGGACGATAATGTGCCTAATGCCATGGTCGCCGCTTGGCACATGCCTGTTTCAAGTAATCCTCCGATCCTTGCCCTTTCCATAGCCCCGGACCGCCTAACACATCAACTGATAGAGAAGAGGGGAGAATTTACGGTAAATATCCCACCACCATCGTTTCTTGAGAAGATCAAGATCGCGGGGTCGATCTCGGGTAGGATCCACGACAAGTCCAAACTTTTCAAATTTGTTCAAGGAGCAAGCATTAAAACTCCAATAATTGATGAGTCGATGGGGGCAATTGAGTGTAGGCTTCACCGGATTTTGGAGGTGGGTGACCACTCAATAATCTTAGGCGATGTATTAGCTGCGAGAGCTAAAAACTTCAAAGAGGTGTGGCTCTCCTCTCCTTTAATGCATCTTGGGGGCACAAAATATGTAAAATTTGAGGACTTGTGAATGTGTTCGACACCAAACAATTTACTAAAAGTCAATTTCCATAACTTCCTAAAGTTTATCCCAAAATTAATTAAATTATTATAGTTTTTATAATATTTATAATGAATTATATAAAATATAAATCATTAAAAATAATTGAATATATATTAGGTAAAATTATTAATTATAAATATTTCAACCTTATATAACAAAGATTTGTTTAAAATAGTAATCTCCTTTTTAAATTTTCCGTTATAGATCCTCTCTTTTTTTGGGAACGCTTAAATATACTTCCACCTTCATAAGAATGGACATAAAAAAGGGGGATATGGATTTTTGACAGAGGAAAAAACAATAACCCCACAAGGCTATAAGGAAAATCCGGATCTTTTACCAGTACCAATTGAACAACGAAAATACAACGCCTTAACATTCACTTTCATGATGTTCAGCATGAACACATGCATTCCCATGTTCTTCTTGGGTCCAATCGGAGCTGGTCTGGGAATGGACTTCTGGCAGGCATGTGTTGGGGCTTTCATTGGCAACTTAGCAGCAGTTATAGTGATGTATCTGAACGGAGTCGTTGGTGTGAAGTATGGTGTACCCTACCCAGTTCAGCTCAGAGAGTCCTTCGGCTTTAGAGGTATCCACATTCCAGTGCTTTTGAGGGGTTTCGCAGGCACTATGTGGTTTGGCATAGAGGCCTGGGCGGGATCATATGCTCTTACACTAATTGCACTCTTCGCAATGGGCATACCCGCCTCTCAAGCCACCAATCTTGCCTTTAGCTATCTCGTTATAGCTCTGATCTTTTATGTTGCTTCATTCATAGTGGTCATGCGCTTAGGTCTTAGAGGAATAGGTAGAATGGCTGATTTCGCGGGTCCGTTGATGCTGCTATACTTTATCTGGCTTGTATGGTTCTTGGCAGGAACGCCACAATTCTCTCCCAACATTCCTAAGTTGTTTGTGAGCACCGCTTCGTACTTTAGCCTTAACTTCCTAACATATTTGGCGGTACAGACAAACTGGTGGGCAACGGTAGCTCTGAACATCTCTGATCTCTCGAGAGGGATAAACCCACAGAAGCGACATGCCTTCTTCTTGGGCCTTTTCATCGGTATTGTTATATGCCAGGTTGTAGGAACCGCCTTGGGCTATGCAGCAGTTGGTCTAACAGGGACGATTCTACCTCAGGATATTATACTTACTTATGCACCAGGTGGAGTGGCGATTGTAGTAGGTCTGATCTTCGCCTTTTTGGCACCGTGGTCCACTGACATTGTTGCCAACTCTCCGCCACTCATTGACATTTTGATGGCTACACTAAAATTAAGATGGAAGACCGCCGTCGTGGTTGCTGCCATAATTGCATTCTTCGCAGCACCTTGGTGGGCTGTTGCAAAAGCTGTGGACTACACCAACTATATGACATCTTGGGCCTCTAACTATGGTATACTTTTGGGTCCTATAGCTGGCATAATGATCGCAAACTACTGGGTTACAAGAAAGCAGAAGTATGACTTGCAGAAGCTCTACACTTTCGGTCCCAATGGCTGCTGGTACCGCGAAGGGTGGAGCATATCCGCATATGTGACCTTGATACTCACTTGGATTCTCTGCTACATAATTGCTGTTCCAACCCAGCAGCTCGTCTGGTTCGGTGGCATTCCATGGCCTGGCGGTGTGATCTGGTACTTTGCTGTAATAATATCCTTCATACTGAAAGCTGCGTTTGACAAATACTTTAAAGAATAAATTCTTTATTTTTTTCTTTTTTCCATATTTTTAATTAAATATTAAAAATAAAGATTGTTATTTTATAAATGTCGAAGTGTATATTTTAAGATCTTGACGTCTTTTCAAGCATACGTTCAAAGGTCCAGCGGATGGAACTTCTAAGCTCCCTTAATCGTGAATCTTCATCAACATTACGTATTGTTATCTCTTTAATTGTGTCGCCGTCGCACTTTATGTTGTATTCAATTATAGAGTCTGGATCTTTAGTGCCTGCGTCCACCGCCATTTCGTCTTTTTTCCTCATCTCGCCAAGTACCCTATCTAAAAAGAACGACTGGAAAGGGGGAGTCTTCAAATTCAGTTCTAAATCTGGTCTGGGGACAATTCTCACGCTATTCTTGCCTATATAGAACGTACCCAAATCCTCGCCCGATTTGGATTTTATTGGAAAAGATTGCTCTTGAGGTGCTGGTGCCTCAATTGGGGGTTTCGCCATCTCCACTGGTGCTCTCTGAGCCTCTTCAACTAGTTTACTTGCGGGTCTAAAACTTACTTTTGTGAGCGCCTCGTCCACGAGCTTCAGTGAGGTTTTCAAAAATGTAAGCTCCTTTTCTGCCTTTAAAATCCTCTCCTCAAGGTCTTTCTTAAGCTCTGCCAAGGTCCTAGTGTCCTGTTCAGACATCATTTCCACCTAACATAATAAATCTCGTCACTATGACCACTATCGCTCAAGTATGATTTAAACTTAGTTGACGAGAAACCCAAAGTTGCCTAGCCCTGCCTTGAAAAAATAAATTTTTAGATTATTTACTCCCTTTTAATTCTCAACTTCAAAGTTTTGATTCTATCAATGCTGGCAGCTTTTTGAGCCCACTTATAATGAAGTCTGGCTCATACTTTTTCAACTCCTCTTCAGTCCTTATCCCCGTGGTCACGCTAACAACTTTAACTCCGAGTGCTTTACATGGCTTTATGTCCATTTCAGTATCCCCAACCACGACCGCCTCCTCGGGATTAATGTCCATCGACTGCAAGACGACCTTCAGATGCTCTGGATTTGGCTTGGGCTTGGGCACGTTATCTCTTGCAAGAATCACATCAAAATAATCTATTATGCCTGTCTTCTCCAATGCTATCTTGGCCGCTTCTGAGTTGTTGTATGTGAATACTGCCAACTTCAGTCCCTTCGCCCTTAGTGTCATTAGAACCTCCTTCACATCCGGAAGAAGGTCTGTGGTTTTTGCCGCTTCGATCTCATGCTTTACGGCTATTTCCTCCCCCTTCTTCAGAAGATCATCTATCCACTCCTCCTCCTTGCCTTTCCCCAAAAAATACTCTTTTACCCCCTCTTTAATTGAGGAGAAGGTATCCTTTGGAGTGAACATTCCTTTTTCAAGACCATTCTCAACAAAGAAACTTATGATTTCTTCCTTTATCTTCTTACTGTCAAGGTTGAATTTCAAAAGAACGCCATCGAGGTCAAAGATAACGCCCTTAAGCAACCCGAAAACACCTCCTTTTCAATCTCTCCTATACTATAAAAGTATTTTCACATCATCGACAAAAGTCAAACTATCAGATGGATGTGAACCTAGTAGTAAAGTAAATTTGTCCATGGCTTAATATATGCTAATGAGGAAAGTGGTGGTTCTTTGAGATACTTGGATCTTGTAGAGGTTTATGAGGAGATTGGCAAAACGACCAAGAGGTTAGAGATTACCGATATATTGGTTAATTTCCTCAAAAGTTGCCCGCCTGAACTGATTGATAAAGTTGTGTACCTCACGCAAGGGAGGATATACCCAGAGTTTGTACCCCTCGAGCTAGGTATGGCGGACAAGATGATAATTCGTTGCATAGCCCAAGCATCAGCCGCAAAGGAATCAGAGGTGGAGCAACTCTACAAGACCCTGGGAGATCTTGGCAAGGTTGCAAACACCATGCTCTCAAAGGGCAAGAAACAGGTGACGCTCGACCTCTTCTCAACCGCAAAAAAATCGGATCAAATCACAATCGAGAGGGTCTACTCGGATCTGGACCGAATCGCACGGGCGCAGGGTCCGGGCTCTCAGGAGGAGAAGATAAGAATTCTATCTGATCTATTGAGGGACTCATCCCCAAAGGAGGCCATGTACATTATAAGGACCGTCTCGGGCACACTGCGGCTTGGGGTTGCCGACATGACAATACTCGATGCCCTAACTATCGCTTTCACGGGATCAAAAGATGCTAGACCGGACATTGAGAGGGCATACAACGTGAGCAGCGATCTAGGCGCGGTAGCAAAGACCCTCGTCCTCAAAGGTCTGGAAGCCATAAAGAACTTTAAACCCTCCCCTGGCAGACCCATACGATCGATGCTCGCCGAGCGTCTCTCCTCCCCTTTAGAGATACTGGAGAAGATGGATGGAAAGTGTGCCGTTGAGTACAAGTACGACGGAGAGAGGGTGCAGATCCATAAGACAGAAGAGGGTGAAACTCTTCTCTTTTCAAGAAGGCTGGAAAATATAACACACCACTATCCTGATATAGCCAGGTTAGCCCTTGAAGGGATCGCCTTAAAATCGTACATAGTCGAAGGAGAAATCGTTGCGGTGGACCCAGACACTGGCGATCTTTTACCTTTTCAGGAGTTGATGCACCGGCGGAGGAAGTATGGCGTGGAGGAGGCCATGGAGCAGTATCCTGCGTCCCTTAGACTTTTCGACATTCTGTACGCCGACGGATCGGATTTCACATTGAAAACTTATCCGGAGAGGCGCTCTTTCCTTTCCAAAATAGTTATAGAGAGCGAAAGACTTAGACTAGCCGAACAAAAGATCGTGGATAACCCTGACGATCTAGAGGCCTTCTTCCAAGAGGCAATATCAAACGGCTGCGAGGGGCTGGTGGCCAAGTCCTTGGGTCCTGATTCTGTATATAAGGCGGGGGCAAGGGGCTGGCTCTGGATAAAGTACAAGAGGGACTACAAGAGCGAGATGACCGACACTGTGGATTTGGTGATAGTAGGAGGATCCATGGGCACTGGCAAGCGCGCGGGTCACATAGGCACACTACTTCTGGCAGCCTATGACGATGATAATGACGTATTTAGGACCGTCTGTAAGTGCAGCACAGGCTTCACCGACGAGGACATAAGAAACATGAGGAAGTTGCTCGAACCCTACATCATTCCCCACAGACACGGCAGGGTAGACTCGAAAATAACCCCTGACATATGGGTTGTTCCTGCCAAGGTCATAGAGGTATTGGGTGCCGAGATCACACTTTCACCTATTCATACCTGCGGACTGGATGCCATAAGGAAAGGAGCAGGTCTGGCGATCCGTTTTCCGAGGTTCACTGGCAAGTGGAGGGATGACAAGAGCCCAGAGGATGCAACCACTGTAAAGGAGATAATTGAGATGTATAAGAAACAACTCAAAAAACTTGCATGATTTGCCTTTCAAAGTGAATGATTGTTTCGCACTCATTTTTGCTTACTCTCTCTCACAAGAAACATCAAAGAAACTATTTGATTATGTCTCGTTTCCAAATGAAGCGAATATAGCCCTCTTCTTAATACAACTGATTTGGGATAAGTTAATAAGCAGGGACTTTCAGAGGAAGCGTGGGCAGAAGTGAAGGAACTGACGTAAGTTCAGCTCTTTTTACGGAAGCCCAATAAAAAGTAAAGAAGGAGGGAAGAAAGTGGGATATTATCGCGAGGGCCGCCAGAGATTTGGCCCCAGGCGTGGTCCGGCCAGCTTCGGTCCAAAGCCCGTAGAAGAGGGCAAGGAGTACGAAGTGGACATCAAGGAACTTAGCAGGCGCGGAGAAGGTATAGCCCGTGTTGAAGGGTTCGTCATCTTCGTTCCGAACACAAAGGCTGGAGACCATGTTAAGGTGAAGGTAACTAAGGTAGCAAACAGGTTTGCTACTGCCGAGGTTGTACAATAAACCTAGAACTGTCTGATTGGCAGTTTTTCCCTTTTTTATTTTTGCATTTGTATTTTTCAGTGCCCATCTTTTAATTTTTATAAGGGACCATCCACCACATTTAATAGTCTTGGTGTATTTTATGATTCTTATTAAGAAGAGCTTCGGTGTACTCCGTGTTTCTGAAGATCTATCACTTTTAATCAACGGCTCCAGACTAGTTCCAGCCTACAGAACCTTGGAGGATATTGTTCCTGTACTCTACGATGTTGATTCTGTTAGGGATCTTCCCAGAAGCACAGTTATCTATAGCATGTATCGCGGCTTCTCTTTGGAGGGGCACTCTACAATCTTTAAGAACAAGAGAGCGCGTTTCGACATCACCGTAATGGCTGACATTAATCTTGGAAAAGAGCTAAACAAGACCTTGGGCCATTACCACCCCTTGGCAGAGGACTCCCTGTCTTACCCAGAGCTGTACCAAGTCCTCTACGGGGAAGCGACTTATCTCCTCCAAAAAAAAGTAGGTGGCGATATACTGGACTTTGCCGTTGCAAAGGTCAAGGAAGGTGAGGCAATTTTGATACCGCCTGGATACGGACATGTTACAGTGAACTCAGGAAGGAGCCTCTTGGTAATGGCAAACCTCGTGTCAGACTCCTTCCAATCTCTCTACGATGACTACATAAAAAACAGAGGCGCCGCTTATTACCTCTTGACAGACGGATCCATGGTGCCCAACCCTTGTTATAAGAGCCACCCCGCTCCTAGAGTTCTTTCCAAGAAGTTTCCAATCTCTAAAGACTTGTACTCCGACTTTACCTCTTGCCCCTCCTGCTTTGATTTCTTGAACAGGCCTTCCTTGGTGGCAAGTCGTTTCTCCTAACCTTTCTGCAAAGTTTTTAAAGGGTTATTTTCTAAGTTCGACCGAGGGCTGACAAATGGGCAATAGTAAGCTCGGATTTTACACCATGGACAACTTCGATTTTGACGGCAAAAAAACGCTTCTCAGGGTTGACATAAACTCGCCCATCGATCCTAAAACTGGGAAGATAACCGACGACACTAGAATTAAGAGCCATGCTGCCACAATTAAGGAGTTGCTCGAAAGGGGGGCCTCTGTTACTGTACTCGCTCACCAAGGAAGGCCTGGAGACAGTGATTTTACGACACTGGAAAACCATGCAAAACTCCTCTCGAAGTACCTGAACAAGGACGTCAACTACGTGGAGGATGTTTTTGGTCCGACTGCCCGGTCTACAATATCGTCATCAGAGCCTGGGAGCGTAGTACTACTCGAGAACGTTCGCTTCTATTCCGAAGAAAGCATAGAAAAGGTTCCCGAAGCACAGGCAAAAACTTATTTAGTTCGATATCTCGCTCCCCTGTTCTCCCTCTACGTAAATGACGCATTCGCGACTTCTCACAGATCTCATCCATCTCTAACAGGTTTTCCTATGGTCTTGCCATCATGCGGGGGCAGGCTACTCCAAAAAGAGGTCGACTTCCTTAGTGATGTCATGAGTACGACCTCGAAGCCATGCATATTCGTTTTGGGTGGCGGAAAGGTTGCCGATTCTGTTCAGTTGATGGAATCGCTTTTGCCGAAGGGCGTTGCAGACAAGGTCCTCCTCACAGGCTTGGTCTCACATTTGTTCCTTATAGCAAAGGGAGAGCGCCTTGGAAAAGCCACGGTGAAGATCATAGAGGGGAAGGGTCTGTACTCTCTTCTACCTAGGGTCCAAAACCTCTTGAAAAATTACCCTGACAAAATCGTCACACCTGTAGACGTAGCAATTTTGAGGTCTGATGAACGGTTGGAGTTGCCTCTAGGAGATGTGCAGGACCACTCTCCTATATATGACATTGGCAGCAAAACCGTCGATCTCTACTCAAGTATTATGAACGGTGCCAAAGTGATAATAATGCGCGGTCCAGCCGGATATATTGAGGATCATAGGTTTTCCAAGGGCTCCGAAGAGCTACTAAAGGCAGTGATCAAGAGCGGAGCCAAAACCCTGCTGGGCGGCGGACATTTAAGAGCAATCTCTGAGAGGCTCGGAATAGCCGATAAAATCGATTACTTCAGCACTGGTGGCGGTGCCTTCATTGCGTTTCTCTCTGGTGAAAGGCTCCCAGCCATTGAGGTTCTAGCGGCTTCCGCGCAGAAGTTTAAAGCAGACAGGTGATAATATAATATCAGGTGTTGATATATGCCAGTCAAGGTCGCTATAAATGGTTACGGAACTATTGGGAAGAGAGTCGCCGACGCCGTCCTAAAGCAAAAAGATATGGAACTTGTGGGTGTAACGAAGACCAAGCCTAACTTCGAAGGGAGGATTGCCGTTAACAAGGGGATAAAGCTCTTCGCCACATCGCAGGACCGCCTGAAGGCATTCGAGGACGCAGGTCTCAAAGTTCAGGGCACGCTTGAGGACCTTCTCAAAGAGGTTGATCTTGTGGTCGACTGCACTCCAGGAAAGGTGGGGGCGTCCTACAAGCCCCTCTACGAGAAGTATAAGGTGAAGGCAATATTCCAAGGCGGGGAAAAGCACGATGTTGCGGGCTTCTCCTTCAATGCGGTCTGCAATTATAAGGGCGCCATTGGAAGGGATTTCGTGAGAGTGGTCTCCTGCAACACCACGGGTCTTTGCCGCTCCCTATACGCAATAGATAAGGCTTTTGGTATAAGGAAGGCAAGGGTCGTCCTAGTTAGGCGGGGCGCCGACCCTGCAGAGGACTCAAAGGGTCCCATCAACAGCATAGTGCCTGACCCCGTAACAATTCCATCTCATCACGGTCCTGACGTTCAGAAGGTGCTGCCCCATATAGATATAACCACAATGGCATTCGCCGTGCCGGAGACGCTGATGCACGTCCACGTCCTAAACCTTGAACTCAATAATTCCGCAACAGAGAGTGATGTCCTGAACGCCCTCTCCCAGTATCCGCGGATAAGGATAGTGTCTGCACAGGAGGGTGTGGATTCAACCTCAACAATAATCGAGTACGCCAGGGATCTTGGTAGGGCACGTTACGATCTGCCTGAACTGGTCATTTGGAAGGAGTCCGTGAAGTCCTTTGGCAAGGAGGTCTACCTCACACAGGCTGTGCACCAGGAGGCTATTGTGGTCCCTGAAAATATTGATGCCATTAGGGCAATGACAAAGCTAACTGAGAGTCCGGAGGAATCAATGCGCCTCACAAACGAGTCTTTGGGCATAGGGAGGTGAAGACGATCTTTAAGAACATACTTGTGCCCATCGACGGATCTCCAGCCTCCATGAGGGCACTTGATCTTGCATTGGAATTCGGCATGCGCGACGGGGCCAAGATCACGCTAATGCATGTAATAATACCGCCTCCAAACCTGACATCCCAACAGGCGATAGAGGAGCTCAAGAAATCTGGCGAGTCGATACTCGAGGCAGCGGAGTCTAGATGCAAGTGTTTTGGCCTCATAACAAAGAAGATCCTGAAAATCGCAGAATGGAACCAGAGCTCTGTGGCATCAGAGATCTACGATGAGGTCGTCAGAGGGCGCTACGATTTGGCAATACTTGGATCTCGGGGTTACTCCGGAGAACGGGGAATCCTTATGGGAAGCGTTACAATATCCTTGGCTATAAGCCTCCCTTGCACTATCATCATCGTCCGGTAACCGGTGGGCAGATTGCCTCGGAAGAGAATATCCTTTGGCACAGACGGCTGGCGATCCAGAACTGATGTGGATTTTAACGATACCAACGTGAGGATAGTTTCCGGGGCAATCGCCAAGTACCTCCTGCTTTTAGGTAAAAATAGGGGCGTATTCATAGGATACGACGGGCGTGAGGGGTCAAAGTCTTTTGCAAGGGCTTGCGCAGAAGTTCTCTCTTCTTTTGGGATACCCTCTTTTGTTCCGCCCCACCCCGTGCCAACACCTGTCGCTGCATTCGCAACACTCCACTTCTCACTCGACGGCGCCGTCATGATAACTGCCTCGCACAACCCTCCCATTTATAACGGCATAAAATTCATACCTGATTACGGTGGACCAGCCTCGACCGACATAACCTCGAAGATCGAGTCATTGCTGCCTGATACTCCGCCCCAATGTAAGGAATACCAACAGTTGGAGGGCGAGGGACTAATCTCTACACTCAATCCAATACCTGAATATGTCCACCATCTGAAATCTCTCCTAAGCATAGAGACCTCAAAATTGAAAGTGGCTTTGGATTCCATGCATGGCGCTACCTCTGGCATTGCAGAGAGGGCATTCAAAGAACTTGGCATTGAGACAGTAATGGTAAGAGGGAATATCGACCCAAATTTCGGGGGCATCTCCCCAGATCCAGTCCCTCAAAACTTGGAAGTCTTACTAGCCAAGGTTCTTTCCGAAAAATGCCATATCGGGTTTGCCTTCGATGGGGACGGAGATCGGTTGGCAGCAGTTACGAGTTGTGGCACATTCCTATTGGCAAACCAAATTCTTCCCCTGCTTTACGCTCATTTCAGCGAGAGGCGTTTTATAATTGGTGATGCTGCTAGAACAGTTGCCACATCCCACTTAATAGACTCTGTCGCCAAAAAACTGGGTCGACGGGTAATAGAGACTCCTGTGGGGTTCAAATATATCAGCTCACTCCTCAGGAATGGTTCAGTGGTTATTGGAGGTGAAGAGAGCGGGGGCATTAGTTTCATCTCGCACATCCCTGAAAAAGATGGAATTGCCTCAGCGCTACTCTTACTAGAGTCTGTGGAATTGAGCGGAAAGCCTCTCCATACTCTTCTAAAAGAAATGTATGAGAAATATGGATATGTCGAATCCAACAGGCTAGATCTTGTGATAGATCCCGACGTGGAAATCAGTCTAGAAGATATTCAAGTTCCAGAAGTGATTCAAGACAGAAAAGTTGTTGGCATAAACAAAATTGATGGTTTAAAGATCCTTTTGGAGGAGGACTCATGGATCCTCCTCAGAAAGTCAGGCACTGAGAATGTTGTTAGGATTTATGCCGAGGCTAAAGACAGAAATGATGTTCAGCGACTGATCGATTTTGGAAGAAATCTTATATCGAATTTATCATCAGCAGCTCACAGGAGAAAAAGTTAAGCTTCAACAACTGATTAAGTCTGGTATTTGCTGTTCTTCAGAATTTATTTCAATCATCGAAACACCTCAAGGAAACCCACGAACTTCAGTCGTGGGAGGAATTGAGGTTTAAAGTTTAAATACATGGTTATCCCACCCAATGTCTGGAGAAACGGCTTTAAAGGCACTCCAATCTCCAGAGCCGAGCTGGCTCGCTCTGGACGGGCTGACGTCAGCCAGCCTAATGCAGGGATGAATGGCTACAGCCATTGTGACTCACCTGCAAGCCCATGTTCTTTAGACATGGGCAGTTGACATGATCTGACATATTATATTAGGTCATTAAGTGGCGCATGAGATAGGCTTGCCTCTAACCAGCCAATATAATTGTTTCATATGAAACACAAACTTTAATAAAAAAAGCAACTTTTCATCTTGCGGTGAATAGGTTGCGATTAAGGTTCGTTATTTTCGTTCTCGCCTTAACAATATTGATAGTCTCTGTTGGTTTCTTCTTAACAACAGCGAACTTTCCAAGGAGCCCTCAGCCCTCTTCAATCACAATCCAAGATATGTCAGGCCGAAGCGTTTTGCTTTCAGTACCTGTGAACAAAGCCGTAATTTTGAACTCCTATTGGAATGAAATAACCTCGGCGCTGGGCGCCTCCGATAAAATTGTAGGTATAGATAAATACACACTTTCATCAATATACATTCCCAAGATTGTAAGGGAACGCCCGGTAGTAGGCGATCTCTTTAGTGGAGTAAACCTTGAGACTATACTTTCCCTCAAGCCAGACGTCGTAGTTATGGATTTTGGCTATGGCAAGACTGCTGACATTATAAAGTCACTTGAGTCACTCGGCATTCCTGTTATCTGCATGTACTCCAACAACTTTAACGATCAACTCAATGCAATAAAACTGTTGGGTAAAATATTCGGAGCTGAGGCAAGAGCAGAATCACTCATAAATTTCTTGGAAATAAGGCACACCGTCATACTGTCTACCGCATCTAAAATACCCGAAAGCGAGAGGCCTGCCGTCCTCCTATGCAGAGTTGAGAAAGACGGGCTTCTGACTGCTTACGGAAACAGTACATGGGGTAAGATTGTTGAAGATGTGGGCGGAATAAACATAGCACTTAGGAAATTCCCGAGCCAATCTTGGCCAAAGATCAATCTCGAGACGCTGCTGGCTTGGGATCCTGACATTATAATAATCGTTGGCTATGATGGCGCGGCACTCCAATCCCAGCTCGACTTAGTTACGAAAAGTAGCGTTTGGGGTAATCTTAAAGCAGTTAAGAACTCATGCGTTTACACAGTCCTGATAGGTTCTAGAACGGAGGGAGCCTATCTTGACTGGGGACCTAGGATGTTAATTGGTGAAATGAAGCTGGCGAAGATTATTCAGCCAAAATATTTTGGCGAAATAAATATTGATGCCGTTTCAGACCTCCTTATATCAACCTACTATAATCAATAGGTGGCACTATTGCTTGGATCCAAAAAAGGCATTTTTTTCCTCCTTCTCTTCTTACCGCTGCCAGTGTTTCTACTATCTTTGACAATCGGCTCTTACCAGATTCCGTTTAATGAAGTTTTGGTAACCCTTTTCCTGAGTATTGATCCAAACTTTGGCTCCGGGTCGCCTCAAACTCAAATATACAAAGAAGTCATCTTTATGATCAGGCTCCCTAGGATCATTCTGGCTCTTTTTGGTGGCATAGCACTCTCTGTCTCTGGTGCATCCCTACAATCCGTGTTCAAGAACCCTCTCGTAGACTCCTACATACTTGGCTTATCGGCTGGGGCTGGGCTGGGGGCGGCGATCTCCATAGCATTCTTTCCAGCTATCATTGGTCTTACCCAGCTATTTGCCTTCTCATTCTCATTCATGGCGTTCATGTTAACCTATTTTGTTGCACGCGATCGGGGACAAGCATCGACAGTCTCATTAGTCTTGGCTGGTGTGATCGTAACGGCGCTCTTCTCAGCCGCCCTTTCAATAATCAAATTCTTCACAACACCAGAGAAGCTATCGAGTGTCGTCTACTGGCTTATGGGAAGTATGGCGGTCTCAGGCTGGACCGAGGTCCTACAATCGGTTCCCTTAATACTGGTCACTTTTCTCATAATCACTCTAATGCGCTGGCGCCTCAATGTGCTTTCGATGGGCGACGAGGAGGCGAAATCTCTTGGCATCAATGTCGAAAGGGATCGTCTCATAATCCTTTTAACCACAACCCTTATGGTTTCGTCGTTCGTCTCTGTAGCCGGTATTATCGGGTGGGTGGGTCTTGTGATCCCTCACTTAGTCAGGATGCTCATGAGGACTCCTGACAATCGGATCGTGATCCCAATCTCTGCGAGCCTAGGCGGAGTCTTTCTCCTCTTGGCTGATGATGTTGCGAGGTCTCTTACGTCATACGAACTTCCAGTCGGCGTAATAACGACAATGATCGGGGCGCCTTTCTTCCTTTATCTACTGAAGAAAAGGGGTGGAGGATCGTGGAGGCAATAGTTTCAGTCGAAGATCTTTCTTTTTCGTACGGAAACACCTTCAAACTGAACTCCATATCTTTAAATGTCGAGGCTGGCACGGTCCTCACCCTCTTGGGTCCGAATGGATGTGGCAAGACAACTTTGCTAAAGTGCATCAATGCCCTTCTCAAACCTGAGAGGGGCAAAGTGATAATTAATGGCAAGAACGCTTACGAATTGAAGAGGTGGGAGCTCGCACGTCTTGTGGGGTATGTGCCTCAGGCTCATGTGCCCCCATTCCCCTTCTCTACGCTGGATCTCGTGCTAATGGGAAGGACGGCTCACCTTGATTTCTTCCAGCAGCCCTCGAAGCTGGATCGCCAGATTGCAGAACGAGCACTTAGCATGGTAGGGCTATCTCACCTTAGTCATCGTCCGTATGATCAATTGAGCGGAGGAGAAAGGCAGCTGGCTTTGATAGCAAGAGCAATAGCACAAGAACCAAGGCTTTTACTCTTGGATGAGCCCACCGCTCATCTCGACTTCAAGAACCAATTTTTGGTCCTTGGGATGGTAAGGCGCATTGCAAGGGAAAACGGTATTGGTGTTGTAATGAGCCTACACGACCCAAACCAAGCCATAATGTTTTCCGATTCTGTGGCGCTCATGAAAAATGGTTCCCTCTTTGCGGTCGGCCCTCCGCATTCGGTTATAACAAGGGAAAGGATAGAAGCCGTTTATGAGATTGGTGTGAGGGTCGTAAACCACACTGACGGCTCATTTATTATGCCCTCCATGGAAAACTTTTCATGAAACCCAAGTGATATCTAATGCGTGAATGAGTAACACGTCTAATTTTTGCCCTCCATACGCAAACGCTACTTTGTGTCTCAATAATGAGCAAGGCTTCACAATTAATAACAAAAATCCAAAAATAAATCAGTACCTTAAACCATTTTTCAGAATGTGTCTCATTGCTGATGTAGGACTCAGATGCAGTATTTATAGAGGGGAAGACCTATTTATTATGTTAATATTTGACAACAAAGGAGATCAAATTGGGACGAAAGTTCCTGGCCGCTCAAGAGAACTTGGCAGATAGGATAAATGAGATAGCAAAAGAGCGTGGCAGAACAGTCTTTAGTATAGTTAACGAGGCCTTGAGTGCTTTCATAAGGGCAAACGAATGGGGGAAGGACTTGACTACAATTATAGAGGACGCCAAGATCTTGGAGATCGCGAGGAACTCGGGAATGGTCTTAATACCAGAGCCCCTCCATGAGCGCCTTATGGAATCCACTTCCTTCGACTCAAAAATGAAGGATTATTGGAGATCCTCTGGTATAGTTTTTGGCAGGTACTTGGAGCTCAACAACATCAGGGACCTCAAAAAGGTTGAGAGGATTCTTAGGGAGGTTGTCGGGGTAAATCCCGATATCTCGATCTCCAATGAGAGACTTGTATGCATCTCACCAAGGTTGGGTGAGAAAAGATCTGAGGCTGTTGCTATTTTTTTGGAGGGCGTCATGAACAGTATGGGTTTTGGGATCGCATCGAGGGAGGTGTCAAAAGGGATAATAGTCCTCAAGTTTAAACAGGAGGGCGAGCTCTGATGCCAGAGAAAGTGGAAAAGAAGCTCGTCGTGGTCAGAGCAGATGTCTTGGAAAAGATCTCTGAAATGGCGAGGAGGGAGAACAAGACTCTTTTTGCCCTTGTTAACGAGATCCTCCAAGACGCTTTGAAAGTAAGTGAAATGAAAGTGACTGTGGGGGATCTCACAAACTTTTACAAATTGATTAAAGTTCAGAAGGATTCAGGTGCCCTAATCTTGCCCATGGATCTATTCCTCAAGCTAATCCAGAAATGGGATAATAAAGAGGATCTAGAAAAAGAATGGTTCTCTGCCGGGGAGTGGTACGGCAAGTATTTGATGGCAAAATTTGAAGATCCACTCAATATATTGCCCTCTTTACTCTCCACTTCGCTCTGGCACCTCTCTGAGGTCAAGATGGAGGGGAAGTCTGACGGAAGAACAACCATCAGTATGATCGCCCCAAACGCCGATCAGACTCTTCTAGAACTCACTGGAAAATATCTGGAGGGTGTCATGAATGCACTCGGATTCAGAAGTATCAGAAGTGATATAGTCCGAGGAGTGGGAATAATAGAGTTTCTGAAGAAACTATAAATTCCAAAATTGTATGCTTACATCGAAATCGCTCTTTTAACAATTTCTCCCACGATGGTTCAAAATAATCTGAAATTTAAAGCCGAGAAGTAAAAGGGGCTCCGATAAAAATAAGCGGCGCCCTCCACTTAAAACTCTATGGATGCTCCATGAAATACGTTCCTTGGAGCAAAATTAAAGATTGGTTCTGTACAACTTGTGGTGAATGCTGTAAAGAGTTCATTGTTCCGTTGAGGACATACGAAACGACTCTATTGTCTAATATTTTTGGTTTCTCATGTATGGAACTCCGAGTTGGGACCACTTACCTGAAGAGAAGGCTAGACGGAAGGTGCATATTTCAGGTTAAGCGAAATGGGAAGATGGTGTGCGGCATACAACCCTTGAAACCACTTGCCTGTAAGATGTGGCCCTTTGCAGTCTTCGAGACCCCTCAATATGAGCACCGAAATCAAGCATATTTCGAATTCAGGGGCGAGATTTTTTATGTGTACGTTAACCCATGTTGCAGGGGCTTGATTTATGGATCCCCTTCCTTTAGATTTATCAACTCCGTAATCCCTGAATTTATTGAGTTAAGGCTGGGTCTGCGAAAGCATCAGTTAAGATCTACTTCCCTTAAACTCAAAACTGCAGCTGAGCCGATAACCACCCTTTGCATCAGACCATAAGCTAAGAATTTTTTGTCATTATACTAACTAAATCTCCACATATATCTGCTGACTTTTGAATGCTTAAATTAGTATAACCCTCGCAGGCCCGTTCCAAAATAAATCAGCCAAATTTCCAATTGCTACCAACTCCTTAAAAATTCAAATACCGAGACGATGAAAGTTGTATGGGATGATCGAATGAAGGCGATGGTTCTCAAAAAAACCTCCCCTGTCGAAAATAATCCGCTGACCTTTGAGGACTTACCGGTACCACAGCCAACTGGTAATGAGATCTTGTTAAAGATTTCAGTATGCGGGATCTGTCGCACCGAACTGGATGAAATAGAAGGAAGGTTGCCGACAAAAATTCCAGTCATACCTGGACACCAAATAATAGGAAAGGTTATAAAGCTTGGACCTACTGCCTCTAGGTTCCGCACTGGCGAAAGGTTGGGCGTAGCATGGATCTACCGTGCATGCGGGATGTGCCGCTTCTGTAGGATGGGTCTTGAGAACCTCTGCGAGAAGTTTATGGGCACGGGTTGCGACTCTGACGGAGGATACGCAGAATATACGTTGGTCCATGAAGATTTCGCCTATCGAATACCTGATATCTTTACAGATTGTGAGGCTGCGCCACTCCTATGCGCGGGAGCAATAGGGTACAGAGCTCTGAAGCTCACGGGAATGAGAGATGGTGACATCATTGGACTCTTCGGTTTCGGATCCTCCGCCCACATCCAATTCCAACTCATAAGGTACCTCTTCCCCAACTCAAGGATCTTTGTGTTCACGAGGAAAAAGGGGGACGCCGCCAGTGAGCTTGCTATAGAGATGGGTGCGGACTGGGTGGGCGAGACCGGTGGTACTCCTCCTGAGAAACTCAACTGTGCAATAGACACAACACCAACTGGAGCGCCCGTCAGGGAGGCCCTTAGAAATCTAGAGAAAGGAGGGCGCCTCGTAATGAACCTGATAAGAAAGGAGACGCCGATAACTGATCTTGACTACTCCCTCCACCTATGGGGCGAAAGGGAAGTTAAGAGTGTTGCAAACATCACTAGAGCAGATGTGCAAGAGTTCCTAGATTTGGCGGCAAAGATTCCGATAAGACCTGAGATCAGAAAATTTAGGCTCGAGGAGGCCAATGAAGCTTTACTTATGCTGAAGCGTGGGCAATACCGAGGGAGTGGCGTCTTAATAGTTAAGAGTTAACATTCCATGGGTTTCGTGACAGAAACTCTTTAAGCTCAAGAAGTGTGGGCAAACCCTCCCTGGCACCCCTTCTCTGTATCTTCAGCGAAGCTGTGGCGATGCCCCAGCGTAGGCATTCTTCGACATTCATTCTATTTATGAACGCAGCCATGAAGCCCGCATCAAAAGCGTCTCCCGCCCCCGTCGTGTCGACAACATTCACTCTCAAAGCTCTCTGAAAGTTCTCTTCTTTTCCGTCAAATGCATATGCTCCTTTATCCCCTAGCTTTACGACCACATTCCCCACATACTCTGCGAGTTTCCTTGCACCCTCCCTGTAGTCTGAGCCTGTCAAGAACTTGCACTCCAGCTCGTTTAGCAAAAGTACATCAATTCCATCCAAGTCTTCGGGCATTAACTCAACAACTCCTCCTCCAGGATCTATGGACATACGTGCCTGCCTTTGGCTCCCCTTAATCTTCATTAAAACATTTCTGCTAACATTGCAGAGCTGTAGAAACTTCGCATCTGGCAGATTTTTCAAAATAGAGTCAAGCTCTGCATTAGCGCCCCTATGGGCAAGCATTCTCCTGCCCCCACTCCTATCCACAAGAACGCAGACAATCCCCGTCCTTTTCCCTTTCATTATGGTCACAAACTCTGTCGCAACACCCGCCCTGCTCAGCTCATCAATCGCCTCTCTTCCAAACTGATCGTCCCCAACACACCCAAGAATTCCAACTTTAAGCCCTAATCTTGAGAGCCCGACGGCAAAATTGGCAGCAGATCCCCCGTGAAAGATCTCCAGATCTGCGATCTCCTCGCCATCCAAATCTGGCAATTTATTGATGAAGAATGATAGATCGATGTTTATGTTTCCCACTGATAATACATCTAACAAAAAGTTACACCCTATTGACCTTTCTTTAGTAATATCCTTGCGTCCACTATTTTATAACCTACCTCATAAGCAATCGTCGGGTTTAGGTCTATCTCGCTAATCTGCGGCAATTCCATCATCATCTCTGAAACCTTGACTATGGCGTCTACTATACTGTTGATGTCACTGGGCTTTCTTCCCCTGATGCCCCTCAATATTGGGTATGCCTTAAGTTCAGAAACCATCTCCATTGCGTCATTCTTTCCTATAGGTGCCACCCTGAAGGAGACGTCCTTAAAGACCTCAACAAAGATGCCCCCAAGCCCAAACATTAAGACTGGTCCGAACTGGGGATCTCTTTTGGCTCCGATTATCGTCTCTACACCTTGGGGTGCCATGCGTTCTAACAAGACACCATCAAGTTTGTAGCCTCCCTTCTCTGCTATCTCCTTTATCTTCAAGAAGGAGTTTAATGCCTTCTCTTCGCTGTCTATGTTAAGTATAACTCCGCCGACGTCCGACTTGTGGAGCACATCTGGGGAAACTATCTTCATAACAAGAGGAAAACCAAGTTCTTCAACAGCGCATTTCACACCATCAAGATCTTTAACAACCCTCCATTCCCCAACCGATAGCCCATAAATGCGGCAGAGTTCCTTCGCCTCGGGTTCTAGCAACCACCCTCTTTCTAGCCCCCTCTTAATGATCTCTTCCGACATTAGGATCACAATTTGTTGTAACTCTCAATCAGTTATTAACCTTATGAAAATTGTTTTCGACAGGTATGATCTGTAACTCGTCCATTGGATGATTTACCAAGTTTCTGACGGAAAACCGTGCATAAAAATGGATCTAAATATTCGAAATTTTGGACTTGGAAAAGGAATCCGCCCGAACAAATAATTTAAAACTGTAGAGCCTTCCTTTCTCGATCTACGTCCAAATAATTGATTTTGGTCTTAATCACCTCCTCTTTTTCACTCTCTCTAACCTCTCCCTTACAATTTCGTTTACCAGCTTGGGGTCGCCCTTTGCCTTAGTCTTTCTCATAACCTGTCCTATCAGGTAGTTCACGGCATTGCTGTCCGTCAGGGCATCATCTACTGCCTTGATATTCTCGGCAAAAACCTCCTCCACAACCCTCTCAATAATCTCCCTGTCCGCTATCCTTTCCATTCCCTTCTCCTTCACAACCTGAGACGGCATTTTACCAGTCTCCACGATTTCTGGCAGAATTATCTTCCCGATCTTTCCGCTTATGGTGCCCTCCTTTATCAATTGGAGCATCTCCGCCAATGCCTTCGGAGTAATCTTGGACTCTTGAATCTCCATCCCCTTTTCATGGAGCACGCCCAACAAATCACTCATTATCCAATTGCTGACGGTTTTCGGGTCTCGGTAGATCCTAACACACTCCTCAAAGAAGTCTGCCAATGCTTTCTCCGAAGTAAGCACCTGCGCATCATATGCTGGTATCCCATACTCTTTCACAAACCTATCTGCTCTAGCGTCAGGCAACTCTGGCATTTTGGCTCTTATTTGCTCCACATAATCGGGCGTGATGTGCAGGGGGACTATGTCAGGCTCAGGGAAGTACCTGTAATCATACTCCTCCTCCTTCTCCCTAAGAGATATTGTGACCTTCCTGATCTCGTCCCAATGGCGCGTCTCCCTTACCACCCTTTCCCCCTTCTTAATCATCGCCGCCTGTCTTGAGATCTCGTAGCTCAGAGCTCTCTCCACCTCCTTAAACGACGAGATGTTCTTGATCTCGACCCTTGCACCACCCTCTACTGATACATTCGCATCGCACCGCATAGCACCCTCCAGCCCCCCATCAAACGCCCCTATGTGCTCCAGTATGGATCTTAACTTCTGAAGGAATACTCTCGCCTCCCTAGGGGATGAGAGGTCCGGCTCGGTGACAACCTCTAGCAGAGCCATTCCTGCCCTGTTATAATCGACCAGAGTGTACGGTGAAAGATCGATTG
This sequence comes from Thermoproteota archaeon, assembly GCA_029887795.1. Lineage (GTDB taxonomy): Archaea > Thermoproteota > Methanomethylicia > Methanomethylicales > Methanomethylicaceae > WYZ-LMO10. The sequence continues at coordinate 28,031 of JARXPE010000003.1, forward strand.
GACCGATGTGAACCAGCTTTGCTGGATCTTCCTCGAGTTGTATCCTCGTTATTCTTATCCTCTTTTTCTTTGCTCCCACGTTTATATCCAGATAGCCCCCCGTACATATCGCGGCGGATCCGTTGGTCTCATACATTGAGATCTGAAAGTTCTTGCTCATATCCACATAAAAGTAATTCTTCCTGTAGAAGGAGGTCCTAGAGTTAATTGTGCTGTTCAGTGCAAGTCCTGTCATTATCGCGTACTCGATGGCTCCTTTATTTGGTTTTGGGAGCGACCCTGGGTGCCCAAGGCAAATAACGCAGACATTAGAGTTCGGCTCTTTTCCCCTGTAATCTGAGCTACACCCGCAGAAGAGCTTAGTCTTGAGGTTTGTGAGTTGGCAGTGAACCTCCAGCCCGATAAGAACATTTTCTTCAAAGCTCATGATCATCCCTCACAAAGGTGGATTCAGGTTTAACTTCAGTTCCTCCTCAATTCTTTTTGCAACGGTCAGGAGCTTGCCCTCCATAAAAGGTGGAGCCATAATCTGCAAACCCACAGGTAGTCCATTGGAAAAACCACATGGCACCGATATTGCGGGTATCCCCGCCAAGTTGATAGTAACGGTATCTATATCCGTCATATACATGGCGAGGGGATCTTCGACTTTTTCCCCCAGCTTAAATGCAGTTGTTGGCACCGTCGGTCCGACGACCACATCAAACTCCTTAAAAAGCCTCTCAAAGTCCCTCCTTATCAGGGTCCTCACTTTGAGGGCCTTCAGATAGTAGCCCTCATAATATCCGGCGGAGAGCGCGAAAGTTCCGAGGATAATTCTCCTCTTCACTTCCATACCGAAGAGGCTCCTGGTTCTGGAGTATGAGGCTGACCAGTCCATCCCTTCGTCCTCCGCCCTAACTCCATACCTGATCCCGTCGTACCTAGCTAGATTCGAACTAGCCTCGGACATAGCAATCAGGTAATAGGTGGGGAGCGCGTACCTAAGGGTCGGCAGTGTTGTCTCATTATACTCTCCTCCTAGGCTCTCAAGAATGTGTATACTCCTCCAAACCTCCTTCGCCACTCCTTCCTCTGTCCCCTCTCCGAAAAATTCCTTTGGCACCCCGATCCTGATTCCTCTTATGTCCATATCCAGATATGATAGATAATCCTCGCGCGGCCTGTTGACGGAAGTCCCATCCATCTCATCATAACCCGCGATAATGTTCATCATCAAGGCGCAATCTCTAACATCGCGCGTCATTGGGCCTATCTGCTCTAGGCTGTTTGCAAATGCCACAAGGCCGAACCTGCTCACCAGACCATACGTCGGCTTTAAGCCTACTATGCCGCAGAAACTCGCAGGGCACCTCACCGAACCTCCGGTGTCTGAGCCGAGGGCTGCAGCCGCCTCCCTTGCCGCAACAGCTACAGCGCTCCCTCCGGAGGACCCTCCTGGGACTCTGGACCTATCCCATGGGTTTTTGGAAGGAAAGAAGGCACTATTTTCCGTGGATGAACCCATGGCAAACTCGTCCATATTGGTCTTGCCAAGTATTACGGCCCCTGCCTCCTTTAACCTGCGGACCACTGTAGCATCATAAGGGGGTATGTAGTCTTCGAGTAGCTTTGAACCACATGTCGTCCTCAGACCCTTTGTGCATATGTTGTCCTTGATGGCTATAGGCGCTCCGGAGAGCTTTTCCCCCACCGGTTTTCGTTCCACTCCGTTTACAGTGATATACGCATTCAGATCATCATCATACCTCTTAATCTGATCACAGTAAGCTTCAACCGCGTCCTCCCATGTGAGTTCACCTGACCTCAGAGACTCGCTTAGCTCAAATAGTGTGAGCTCTGTAATTCTCGTAAGTCTCCCCCCTAAACGATCTTCGGAGCCACAAAGAACCCATCCTTAGTCTTGGAAGCGGTGGAGAGCGCGTCCTTCTGCGAAAGAGAACCCTTCACATTATCCTCCCTAAAGACATTAACCATCTCCACCACATGAAAGGTAGGTTCCACCTTGCTCAAATCCAACTCATCGAGCGTCTTGAACGCTTCCAATATTCTGTTCAACTGATGGGTGATCTCTTCCTTCTCTTTTTCCTTTAGTTCTATTTTTGAGAGCCAAGCAAGCCTCTCAGTCCGCTCCATAGAGACTATCTTCAGGGTCTCCATCTGACATCCCAGTCTATATCTTGCCCTTTGCTTAATAAAAATGCTGCAACACCCAGATATATTGCAGTAAAATATATATTTAAGAATAATAAGTAGGAAGGTGTGGTGTCAATTATGACAAAAGAACCTATTATATTGAAGGTTGCAGAGGCAAAGTCACAAAGGGACGTTGGAAGGGGTTTGGCAAGGATAAGCCGCGATGTAATGTCGCGTCTAGGCTTAAGGCCTGGCGACTTCATATCCATCACAGGACAGCGCACCACGGTGGCGCGTATATGGCCTGCATATGAAGAGGATGAAGGTCAAGACATTATCAGGATCGATGGCATAATCCGCCACAACGCCGGTGCCTCAACAGGCGATGCGGTGAAGGTCTCTGAGGCAGAGATAAAGCCCGCAACAAAGGTGATCTTGGCACCCGTAGACCGAATACAGTTCAGTTCCGACTTTAATGAGTACGTGAAACATATGCTTGAGGACAAGCCAGTTAGCAAATGTGATACCGTACCAATACCCGTACTGGGGGAAGCCTTGAAGCTCGTGGTATCTTCCGTCCAACCGTCTCCTTACGCATATGTGACGCAAGACACAGAGGTGATCATAAAGGAAGAACCAATTAAGGAGACTGAGATCACTGTTCCACAGGTGACATACGAGGACATCGGCGACCTTGAAGATGCCAAGACCAAGATCAGAGAAATGATAGAGCTTCCGATGAAACATCCCGAATTATTTAAGCACTTGGGAATAGAGCCCCCTAAGGGCGTAATGTTATATGGTCCTCCGGGCTGCGGAAAGACTCTCCTTGCAAAGGCTGTTGCCAACGAGTCTGGAGCAAACTTCCTATCAATCAACGGACCAGAGATCATGAGCAAGTTCTATGGAGAGTCAGAGAGTAGACTACGGGAGATCTTTGAGGAGGCAGAGAAGTCCGCCCCAAGCATCATTTTCATAGACGAGATCGACTCGATCGCTCCCAAGAGAGAGGAGGTTACAGGGGAAGTAGAACGGCGTGTTGTCGCTCAACTTCTCACACTCATGGACGGCTTGAAATCGAGGGGCCAAGTGGTGGTCATTGCGGCGACAAACAGACCCGACGCTGTCGACCCTGCCCTGAGGAGACCTGGAAGGTTCGACAGAGAGATCTCAATATCTATGCCAGACAAAAAGGCACGGCGCGAGATTCTTCAGGTTCATGTCAGGGGGATGCCCCTTGAGGAAGACGTAAACATCGACGAAATCGCAGAACTCACACATGGATTTAGCGGTGCTGACCTCGCAGCCCTCGCCAGAGAAGCGGCCATGCGCGCCCTCAGGCGCTTCTTGCCCAAGATCGACCTAGAGAAGAAAACAATACCTGCAAACATACTCAAGACGCTAAAGGTAAACAGGTCGGACTTCTACGAGGCACTAAAGGAGATAACACCATCGGCACTGCGAGAGGTTTACATCGAAGTCCCAGAAGTCCACTGGGATGACGTCGGAGGTCTTGAGGACGTGAAGAAGCAACTCAGGGAGATGGTGGAGCTTCCAATAAAGCACCCAGAGCTATTCGAGCAGATGGGCATAACTCCGCCTAAGGGGATACTCCTCTACGGTCCGCCAGGTACAGGTAAGACTCTACTGGCAAAGGCTGTGGCCACCGAGAGTTCTGCGAACTTCATAAGCGTAAAGGGTCCTGAGGTCCTCAGCAAATGGGTGGGCGAATCAGAGAAGGCAATAAGGGAGATCTTCAAGAAGGCTAGACAGGCATCACCTTGCATTATATTCTTTGACGAGATAGATTCAATTGCACCCGTGAGGGGCGCCAGGTATGACTCTGGTGTGACTGAGCGCATCGTAAACCAGCTATTATCCGAGATGGATGGGCTCATGTCTCTGAAGGGTGTAGTCGTGATCGCCGCCACCAACAGACCTGACATACTAGATCCTGCTCTATTGCGACCAGGTAGATTCGATAGAACTGTCTACATACCACTTCCAGATAAAAAAGCCAGAGAGGAGATCTTCAAGGTACACACCAAAAAGATGCCGCTGGCAGAGGATGTCAACCTCTCGGTACTTGCAGAGAAGACTGAGGGTTACACTGGTGCCGACATAGAAGCCGTATGCAGGGAAGCCGCGCTTAATGCCCTCAGGGAGGAGATGAAACCTAAGAAAGTCGAGATGCGCCACTTCGAAGCTGCCATCAAGACAGTCCCAAAAACAATTTCGACCGGCGACCTGAAAAGATACGAAGACATGAAGACCTTAAGTAAGATGTTCAGCTGAATCGTAATAAATAAAAAGAAATTAAAATGATTTACCCTTCCTTTTTTATTCTTTATTCTTTATTTTATTCTTTATTCTTTTATCCTATGCCCTTCTTTTTCTGTAGATCCTGTTTAAGCTCTCCATCAGCGCATTTACCGAAGCCATCACAATGTCTCCCCCGACTCCTATGCCCATTGCAGTCCTTCCCTCTCTATCCTCCACTGTGACCTCTACGGAGCATAAAGAGTCTGTCCCTCCTGAGATCGCTTCTAGCTTGTAGTTCAACAACCTTATCTCCTCCCCCAGTGCGCTTTGTATAGCCTTTGCAACAGCATCAACGGGTCCTGTCCCCACTCCGGCAGCGATCTTCTTCACGTTGTCTATGGTGATCTGAACTGAAGCGGTTGGTGTTATTTTGTTGCCTGTAATTATCAGTGCTTCCTCCAGCTTGGCTACCCTCTCAGACTCGGGCACACTTCCGAGAACACCCTCGACTACAGCCACAACGTCGTCCTCGATTATCTTCTTTTTATGCACAGCCAGGCTCCTTACTCTCTCCACCACTTCCTTTATCTGATCTTCAGTAAGATTGAACTTCTCCTTAACGAATGATGCGACAGCATGCTTTCCTGTATGTTTGCCCATTACTATCCTCCTGCGCTGGCCGACCATCTCTGGGGTGAGGGGCTCATAACTCTCCGCCTTCGCCAGGACTCCATGAACATGGATTCCTGCCTCATGGGCAAAGGCATTGTCTCCCACAATTGGGAAATTTGGCATCAGCTTTATCATGCTATACTTCTCAACAAGCCTAGAAGTCTCCTTCAAGAGATTAAGCCTTATGCCCGTCTTCACGTGGTACATAGCGGTCAGCGCCGCTACGGTCTGCTCCACGCTCGCGTTGCCGCCTCTCTCCCCTAGTCCGTTGACCGTGGTGTGAACCTGCGCCGCCCCTGCCTTTACCCCTGCCAAAGTATTTGCCACTGCCATGCCAAAGTCATTATGACAGTGCACCGATATGGGCTTCTTTAATTCCTTTTTAAGTGTGGATATGAGGTGGTACATGGCCTCGGGCTCCATGACACCCACAGTATCGGGCACGTTATGTATATCGGCACCATGCTCTTCTACGCTCTTGTAAAATTTTATCAGCCTCTCCACCGGGGTTCTTGTGGCATCCTCGCAGGAAAACTCACACTCAAGCCCGTGAGCCTTCACGTATTCTGTCGCCGCTATGGCCTGTTCCAATGCCTTGCTCTCGTCCATTCTTAACTTGTATTTCAAATGTGTGTCTGAGGTTGCTATAAATATGTGAACCCTATCAACATTAGCCTTAATGCAAGCATCAATGTCTGCCGTAACACACCTTGCGAGTCCGCAGACTTTTGCCTTCAAACCACTCTCTTTTATCTTTTTTACCGTCTCGGTCTCCTCTTCTGAATTGACTGGGAATCCTCCCTCTATGACATCAACACCAAGCTCATCAAGTTTCTTGGCGATCTCCACTTTTTCATCTGGTGTGAAGCAAACTCCAGGAGTTTGCTCCCCGTCCCGGAGAGTTGTATCGAATACATAAACTCTTTCCGGAAATTTTGCCCTCTCCCTTATAGGTCTGATAAGGTCACTGACAAAGACCCCTTCCATAAACTAACACCGAGATCATAAGATAACTAGCACCCCACTTATAAAGATCGGTGCAAATTTGCGACGGTTCTTGGTATATAAAGATTTTAGATAAGGATTTTAACTCGATTAACCATGATCGTAGTGGTGGTATTATGAAGAAGGAATTGTCCGAAAAATTTAAGAAAAAAATGGGCTTCACGCCCACAATAATGGAAATTGCCACAGAGTTAGACCCGAAGCTCATCACATTTTATGACTTCTGCGACTCGACTATACAGGATGACAGTGCATTACCATCTAAGATAAAGATGCTTATTATAATGGCTATGGGCGCACAACGCCACTGCAAGGAGTGTGTAGTCTCTGCAATGCGCGGTGCATACAAAAAAGGAGCGACGGAGGCTGAGATTTTAGACACCATAAGATGCATCGCAGTTGCTGGTGGCGCTCCAGCACTTTCTGCATGCAAAGAGGCCCTTCAACTTCTCAAAGATAAGAAATTGGCTGAAGGGTGCTGACCTACCCCCATCTAATATTAGAATAACACTCTAAATTCAAATCTTGAAGGGATGAAAATATCATCGATCAGGCTATCGAGATTAATTACACCACGGCTAATTTAAATGGAAGGTTTTTTGGAGGCTTTATGCCTCACTCCTCATAGAGCACTCCTATATCCTTTAATTTCTGGTGAATTTTTTCCACCGCTATTTTTACTTCATCTTCATGCTTTGCCCCAGTGCAAACCATCTTTCCAGAAGAGAATATCAAAAGCACTACCTTTGGCTCACTCATTCGGTAAATGAGCCCCGGAAACTGCTCCGGCTCATACATTACATTTTCCAGCAAGAATGCTGCCTTCTCCAAGTTGACTTCCGCATTCAGATTAGCAGAGGCCACAATATTCTGAATCTGGATCTCTGGCGTACCTATGATCACAATATTTCTATCCTTGAGGTTCTTGATGATCTTCTTGACCGCATTGTGGACCTCCTTCTCGGATTTTGCCCCGGTGCATACCATCTTGCCCGAGGAGAATATTAGTGTGGCAGTCCTCGGCTTTGATAGCCTATAGACAAGCCCAGGAAATTGCTCAGGATTATACTCCACACCGGGCACGTTCCCAGAGATAGCGTCCAAGTCGATATTCTGGTTCATTGTTACGGATGCCACGACATTTTCTATTCGAACAGAAGGTTTTAACACAATCATTCGCTCCGAAAAATTAATTTATATTTTAAAAAACTTTGCCGTCATTTATAAAGCTTTTTTGTTTCTGATCTAAAGAACCAAAAAGATAGAATCTGGAGGGCAATATTATCAATATAATCAAGACTAGCAATATCCCCAAAACTACCAGGGGGTTCTTTATCCATATGAAAGGATACCCAAGGTATGGGACATACCAGACAACCTTCCCTATCACTCTGTCTTCTGGCACCCAGCTCCTCGGATTGTATGGGTTCTCATCAGGGTAGGCGTTCGCGTCCCCCTTCGTAAGTATGTAGTACTTTCCATTTATCTCCTCCTTATCTATTGCTCTATGTGACCAAGGAACTGGGTCATATACAGCAAATAAGAAATAATCAGTGATCTTCGTTTCTGGAAAGTAAAAGACTATAACGTCCCCAACAGGCCTATCACCTGCAACTATCTCCTCACCAGAGACCTTTTGTATGAACAAGAGCGAGCCGGTTGGTATGGTCGGCTCCATACTCCCGGACATAACAGCGGCGAACGGCATATTAGTTCCAGAGACTGCCCTTGCAACTCCACTGAATCCAAATATGAAAATTAGAAAAACAAAAAGTGCCTTAAGAAAGAACTTGCTGTCTTTTGACATGTTCCATCTACTGCCTCACAGGTCCCATCCCAAACTTTATTGCTAGCTTGTCCGCCCTTTCCTGAATCCTCCTAACCTCTTCCTCAGTGATGTGTTTGAATCTCCCCTGCATCTCCAAGTATTTTTTCACGGGCTCCCTCTTGGGAACTGGAACTGTCAGCCTCGTAACACCATTCTCCACCTCGTAGAGCGGCCAAAGACCTGTCAAAACAGCCATCTTTCCCAGCTCAATCCCCATGCTTATGTCGAACCTCCAGCCAGTAGGACAGGGAGTCAGAATATGGAGTAGCGCTGGTCCCTCAACTTCCAACCCCTTTTTAACCTTATTCATTAAATCGATCGGATAAGAGGGGCAAGCGGTGGCCGCGTAGGGAATATCATGCGCAACCGCAATGCCAACCAGATCTTTTTTCTGCGTCCTCTGGCCTATGGATCTCTTGCCCGGCGGAGATGTTGTCGTCGCTGCACAGTAGGGGGTCGCCGAGCTCCTCTGTATTCCTGTATTCATATATGCCTCATTGTCATAACATATGTACAAAAAGTCGTGTCCTCTTTCCATCGCTCCACTTAGCGCCTGAATACCAATATCGAACGTGCCACCGTCTCCCCCTATAGCTATGACGTGGGGGTTCTCATCTGACTTTTTCTTTCTTCTCAATGCCTTCATAGCACTCTCTATTCCGGATGCCAATGCCGCAGTGTTCTCAAAACCGAGATGAACCCAAGGCACTCTCCATGCTGTCTGCGGAAAATATGATGTTGCCACCTCGAGGCAGCCTGTCGCAGTAGTAACAATGATGTTTCTTCCGGCGGCCTTCAGCACTTGCCTTATTGCCGTTGCCGCCGTGCATCCTGCGCATAGCCTGTGACCTGGTGCCAAAAGCTCATCTCTTGGAACTTCCTTAATAGATCTAAACATAGCACTCATAAAATCGCCCCTTTTTTGTTCACTCTCTTAAACCCACATACACACATGGTCTTGGTCTGCCCTCCTTCACGACATCTTTCACCAAACCGAACATCGCCTTAAAATCATCTGCCGTAACATCCCTCCCACCTAACCCAGCTACGAAGCTCTGAAGGAGTGGCCTTCTGGTAATATCGTACAATGCTGTTGCAATTTCTGCGAAGAGTGGATTGGAAGGACCTCCAGGGGTCAAGGCTCTGTCCATTACGCCCACCCCTTTCGCATCCTCAAGGATCGAAACTATGTCCTCCTTGGGGAAGGGTCTAAAGCACCTAATTGAGACAACGCCAACCCTCTCCCCCTCCTTCCTTAGCCCATTCGCTACGGCTCTAGCGGTCCCCGTGAGCGCGCCCATAGTCACTAAGGCGTACTCAGCATCTTCCATCATGTACGCATCCACAAACCTATACTCTCTTCCAAACCGACTACAAAACTCTTTATTGACTTCTTTAATCTTCTTACGACTATTCTCTATAGCATCCACCACCTGGTATTTCATTTCGTAATATATCTCCGGTGGACCTACAACCCCTATGCTATAGGCAAATTTTGGCGAGACTCTATTGACCATAGGCTTTGAAGGCACAAATTCCTTTACCAAACTCTCGTCTGGTAATATAACTGGCTCGTATGTATGACTTAGTATAAATCCATCTAGATTTACCATGACTGGCAATAATACCTCTTCCGCAATCTTAAATGCCTCTAAAGTCGCATCAAAAGCCTCCTGTGCTGAGGTTGTCCACAATTGTATCCATCCCGCATCCCTCTCTGCCATGGCGTCAGAATGATCATTCCATATGTTAAGTGGAGCAGAGAGTGCCCTGTTGACATTAGCCATAACTATCGGCGTCCTCAGCCCAGAGGCCATAAATAAAACCTCATGCATGTATGCTAAGCCTTGTGAAGATGTTGCGGTGAAAACTCTGGCACCCGTTAGCGAAGCCCCAACACATGCGCTTAGGGCAGAATGCTCCGACTCAACGTTAATGTACTCAGCCTCCAACTCTCCATTAGCCACAAATTCCGAGAGCTTCTCAACAATTGTCGTCTGTGGTGTTATGGGATAGGCTGCTATTACATCCACGTCCGCCATCTTAGCTGCATAAGCCACCGCGTAATTTCCAGACAGTCCAACCCTCTTCAAGCTTAACCCTCCTTGACCATAGTAATCGCCTTGACAGCACACGCTCTTTGGCAGATCCCACAACCCTTGCAGAAAGACAGGTCAACATCATAGGTTCCATCATCATTTATCTTTATCGCACCCTCTGGACAAAAGATCCAGCACATTCCGCACTTCGTACACTTCCTCTTATCAAAGACTGGTCTGAAAGTCCTCCAAGCGGTTACATCAAATTCTACCGAACTTCCTGGCTCCACAATGGTTCCACCAATGGGTATCTCTTTCCATCCCTTTGTTTTGCTCACCAGTGCCCCTCCCTATCAAATATTTTGGTCTGTGCAAATGCTGCTCTCACTGCTGCGACATTTCTTTCGGCATATGCCTTAAACCTCTCCCTTATGACCTCCTCAACGCTCTCCGGTTTGACGACCCCCGTTGCTCTGACCAACGCGCCCAAAATAGCCGTATTTGTGACCGGCGTGCCCAACTCTTTAATGGCAATTCCTGTGGCGTCTACAGTTGCTACCCTCCGTGCATTGGGAAATTTTCCTGCGTATTTTTCTGGTCCATAAGCAGAATTCAGCACAATGATGCCTCCCTTCTTTAACCCTTCGCCTATGTCGTCTCCCTCCGATAAATGATGGTCTAGTACTACCACAACGTCGGGCTCGTATATTTGCGTCCTGATCAATATCTCTTTATCATCTATGCGAGTAAACGCCAGTACAGGCGCTCCCCTCCTCTCAGGACCAAACGAGGCAAATGCTTGGGAGAATTTCCCTTCATTTATTGCCGCTGTGGCCAGGATCTCTGCAGCAGTTACCGAGCCTTGTCCTCCTCTACCGTGCCATCTTATCTCCAGCATCTACTTGCACCCGGATTGTACCAATTATTTTAAGCCACGTCCTTTAAAAATATACTCTCTGACTATAGGATGCGTTAATGATAAATATTCTGCTCCCACATAGCCATTTTGGGGTTATCGCATTGCAAGATGTACTAGCTATAATAAAGCAATACCTCGACGATGGTAAGGGCTTTGAGCTTGGGTTCGAGGGTGATACTCCGGTTCTCAGTGATGTAAAGGGGATCTCAAAACTCGAAATATCAAAAGGCGAGATGAGAGGTTTACCCATAAGAAAAGGCGGAAAGAAAAAAATCTTGGAAGATCAGAAATCTATAATCCTGAATGCATCAAGGGTTCTAATTGACAATAAAGTGCCTTTCAAAGTGACAGTCGGATCCAAAGAAGCCACAATTCGCTTTGACCTTGATCACTATGTACATATGTATCCGGATCGATGTGTAGTTGTTGGTTTCAACAATCTCGATGAGCGCCCACTTTCCTTCATAAAAGAGTACCTTTCAAATTATCCAAATTTGAAACTTCTGACACCCAAGAGGTAAAAATAAATGAAAAAAATTTCAGCGATCCTATTCAGCATTTCACTTATATTGCTGTTCTCACCAACTTTCGTTTATTACCTGATGAGGGAGGCAATAAGTTCGACCCGATACCTGCTTCTCTTGAGCATTGCGCCATTTATATTAGGCATCATTATTTCACTAATCTCTAAGAAGTTGGACACTGGCGAGTCCACCTGAAACCGTAACGGTGAGTGCATTCAAGGATCCCGCTGAACTAACAATTCTGCTCTACGAGATAAACTCGGACTATGGGACAACAGAATCTCAACATTCAGCTTTTTCCCCAATTATGCTTGGCACTCATTGTAAAACTTCATCAAACCGATATACGCCTCTGAAGTTTTCCTTATCCTTTCCAAGTCTTTCTCCTCAACGGTTCTAACGATCTTCGCAGGCACGCCTATAGCCACACTTCCACTGGGGATCTCTTTGCCTTCTGGAACCAGTGCGCCAGCGCCCACTATGCACCCCTCCCCGATCTTTGCCCCTGTTAGTATGACTGCCCCCATACCCACAAGAGTATTCCTTCCTACTTGGCAGCCATGCAGTATGCATCCGTGTCCCACAGTACAACCATCATAGACTTTAGTCGGGAAACCCGGATCGGTATGAATTATTGATCCGTCTTGGATACTGACCCTTCTACCTATTGTTATCCTTTCAATATCGCCTCTCAGGACTGCAAATGGCCAAATGTTGGTCTCCTCTCCGATCAAAACATCCCCTATAACAACCGCCATTTCATGAACAAAGGCGCTCGCATGTATTACTGGTTCTTTGCCCTTCACCTTTTGGATCAATCTTCAATCACCCAAGCTCAAATAGACTTACTTTGGACAAATCTGCATTTATAAAATATTTGAACTTAAAGGTCTCCTTCCATTCAGGTCTATCCATCACTCCTTGGAAGCAGACACCCACCACACTATCAAGTGTACTTACAACACTCAATTTTTGTTTTAAAGCACTTGGGTTGATCTGTGATTTTGGCATTGCCAGCCCGCCCAACAACACAACGATCTGAAAATCTTTTTCAACGACGCACTCACCTGGAGAGTACCCGAGACCTTTCCTGTCGACCAACTCAACGATTTTTTCCGTCTCACCATTTGGAGAGAAATAAGTTCTTATTGGCATATCTCTTATGCTGTAGGTCAAAAATTCAGCGAAAGGCAGGCAGGTGTAGGGTGTCCCTACAAAAAGTAGACTTCCACTTTTGTTTAATTTTACTATGGCACTCCTAAAGCATCTACTCAGGCCTACAAGACCTTTTTCTACCATCGTCTCCGTCTCCAACGTTCCCCCTCCTTGTATCATAATACTAGATTGCTTAGGTATTATTAGTTAAATCACTTATGATATTCATTTCTACATCTCTACATACCATTATTTTTTGTTAACTTTTTTTACCAAAAATGCAAAGACAAATTCCTCTTACTAGTGGAAGTCTCAAGATTTTATTTTTACCGCCTTCTATTCCACTCTTCTTTCAACAACTATTCTACAACGCGTTACCAAGGCGGCAATAACTCCCAGAGCTGCCAGCCATGGTGCGAGTATGGCCCCTACAATTCCTACTGTAGCAGGTATTTCTAGGAGCGTCTTTCCTCCCTCATCCTTAACAATTATCCTTGTGACGTTGCCCTCATGTATTAGCTCTTCTACTCTTTTTATCAGCTCGTTGGCCGCTATTGAGAACTCTTCGGTAATTCTTCTTTCCAGTTTAGTTCCGCAGGCTGGGCAATATTTTGCATCCTGGGCTACTGGGGTCCCACAATTTTGGCAGTACGGCATAACCCTCGCCTGATCAATAACTCTACAGCCTGACACTTAATCTTTACCAACCGAAAAAGACAATATCTTGGAGCATATAAAACAGAATGGGGAACGAATTGACGAGACTGAAAACACTTCTAACAGAACTCTCACGATACGAAATTCCAAAGGGTCCGTCCCCTGCTTTTACCCCCGTCCATATTGTTAAGGCACTCCTCTTATTGGAGAAAGGCAGTATGGGTCGCCAATCAATGTCAAAAATGCTTGGTCTTGGAGAAGGATCAGCCCGAACGCTTGTTAAAAAACTCACAGAGCGTGCGCTGGTCTCCGTCGACCCCGTCGGGGGCTGCAATTTGACGAATGAAGGAAGGCTTATAGTAAATGAACTTCGCCAGACAATTTTATCCTCAAAAGAGTTTACTTTAGAAGATTTTGATATAAAACTCCCCTCTTTCGCAGTTCAGATCAGGGGTCCGTCCGCATTTACTATTCCGATCACAAAGCTCAGGGATGTTGCAGTCAGGAACGGGGCAGAGGGCATGTTGGTGTTCACTGTCAAGGACTCGAAGATATCGCTTCCGATGATAGTGGACGACGTCTCAAAAGACTATCCCAAGCTTGTATCACTGATTAAAAACTCCTTCTTGCTGGAGGATGGAGATTTCATATTCATAGGGTTCGCAGAAGACAAAAATGCTGCGGAACTTGGAACGCTTGCGGCTGCTTTATTCTGCATCCTTGAATCTTGATTTTCTTCACTCAAATCCTCAAAGATTTTTGGCGAAAATTATAAATTTATGACACATTAAGACATTTTTGAGGGAGGTTATTGTCATGAAAAAAAGTATTATAGTACTATCAATTATCCTTATTGTAGCTTTTGGTACTGTGGCGGGACTGTACGGAACTGGGTTCCTCTCGCCCGCACCAAAAGTAAAGGTCCGTATAGGTTATCTTACAGGAGACTTACACCATCTGGCTCTTCATGTCGCAGTTGCGAGAAATTATTTTGCGCAGTACGGCCTTGAATATGAATTATATGAGTACATAAACGGACCAACCCTAATGCAGCATTTTGTGGTCGGGGAGCTTGATTTTGCATATGTTGGCACCCCTCCAGCATTGACGGCAAGGGCCAGCGGAATATCCTCCAATGCAACACACCTGCCCGTCGTAATAGGTTCTGGGAATTTAGAGGGGTCTGCCTTGGTGGTGAACCCTGCCATTATTAAGAATGTAGGCGACCTAGAAAACAAAAAAATTGGGACGCCTGGCACAGGAACAATTCAAGACGTCCTAATCTCAACCTACGCAAAGAACAATAACCTAACAATCACAAAATATCCTGGGCGGATCTCCGATCTGCCGCTGCAGTATGGAAGGGGCGAGATCGACGGATTTATTGGTTGGGAGCCCTACCCCTCGATTGCCGCTTATCAATACAACGCATCAATACTGCTCACCTCCCATGAAATCATGCCAAATCACCAATGCTGTGTTCTTGTGGTCTCTGACAAGTTCCTCGCAGCACATCCCGAAATAGTGGATAAAATGGTCGCAATACACAAGGCTTCAATTGACTTTATCAACACCAACCCTGCCGAGGCTAAACAGCTCGCGATGAACATCACCAAACTACCAATGCCCGTGATAGAGCTTGCATTCTCACACATGTCCTTCTCAAAATCAGTAAACGTTGAGAGCATTAGAGCCTTCCTAGTCGACATGATAAGGCTCGGCATAATCAAAAATATAGATGTAAATCAGGTGGATAACTTCATAAACGGCTTTATAAATACCAAATACGTTGCTGGTTAAATGTGATCCCAATGAAAAAACAATATCGGCGCCTGCGGTCTTTGCTCTATGCATTATCATCAGTTATCATATTCTTTATTTTTTGGGAACTGATAGCCCTCTATTCTCCGTCTCCCTATCTTCCAGATCCTTACTCGGTTCTGAGGGCTTTCATCACAATCCTGACAGTTGGAGATGTTGACGGCTATACACTTACTTGGCATGCAGTTGTGAGTCTTGAGCGTGTCTTGCTAGGATTCGCTGTTGGCACTGCAACAGGCATTCCTATTGGAATGCTACTGGGGATAAAACCCACACTAAAGGGCGCAGTAACGCCCATCATCGAGCCGCTCCGATTCATTCCACCAATAGCGTGGATCCCGCTTTCGATCGTTCTACTCATAGGCTTGTGGAGATATATCTTTTTAATATGGATCGGGGTTTTCTTTCCCGTACTATTGGATACCATAGCCGGTGTAAAAAGAACCTCAATAACACTGATACAGATGGCGAGGACATTTGGAGCGGACAATAAAAAAATCATCACAAAGATCGTATTTCCGAGCTCCCTTCCTGAGATCATGAACGGGCTTAGGGTGGGTCTTGGGGTCGGCTGGATGTGCATAGTGGCTGCTGAGATGATAGGCGGCGAGCCTGTTGGTCTCGGAAGGCTGATCCTAAAATATGCAAACCTGCTCCAAATTGATGTGGTAATAGTGGGCATGATAACAATTGGTCTGATAGGTCTCGCGCTGAATTATCTCATTCTACTATTAGAGAAGAGGATGTTTAGGTGGAGGGTTGAGATTAGGGCGTAGGTGTGCACATTGAAAAAAGCGATCTTGCTCGAATCGGTATCAAAAAAATACGAGGTCGGCTCCAGTTCCCTAGAAGTTATTAAAGACCTCACATTTGACGTAAACGAAAATGAATTTGTCTGCATCGTCGGACCATCGGGCTGTGGTAAGACCACGCTGCTCAGAATCGTCTCGGGGCTTGAACCTCCCTCTTCTGGCAGGGTTCTCGTTTTTGACACCCCTCCAGACCCCAGAAGGCAGAAGTTCGGTGTGATCTTCCAAGAAGACTCTTTGCTTCCATGGAGGACTGTTCTTGGGAACGTCAAATTTGGGCTAGAGCTTCAGGGCTATAAAGAGACTGAACATGAAAAGATCGCCAGAACTTATATCGAGTTGGTGGGTCTGCAGGGGTTTGAAAACTACTACCCGCACCAAATATCGGGTGGTATGAAGAAGAGGGTTGCAATAGCTAGGGCTCTAGCTATAAACCCTGATCTCATACTTATGGATGAGCCCTTTGCGGATCTAGATGCACAGACGAGGTCTCTCATGCAAAGGGAGCTACTGAATGTATGGTCAAAACTAAATAAGACTGTCCTGTTTATAACTCACAATGTCGAGGAAGCGGTCTTTCTTGCTCAAAGAGTCTTTGTTCTGACCAAGCGCCCCTCGAAGGTTAAGCAAATAATCAACATCGATCTTCCCTATCCAAGAGCTAGGCTTAGCCCTCCCTTCATATCATACCGTGAGCGCATATTGACCGCCTTCCATGAGGAATTGGAGGGTATCTGAAATGGAAAAAGATAAAGATCTAACTATTCGTGACGAGCTGATAAATGCTGCTTTGACTTCCAACGAAGCGTTCTCGTCAACCCTTAAATCTATAATGCGGCGTATGGATATCACTGCTAAGGATCTGAGTGAAGGCTCTGGCGTCCCCCTCAGCACCATAAATAAGATACTTTCTGAATGCAGAGACCTCCGCCTATCAACACTCAGAGATATTCTGAGATATCTCCATTCTCTTGAAACACCTCCTGCAGACATTATTATAGGAGTAATCGCTGCAAGGCCGTCTCTCGACGCGATTTCCAAGCATCAGCTATTGGCAAAAGGTAAACGCGTGATAATAAAAGAATACCCTGCCTTAACAATAGAAGATGCCATCATAAGCGCGATTAAGGCAGAGCGAGAGCATGTGAACGGTCTAGTCTGCGCCTCTATAGTAGCCAGTATAATAGAAAAGTTTGTGCGAATCCCAATCGCCACAATAAAGGTCGAGGAATCAAACATTTTAGACTCCGTACACCTACTTGTGGAAAAAATAACCTCTACAAGCTAGTCTCTAGTCTATAAATCTTTTTTATTAATTATTAATAAAAAATAAAAATATAAAGTCTCAAAATTACTTTAATATAATTTATTTTAATTTCAGGATTGAGGGCAAGATTTTTAACCTCCAGTTATCTATTCTCACGTAAGAAATCTACAGAGAGGAGTTTTATGCCAAAATATCCGGACAAAGTGAACTTGTACGACGACCGCGGAAAACTTTTTGAGACAAACGTTCCAGTTGAGGCTCTGAGCCCACTGAAAAACACTGCTATACAAAAAATCATCGCTTACGTAAAGCAATGCGTTGCGGTTAACTTGGAAGGTGTGGAAAAGGCGCTAGCTACAGGAGAAGTCGGCGGAAAATGGTGCATCATTAGAGGTAGATCTTTGAAACTCGATCTGGTAAAGAACGCAGGCAGCGTGGCGGACTCTTTGAAGAAGTGCTTGCAAGTAGATCCCGATGACGACACAGAAGTAAAGGTTCTAAAGGGTGGAAAGCACCTCCTCGTAAAGGTTCCAGCAAAGAGGTTAAACGCTGGAGTTGAGTACACTACCGGAGCAACAGCAGTGGCTGCTGCCCTCTGCTGCACAATAATTGAGAACTTTAATGTGAACATATGGGATGCAGACCTAGTACACGCTGCCGTCTGGGGAAGGTATCCGCAGACCATGGAGATGCTGGGTGGAAATGTGTCTTCACTATTGGCAGTGCCACAACAAAATGAGGGTATGGGCTACGCCCTTAGGAACATACCATGTGCACACATCGCTCTCATCGCAAAGAAGAACGCTATGAATGCTGCCGCCCTCTCATCGATCTTGGAACAGACTGCGATGTTCGAGATGGGTGATGCCATTGGTAGCTTCGAGAGGTTCCACCTCTTGGGTCTAGCCTACCAGGGATTGAATGCTGACAACATAGTCTACGACCTTGTGAAAGAGAATGCAAAAACTGGAACACTCGGAGATGTTGTCATTTCAACAGTGAAGAGAGCCCTATCGGATGGTGTCATCAAACCCTTAAAGAAGACACCGTCTGGATACACGCTCTACACCACAAGCGATCTCAATAAGTGGAATGCCTATGCTGCTGCAGGTCTATTGGCTGGAACAATGATCACTTGCGGTGCTGCCAGATCTATGCAACACGCTCCATCAGTCTTCATATACTTTAACGACCTTTTGGAGAGGGAGACTGGACTTCCAGGTGTGGACTTTGGTAGAGTCACAGGTACAGGCGTGGAAATGTCATTCTTCAGTCACTCAATCTATGGTGGAGGAAATCCTGCCGTATTCCACGGAAACCACATAGTGACTCGACACAGCAAGGGCTTCACCATTCCATGCGTTGCTGCTGCCGTGGCGCTTGATGCTGGAACCACCATATACACCCCAGAGAGGATCAGCGGCGTAGTTGGTGAGGTCCTGAGCGAGGTACCTGAGCTTAGAGAATCTTTACGCTATGTGAATGAGGCCGCGGTCTCAATAAAAGGAGGAGTCTAAAAATGGTAGAATATAAGCCCCAATATTACCCTGGAGGATCAAATGTAGCCGCCAATAGGCGGAAATACATCGATCCCAACTACAAGCTAAGAAAGCTAAGAACAATAAGCGACGATGACTTAGTTCGATTAATGGGTCATAGGGTCCCAGGCGAGGCTTACAAGAGCGTCCACCCGCCACTGGAAGAACTTGGCGAGCCTACATGCCCAATCAGGGAGATTGTAGAACCTACGCCCGGGGCAAAAGCCGGTGACAGGATTCGTTACATACAATTCACAGACTCTGTATACTTTGCCCCATTGACTCCCTACATGAGAGCTTGGATGGGTCATATGCGATACCGTGGAGTGGACATTGGTGTTCTATCGGGGCGTGTCCCTCTTGAGGCCAGAGAGCGAGATCTTGAGAAGGTTGCTAAGGAACTCGTTGAGACCGAGATCTTCGATCCGGCGAGGGTCGGGATCAGGGGTGCCACAGTTCACGGTCATGCTTTGAGGCTCGACGAGAACGGTCTCATGTTCGATGCCCTGCGCAGGTTCCAGTATGATAAGAACAAGGGCGAGGTCGTCTATGTTAAGGACCAGGTTGGAGTTCCGCTCGACAGACCGATATACGTAGGAAAACCCACCCCTGAAGAGGAGCTGAGAAAAATAACCAGCCAGTTCAGAGTTGACGGAGAAGCCTTCAGGAATGACAAGGAACTGATTGAGTTCGTTCAGAGGATTCACATGCTCCGAACGGAAGCAGGTTTCGATCCTAACAAGGTGAAAGATCTATAGGAGGAATTGTAATGAGCGAAGAGAAGAAGATGTTCCTAGAAGCGCTCAGGAGAAAGTTCAAGGAGTCTCCTGAAGAGAAACAAACAAAATTCTACATATATGACGGATGGAAGCAGTCAAAGAGAAAGAGGGAGTTCGTAGAAGCTGCTCAGAAAATAGCCAAAGAGAGGACCGTCCCCTTCTACAACCCTGACCTCCACCTCGGCGGCATCCCATTAGGGCAGAGAGTCTTGATGCCTTACCGTCTATCGGGTACAGACATCTATTGCGAGGGTGATGACCTTCACTTCATAAACAACGCCGCCATGCAGCAGATGTGGCATGACATAAGGCGGACTGTGATCGTCGGACTCGATGCTGCGCACACGGTCCTACAGAAGAGGCTCGGCAAAGAGGTCACCCCTGAAACCGTGAACCACTATCTAGAGGTACTTAATCACGCGCTGCCTGGTGCGGCTGTAGTTCAGGAGCACATGGTCGAGACACACCCTGGATTGGTCTCTGACAGCTATGTCAAGGTATTCACAGGAGACGACGAGCTCGCGGACGAGATCGACGATAGATTTCTTATCGACATAAACAAGGAGTTCCCTGCAGAGCACGCGGCACAGCTAAAGGCTGCCATCGGAAAACGCATTTACCAGGTATGCCGCATGCCAACACTCGTGGCGATGACCTGCGACGGAGGTACAATGTCAAGATGGGCGGCTATGCAGATCTCAATGTCAATGATAAATGCATACAAACTTATGGCTGGAGAGGCTGCGGTGGGAGAATTCGCCTTCGCAGCAAAGCACGCAGAAGTCATAGAGATGGGCACTCTTATGCCTTGGAGGCGAGCAAGAGGTCCCAACGAGCCCGGAGGAATTCCATTGGGCTATATGGCGGATATCTGCCAGGCCTCGAGGGTCAAGCCCGAGGATCCAGTCTGGGTCGCCTTGGAAGCCATTTCCATGGCAGCTGTCCTATACGACCAGTTCTGGTTCGGAAGCTACATGTCTGGTGGCGTCGGGTTCACGCAATATGCAACTTGCACCTACACTGACAACATCCTTGATGACTTCTGCTATTATGGCGCCGAGTACGTTAAAAAGAAGTACGGCGGTTTCGCAAAAGTCAAGCCGAGCTGGGATGTGATAAACGATGTTGCCACGGAGGTCACATTATACGGTCTGGAGCAATATGAAAGGTACCCTGCGCTGATGGAGACTCACTTCGGAGGATCCCAGAGGGCTGCCGTAGTAGCAGCTGGTGCTGGCGTCTCCGTGTCACTGGTGACCGGTCATTCCACTGCAGGAATCAACGGTTGGTACCTCAGCCAGCTACTCCACAAGGAAGAGATGGGTCGACTTGGCTTCTACGGCTACGACTGCCAGGACCAATGCGGATCAGCCAACAGCTTCTCATGGAGGAGCGACGAAGGTCTACCCTTCAACCTGAGGGGAGTGAACTACCCCAACTATGCTCTCAATGTCGGACACCAGTCAGCATACTGCGGTATAGTCTCCGCCGCTCACGGTGGGAGAGGCGACGCTTGGACAACAAACCCGTTGATAAAAGTTGCCTTTGCAGATAAGGATCTGAAATTTGACTTCACGCACCCGAGGCTATGCTTCGGAAAAGGCGCTCTCAGGGAGTTCATGCCAGCTGGCGAGCGCGATCTAATAATCCCAAGCCACTAAACCCCCTCTTTTTTATTGTGTTTTTAAAATGACCGGATATTCATCGCTTAAGAGAATTTTTGAAATTATTGTCGACCTATCCAATTTAACGCCAGAGCTTGCCAAAGAAAAGTACTCTGAATTTCCATCACTTGCGAGTCATATTGCAATTTTATTTTCAAGAGACTATTTACACGATGTATTATCAAGGTTGGAACTTCAACTGAGAATTGTGGAGAGCTATGATCCGCCCATCAGACCTGCGCTGGATCCTTACTCTTCTACACAACTTGGCATCTTCAGCAAGAACTTCTCTGACTGGGAAATTGGACGCCTACTCAATTATCCAGCGTGCTGCATCGATTCGTTTTCCGAAGAACTCCGTTATGGATTAGACTCGAAACATTTAGAGGAACTGAACACTATAAAAGAAGAGGTTGTATTCGTCACAACTGCGGGATTTGTGCCCCACAGCATATTTTGTAAAGAAGCGTCAGAGAGCGCACTTATTGGCCTCCTGAAGTTAGACGCGTTGAAAGTATTAAATGATCTGGAGAAGGAGCTTGCACGCAGGCTCCCTCATGCTCACCCGGAATACCAAAAACACTATTATGACATGCTAATCCCAGATGTCTAAATAAAGGTCAGAAATTAAATTGAATGAACATACAAAAAAAGAATTTTAAAACTCAAGATCGAGTAGCTTGCATTCTCCTAATTTCCGATATTATTTTGGGTATATCTCTGAGAGAACTAACAATATAATCCACTTCAGGCATTAGATCTTCCGACGCGTCGCAAGACTCTCTTTTTACAAGCACAGAGAGGTCCGCTTCCCTCATAGCTAGGAGGTCGTTAACATCATTTCCCACCATTACCACAAGTCCATAAAATCTTCTGAGACTCTTTACAAAATTCATCTTTTCTTTGGGTGACGCATCGGCAAGAACAAACCTCTTGTCTATCCCTAAAAACTTGGCGCACTTCAAGGTTGCCTCTCGACAGTTTCCTGTGGCAAGGAATACGTCATCGTCAGAATCTCTGAGCTTCTTAATGACTTCTTTAACATCATCGTAAAGTTTCCCTCCCAAACCCACAGCATGTGTTGGGGTCCCGTCTTTATTCAGTATTACCGCTGCACATGTACCAATCTCTGAACCACAGTGAGTTTTCGCCTCAAATATTACCCTGTTTAATGCTTCTAAAATGTCATTTTGCCTCAAGATCTCATCGCTGACCTTTGGGGAAGTCGGCAAGGGTGAACAAATTACCTTTCCGATCTTAATGTTTTTTTGTTTTTTTGCGTTCGGGTCGCCCTTCACATTCACGAGGTAGCCACCAATCTCTATAACAAATTTCAAAGTATTTACATGGAAAAGAAGTTCCTTTCTTTGAAGATCATATATTACTCTACAAGGCCTTAGTATAGTTCCCGATTTGTCAAATACTATTGCTGCCCTCAAAAGTTAGCCCTCTTCATCCAGCACCGCACACGTTCCCACTGGTATCTATTTTGCCCTCGTCTCTGATTTCAGGTGTTTCGGATTTCTCTTTTTCAACCTCTTTTATTTTCTCTTGTTCCACTTCTTTTTCCATCTCTTGCCTAGGCTCTTTTACAAAATCCTCTTCAACCGTTTCTAGAAAGTCCTCATCGTAAAATAGTCCTGTTGAATCCAACTTAGCCCAGACTTTGCCATCCATTTCTCTCAATTCAACAATTCTGCCGAGGGTACCAGTCCTTTTGTATATAACTGATGCCCCTTCCCTGAGCACACTTTGCCCCTCCACAAATATTTAATAAATTCTTATGCATTTTCTTTCCTATTAATCTGAGGGGTCCCACTTGGAAGACCTTAAAGAGATTGTGAGCAAGACAAGATCGTACAAAGGGCTATCAAGAAAGGCCCAGATTGGGGAGATTGTTAATATACTTGGCGAGGTTGACTATGACGACGCTGGAATATTGAATGTGGAAGGACTCAATATTGTGGTTTCTACAGACGGCATAGCAGAGGATCTAGTCAAGTCTGATCCTTGGTTTGCTGGGTATTATTCTGTCCTTGTTAATGTCAATGATGTGGTGATAAAGGGTGCTAGACCTCTTGGATATGTGAACGTTATATCTGGACCTAGAGAGATTAGGAACAAGATGGCAGAAGGCATAAAGGCTGGACTTGAAAAGTACAACGTCAAACTGCTCAAGGGTCATACACATCCGGACTCTTCATACGCGGCAATTGACGCCGCGGTGGTTGGAATAGCAAAAAAGGTCGTAAGGGGAACCGACGCCCGTCCTGGCGACGAAATTGTGATGGCCATCGACCTTTCAGGATCGTTTGGTCTAAAGGGCTGGGTTAAATGCTTTGATAGTACAGTTAAAAAGTCATCTAAACAAGTTCAAGATATGATCTCTGCCATAATCTCTGTCATAGAAACTGGAAAAGTGCATTGTTCTAGGGACATAAGTGCCCCTGGAATATTAGGAAGTCTGGCAATGTTATGTGAGGCTAGTGGTGTTGGAGCAGAAGTCTCTCTGGACAAGATCCCTGCCCCAAAAGGCTCTTCGCTTTCTGAGTGGTTGACTTCATACCCTGCAATGGGATTTATATTTGGCTCCTCTACTTCCAATGTCTTTGAGACCTTGAAGAATTCTGGTTTCTCTGTGGAATCTGTAGGTCGCTTCACAGCCGACAAAAAAATAATCGTGTCTATGGATCATAAAAAAGAAATCTTCATGGATCTAGCGAGGGAGTCTGTCTTCGGATTGAGATAGTTCCGCGATCTCCTCTGGGGAGAAGGAGTTCACGACTTCACATACGGGGCCCCTCATTGCTATCTTCCCGTCTCTGAGCAGTAGCGCTTCGTCACAGGTATTCATGACAAACCCCATATCGTGCGAGACTATTAAAAAAGTCTGCCGGAGCTCGTGCCTTGCATTCTTTATTGATTTGGAAACATCCTGCTGCGTTATTGGATCCATTGTGCCGGTAGGCTCGTCTAATATTACTAGGATCGGCTCTCTTATTAGGACTTGGGCAAGCGCGACCCTATGCCTCTCGCCCTCGCTCAACTCATCAGGGTACTTATTCAAAATAGGCTCTATCAGACTTTCTTGGAAACCAGCCGCTCTCAAGACCATGGCTGCCTTGAATTTGGCAAATTCGTCTGGCAATTCAAGCCCGATGGCATCAGTAAGGTTCTCTTGCACAGTCCTGTGTGGATAAAGCGAGTACTCTTGGTGAAGCAAACCGATGTATGGCGTCGCTCTGCCGCGCCCCATAGGCCCTGGTTGTAACATGTCCACCCATTCATCACCTATCCTCAGCCAGACCCTGCCAGATGTCGGTTCCGTAAGACCTGCAATGATCCTCGAAAGCGTCGTCTTCCCTGCCCCACTCATCCCTACAATGCCAAATATCTGCCCCTCCCTAACCTCAAAGGAGACGTCATCTAGCGCTCTAACAACCCCTTTGTCTATGGAGAAGTAATGCTTCTTCAGCCCCTCTACCCTGAGTATTGTATCTCCCGCCTCTGCGGGCACCTCTTTTGATATGGTTTCTGCCTCTGATAGGAACTCCCTCACGATTTCCTTCGGGTCTCCTATGACCTTCACACTTCCGTTCTCTAACAGTATTGCCCTCTCACTCAAAGCTTCTACTGCCTCGGGCAGGTGTGATGTGACCAGCATGGTTATGTTTTTACCCTTGACCTCTTCGTTCAATATCCTGTATACCATCCTTGCACTCAGCGGATCGAGCGTCCCCGTGGGTTCGTCTGCCAGCAACAGTATGGGTCTTATTGCCAACTGCCTGCCTAGTACGACCCTCTGCTTCTCACCACCACTGAGATCCCTCGCCGCATGGAGTAGCCTATGTTCCAGGCCCATCCTCTTGGCAAGCTCGAGCGCCTTGCGCCCAACATCGGCATTCTCGAGTTCAGCTTTCTCTAACGCCTCAACAAAATTCTCGTACACGGTGAGGCTGCCGTAAAGAGCAAAGGTTCTTTGAAACATTATTGCTATCCTATTTTTAATGTCTTTGGCTGACTCCCTATCCTCCCAGAAGTCTACCTCAATAAGTTCCATCTTTCCACAACATCTAGGACAAACCTTCCCTGCCCTGCTAGGCCCCTCAACGAAGCCACATTCCTTGCATGATGCTACTCGGTATATCACTTTACCTGCCGTGGGAGCATATTCTCCAATCCCTTTAAGCATTGAGAGAAGCACACTCTTACCAGAACCGCTCTTCCCAAGAATCCCGACTCTTTCGCCTTCGCGAATTACTAGTGACACATCCTTGAGAACGTAATGCCCGTTAAACTTTTTGGAAACGCCATCTACGATGATCAATGCCTCCCTCATCGTCATGCACCAAAGAACACGATTATTAATGAGATGTGATATTTAAGTCATACACTCCTATTGATTGTCGTCAGTTCTCTGATCTTCTTTAAAACTTCAATCGCATCAATCCGCTTTTGATCGACTCTCTCTCTTTTCAACAATTCTAGAAT
Organism: Thermoproteota archaeon; assembly: GCA_029887795.1. Taxonomy (GTDB): domain Archaea; phylum Thermoproteota; class Methanomethylicia; order Methanomethylicales; family Methanomethylicaceae; genus WYZ-LMO10. The sequence goes on from JARXPE010000003.1 coordinate 53,597, forward strand.
GAACTTTGCCCTTTCTCTGCCTAATTTGTCTATGGCATTCTGAATTATCCTACTGTAATTTCTGAGGTGAAAGGGGGTCTCCTTAGCACTCTCTATTATGATCTCTCCGTCCGCCTTACTGATCATGCCTCTTGATATCAGTAGCTCCAAAGTAGCTCTTATATTGACCAAAGGCTCGGAGAGTGGTTGATATGTGTTTGGATGGAATACAACCGCCACTTCGTCATCAGCGCTAATAACACCTTGTTTATACCATCTGTAAATCTTCCCGACTCCGATCATGCCGTAGAGATCCAACTCGCAAGCCCTCAGAGCTCCTATACTAGATCCGCCGACCACCTTTACTCCCTTTTTAAGGGCATAAAGTATCTCACGATGCGAAACTGCTGTTTTCTGGTAGAAGACGCCATCCACAAGCCCTATTATCTCGAACCCCTCATCAACAGCTCCCGCCACATCTCCCCTCCCAGCAGGTGGCCTGTACTCAACATCGTCCAAAATTTTTTCCGCCTCTTCTACAGGCAGACTTGGTCCTAAAAACACAACAACTTTCATAACCTTCTTCACACTTTCGATTTTTTCAACATTGACTTTTCTTGATCTTTTGGAGCGCCCTAGCACCTATTCTGTCTTTGTCCAGTGCATAAACCTCTAAACCTGGGACTATGACCCGCACGGCGGGAATGTTGACTTCATTTCTCGTCAAATCCACAATTATGACCTCGTTCAACCCCGCCTTTTTAAGCTTATTTATGATGTGGTTTATGTCCTCCAAAACATCATCACTATCATAGCCTTCAAGTTCGCTTATGCTTACCCGATCACCGGAACCCTCAAACCACTTCTTATTCAACCTCTTCATGCGCTCATATCCTATCCTTCTCGCAAAAACTGCCTTGTAGGTGTCCTCCCTAGTCCCATGAATCGTTGTAAGCCTGCTCTGGGCAGCCTCAGTCAGCGCCCTAACCAGGGCGATCTCTGGCACAAGGTGCGTCCCAACTCCAAGCGAAAGAAGCGCTGGATCTTTAGTCATCTCATCATCTATCGCAACCGATATTGTGGGTATCCCTATGTCTGATGTTATGTCTTTTATATAGACTTGCACCGAAGCCTCCCTGAATCTTCTTATAAGTTCCTCTGCCAAGTCACAACCCTCGACCAACAAATCTCTACCCTTAGTAACTCCCAACTCAAATAGAGACCAAGCATCCCTCTCTATGACCTCCAAGAGCCCATGCAGAATGGCTTCCTCTATCTCATTCCCTACTGCCAATCCATTGGTATTGGTTCTGAAGAGCTGGTTTTCCCCCCTGTAGGGATGGAATACTGCCTCTGCTGGAACTAGGACTGCTTTCCCATGAGTCAGCGAGTGCCCATGTACCCACTCAAGATTTTCACTATGAGAATAGCGCCTTAGTTTAGGAAGATTCAGGGCAAATGGATCGAGCACGCAGTATGACTCGGATAGTGATTCATAACTGCCTTTTATTATTCCAATTTCTCTTGGCTCTCCTGAGAACCTTTCTATTCCCTCCATTATCGCCGAGATCTTTGCCTCCTCGGGAACATGACCCTTACCGGTGTATACTGTTATCGCACCTTCTGCAGCAAGGGGTCGCATTGCCGTGAAAACTGGTATCCCTATCCTGTCCAGTCCTGTTATGTCCGCCACTCTAGTTATTCCCGCCTTACTGTAAACTTTTTCTAGCAGCTCTAAAGTTTCCATCAGAGGCTTAGCTCGATGGGTGCCCTCTTTGTGACGCTTTTTTATGGAACGAAGTATCATGAAATCACGCCCATCGACATTTTTGCCTCTAATTGTATTTTTATAGGATTACCATCCGTATCAATATTAGTCCCATGACTACAAAATCATTTGCGAATGATCAGCGGGATCATCTTCCTTCTTCTTCAAGTTCCTTCATACCGGAGACCATAACTGCCACACCCACTGCACCTATTAGGTTCGGTCTTTCCGGAACGATCACATCGACACTCAAAATCTCTGACATGGCCTTAACGAGCCCTTTTATGAGCGCTGTGGAGCCGACCTGCACAATCGGGTACCTGATGTCTATCTCCTGAAGCTGCTGTTCGAAGACCTGCTCCGCGACGCTGTGACACGCCGCCGCGGCAACATCCTCGACCTTAGCCCCGCTAGCAAGACCCGCGACCAGATCTTGTAGTCCAAATACTATGCAATAGGCATTCATGGGGACTTTTCTGTAATCACCCTTCATTGCAAGATCTCCGAACTCTTCAAGAGATACTCCCAGTCTCTTTGCGCTCGTCTCTATAAATCTTCCGGACGCCCCTGCACAGACTCCTCCCACCGTAAAGCTATCCGGTATACTGTCATAGAGGGTGACTGCTTTGTTGTCCATCCCTCCTATGTCTATTACAGTAGCATCTCCCTTCTGCCTATCGCAGAGGTATAGTGCCCCCTTTGAGCAAGTGGAGACCTCCTCCATCGCAAGCTTGGCCTTATACGCCTCCTTTAGAATCATTCTGCCATAACCTGTTACACCTATAGCCTCCAAACTTTCCAGGCTGACCTTTGCTTCTTTAAGTGCCATATTGAGTGCTAATTGCCCGCTCTCAAATACACTCGTTGTCGGGATCCACCCTGAACCGATGATCTCGTCGTCCTTCATTATGACCGCCTTTGTTGTCGTAGACCCTGAGTCTATCCCGGCAGTCAGCCCCTCCTGTTTTGTCCTGGCGAATAGCGGTTTCTTTCCGATTATACTGACGAGGGCCTCCATCCTCAGCAGCAGAGCGCCCGCCTTGGTCCTCTCCGTGAATGAGTAAGTCACAACAGGGATCTTTGTTTTGCTCTGAATGTATCTCCTGATAATACTTCGGGTAAGTGCGCCCTCCGCGCATTTGAAACATGTAGCTATGAATACCCCGTCAGCCTCAACCCTTCCTTCCACGACCGCTTTTGCCCTTGCCATCATCACCTTTAGACCTGGACTTGCTACATGAAATCCAAGCTCATCCTCAATTGATCTTATCTCAGCTAGGTCGACCTCTGGGATAAAGATCTTGCCGCCAACTATTTCGGCAGCTTTCTCAATCTCATTTTGTATGCCACTATATTCCGTTCCACAGGATATCTGCGCTATCCTGATCTTTCTCGCCATCTTCATACCCGATTAATGTGGTTTAAGCGCTCATTTATTTATTGCCTTCTATATGTTGAACCCAATATCCCCAATCACAAAAAAGCATCAACCTCACAAACTCTAGGAAATTTAGAGTAACGAGTACAATTTGTGTTTTTAGAGTTTATGATCTAGAGGAGGCTTTATATTGTTAAAGTAATTTTAAATGCGATCTGAACAATCGCCCGCACACCGACCTCAATTCTATTTGACGCGTATCTCTACAATGTCCTTATCTGCGAGTTCATGTTCTCCGCCCACGCGTTCTCCATCATAATTAACTGATTCTCCCCAAACCCTTGCATATTTGAAGTTTTTATAGAGGTGAGAGTGCACTATCTTCGCTATATCAATCACTTTTGTTCCTGCAGGCACAATAATTGGCTTCTCGGCTCTCTCCCCATTCGGCTCTTTTGTATAAATCCTCATTATTCCGAGTGTTCTGAAGAGGGCTTTTCCAAGATCTGCTACCCCCTCCCCAGTCAAAGCTGATATGCCAATGGCCTCTCTCCCCGTAGTTTTCTTGAACTCCTCCACCGCAGCTGGATAAAGATCTACTTTATTTATCACGATAAGAGATGGCTTGTAAACTCTCGTCTGTTCCAGCGCCTCCTCAAAGTCCCTTAATGTAACGTCGCCCCACACCCTGACCACCGCATTTCTAACCCCGTTCTCCCTCAAAATTTTCTTAACATCTTCAATACCACAACTCATCCTACCCATACACATGATCTGAATACCCCCGCCGTTGGTGACTTCTATCTCAACCCTGTTTGTCCTCCTATCAATGGTTATGCCTGCGTTTGTCAGTTCCTTCAGTATCTTCATAAACTGGTTTGGAGCGTCTCCACCGTCCAATACCAGTAGCAGCCCGTCAGCATTCCTTGCTAAACTCAAAACCTGTGCACCCCACGCTCCCTCTTCCATCTCCTCGTATATGGCTGGGGTATCTACCAACTGAAACTGTATGTCTTCATACTTCATCATGCCCGGGACGGGCTCCCTAGTCGTAAACTGATGGTCTGATACCTCGGTCTTTGCATTTGTTACTCGCATTAACAACGAGCTCTTACCCGACCCAGTCATACCAAGCATAACTACCTGCGCCGCACCCTCCTTTTTAACTGCGAATCCGCCACCGCCGCCCCCCACCTTCCTCTTCTTCTGCTCCTCTAGCTCTGCCTTGAGCTGCGCTAGCCTCCTGCGAAGATACCCCCTCATCTTCTCGTTTCCTTTGTGTTCAGGTATGGATGAAATAAACTCTTGTAGGTACTTGATCTTCTCAGGTAGAGTCTTGGCCTCGATATACCTCCTCTCTGCAGCTTTTGCCTGGGGAGGGAGGTTAGCTGGCATAACTATCCAAGAATAAGCTCAAAAAACCCAATATTAACTATTTGCTTTTTCATGTTAAAATATTCGCCTTCTTATGATTTCCCCCTTTTTTTAAAACACCAACCATTCTAGCAATCCTCACAACCCTATCAGCGAGCTTGCTAGCATTCTCCTCAAAGAGGTAAACGTTCGGTTCTATGCCGAATCCTCCCTCATCCACGATCGCATCGAACCATCCCTCCCCCCTCTTTGCCAGCTCCTCTATGAACCTTATGAGCTCGTCCTCCCCTTCCTTATATGCAGGGTCTCTTTTGAGTGTGAAATACTTGAGATTCAATTTATTCAACACTGTCATAACGTCTGCATCATACTTTATGTTCATCGCCGACCTAATATTGGGATTGACCCTCATGGCAGTAAGTAGGACTTTTCCAAGATGCCCCGAAACACCAAACTCAGGATCCATCAAAGATTTTGCCTTCCCTCTGAATCGAACAATTCTTCCGGGAACTCCAGCTACATCAGATATGGTCTTTGCCTCCTTTAGCGCCATCACAATGTTGGAAAAAACCTCCGGAAGCAACAATGTGAAATCTTGGCAGCTCTCTAAGGTATCTACTGCCAACCTAAGCTCGCTCAGGATCCTGCGCCTTAAATCCGATACATCCGCCAAACTCATATGGAGCTGCATGCAGATTGCACATCTCTCTTCTTCAAGCTCATGAATCTTCATCTTGTGAGCGTGGCAGATCGTTCCACCTCTCCTAAGGCTCAGGCAGATCTTGCAAATGTGGTTTATCAGGTCGGTATAGGTCAACCTCTTCACGTTTATTTCTGAGGTTATGCTCTTTGCTAGGGCAGAGAGCTCTTCCACGCTGAATGGAGGCAAAATCACCTCTTTTTCATCTTGTGCCAAGTATCCGCTCACTGCTGCCTGTGTGACCCCCAGTTTTCTTGCGATCCTTGTTTGCGTCCATCCATAGGTCTCTGACAACTCTTTTGCTATTAAGACCCTTAGTGCTGGCAGGAGAACCCTAACTGTAATCTCGCAAGGCGGGTTCAAAGCTCGCCCTCCATTATAAAGTAATTATTATAACCTTTATATTGCATACTTATAAAAGTGATTAAAGATCTATTATAGTTTGTGGTGGAAATCTTGAGATCCAAAATACCAACGGTCCTAACGATAGCAGGCTCGGATTCTGGGGGAGGCGCTGGGATTGAGGCGGACCTGAAGACTTTTGCTTCCATTGGAGTTCATGGACTTGTTGCCCTAACGGCAGTCACGGCACAAAACACCACAGGAGTCATTGGCGTTCACGAACTCCCTCCCGAGATGGTGAGTCTTCAGATAGAAGCCGTGGTAAGGGATATTGGTGTTGATTTCGCAAAGACCGGAATGTTGTCATCCTCAACAATAATTAGAGAGGTTGCAAAAGCAATCAAAAAGTTTGGCTTGAAGGTTGTGGTAGATCCCGTGATGGTGGCAAAGTCTGGGGCTCCATTGCTCCGAAGCGAGGCGGTTCTTTCACTCAAGGAGGAGCTTATTCCGTTGGCCGAGGTCGTCACTCCCAACTTGGATGAAGCCGAAGCACTCACTGGAATGGAAATAAACTCAGTCGAAGACTCTATCAAAGCTGGAAAGTATCTTTTGAGTCTGGGTCCAAAAGCCGTGGTGGTGAAAGGTGGACATCTGAAAGGCGATGCCGTGGACATCCTTTGCACGAGTGAGGGCTCTGTTAAGGAATACCGTTCCCCGAGAGTGGAGTCTTCTACAACCCACGGCACAGGATGCACATTCTCTTCTGCGATAGCTGCCTACCTGGCGCTCGGACTTTCTCTTGAAGACGCGGTTAAAGAGGCAAAGAACTTCGTTCTGAATGCAATTCTTTATGGACTTAAAATAGGCAAAGGTGTGGGTCCCGTTGAACCGATGAGCAATCTGAGAATTGATGCCGAGCGCTACCGAGTGATCGCGAGAATGCAAGATGCTTTAAGCGTGCTAGAGTCAGCAGGGTCGATTGCACAGTTGGTGCCTGAGTGCCAGATAAACTTGGTTATGGCTTTGCCTCATCAATATGCAAAGAGTGTCGAGGCAGTTTGTGGCGTGCCTGGGAGGATCACAAATGTAGGGGGAAGGTTAAGAGCTTCCTCCTGTCCTACCTTTGGCGCCTCAAAACACGTCGCTAACGTGGTGCTCACAGTGATGGAATACGATCCAGCAATGAGATCGGCGATGAACATTCGGTACTCGAAAGAGATAATATCCAAATGCCAAAGCTTGGGATGGACTATAGGTTACTATGACAGGACCAAAGAACCTCCAGAAGTGAAAGAAAAAGAGGGTGCCACAATACCATGGGGCGTCAGAGAGGCCATAAAATCAGCAGGTCGCGTGCCCGATGTAATATACCATACGGGAGATCATGGAAAGGAGCCGATGGTTATAATATTGGGTAAGGATCCTGTGGAAGTGGTCATGCGCGCTTTAAAGTTGTCCAATTCGCTCTAGCCCCTCCAAATCTCCAAGTTGAGGACTTGCCCTGAAATCTGGTCGAAGAGCCCGCTCCTCACACCCTCCAAGAAGGATACCACTTTGAATAATGGTACGATCAGTACTTTTTCATATTCGACTATTCTCTCCTCATAAAGAGTCACAATAATGGGAATGATGATCACGGTCTTCCAGTTGCCAACGTTAAGAGGTTTAAACTCCTGTATTTTGCCCAAGAATTCTAGACTCCGGCTCAGTTGTCTCAAAGCAGAAATTTTAAGGGCTGAAGCTTTCCCTCGTCTCAGATTCCATCGTTTGCAATCAGCCAAAATTATCCTTGGATTCTCCATGGCTATGACATCTATCTCGTATTTCTTTCTCTTGGAAGAAAATCTAAAATTTCTGAAGGTTAAAAACCCTGCCTCTGTCATTATTGCTGATGTGAGCTCCTCGAAATCTTTCCACCCTGCTTTTTTCAAGATCTCCTCAAATGGCTCGCCACGTCTCAGCTTGAACTCTATTTCTTTCAAAGAGATCGTTTTACCGCACCTCTTCCGAAGAGTACGCTGGGGGGGAGTCTTGCTATTGGCGGGGTAGAAAGTTTATGTGCATTCTCAATAACCCTTCTCAAAACCGTTTCAACTTTTTGCCTATTTTCTTCCCCAACAATTTCAACAATCTTGCTAAAACCATATCCAAGGTCCAAATGGTAATAAAGTACTGCATCTATCATATCGTAATCCATCCCCAACTCCTCCTTTATGGAGTGCCCCGGCCAGAGTCTTGGGCTGCTCTGTTTCTCTGCTATCTCGTCAGGCACGCCCAGATGCTTTGCTAGCAGCCTCACTTGAGTCTTATACAAGCCTCCAATGGGCAATATATCAACGCCGCCGTCGCCATACTTGGTAAAATAACCGATCGCGAGTTCGCTTCTGTCGCCGCTTCCAACAACGATCCTCTTCTCGAGGTTCGCGAAGTAGTAAAGTATTGTCATTCTTATTCTAGCCTTAAGATTTCCCTCCGCTACTCTATCACCAAATCTGCCAACATGTTTTAGAAAACTCTCTACGATCTCTGTTATTTCAATAATCTTGTACCTTAAACCAAAGATCTCTGCAACCTTCACAGCATCTTCAAGATCCACTTTGGGGGTTGAAGTTGCTTCTGGCATTATTAGGGCTAGTATCTTATCTCTTCTCAAAGCTCTTGCCAAAATCCCTGCGGTCGTCGAAGAGTCCAAACCGCCGCTAAGCCCAAAGACAACCTCCCGGTCTTTAACCACTTCTTTTATAAACTCTATTATTACCCTCTCAGCCCCTGCCACATCCAATCGTTGCAGTTCCTCAACCAACATGTTCTTTCCCATTCCAGATCTATGTAAAATCGTATAAAAACGTAAACATCCCCAATCCAGATGCTAGGCGACTTCTTGCCGATAGAGTTAAATTTCGCACGCCATTATTATGGTAACAGGTTGATGTATTTATGGCCACAAAAGATCAGATGATGGGTGCCGGAATACTCGCAGTCTCATTGGTTCTAATAATTGTTTACATTTACTGGCTCTTCTTCTCTCCATATAGCTGGTGGGCAATAGTTATCCCTGTGTTCATCGGGGTTCTAGCGGTGCTTGGCATCGCTGGGTGGATCGGATATACTATGGCTACGACCCCGCCTCCCAAGCCACTTGACGAGTTGCCTGAGTTCAAAGAACCTGAGAAGAAAGAGCCTTCCGAAAGTAGCGAATCTCACAAGAAGAATTAAACTGTGTAAGGTAAACTATAGACTGCAAGTTGTAAGCTGAAATTTGAAAATAGTAGTAAGGGTTAAGCTATTAACACTGAAAATCCACAGGCTAATATTGTCCTTCTCTCTAATAGATTGATGGTGAAATAAGTGAAGGTTTCATATCCGCTTGTTCTGATAAACTATAAGACCTATCTGGAATCCCTTGGAAATAGGGGCGTTTTACTTGCGAAGACTGTTGAAAGAATCTCGAGAGAGTACGGAGTCTGCATGGCCGTAGCGCCACAATTTGTGGACATTACAAGGATATCAAAAGAAGTGTCGATTCCAGTCTTCTCCCAGCACTTAGACCCGGAACCACCTGGATCCCACACCGGTCACATCACCCCGGAATCTATCAAGGAAGCAGGCGCATGTGGCACCCTCTTAAACCACTCAGAACGCCGCCTAAGGGCTGATATTATAGAGGACTCGATAAAAAGAAGTAGAGAGCTGGGCCTTCTAACATGTGTATGCGCCAATACATCTATAATAGGCAAAGCATTATCGACCCTAAACCCTGACATGGTTGCAATAGAGCCACCAGAGCTTATAGGGAGTGGAATCTCTGTATCCAAAGCCAAGCCCGAAGTCATAAGGTCTTCAGTTGAGATGATAAAGTCTGTGAGTCCTTCAGTGCGCGTTCTCTGTGGGGCCGGCATAACAGAAGGCATTGATGTCTCGAGGGCAATAGAGCTCGGCTCCGAAGGGGTACTAGTTGCATCAGGCGTCGTAAAGGCTAAGGATCCTGAGAAGATCTTGAAGGATTTTGCGAACTCCCTCTCCAGATAATTTTTTGTATATTAATGTACAACAACGTTTAAATATAGCTATTTATAACCTATTCAGTCCACTGGTGATCCCATGTCTACTGATAAGACCAAAATACGTGTAGACCTCTCATTAGAAGAGATTCCTAAGTATTGGTACAACATCCTTCCAGATTTACCTGAACCGATGCCGCCCCCCCTAGACCCCTCGACCAAAAAACCCATCAGTCCTGAGGCACTCTTTGCGATTTTTCCCAAATCTTTAGTCATGCAGGAAGTTTCAACAGAGCGCTTTGTACAAATACCCGATGAGGTAAGGGAGATATATGCCCGATTGGGCAGACCGACCCCCCTCATAAGGGCGAGAAGACTGGAAGAACACCTCCAAACCCCTGCCGAGATATACTACAAATACGAGGGTGTATCTCCCGCCGGCAGCCACAAGGGAAACACAGCGGTGGCTCAGGCCTACTACAACATGAAGGAGGGCGTGGAGCGGCTGGTCACAGAGACAGGAGCTGGTCAGTGGGGGACAGCGCTGGCGCTGGCAACATCCTTCTTCAACCTCAAATGCAGGGTCTTTATGACAAGGGCATCCTACAACCAGAAGCCCTACCGACGGATCGTTATGGAACTTTATGGGGCTGAGGTGTTTCCTTCCCCGAGCACGGTAACAGACTTTGGGCGAAAAGTTCTGAGGGAGCGACCAGACCACCCCGGAAGCCTAGGTGTGGCAATAAGCGAGGCAATAGAAACCGTGATTAAAGATCCAAAATCCAAATACTCCTTGGGCTCTGTTTTGAACCACGTTCTTATGCACCAGACGGTCATCGGTCAAGAAGCAAAAATACAGATGGCGATGATCGACCGGACTCCGGACTATGTAATTGGCTGCGTGGGAGGAGGCAGCAATTACGCTGGTTTAGCTTATCCCTTCATACAGGAAAAACTTAATGGAAAACTCGAGGCAGACTTCATATCTGTGGAGCCCACCGCAGTCCCATCATTCACCAAGGGGGTATATGCTTACGACTTTGGCGATACTGCTGGACTTACACCCCTGCTTCCAATGTACACGGTAGGGCATAATTTCGTGACCCCCCCAATACACGCTGGCGGGCTGAGATACCATGGCAAGGCACCGTCCATGAGCATTCTCGTCAAAAACCGCGTCATTAAACCTGTGGCCGTCACCCAGAAGAATGTTTTTGAGGCCGGAAAGACGTTTTCACGATGCGAGGGTATTGTTCCAGCCCCGGAGAGCGCCCATGCAGTTTACATGGCTATGGAGATCGCAAGAATGTGCAAGGAAAAGAACGAGAAGAAGGTCATACTCTTCAACTTGAGCGGACACGGTCTTTTAGATCTGGGAGGTTATGGGGAATATCTTTCTGGCGCCTTACCCGAGAACTGCGAGCCGAAGGGCTTCGCTTTTGATGACTTGCCTCTTAAAATCTAGTCTGCTTTGATTCGATTCCAACTATTTCTTATTTTCCTTCTATTCCACATTGTGAATAACTGATGCTTACAAAGTAAGGTTAGCTAAGGCTCACTTTAGTCACAGTGGGTATTGTCAAGAGCTTTGAGACAACTTCTCCTGGTATTTTCCTCTCAGTTATTATCAGCAATTTAGGATCAGGATTCAGATCTGGATCCTCTGCCAAAATCTGTCTAATACTAACCCCTGCCTCGGCTATGTGGCTTGTTGCTTTTGCTATCACCCCAACTGCGTCTGGACGCGCCCTGATCTCAACAACACTGTAGCCCAATTCCGGCGCCACATCTTTCAAAAAACTGCCTGCAGGCCTCAACCCAGAAAAAATCCTCTTCATCCTGGCGTCGCTCAAGATGTCCTTAACAGCCTCCCTGACAACTCTCCTGTCGACCTTGACCGCCTTGGCTATGCTGGTATCTGCTATCTCAACGTTGCCACAGACAACTTTACCTTTTTCATTAATGCTAAAACCTAGCTCAACCATCAGTCTAGCCACCTTGAGCTTCGCTGGTGCACCAGAGAAGAATTTCTCTATCTCTTTCCACATACTAATTTCCCTGTACAATTATATGCAAAAACGCTTATATATGGTTATTCTAAACAAATCATTCCCAAATGTCTCAACCTTCTAAACGGAATCAAGACTGGTATCCACAAATTATTACTCTTGAATTTACTCTTGATCTCCACCCACACCAACAACTATCGTCCCGATATTGGGATCGTCCTCAGAGACTCCAAACTTCTTCTTCAAATAAAGATCTGCAGGGGGAGACGGGCTTCCTACAACTATTCCCAAACCTGCTAACTCAGGTATTTGAAGGGGGAGCATGATTAAGCTGATCTTGTCAATCTTCTCTTTTATCAGACGCATCTTGTCTTTGTAGAATACAAGGTTTCCCATAACAATATTGCCCTCATTTTTTAGCTTTTCCAACTCCCCCTCATCATAGACGTCCTCACCAATGGTTTCCTCATCGCAGACTATCTTTACGAGCGACGTCTTTGGCCATCTGAGACTTGCGTTGGTTATACAGGCATAAACGGCTTTCTTGCGAAGGGCCTCTCTGACACCCAAATTTATGCCTTTGCATAGTCCCATTAAGACCTTTCCCTCAGCCTCCCTCTCTAGCCTTTCGATCTCAGCCCGGTCCTCTTGGCTTAAGAGTGTAGCCTTTATGATTCCCTTCAGTCCCATCAATTTTTCCAGAACATTACCTTCTGACATATCTCCTCACGACCCTTGGTGCCTTAACATTGGCTACTACCTCAGGAAAATCTTCCAGTTTACTATTGGGCATGTACATGGCATTAACGTATTCCTCCTCAAAAATTGGTTCTGCTGCCAGCTCTACATACTTAACCGCCTTCGCGATAGCCCCTGCCTCACACCTCATCTCTACTGATTTGAGGCACATCCTCGCACCAGATCCAGCTGTATTCCCCAAAAATGAGATCTTGGATATTGGCAGCTCCGGTATCATCCCTATCGTTCTGGCATTCTCGGGATCTATGTAATTCCCAAAAGCGCCAGCTATTATTATCCCCGATAGGTCTTCTCTCCTGAAACCACTCTTTCTCATGAGCGTCATGTACCCTGCATACATCGCAGCTTTTGCCTTCTGAATCTCCCTAATGTCCTCCTGAGTTATTACAATGTCCTCTTTTCCGGATGCTGTATCCTCTTTAAACACCAAGACAAACTCCTTTCCGTCTGCCCCGTCCCTGATCCTCTTATGATCTTGAAGCACGATCTTTCCTGACATATCAATTACTCCTCTTTTGAGCATCTCCGCGACCGCGTCTATTATGCCCGAACCACAAATGCCTCTGGCTCTCTCTCCGTCTATAGTATTGTACTCCACCTCAAAATCCTCTCCAATCTTGACTTTTTCTATGGCGCCGCTGGCGGCTCTCATTCCGCATTTGATGTGTGCCCCTTCAAATGCTGGACCTGACGCGGTCGAGCATGACCATAGCCCCTCCTTACATCCCAATACTACCTCGGTATTTGTTCCTACATCCATTAGCAGCGTCAACCTCTCCTTCTCATGTATTCTAGACGCTAAAATATCCGCTATCGCATCAGCCCCGACAAAACCCGCAACGTTTGGGAGCGTATGAATATTGCCCGCCGGGTTTATCCTAATGCCCAAATCCCTAGCTCTGACATTGTAAGCATTCCCCAAAACTGGGGGGTAAGGTGAAAATCCGAGTGACCTGACATTAAGCCCCAAGAAGAGGTGATGCATCGCTGTATTTCCCACAGCCACAAGCTCGTAGAGGTCTTCTCTCCTGATACCTGTTTCCTCAAGCCCTCTATCTATGAGTGAATTTATGCCGTCGATTATTGCTTTTTGAATTTCTCTAAGGTTTTCATCAGACTGGGAGGCGTATCCTATCCTTGATATGACATCTTCTCCATACCTTATCTGCGGATTCATTATGCCATCTGCGAATATGATCCCTCCATCCAATAAGTCCACTATGAAGACGGCAAGCTTGGTTGTACCTATATCCACTGCTACCCCATAGAGTTCTTTGGTTCTGTCCCCCAGCTGAATATTCACAATCTCATGATTATTCAAGATTGTAAAAGTAACCTTCCAATCACCCTCCCTTAGTATCTTTGGCATCTTCTTAATGGTATCATAATCTATTAGAACTGGATCAAACCCCATTCCTGCCAGGACCTGGGCGATCCTGACATCGTCTCCCTTAGGATCTTGAAGAGAGGGTGGCAAAACTTCCACATAGACTTTTTTGACGTTCGGCCTCAGAGTGATTGCAGGCTCCTTGCCCATTATCACGAGCCTCTGTCTCCCGACCCTGCTTTGGTCTGGTACTTGGACCACCATGTCCTCCTCAACAATTAACTGGCACGCCAGGCGGTAGCCTTTTCTTATTCTCTCATCACCGACCCTTTTCTTCTCTTGTTCAGTAGGGGGCGGGGCTCTTCCCTCAAGTATTTCAACTAGACATTTACCGCAGAAACCCTTTCCGCCGCAGATGTTTGCCAAATCGACTCCTGCCCTCAGTGCCGCAAACATGACAGTGGATCCTGCGGGGACTGAAACCCTCTTCCCCTCAGGCAAGAACTTCACTTCAAACTCCATGCTTCGCCTCACCAAAATATCTGTTTATAACATCTTTTGGCTCGCCATCCATTATAACCTTCCCGTCCTTGATCAACACGCACCTATCAGCAACTTCCTCTACAAATTCTAATTGATGGCTGACCAGGATTATGGCTGGCTTGAACCATATCTTTATCCTCTTGAGGAGGTTAGCTACCCTCCTAAGGGTCAAAGGGTCTAGATCCCCAAAGGGCTCGTCCAAAATCAAGACTTTGGGATTCGATACCAAAGAGAGTGCCAAGGCGACCCTTATCTTCTCCCCACCAGACAATTGATAGGTTTTCTTTGTAAGTACCCCTTCGGTCATTCCGAACCATTCAAGGATTTTTAAAGCCAACTCCTTTGCCTTCTCCGGATCTTTTTCTTTGAAGATCTCCTTTAAGAGGCTCCTGTCAAGCCCTGCCTCTTTGAGTTTTATCTCCATCTCCCCTTCTGGCAGTTCTGCAAGCCTTCCCAGAACGTCAACCACCGCATCACTTATCCCCTTTCTCTCAGCCCTGCGAACCGCCTCCTCAAGCGACCTATAGTCCTTTATTCCTATGAGCGCTGCAAAGAGTTCAAGTACGCTTGACCAGTAAGGGAGGTCGAACTCTTGGTGGAGAATTCCTATCCTCCGCCTCGCCCTGAGGCTCTTTCTCCCAAACTTCCCCAGAGGGACCCATTCTCCCCTGTAAAAGATCTTAACATCCCCTGCGTCTGGCAACTCTAAACCCGCCAACATCCTCATTATGACAGTCTTGCCAGCGCCAGAAGGTCCTACAATGCCCGTTATTTCCCCAGTTCTGAAATTTAGAGTGGTCTCCTTTAACTCAAAGACCTTACCATACGGAACTAGTTTGTAAACCTTCCTCGTTTTTTCAATTTTGAGGACATCCTCCCCAAGGATCTTTACCTTACTAAGAGGCTCTTCAAGTCTGGAAAGAAAGCTCTCCACCACGGTTCTGGTTTCCCCCTCCATTGAAACCCTTCCCTTCTCAAGGAGTATGGCCCTGTCTGCCAAGGACATGTGAATTGAAGGATTATGTGAGACGAAGAGGACGCTCATTCCGTACTCGTCCCTTGCTCTCTTCAAAGCATCAACCAATGCTGCCCTACTCTGGAAATCTGTCATAGTCCCAGGTTCGTCCAAGAGCAGGAGTCTTGGCCTTCTAGCGATCTGTCTAGCCACAATCAACCTTTGCTTTTCACCACCGCTGAGAACTCCTGACCAGAGATCTGCTCTACTTTCCAGTCCCACAACCTTCAAGACTTCCATCGCCCTTGCCCTGTACTCCTCATACTCTCCTTCGTCTTGAGGAATTACCTCATCCCCGATATCATAATACACAAGCGCCCTCACCACGTTGTCCACAACGGAATCTGGCCACAGACCGAAGGTTCTCTGGAGCTGTATTGCAGTCCTTCTTTGTAGTTCCAGAAAAGACTCTTTCGGGGAGTCCGGATTAACTTCGAGGTCTTCAAAGACTATTCTTCCGCCGTCGAAACCCTCAACACCCCTAAGAATTCTCAATAACGTTGTTTTGCCCGCCCCGCTCTCACCTAGGATTCCAACAATCTCGCCCCTGTCGAGTCGGAAAGAGACGGAGTCGAGCACCTTAAAGCCAGAAAAACTCTTGATAACACCATCACACAAAAGCAACAATCGTATCACCGTAATGAGGATTTACTGAAACTACACTATCTCAAAACTATCTTCTCTATAAATTATTTCACCGTTTGCGCCTCACGAGAAATAGGACTCTGGCAAGATCCTAACAAGTATGTAATCCCTCATTTGAGATCTTGTTATACGAGATAGTTCATCGAGCCTTTTTCCCTCAACGACCACAGAGGCAACTTTCTCCTTGTACTCGTCGTACGGCAACTTAATCCTGACGCCGTCGACCTTCAATGTTACTGGATTTGGTGAGAGGGCGTCCAAAACTTCCGGAACCTGCCTCTCCACCTCGTTCTTTACAAGCGCTGGCTCTATTATTAATGGATCCAAATCCATTTCCCTCCGCCTTCCCTCGATCAGTTTTCCTGCTAGCTCTGAGACCCTTCTCAACTTCTCTATCATGTCTACAGTTCTTGCCCTCTCTGGATATCTCCCTATTCCTCCAACATAACCACTCGCTCCCTCCACCTCCAGTTCGGGTGGTCCGCCAGTCACTATCACTGGTACGGATAACTCCTTGAACAACTTTGGCTTAAATCTCCTCAAACAGTGCTCAAAGTTCCCGAGCGTAAAAACTGCGAGATCATGTTCTTCAATAAGCTGCCTCTCCTGTACTGATGTATGCACTATCTTCTGACCTACTCCCCTAGCCAGTCCCATTATGTTTGTCTTTGCACCGTGCCTCCTCAAGTTCTCAGCTATATCACAGGCAGGGTGTGGAAGGTGGTGCCTGGATAATGTAGGGGCCACAACTACAACCTCGGTTCCTATGAGTGGGGCATCTCTGAGCTTGCCCTTTACCTCTTGGACTATTTCTTGCAACCTTCCAACTTCTTCCTCTGGGATCGCCAAATTCATTATTAGGTCCAGTCCGATCACAGTCTTTTGTATCACAAAGCCTCCAACATCTTCTACAAACTCCAGTAAAAGTTCATGCTTATACATGCCGCCCTCAAAGATGACATATTTTAACATCACTCGTCCACCGCCAAATCAGCAGCCATTTTCTTCCAATCCTCTCTGATGGGGTCCTCCGCAGCCATAACAGTCAGAAGATCGCCTTCCTTAATCACGTGCCGAACCCTGAACCCTTCGGGTATCACTCTATTCACGAGTTCGTTCACCTTATCCGAAACACTTACCCTCTCCTTCTTTATTTTGAGCTCCTTCAAACTCTCTGGCTCTGCGCCTCTCACCACGATCTCTGTTCTTCCAGATTGCTCGACCTTGTCTCTTCCATAAGTGCTCCACAGACTTCTAAGCGCATCTCCAAGGTCAATCTCATCCTCTAATATGACCCTCACGCTACCAGATCTTGCCTCTATCCTTGCTAGCTCCCCTATCTTATTCTTGATCTCGCGCTCCCTATATTTGACCTTCATTACAAAGAGCGGGAACTCGGGCTTTATCAGGACTGCAATCCCTGTTACACTATTCCCTAGCGCTAGATCCTCCACGTTTCTCTCAACAATATGTCTATACATCTCTCCCCCCGTGTTGTCTGAAGAGACCACGACTATCTTCATCTTAGCTCCCCCCTGCCTCCTCCACTATCTTCTTAAGCTTCGAGACGTCCAACCTCGTTTTCGGCTCTGTTTCCTTTATCTCCAATACACCCTCTGCCTCAAGCGCCTTTGATACATTCTTCAGCACATTCCTCTCGGCACCCAGCATAAAATACCCTGGTCTTGGTCCTCCTCCCCTCTTCGCCCTACATATCCTCTCGTCCCCAATCCTGTAGCCCCTCACCTTGAAGAATATTCTGTTAGGGTCCATTTCCCTCAATGCTTTCATTACCTTCTCCAACTCCGCCTCTTCTCCCTCTATTAAAACTCCATAGCAGGTCTCCTTGTAATTAACTCCGCCCAGCGCTGCCACTTTTTCCATAAGCATAGAAGGTGTTAGATTCGAGTCTGGCGATAACATCACCACAAAAGTCTTTATCATGCCCCCTCCTCCATAATGTATACCTTTCTCCCTTCCCTCAGACCATTCAATATGGCGAGATTTTCCAGAACTCTGCCGACAATGTTGGTTCCATCAAAGCTTTCTGCCGTCGGACCAAACTTGTCACTCTCCATTAGTCTGATACCGACCATTCCGGCGAACTTCTTAACAGAGTTTGTGACCCCTATTATTCCGGAACCGACTTTACCCTTGGGAAGATTCTCGGGCATAAGGCCTTTTCCCAAACTCTCATCACCTTTAAAGAGAACAACTTCCTTCGTTGAAAAGAATACCTCTAGACGCCCAACGCGTCTAAGATCTAAGCCAGTGACTCTCCTGAAGTATTTCACAGAGATCGGAGCATATCTCTCATTTAACTGAATCTTCAAGATCTGATCACGAGGAAGTCCTGTACATCTGACAACCCCTTGCTTGTATATCTCTACCGTGGTAGCTGGTGAGTGGTCCACTACGATCCCATCATCCCCTAAATAGCCCTCCCTGACATGGATGATTCCTGCCCTCTCTAACGCCCCTTTTACCTCTCCTTGGGTTCTCCCAAGAAGATCTAACCTCTCTGGAATTAGAACCGTTTGTATCATATCTCCTTCCTTGGCAACATCAGCAAGCTCAATTCCACTGACGACTCGCCCAGCTATCACGTGATCTTTTGAGATTGCCGACTTCTGAAGATATATGTAAACCAACCCTGCATTATTACCGGAGCTTCTGACAGAAACGACCCCCCTTTCTCTACTCCCCACATCCTCGCTTTTTATGGAGAGTAGTCTGATTTTATCATGCGCAATAAAGCGGCTAGTCTTTCTGGCGACTGTAAAACCTTCGCTCAGCGCGTTATATACATGTTCCACACAAATAGGAGACTGAGGATTTAGTTGTATCTCCATTTTTGTAAATATCATGTCGCCCTCGTTTAACTTGTAATCATTTTTGACCCGTACTAGCGATCCAGGATCAGACTTTTTCTCCCAGACTGGTAAAATCTTATTAATTTTATCTCCAATCCTGAAAGCCTCAAGCAAGTGCCTGCCATAAACTACGCGCCCCAGGACTCTGCAGCCCTTCGGTGGAAAGTAAAGCGCGCTATGGGTCCGCTTACTGAATACAAGGTGCGAGCTCTCATTGCTGGAACCTGAGAGGCTCACAGTAATTTCATATCTTCGCAACTCGACCTCTTCTTTGGAAGGCAGGAATTCTGTTTTGGTGGGTCCAAATACCACAGCATCGATAGTTGCCCACCTGACACCACATCCTTCAAAGCTCTTGTAAGCCTGCTTCCACTTTTCTAACTCATCATCGCACTCCCACCTTAGTATCATCCTGCCTCGCGTTGTATGAACCTCATAAAGGTTTGTGGGGATGCGCTCTACATCTATTTTTCTTTTGACGGCAACTATGTAGCCTTCTTTGACTTTAATGCCCGATCTCTCCAAAAAATCCCCCAAGCTTTCATCTTTTCGCGCTTCCATTTCGACGCCATCAACTACTACTCTCAACACATCATCCCTATCCTTCTCAAATGAAGTTCCATTAATTAACCTTTATAGAAATTCAACCTATTTTTGTGTATTTGCTTTTGCCTAGGGCTTTGCCAAAATCAGCAAGAAAACCTCTGAGCATCAAAGATGGGCTTCTCAATTTTTCGCCAACGTCCTCATCCTGACTTAAATTTTTTTGTTTTACTATTCCGTATCAACTTTTAAAAGACTTGGATGATCTACCACCGCCTAAGCAACTATTTATTTATTCGATCCTATTAATAGCCTAGGGGTTATACTTTGGAAACAAAAGACAAGCCTGAAATTGAGATCCTGCCTAGGCGACTTATGCCAAGCAAAAAAGCCGAGGATTTTGCTGCACTGTTGAAGGACACTGGAATGGTCTCGGAGGTCCTATTCCAGAGGCACAACTACTCCGGAGGAGGGTATATGGTAGGAAGGTTCATTCTCTTAATATCCGAAAATTCGCCAGAAACTGTTATTGGTAAGATCAAACCATTGTGCGAACAGGTTATGCCGTATGGCTATGACATCAGAGTAGGTCGCTTCACCAAACCTAGACCTACTGTAAAAGATTACTTGGCTGGAAGGGTGTAAAGGTTTAGGGGCGATTTGCTTGGACGAAGCTATTGGAAGGAGCTCTCAGATCGTGGATTGTCGGGAAGCTCAGGGCATAGGGGAGGGTGGCGGACTCGCCCAACGTGGGACGATTTCGGAATCGGAACGCTTCGACGTGGTCGCGGTTGCAATGTCTCCTTCTAAAAGACATATCACAAAACCCATCTGTGAAATAACTTACGGTCTAAGGGAACAGGGCATCAGAACGAGCGTCTTAGTTCTCGAGTCTGGATCAGGGGTGCCTTCCGACTCGCCCTATGGAGGCGCACCAGGTGGAACAATGGCTGGAATCAACGAAAAAGAGATACTCCAGATAAGAAGATACAAACTCGCCCTATTCCACTTGGGCGGCATTGGGGGACATGTTGTCTATAAAGCTAAAACCTTTCTGCGATATGTCGACATCCCCACCATTATAGTCTGTGAGGCACCTGTAGACTATGAGGATTTTGCCAAGGTTGGGATCATCACCCGACTTGTACGCCCGCCTCCCGATAAGGTCGAATGCCTAGGAACGATTGTCGATATTGTGACTGGCGTTGTGAGGGGTGTCAGCGCACCGCGCGACAAACTCAACGAAATAGTGACAAAAGTAAAATTTTGGCTTAGCAAATTTGATGAGGAACATAAAAAAAGGTGAAATTAAATTGGCAAAGATATTCATATTTCCGCCCAACAGCCTGATTCTCTTTGACTTAGTGAAAAGGGAGGGTCATACCCCCTTGGGGTTGGGGGAAGAGGTTGCAAAGAATGTAAACAGACCCGAGATCGATTCTCCACCAATGAACATAACTCCTGACTTCCCTAGGAGAGGTCTAAAATACGCTGCCATAGAGGTCCCTTCAGGCGTTAGGGGGAGGCTGGCGCTGATCGGTCCTCTTGTTGAGGAGGCAGATGCCGCCATTATTGTGGAAGAACCAGAGGCACTTTTCGGGTGTGCCAGTTGTGGAAGAACAAACGAATTTCTAATTTACCTAATAAAACAGCGCAACATACCTTTCATTAAAGTTCCATATCCTTCTACAGAAGAAGATGCGAGAATCATGGTTTCAAAAATAAGAAAATTTCTCTCATCACTCAATGAAATCCAGAAGACAAATACAACGATGGCGACGAAGACATAGCAAAAACTTAGCCCATGATTTGACGAGGAAATCATTCGCCATTTGCTCTTATTCAATACCGAAAGAAAAATAACTTTTATTTAGGCTTACAGGATTTCAACCACTTTTTTCCTTGACTTAAATCCTGAAACTATCCTAATCTGAGATGGTTGCACCTTGAAGTGTTTGGCTAGCTTATTAATCAACTCTATATTTGCCCTTCCTCCCTCTGGTCTCTCTTTCAATCCTACAAAAATTGTATCGCCTTCCACCTTCACAAAATCTTCTCCCAATTTTACCTCTACATCGTACCTCATAAAACCATCCTCTACTGTTTTCCTCTGGCAGGTTAATTAAAACCTTCTAAATATGCTCTTTTAAGGTTATTATTGTAAAGGCCTGAAAAATTATAAAACTCGCAATAACAAAAAGACCGCTCATAAATTTCAATCATGTTATTAAAATTTGCATAATTTAATTTAACAAATAATGCATATCAGTATTTGGATCGATTCTCATGAAAAATGAATGAGTGATTTTTATCCAAAGTTTCGAGTCGCATCAGTCCAAGCGATCCTATACCCCCAAAAAGAGAGAAAACAATATAGAAGTTGGAAGAACAGGGGCTAATGCCAAGAAAATGAGTTCATCAAAGCAACAGAAAAGGAGTTCAAAAAAGCTAAAGTAATTCTTGCAGGCTTTTTTGATATTTCAGTACATGGCATTCATTCATAATACTTTAATGTCTCCTTCAATTTTTCAAAAATAAACGCTTTTGCCTTTATCAACTCCTCCCTATCTCCTATAAGCACCCAAGCCATCGGAATGGCGTCCCCATCAACGGGTGATGGTGCTTGTATAGGCTTTTCTGCGAGTTCAACTTTAAATCTATGTGTTGCCTCGGCTATGATTGAGTAGGGAGTCCCTGGAGGTATGGGCATAAAAAAGCCCTTCTTTTTATCTTCATTTTCCATAATAATCCCTATCCAATGATTTTAATTGCTTATGTTTTTCGCAATATTTTATTACACTCTAATTTATGCTTATGTTAAATACGATCTCTGAAATTCCTATTCCGTACTCAGCTATTCTTTTTGTACTATCAAATATGACCGCCAAAGTTCCGAGAACCTCCTTTGAAGAACTATGACCGAATTTTTCTAAAACTTCCTCTATTGACTTAACCGTAGATCTGGCGTCGTGTATAACCCTGTTTGCATCCAAAAGATTGTTGCTCTTAAGGCAATTTAATGACTTTACAAAAATAGTTCCAGTTTTTTCCAACAGTTCTTTTATGACCAAAGTAGAATTATTATCAATTTTATCAATCAAATCCAATAAAATTGTAGAGATCTTGCACACATGATCGGCAACCCTCTCTACATGTCTAAATATTATCCTATATTCCAAAACCTCTCTGCCCATTTTAATGTCATAATCGAGTGCCGAAAGCTTATCCTCTATGATGCTTGAAAGCCATCTGCTTCCCATGAAGTACAGTTTATCTATGTCATCATCCCTCTCAACTACATCTAATAGAATATTTTTATTTTTTGAAGCAAGAGCCTTACAAACATCCAAAATCATATTGTGAACCATGGAGGTCATTCTCATCAAAATCTTGTTTATTGGGTACTCATAAGGTCTAAGGATTACTTGTATAGTCATGCTGTTAATAGATTCGTCTACTATCTCGCCACCAGCCATTTTGTTCTTTATAATTTTTCTCAACTTATCTCTGACTTCAAACTCTGGCCCCACTTCTAAAAGATCTAACTTTATAACATCATAACCTGCGATGTATGCTGCCATTATCTTTCTAATGAGAAATCCTGCATCGGTTTCTTTTTCCTTAATTAAAATCTCTCTTTCCTTTCTTTTTTCCGAATTGATTGTTGATATTCTAATATTTCCATCATCAAGTACTTGTACATCGACCTCTGACTTTGCTCCGAGACCTCTCGCCTTAACCCATTCCTTGGGGAGTGCGACAGTGAATGTGGAAGCTCCAACCCTTTGTAAACGCCTTACCACCATTTTTCTCAGCTCTATATACGTTAAATACTCGCATATTTTCTTTATCTGTATATATATTAAATACTGGAATATATACTATTTAAAAATAGTATATATGCTTTCTCGCAATTCTTCGTTTTGGTGCAATCTATGAGATATGGCATATCTCGAATCTCGTTGGTTGCTATTGTTGCCGTCGTTTTAGTCTCTGCAGGCGTGGGATATTACATTATTAATTCTCAGCAAGTAACTCCTGTTTCTATAACAGCTGGAGGCGCATCTTTTCCTTATCCATTGATTACTAAGTGGATTTCCGAGTATAACAAGTTATACCCACACATACAAATCTCTTATCAATCCGTAGGCAGCGGGGCTGGCATAAGCAATTTATTCTCCAAGACTTTTGATTTTGCAGGGTCAGATGCCACGCTTACTGACGCGCAGCTGGCAAACTATTCCGTATTACACATACCGGAGACCATGGGGGGCGTAGTGGTATCCTACAATATACCTGGTGTTGGAAGTGGATTAAAGCTCACGGCCGACGTTATTGCAAAAATATTTCAAGGTAACATTACAAAGTGGAATGACCCCGAGATAATATCCCTAAACCCCTCCCTAAACCTTCCGGATAAAAACATTGTTGTAGTAAGGAGATCCGATTCCAGCGGAACAACATTTGTATTCACAAACTACCTTAAAAATGCCTCCTCATTTTGGAAATTGGGCAGTGGTACATCAGTTAACTGGCCCGTTGGGATTGGTGCACCACAGAATAGCGGAGTAGCGAGCACTCTGCTTCAGACTCCTTATTCAATTGGCTATCTGGAGTTTTTCTACGCTCACAACAATTCTATCCCATACGCTTCAATTCAAAATAAAGATGGACAATTCGTTCAACCGTCTTTACAAACCATATCGAACGCTGCCAAAGCTGGAGCTGCGCTCTTGACAAATGATGTGCGAACCCCTATAGTAAACCTTCCGGGCAAAGATGTTTATCCTATAGCCGCATTTACCTACATTTTAATTTACAAGGATCTTTCCTACATGGATTTCAACAAAGCTAAAGCCATTGTGAACTTCATCTGGTGGATTATACACGATGGTCAGAACTATTCTGAGTCGCTGCTATATCCAAAATTACCAACTGAAGTCGTTAAAATTGGAGAATCCTTGCTAAAACAAGTTACTTGCCAAGGTAAACCTATACTTTAGATGATGAACTATGAACTACAAATCTAATTCTTTTTTTGAAAAGCTTTTTAAGTCTACACTAAAAATAGCCGCCTTGATAGTTATTGGAATATTTATCCTTTTATTCTACTCGTTAGTAGAGCGTTCCATTCCTTCTTTATCTCAAAATGGGCTCGAAATATTGTTGGGAACCTCATGGGATCCAAACTTTGAGATATTCGGGGGCGCTCCTGCGATTCTGGGCACACTCTTCTCGTCTGCAATCGCTTTAGTTTTTGCTCTGCCAATAAGCCTTTGCATAGCCATCTTCTATACCGAGTATGGTCCCGTTAGACTCCGTCCATTTATATCCGGAGTAATGGACCTTTTGGCAGCCATACCAAGTGTGATATATGGGATATGGGGTTTATGGACGCTCTCTCCAATACTAAAAATAAACTTCCAAGAACCAATTATTGCCTCTATTGGTTTCATACCTTTATTCTCAGGACCTGCCTATGGGCTGAGCATATTCCTGGCATCCTTGATCCTGACAATCATGATAACTCCTATAATCTCTTCCATAAGTATTGACATTTTCTCAAAAACGCCCATGCCTCTAAGAGAAGGTATGTTTGCATTGGGTGCAACTAAATGGGAGGTCATCAAAAATGTAGTTTTTCCTTTTGCCAAAAGAGGCGTTTTTGCGGCTACAATACTTGGTTTAGGAAGAGCTCTTGGAGAGACTATGGCAGTAACAATGGTAATTGGAAATTCCTATATTTGGCCTTTTAAATCCATATCGCTTTTTTCCTCAGCAAGTACCATAACTAGCAAGATAGCTAGTGAGTTTCCTGAAAGCGTTGTAAATATAATTCATAACTCATCATTAATCTCTTTAGCGTTGGTTTTGCTACTCATTTCAATCTCAATAAATTTTGTTGCTGAAATTATTTCTAAAAAATCCGCTGGAAGGTTAAATGTATGAAAGTTCGACGTGCGAAAGATTTTATCATTAAACTCATATCGACACTAGTAACTTTGTTAATTGCAGTTCCACTATTGTGGATAATTTTTGATGTAGTTATAAAAGGGGCTTCTGCCTTAAGTTTAGAGTTTATCACTTCCCTTCCAGCACCATTTGGAGAGACCGGTGGTGGTATTGGGAATGCCATAATAGGAACCTTAATAATAAATACCATGGCCTGCATAATTGGGCTTCCATTAGGAATTGCTACTGGTATATACCTGTCAGAATACAGCAATGGCAGCAGAATTTCGGCACTGCTTAGAACCGCTATAGACACTCTTTCAGGAATACCTTCGATCATCCTCGGTCTTTTCGCATTCTCTATCATTGTTATCAGGGTGGGACATTACACCGCTCTTGCTGCGGCTTTTGCTCTTTCTATTATAATGATTCCTGTGGTTTCTAAAGCGACTGAAGAGGGGATGAAAACGGTTTCCATTGATATACGTGAGGGTGCGATAGCCCTAGGTTTACCTAAGTGGATAATTACTACAAAGATTGTTTTAGGTATAGCCAAGAGCAGCGTAATCACCAGCAGTCTATTAGCATTCGCCAGAATCAGCGGCGAAACAGCTCCGCTGCTTTTCACATCCCTATTCAGCTATTATTGGCCTAGGGGTATAAATGAGCCAATGGCCAGCCTCCAAGTTTTAATTTATAATTATGCGATGAGTGGCTTCGAATCCTGGGTAGTTAAAGCATGGGGTGCGTCTTTGCTTTTGCTGCTGCTTGTGCTTTCAATAAATATTCTAGTCAGAAGATTTTCAACAAAGGTGGTATGAATGTCTGAGAATAAGCTTAAAGTCGAAAGTTTAAGTGCTTGGTTCTACGAAAAGCAAGTGCTTAATCAAGTATCTTTGGATTTTCCAGACAAGAAAGTTATCGCGATAATAGGGCCATCTGGTTGTGGGAAAACCACCTTTATTAGATGTTTAAATAGAATGCATGAGTTGACACCAGGGGCTAAAGTAAAGGGTAGGGTAGTTTTGGACGGGAAGGACATATACACTGAAATGGATGCCATGGAGGTAAGGAGAAAAATTGGCATGGTCTTCCAAAAACCAAACCCCTTCCCCAATATGTCCATTTATGACAATGTTGTAGCTGGTTTAAAATTGATGGGCATTCGTGATAAGAATTTATTGGATAAGGTAGTTGAGAGTAAGCTCAGAGAAGTTGGTTTATGGGATGAAGTTTCCGACGACCTAAAAAGGTCTGGCGCTCAGTTATCGGGTGGACAACAGCAGCGACTCTGTATAGCTAGGGCCCTCGCAACCGATCCAGAAGTTTTGCTAATGGATGAGCCAACTTCATCGCTTGATCCTTCCTCAACAGCAAAAATAGAGAGTCTTGTTAGGGTTCTAAAAAATCATGCTACAGTGATCATAATAACTCACAACGTACAGCAGGCGGCTAGAGTATCAGATTACACTGCTTTTCTCTATCTTGGAGATCTAATCGAATTTGGTGAGACTAAAAAAGTCTTTGAATCTCCAAAGAACCCCTTAACTGAGAAATATGTTACTGGGAGGTTTGGCTAATGGAACCAAATATGGAAATATATGTCAAAAAAATCAATTCCACACTACTCGAGATGACTGAACTTATTGAGAATATAGGTGACTACGTAAAAGCCGCATTAGAGGAAAAGAAAGGCGGGCTCCTGCCATTGACAACAGAGATGTGCAAGGCAGCTCAATTAAAAGAAGAAAAAGTATTAGAAATTTGCGTTGAAGCTCTTATAAGAATGCAACCTTTTGCCTCAGACCTGAGAACTCTCACAACATCCATGAAAGTAGCATATGACATTTCAAGGATTTGCAGGTATTTGAGAAATATTATCGAGGTTATGGAAGAGTTCAACATATCTGAATGTGATGTCGGGGATGTACTACCATTATTGAAAGATGCTAGGGCTATGGTGACTTCAAGCATTAGCTCCTACATAAATAGAGATCTTAAAACAGCAAAGGATCTAATAAAGGCAGATGACTCGATCGATCAAAGATATAGGACAATTTTGAGAAAACTTGCTACTGGAGAGTTCAACGGAACATGCATCCTTTTCAATGGATTAACTGCGAGGATAATCGAACGTATGGCAGATCATGCGTGCTACATCTCATATGAAACTATCTACTTGGTAACTGGAAACAGGGTCGAGTATTAAATGGGTTTCAGGCTTGCCTAGGTCTGGGTCTCATGACCCTGAACCTGACACTATTTATCTCTCCCTTTAGGAGCTTTTCGACGTCCTCTGAAAACGCTATAAGATTGATGTTGACCATCACAAATCTTCCGTCCCTCGATCTCCTTAACCTAATGGTGCCCTGCGTATTTTTCTGGGAATTATACCTGCTTTGGGTCGACGTCTGCCCCCCGGAAGGAGCGACGCCGCTCACTTGTCCTCCTTTCTGACCACGTGTCTCCAGAGTAACTCCGAGCTCCATTGCCTTATACTTAACGTCTTCATAAGAATCTTCTGGAACGTCCCAAGCTTTGATCTCTGGGTTCCACCTTCCCCCGACCGATTTTATATATTCTGCGAGCTCTGGATTATATTTCGAGGATACTAACACCATAATTAGTCCTCGATTTTTCTTTATAATTTGGGATATATATACTACCCTCAAGAAATTTTGCATTTTATAACCTTTGTTAATCCCATCAATTTTCCTCGTATATGAAATCGATGTGTGCCCTTCTGCGATACAGTTAAAACTTTTTAAAAATATAAATAACGAGGTGAACTCGTTGGACACAAAAGTCGTGACCGAGACTGTCAGGATTCTCAAAAACATTCCTAGGACTGGTTGGCTCCAGCGGGGAATACCGCCCTCTATAGCAGAGACCGTTGCAGAACATTCTTTCGAGGTGAGCTCAATACTTGCGACCGTTGCTATGCATGCGGGAGATATTTTGGACAACAAAAAATTGCTACTAATGGGGATCATTCATGACTGGGGAGAATCCGTGGCAGGTGATATTCCCCGTTCGCTCACTAGAAAAATAGGCAAGGAGACGAAAAAAGTTACAGAAAAGCGAATAATGCAGGAGCTATCATCGATTAGTGGTTTCCCTGAACTCTTCAAACTATTTGAGGAATACGATGAACAAAGAACCCAAGAATCCATCGTTACAAAAGCTGCTGATTTGATTGCGACTCTAAGGCAGGCTTTAGAATACGCAAAGATGAACTACCGCGTAGATGACATAATAGATAGCTGTCAAAAAGAGTTAGACGAGATCATGAAAGGGATAAAAGATGAATCCATAATTAGCATACTCAGGAGTTTGACCCTTTGATCCGTTTGGAAATTAAATCTAAATTTTATAATAATTGGTCTTTAAACACAAACTTGCTAATCCATCGATTTTAAAAATTCCACCACTGCGTTCAAGAATTCTTCTGGTCTTTCTTCATGGGGAATGTGCCCACATTCATCAATTCTCACAAGGTAAGCGCTTGGTATTTCTTTCGCGAGCCGCTCTGCATAAGAAGGGGGAATTATTTTATCCTCGGTTCCAGTAATTATCAAAACTGGCACTGAAATTTTGCTCAAGTTATCCGACAATCTAAGATCCCTAGAAGCTAATGTATACTGCCAGAGCGCATAGTCCCAGTTCTCAGCCATGAGGGGCCTGCGGTAACCCTCTATTATATCTGGGGTGATCTTGGAATCATTGTACCACGCCAAGTATATGGTGTTTATACCACTATCGCCAGCTATGCTCCTAACCAGAAGTGGTCCCAATCTTTGGAATTGGGGCAGATATTGAAAAATTCCTACAAACCAAGGGGCTCCCCCTCCATAAACAGCAGCGTCTTCCAAAATCAGGGCAGAAACCCTGTCTGGATGCCTGTAATATGTCAGTAACGCTACAGCCCCTCCAGCAGAGTGTCCCAAAATTATTGCCTTATGAATGCCTAGCCCGTCCATCAAACCTACTGCCAAATCTGCCGCAAATTCATTAGTGTAGGGGTTAATCCCTTCCCAATTCTCGAGCAAAGGTCTCTCGGTAAAGCCAAAAGCTGGTCTGTCAAAAGCTATGACAGTTCCATACTTTGAGAGGTCTTTAATTATTGGATCGAAGGAGAATAGATATGCGCCAAAACCGTGCATGAGGATTATTGCGGGCTCTCCAGAACCATAAATTTTGTAATGCACATTCAAACCATTAACAATCATAAACTTACTGTCTTCCTTTCCTAGTCTATCTGATGGAAACGTTCCTGGGATTTCTGGGATCGGAATCAAGTAGGGAACAACAAAAAATATAAACAAAAATGAAGTCAGCCCGATGATTATTATTTTCCTCTTCTTATTCATACTTCAACCCGTCTTTCCTTGCGTGGACTCCAACAACTCCTTCGCCCTAGAAATTCTAATAGTTCTCTCTTTTACCATTTGCTCCGCGATCTTATCCACAAGATCGCCTGCAGCCCCTGCCATTATGGCTATGTTTCTAGCATGAAGCTCCATATGCCCTCTCTGTATCCCCTCTGTGGCGAGAGCCCTCAGAGCTGCAAAGTTCTGAGCCAATCCAACAGCACAGGCAACCTCTGCTAATTCGTTGGCAGTTCTTACCCCAAGTATTTTTAGGCTAAGCTGAGCAACAGGGTGCGTCTTCGTTGCTCCTCCCACTATGCCCAGCGCTATAGGGACTTCAAGTTCTCCCACAAGGTCACCGCTAGAATTTTTGTACCACCTCGATAGTGGCAAATACCTTCCCGTGAGAGATGCATATGCATGAGCGCCCGCCTCTATTGCCCTAGTGTCATTTGTGGTTGCCAAAGTAACCGCCGTTATACCATTCATTATTCCTTTGTTATGAGTGGTCGCCCTATAGGGGTCATAATACGCGAATTTATAGGCTTTCACAATATTGTCAACAACTTCTTCTCCGCCAATGTTCTCCTTTTTGTACAACACTGTGGCTTTGACCATCCTCTCCGTGGCAAGGTTGGACAAGATCCTCAATAGAACTCTTCCCTGTACTATCTGCTCGACCTCTGGAGCTATTCCTTCTAAAATCGTATTAACGGTGTTTGCACCCATCGCATCCCTACAGTCCACGAAGAACTCTACCACCATCATACTATCCTCTGGCGGTCCAACAATTCTAACTCCTAGGTCCTTAACTCCGCCCCCTATTTTGGGTAGTATGTCAGCAAATCGGTTTGCTTTTTTGACAAGCTCACCTTTGAATTTTAAAATTCTATTCTTTGCCTCCTCCAGATCCTTGACCTGCAAAATTTGTAATTGCCCTCTCATCACCGGCGGGGTACTTTTCGCCGTGAACCCCTCTGGAAGCGCGAGCTTTGCCGCGTGACTCGCCGCGGCAACCACCGAAGGTTCTTCAGTTGCCATTGGTATCAGATAGTCCTTCCCATTGATTCTGAAGTTAGTTGCAATCCCTAGCGGGATCTGTATCGTTCCTATTACATTCTCGATCATTTTGTCTGCCAGTGAGATTTCAAGTCCGCAATCCAAGACCTTCAATTCCTCCTCAGAGAGTCCTGTTCGCTCGACGAGTACCTTCCTTCTCTCCTCTATGGACATCTTGTAAAATCCTGGTATTCTGGAATCTGTTACCATTTAGTTAACCCCCAGGTTTTTTAGCACCTCTATGACACCTTTCCCGTTATCTTCCTGGCATATAATGTCTGCCATCTTCTTCAGTTCTGGCACAGCGTTACCTACTGCTACCCTAATGTCTGCGATCTCAAATAATGGCATATCGTTAATCTCGTCTCCAATAGCCATCAACCTGCCTCCGCCAAGATTAATCGCGGCAATTTTTGCCCCCCTTCCTTTGTTCCAACCAGCTGGCAAAATCATGTACCCATCCTTATTGAAGTCAATAAAAATTTCATTTTGAAGTCCACGGTCTATAATTATACTCTCCAACAAAGCAGCGTCTCTCCTATCCCCAAATATTATGACCGTCCCCTCTTTGAACTTAATACCCTCCTCCTGAAGCGTTTTTACCAAATCTTTCTTTGTATCTAGCCATTCGCTACCAACCAAAACTTCCTTTCTATTACCCCTTTCTGTAATGAGAATTGTACCATTTTCAACAACTAGCGAATCGAAGATCTTCACAACGTCCTTGTCAGGTATATCTTCAAACAACCTCCCTGTGGCGAGTATCTTCTTTTGAGTGATTTTGATTAAAAATTCCTTAACCTCATCAGATATTTTAAAGCCTAAATCCTCACTCGCAATAGTTCTATCGTAGTCCATCACTATCAAATCTAAATTGATCTTCAAATTTTTGCACAAGCCTCAAACACCTTAACCTAAACGCCATCACCAAGTAGCCTCTTGTAGAGGGCTAAATGATCTCTTGCTCCTCTCTCAGCAGAGAAGAGCTCATCATAAATCTTTTTGCTCTCCTTGCCCATCATCCTTGCTCTCTTTTCATCCGATAACACATATTCTAAAGCCTCTGCTAAACTATTCGCGTCCTCGGGAGGTACCAAAAATCCATTTACTCCTGGCCATATCTGCGCAGGGATACCTCCCACACTCGTCCCTATTACGGGTTTTCCAAATGCCATTCCCTCCGTTATAGCAAGCCCGAATCCCTCCTGAAGTGATGGAAGAACAACAACATCACACGCCTTTAGTGCCGCCATCAAGAGCTCCCTTTTTATAGCACCCGTAAATATCACTTTGTCTTTCAAGTCTTTACATGAGACCATCATCTGCAATTCGTTGTAATAATCTTCCTTATCTTTGATCTTCAAAACTTCTTTGCTCAGAGATCCGTTTCCCACAAAGACGAGTTTGTACTTTAACTTCAGTTTAGAAACCGCCTCTATCAGGATGTTCTGCCCTTTCAGCCTGTCTATTCTCGCAACGCAGAGTATTAACTTCTCATCTTCTGAGATGTCGTAGGCCTTTCTGAAGTCTATGTTCGAGTCCTCGACCTCTATGAATGGGGGGATGCATGTAACCTTGCTCCACGATAATCCAGACTTCAGCGCCGAATTTACATAAGCCTTCGTCGAAAAAATGGAATTTGCATACTCTTTTAAATATTCAACCACAAATCTTCTCCATCCCGACTCGACCTCATCGATAAAAGGTATGTGCCATGTAAATAGTATGGGGACTCTCAAATCTCTCAACAACCATCCTAAAGGCATTAACTGAAAGTCGTGCACATGAATAATGTCTGGGCGCTCCTTCTGATAAACCTCCCTAACCCTATCCTGAAAGTACAAATTTACGCCCATATAACCATTAAAACCATAAACATGTTTGTTGTAGAGGCGATCAATTGGAACATTCTTACCATGAAATACCTTGAGGATCAACTCCTTGAATTCTGTGTATTCCTTCACCATCCCCTCTGGAAAGCCTCTGGTACGGGGGACTCGATAAATATTAAAACCCTCGATTTGTTCTTCAGGGGGCAATTTAGGTGTTCGAAGATTAACAAAAACTGCATCATGTCCTTTTTCCCTCAACTTTCGCGACAGCCAAATGAGGTAATAGGATACCCCTCCTGTGCTCGGAAAAAAAGACTGGCTAACATAAAGGATCTTCACTCATATCACCCTGAAGTTCAAAAATCCTATCATGTTCCCAATATTATGCGATTTGCTTCAATAATATTGCTTCTTGCAAACTGTTAATTCCTCCCACCTCTTTTAAAATACTTATTCCTTCTAGAATTCTATTCCTGTTTCTCTTACTCAATATATCAAAAACCTCCCTTGCCTCAAAAAGTATTACGGATAAAACCTCCCAACTTCCAAAAACTGCCTCCGTAATCTCTCTGTTGAGACCAACATCTTTAAACTCTTCAGCTTTTTTGAAACCTTTCAAAACGATTGGCGGCTCAATGAGATAGAGTTTATCATTTTTAAAAGTTACAAAATAAGGGATGTATAGAAGTTCTACGTCATTACCCAATTCTACGCCTTTCCAAATATAGTTTTTTAATACTTTCAACTCTGATTCCAACGATTTTATGGTGCTTTCTGAAAGGTCTTTGAATTTTTTGTACTCGAATTTCAACCTGTCCTCTCTTGCACGCAAATTACAAAGAGCTTTTTCACGCTCAGCCAACAGGGAATTCAATTCATTGATCATCACTCCTCTTTTTATCACAAGCTCCCTCCTTACCTTTCTCAGTTCAAGATCTTCTTTGGATGGTACGATTCTTTCCTCCTCCTTGAGCCTCGATATTTTATTTTGCACCTCCTCAACTCTCTTGAGGATTCTCTCCCTCTGTTCCTGAAGTTGTAAAAGAGTTTCCTTGTATGTACTTTCATTTTTTTTGTTTACTTCAATCGATCTCTCACAATCTTCAAGATCTTTAATGATGCTTCTAATTTTGTCAAATTTCTCGCTACCCTCTTCGACCCTCTTCTTTTCAATGGAAAGTTTTTCTTTTTTAGCCTCGATCCTTGCAATTTTTTCTCTTATTTCATTAACCTCTTTCTTTATTTTTTCCATTTTGCTGTCTACTTCATTGAGTTCGTCCATTAAATTTTTAACCAAATTTTCAAGACTCTTTCGTTCGTTCTTTAGCGAATCCTTATGTTTATGGAATTCCTCCCTGATCTTTTTCAGTTCCTCGTTCTCACTTGCAGTCAGTAGACCCTCGATCTGAATATTTTTATCCGTAATTTTTTTCTCGTATTCCTTGTTTATTCTCATACACTCTTCTTGAATTTTTTTAAGGTCTTCCTTTAACTTCAACCCTTGGCTCTCTAACGATGACCTTACATTATCTAAATACTCCTCCAAAGATTCATAAATTCTCACGACTTCTTTTGCAATAGAAATTGCCTCCTCTCTGGTCAGGATATGTGGCGCAGCGTATCCATCTTGAATCTTTTCTTCGACCGTGCTTCCCATCCACCTTAAAAGTTTTTCATTTCCGATCAAGGGTAAATTGTAGATTTTTGAAGAGAGAACTCCATACTCCTCGTGAAGTTCTATAACCTCTCCGATCCTCACACCATGAACTCCCATACCATCGATGGGAATGACATATTTCCCCTCGCGAACAAGGTAAATTGGATAATAGACCTTATACAGGGAATCAACTCTTTCCAACCTATCCTCGCTTATAAATCCCACTAGGCTCCTCCATCTTTTCCCTAGGATTCCCATGGCTTCTAGTAGCGCTAGTACGTCCCCAGCTTGGGGGGGAAGTGCCCTCAAATTTCCGTCTTTTTCAACACTGAATCCAAAATTCATGAGCCTCAATTTTTTATCCCTGCGGCATAACCTTGATCTTCCGCGATTATTAACCTTTTACTTTAGTATTATTAATCATCATTTCACACTAGCTTTCGATATATGATTATAAATTTATTTAGACAGAGCCTTATGAAATCCAGAAAATTGATCGCTAGAAGTTTAAAATTTGGATCGAAATTTTTTTAAGTCCCAATATATACAAAAATCATGTCACTTCTAGGATTCTCTCTTTTTTTATGAGATTTTCCTGGGAGTTATAGAAATCTGCTATTGGTTGTTGGTTTCAGATGCCTAAAATAGCCTTTTATAAAAAAATTACATCTTTGATTTTAATCTCAGTAATTCTTATGAGCAATCTTCAAGTCGCTCTAGCCTACTCATTCTCAGAGAATGAGCTTCCCCATAGGCCTATTTATCCTTTATATAAAGAAGTAGATACGGAAAATATTGTAACGCCCAGTTATATTGCCCAGACTGGCTTCTCCCCAGAGGATCTCTCCCCCATTACTGTGGGTGGTCATTACGATCCAAAATCTATTCTTAATGAAATAACACCCACTCCACTTAACATATACCTTTATGTGAGGAATAACTTTAACTTTGAACCATACTACGGGTTTTTAAAGGGACCATCTTTAACAAATCTTGACAAATCAGGAAATGATTTAGATCTTGCTGTCCTTTTGGTTTATCTTTTAAGATCTGCATCATATCCTGCAAAATACGTCTACGGGACGATCACTCTTCCATCAGACAAAGTCATTAATTGGCTTGGAGTAAATACCACGGATGCTGCACTCTCATTATTAAAGGCTGCAGGGATCCCTTCTAGATTGACTGTTACTAATGAAGGTATCGCATCGATAGAACTTGAGCATTTTTGGGTGGAGGTCTATTACGAAGGTAAATGGTACGCGTTGGATCCAAGCTTCAAGGAGTATGTTTATTACCAGCCCGAGTCTATCGTGGAAGATTGGCTAAACGGGTCTAAAATAGTAAAAGACCTAATTGATAACACAAACTTCGATGGTTATTACATAAAAATGGCTCAGCCCAGCATCTTTACCTCCCCTGATCTAAACTCTTCAAACATAATTTCAGCCGTAAATGGCACCACAGGCTTCATAATATCGAAGGGAGCGAACGAGATCTCGCTCGGGGATGTCGAGACTTTTAATAAAGTCTACTCCGGTATAAAGTTGGATGCTTTAGGAGGTAAGGAGATAGTTCCTGAGATAACTGACAAACTGCCCGCTTCGCTACCATTCACGGTTGTGGCACACCTCAAAGAATACTCCGAAGTCCCTTCAGAGATGGTTTTTAACATCACAATTGAGTCTGGGTCTCTAAAATACACACGCAGTATTTCTGAGCTTGGAGGAAGAAGGGTAACATTGACTTTCCTGCCCACTACGGCTGCCGATCTAGCTCTACGTAATAAAACTGATCTCTCAGTTGGTCCAATCTCCAATATTAACGTTACACCGGCTCTCCTTATAGATGGTGAGTTGGTAGCCAATGGATCTTCTATGCTTCTCGGCACCGATACCTCATTAAATGTAACTATAGTCGGTCCAACCACCTCGTACTCAAAGTCAGTAACCGTAGTCTCGGGCGGCATATATGTGGTTGTGCTTGATCATAATAGAATATTCGAGTCACTGCTCCGCCTCAGGCAGGACCGCCTCTCTTTGACTAACAAACTCATGGAGTACGGCATCAGGGAGTTATCGTTAGACGAAGTAACTGGGGAATCGTTTTACATCACTGGTCTGTCTTTCTGGAAGCATTGGATGGACTATGTGGATCACCTTGGCTCAAAAATCAAAGTTGCGTATGTTAGGTATCCTTCTGTACTCCTCGTGGGTAGTGGTATAGAGGTCGTCAAATCGGGGGACACGCCAATCAGTCTTAAGACTGTAGGTGTATACTTCAATATACTGTTTAATCTCATCACCCCGGTCTCTCACACTAATGATAGAAATGCCGAGCTGGACTTTCTTGCAAGAACAGCGGTCAGATCTTCCAAGCTCGAGGCATCAGTGATCGAGGAATTTCTTGAGCTGCCCTCCTTCTCTACCCAGACCATATTCGAGCATGCAGCTGCCGAAGGGATCAGGATCGTGATGATAAATTCTTCAAATGTTGAAGTCTTGGACTCGCTTGCAATAAACGCGTCTGATAAGGTCTTTATAAGGGAAGCTGTCAACTCAGGTTTAACTGTTCTCGTTCCTGAGAGAAATATTCTCATCGGTGACTGGAATGGTACTGGCTACTACATAACAAATACGACTAGCGGCGCATGTTCTTACATGTTAACTGGTGGAATACAAGGCGGTTGGGGAAGGGGTTGGTCTGCGTGGATACAGGACGCGCTTGGAACGATAGTATCTGGAATGCTGAAGACGTTCGACAAGGCCAGTAATTGGGCCAGAGTTACACCAATTGTTGGAAGGATATTAAGTGCAGCTGATACTATTATTGGAAGCACAATAGATCTATATTACTCCTCCCCTTGCGACTTTTGGACAAAGATGACTGCCGCACTTGCCAAGACCGCTACAACAATAGTGACGAATGGTCTCTTGGCATATGTCGAGGTTCAAACAGGCGGAACAACAACAGGAATAATCGAAGCAGCCGCCGCTGAAGGTGCCGTGGGCTTCACTGTGAACGAGATAGTTAATGCCATTCAAGACTATATGATCTCGGAGCTTGGGCTCGACAAGCCTAATACCTGTGCAGATCCGGAGCTAGAGGTTTATCCTGTGTATATAGATCTGGGCAAGGTAAAGTATGGTGATGTGGTGACGGGAAAACTTATGGTCAGAAATAAGAACTACCGTGATATGAATTACGAAGTTCAGAATCTGATCCCCTTGGTATTCGAAATTAAAACGGTAGACCCTGCCCTCAGGTTCTCACCATCTCGTGGATCCGCCACTAGCTCTCAAATCATTGATATAACCTTAGATACTAAAAAAATCCCTCTGTCTGAGGTTCCAGAAAAAGGCGAAAAAACATTTTTCAGTGAGGTTGAGATCACAAGCAACAGCAAGTATGTGAAAACTTGGCGAGCTAAAATAGCTTATAAACTGACCACAGAAGAGGGAGCTTTGGTAGTTGTTAATCCTTCTTCCTTAACTAAAACCTATATACAGGGCAAGGTCTTCTTTGATACTCTGAAATTTAGAATAAACTCTCTCGGCAAAGCGACTGTATACATCTCTCCAGGGAAAATTCCAATTGGTAGCGGTTATCTTCAAGTGGATCTAACCAAAGTAACTTTTGATGACAAAGGTTCTAAAGATATTCAAGTCTTGGTTTCAGTACCCTCAGGGACTGGAACGTATACAGGAACTTTTAACATCCTGGCAGAGTATACCCAAGGAAATGAAGTTAAAAAAACTACGATTCCGCTTTTAATCACTATCGTTGTTGAGGCACAGCCAAAAGACAAAGATCCTAGGCCGCCCAACCCTCCAGATCAGAGTAATGACAAGCCACAACCACCTGGAGGGGATCATCCTGATGATACTTTCGATGTTTCTACCTCTTTCTTGGAACAGAAAACAATGGGCTACTCCCTTATAGCTATGGCTGTGAAGAAAAGTATGCCTTACGCAGAATCGCTTCAGACAATATCCAGGACCGCTAAGCTCCTGTCAACTTTAGCCATAGCAGAGAACATGAGTCTATATGTTACGTCGAGCAGAGAGTATGCAACCGCCTATGCTTTGGCATCGGTAAATAGCAACGAAGTACTTAAGACCCTTTCTGATGCCCCGAATGTTGTTATCATGGATAGGGGTTTCTCTGATGGTGCTAAAGTTTTGCTTTCTGATTTAGGTATACCATTCTCTGTAATTCCTTCAGCACAGGTTGTGGTGGGCTCTTGGGTGCCCGAAGACCTAGCAAGGATCCATCCAATTATGATACTGCCATCTGGATCTCTCTTTGGAATATCCTCGCAAATATTCAAGGCGAAGCTAGAGAAATATGTTGAAGCTGGGGGCACAATAATTGTCTTCTCACAGCAATACGGCTCGGACTTCAATGTACTCCCTGGTAGCCCCAATGGCTTCGGTTGGAGTGAGGACCAGATGTGCTATGGAGATGCTGCCTATATAGACACATTAATGCCGATTGTCTCGAGCCAATATTATGTCACCATCTCCGAGCCAATCGATGGATATTTCACCTCTTACCCGTCCGAAACTACGGTTATTCTAAGGAGGACGAAGAATGACTTCCCAGCTATGATTCTCTATCCCTTCGGAAAAGGGTACGTTATAGCCACCACGATGTACACTGACTGGTCTCACACTAAGGGAGGTGCTATGACATCCGGGATGCACCTCGTGCGGGATGCTATAGCTTGGGCTCTATCAAATAAGCAGAAGCTTCAGGAGTTACCAATCTATAGATCGTCAAGTGTCGAAGTGACTGTGAAAAACACATCGCCGGAGATCTCCTCTAGCGTTGCACTCTCATTAATAAGTCCAAGCGGTGATATTGTTAAGCGCCAAGTTTATGATGAACCAATCCCTCCAGGCGGGTCAAAAGATCTTACTTTGGAATTTTACGCAGACAGGGCGGGCATATGGAAAGTTGATGCAATACTCGTCCATGAAAACGGGACAATTCTCTCCACTATGTACTCTGTACTTGAGGTTGCCGTCTCATATTATAAACAATATCCGGACAGTTTCAACTACCGTGGTGGTGCTGAATACCAAATGTGGGTTACCGCCGACGAGAAAGCCAAATTCGGCTCCCAAGTGACCTTTACAATTAATGTGAGGAATAGGGCAAATGCTCCTCTCT
>JARXPE010000030.1 GCA_029887795.1 Thermoproteota archaeon
GAATGGGGATATTCAACAGTGGAGTATGACCCTGACAAAATGGCTAGAGCTAGTGGAAGAGACCTGCGCATCTCTCCAAAGGAGGCTAGAGAGATATGCGCCGCAATAAGGCACATGCGCCTAGACGATGCCATCGAATATCTGAAGCGCGTGATTGAGAAAAAGGAGGGGGTCCCCTACCGCAGATTCAAAAGTAACGTCCCCCATCATCCTGAGATCGCTAATAGATTTGGCATCCCCTCGGGCAGATATCCCATTAAGGCTTGCTCTGAGATCCTCAAAGTCTTAGAAAATGCAAAGGCGAATGCTGAGAACAAGGGCCTCGACGTAGAAAGCTTGCGTGTACGTCACGCTTGCGCACAGGCAGCCATGAAGATCAGAAACTACATCCCCCGCGCTTTCGGCAGGGCTACGCCCTTCTTCCATCCTCTAACACATGTTGAGATTGTGGTCGAGGAGGTAGGCGCATGAGTATAGCGAGATTCTTTATCAACAAATCGTCAAAAAACATGATAATTGACAATTATCTCCGCAACGAGCTAAAAAGGGCCGGTTATGCTGGCGTGGAATTTCAGAAAACTCCACTTGGTAATAGAGTCGTAATCTATGCAGAAAGACCTGGCATGGTAATAGGTCGGCAGGGCGCTACTATAAGGGAACTGGCCCATGTTATTGAAACAAAATACGGGCTAGAGAACCCTCAAATAGCGGTAGTTCCAGTCCAAAATCCTGAGCTGAATGCTAGGATCATGGCAAGCAGGGTGGCCTCTGCCCTGGAAAGGGGTATACACTTCAGGAGGGCTGCCTTCGTTGCTCTAAGGCAGATAATGGAAGCCGGCGCACGTGGCGCAGAAATAGTCATCCGTGGCAAGCTCTCAACAGAGAGATCTAGATATGAGAAATTCCGATCAGGAGCCATATTAAAGGCTGGAGAGCCAAGAAAGTATGCCGTGGACAGGGCTGTAACGAGCGTCTTGCTCAAGCCCGGCGTCTTCGGGATCCAAGTGAGCATATATCTGCCCGTTAAGACTGTCGACGATATCTCCATTGTTGAAGTAACACAGCAGGCAGCCGGGTGATCAAATTGGCAATCTTCAGGATTCAAGAAATTAGAAAGATGAGCAAAGAAGAGCGAAATAAAAAGCTCTCGGAACTCAGGGCAGAACTTTCCAAGATGAAGGCGATGCAGGCCATGGGCGGCTCTCTGGAGAACCCTTCAAGGATAAGACTCCTGAGGAAGACAATAGCTCAATTTCTCACTGTCAACCGAGAGGAGGAGCTCGGCTTAATTAGAGCTAAGCCAGGGGAAGAAACTTCTACCAAAGGTTCGAAGGAGCCCCCCAAGGAAACTCAGAAGGAAGTCTCCAAGTCACTCAAAACCCAAGAAAATAACATTTATGAAAAAGAGGAATCGGAGGAAAAAGTGAATGAAAGTTAGCCCATCAAACTTGATTTATCATGATCTGGTCGGTCTTTCTGCAAAAGTAGTGTCTTCTACGGACCCCACCCAAATAGGTCTAGAAGGAATAGTTGCGGATGAGACTAAGAATATGCTTACCTTTTCAACAAAAAGAGGATATAAAAAAGTCAGCAAAAAGAATTCCTTATTTACCTTCTATATACCCCAGCCAGTAACAATAGTGGGGTCTATGATTGCTTACGATCCAGCTGAACGTCTAAAACGCATTGTAAGGAGGAAGAAGTAGGTGTCGCAGGTTCTTAAAGAGACAAAATCTATTTCCTGCTCTGATAAAAACTGCCCATTTCACGGAAGTTTATCTATCCGGGGAAAGACCCTAACGGGACGAGTGGTAAGTGACAGGATGCACAAAACAGTCGTAGTTCAAGTAGACTATCTCTACTATTACCCTAAGTTCAAAAGGTATGCAAAACGAAGATCCAAGATCCACGCCCATAACCCTCCATGCATAGCTGCGACAAAGGGCGATGTTGTTAAAATAGCAGAATGTCGCCCCCTTAGCAAAACGGTAGGGTTTGTCGTGGTAGAGAAAACAGGTGGTGAATGATATGGCGAAAAGAGGGAAGGGTCTGGGCGGTGGTATAACTTATAGGCCTGGGATAAGCCC
Organism: Thermoproteota archaeon; assembly: GCA_029887795.1. GTDB lineage: Archaea > Thermoproteota > Methanomethylicia > Methanomethylicales > Methanomethylicaceae > WYZ-LMO10. The sequence continues at coordinate 2,088 of JARXPE010000030.1, forward strand.
CGGTCTGCCCTTAGGTGCTTTATTGAAATGTGCCGACAATAGTGGAGCAAAATTAGTCCAGCTCATCGGAGTTCCAAAGATCAAGAGTAGGATCCGCCGCCTCTCGGCCGCCTCTGTTGGTGATAAAGTTATAGTCTCCGTGAAAGAGGGGACACCAGAAGTTCGGCGACAAATATTCCACGCTGTGATAATAAGGCAACGAAAGCCCTTCAGACGATTAGATGGAACTTGGATTCAATTTGAAGATAATGCCGCCGTGATTGTCACGGAAGATGGAGAATGTAAAGGCACCGAAATAAGAGGGCCTGTTGCAAAAGAAGCCGCCGAGCGATGGCCGAAAGTCGCGGGTCTGGCATCTATGGTGATTTGAGGTGTTAGAAATGACAAGCATCAAACCTAAAGTCCAAAGAAAACCTCTCCCGCTGCACAGGAGGAGGAAGGCTATTCGTGCACCTCTCTCCAAGGAGCTTAGAGAACGTTACGGAACTAGGACGGCCTCCCTACGAAAAGGGGACACCGTTTTGATAGTAAGGGGTGATTATAAGGGACACGAAGGGAAGGTCACATCAATTGACCTATCAAAAATGCGCATAACTATTGAAGGCGTGAGTATAAAGAAGACCGACGGATCAACCCGCCCCGCCCCGATTAAGCCCTCAAAGGTCATAATTACAAAACTTGATCTATCTGATAAGAAGCGAAAAGCGATTTTCGAATCCAGAGTTAAACGGAGGGAATCATCTTGAAGCGACACCTGAAGACCTATCCTGCACCACGTTTCTGGCCCATTAGAATTAAGGAAAGGGAATTTGCTATCCGACCTTCCCCAGGTCCGCATCCATTACACTATTCCATTCCATTAGGTGTTGTCCTGAGGGACGTTTTGAATTACGCCACGACAATCGGGGAGGCAAAGAAGATACTTTCCGAGAGAAAGGTTATGGTCGATGGCAAAGTTAGAACCGACTACAAATACCCGTTGGGACTTATGGATGTACTTTACCTTCGTCCATCCGAGGAATATTATAGGGTTCTTCCTCATCCCATGAAAAAATTATCTTTAGTAAAGATCTCTACTGAGGAATCTTCATTTAAGCCAGTAAGGATTATTGGGAAGAGGATTCTCAAAGGAGGAAGGGTTCAACTAAACTTCCACGATGGCAGATCTTATTGCATAAAAGTCGACGACCCCTTCAACATCCAAGTTCCATATAAAATATACGATGCGGTGAAACTTACCGTACCTGAAGGAGAGATCACTGATCACATACCTCTCGAGCCTGGGGCCTTTGTCTGCGTTACAGGCGGTAGTAACATAGGTAAGTATGGCGAAGTGGTGGAATCTCCTACAAGTAGAAGTCCTGATCAATTGGTCAAAGTTCGTATAGAGGGCGTTGAGAGTACCGTTACACTTAAGTACTTATTCCCGATAGGTAAGGGAAGCCCAATCATAAACATTAGTGGAGAAGTGTCGTAAAAATGTCCGAGGGTGCTAAGGCCACATCAGTTGGCCAATTGAACCCCATGCGATCTATAAGGATCGGAAAAGTAGTTGTGAATATAGGCTTAGGAGAGGGAGGAGAGCGCCTAGAAAAGGCCATGACAGTCCTTGAGTCGATAACTGGCGCAAAACCATGTCCAAGGAAGGCAAAGAAGACAATAAGAGATTTCGGTGTAAGAAGGGGCGAAAACATAGGCTGCGTGGTGACGCTTAGAGGGGATAAGGTCGAAGACTTTCTAAGGAGAGCTTTCGACTCAAGAAAGAATAGAATAAAAGAGTCATCTTTTGACGATTATGGTAACATCTCGTTTGGAATAACTGAGCACATAAACCTTCCTGGAACAAAATACGACCCATCGCTTGGCATATTTGGTATGAACATTTGTATTGTTCTGGAAAGGCCTGGTTACAGAGTTGCGAGGAGACGATACCGCCCATCAAAAATTGGTCGGAATCACCGCGTAACCAAGGAAGAAGCTATCGCATTCATGACTGAACGATTCGGCATAAAAGTAGAGAGGGAGGCATAAAAATGGGAAAAATACGGAAACCAAAGGAGAGGAAGTTTGGCAAGGGCAGTAGGGTCTGCAAACGCTGCGGATCAAAGGGTAGCACCCTCATAAGGAGATATGGTCTCAACATCTGTCGCCAGTGTTTTAGAGAAGCTGCAGAAAACTTGGGTTTTAAGAAGTACATGTAGGTGTATGATCATGTGGGTGCAGGATCCTTTAGCCAACGTTCTAATAAATATAATGAATAGCGAGGAGCGAGGCAGAAGCGAGTGCATAGTTACGCCTGCCCCTAAGCTTGTAGCTAACGTACTTCGCGTTCTTCAGAAACATGGTTACATTGGCGAATTCGAATTCATTGATGATGGTCGTTTAGGCAAGTTGAGGATTCAGCTCCTAGGCAGGATAAACAAGTGTGGGGTTATAAAGCCGTATTTTTCAGTTTCGTATAAAGAGATTGATAATTTCGCTTACCAATACCTGCCCGCAAAGGACATAGGCCTTCTCATATTAACCACCCCCAAAGGGATCTTGACTCACAAGGAAGCCATCTCCAACAAGATTGGTGGGCGTCTCTTGGCTTTTGTCTACTAGGGTGATGGCAATGGCAAGCTTAACATTATCTGTAAAGATCCCAGAAGGAGTCAACGTCTCACTGCAGGGCTCGTCGATTACAGTCTCCGGTCCAAAAGGGACTGTTACAAAGGACTTCGCTCACTCTGGGCTCAAATTCACAAAGACTGAAGAAGCGATATTGTTGTCTGCCTCAAGCAGAGGAAAGCGCTCCAAGGCTATGCTTGGCACCATCGCATCCCATATAAAGAACATGTTCAAGGGCGTTACAGAAGGACATCACTACACAATGAAGGTAATCTATGCACACTTTCCCATCACTGTGAAGGTGGCTGGTAGTGAGGTTCACATTGAGAACTTTATGGGCGAGCGGTCTAAAAGGGTGGCAAAGATAGTGGGCAACGTAAAGATCACGGTCAATGGCGACGAGATCATTCTCGAGGGTCCAGATAAAGAGGAAGTCGGTCAGACCGCCGCAAACATACATTTGGCAACACATGTCAAGAAGATGGATCCTAGAGTGTTTCAGGATGGTATCTATTTAGTGGAGAGGAGGTAGGTCGGATGTCTGATCCTGATAAATTGTCTAGGGCTTTGAAGATTAGAAAGAAGATTTCGCAGAAGAGGCCTGACTTTGTTAGACAGGAGGCTAATAGGTTTCCGCGCCTAGGGGAGAAGTGGCGGAGCTGCACCGGAATCAGGTCAAAGATGCGCCTTAAAAAGAAAGGTAGGGCTGCTATTGTCGAATCCGGATATAGAGGACCGGTATTGGCTAGAGGACTTCACCCCTCCGGAAAACGCGAGGTCTTGGTTTATAACTTGGAGGACTTGGACAAAATTGATCCAACAACAGTAGTCGTCCGAATAGCGTCTAATGTAGGAAAGAGAAAGAGGCTCGAGATCATCGAAAAATCAATAACCCTCGGAGTGACTGTGGTTAATATTCGCCCCTCCGAGAGGGCACTTTTAGAAAAACCGTTGGAAGCTCCAGAAGCTGAAAAAGCGAAAAAGGAAGAAAAGGAAACGAAAGAGGAGAAAGAAAAAGAGGAGCATCCTGCGCAACAAGAAGCGGCAGAGGAAGAAGCCCATGAGAAAAAGGGAGGAGAAGAATGGTCTGCCGAGAGAGAAGAACAGGAAGTGGAGGGATATAGATGAGCCTTAGAATACAACGCAGGATAGCCGCAAAAGTCTTGAAGGTTGGAGAGAGCAGGGTTTGGATGGACCCTGACCGTTTTGAAGATATTAGCATGGCTATTACGAGGGATGACATTCGAGCATTGATCAAAGAAGGCGCAATAAAGGCTAGTCCTGAGGAGGGAATCAGCCGGGGAAGGTATAGGCGCATCCGTAAGCAAAAAAGAAAGGGCCTCAGGAAAGGTTATGGAAGCAGGAAAGGCTCAGTAGAGGGTGATGACTGGACTGACAGAATACGCTCTATAAGGGAATTCCTTCGCCTTCTCAGAAAGAGACGGATCATTACACCATCAGTGTATCGTATGCTCTACATCAAAGCAAAAGGTGGGGCTTTTCACGACAAGAGGCAACTCAAGACTTACATTGAAGAACATAATTTAGCAAGGAGGTAAAAACTTGGCAAAAGGACCTACTTATAGGGTTGCGTTCCGGAGGAGGCGTGAGGGGAGGACAGACTATAACCTTAGGAAGCGCCTTATCTCTAGCAGGAAGCTCAGACTTGTTATAAGAAAGTCACTTAAACACCTCTCGCTCCAACTGGTGGAAGCAAGAGTAGATGGAGACAGAGTGTTCGCTAGCGCTACCACTATAGAACTGAAAGAGTACGGCTGGAAAGGTGGCACAGGCAACCTTCCCGCTGCATACCTAGCAGGTTTTCTGTTAGGTAAGCGCGCATTAAGCAAAGGCTTTGACACAGCGGTATTAGATTTAAATGGGTATTCTATAACTAAGGGTAGCCGTCTCTTTGCGGCTCTTAAAGGAGCGATAGACGCTGGGATGGAGATCCCTCATAGCGAGGACGTCCTTCCCGATGAAGAGCGCATTAAAGGGGAACACATCGCCAAATATGCCGAACTGCTGCAAAAGGGTAACCCTGCAAGATATCAGTCTCAATTCTCAAAGTATATCAATGTTGGTCTCACGCCTGAAGCCATAGTCCAGCACTTTGAAACGGTTAAAGAGACGATTGCAAAGAAGGTGAAATGATATGTCATACCAGCAGACACAATGGGTTCCGAGAACGACTCTCGGCAAACTTGTATTGGAAGGAAAGATCACCAGCATTAAAGAAGTGTTTGAACAGAACATACCGATTAAGGAGCCAGAGATCATCGACGCCTTGCTTCCAGATATAAAACACGAGGTTTTGGATGTTGGTATCGTGCAAAAGCAGACGGATGCTGGCGAAATCACAAAATTCAAGATCGGAGTTGTAGTCGGAAATTTTGATGGTTACATTGGTATAGGTATCGGCAAATCAAAACAGATGAGATTTGCAATAGATAAGGCTATAGCAGATGCTAAGCTCAATATAACCCCAGTACGTAGGGGTTGTGGACATTGGAAATGCCCCTGTGGAAACCCTCACAGCCTTCCTTTCGTCGTTACTGGAAAGAGCGGTAGCGTCACTGTGACCCTTATACCTGCACCAAAAGGAGTGGGTCTTGTGGGCGGCGCTGCTGCCAAAACTTTACTGACATTCGCGGGGATAAAAGATGCCTGGGTTGTATCAAGGGGCGAGACAAGAACTACCATGAACTTTGCTGGGGCTGTTTACGATGCCCTCAAGAATACTTACAGATTTAAGAAATGAGGTTGATCAAAATGAAATTGTTCCTTGCCATTCGGATCAGGGGAATAACAGGGGTCTCCCCGGAGATGCTGGACGTCCTAAACCGATTGAACGTTCCCAAAAAGCACAACGCTTCCCTAATCCCCGATACGCCTTCTATGGTTGGCATGCTTAGGAAGGCATCGGACTACATAACTTGGGGGGAGATAAACCGAGAGAGTCTTATAGCTCTTCTCAAGAAGAGAGGTCGACTACTCGGTAATAAACGGATCACTGAAGAGTCTCTGAAGAAAATAGGGCTAAATAGCTTTGAAGAACTTGCTGACAAGATCCTTGCCGACGGGAAAGTTCCCCCGCCGATCAAAAAGACCTTCAGACTAACGCCTCCCAGCGGGGGGTTCAAGGGTCCAATAACTAAGCATGTGAACGAAGGAGGCGAGCTTGGATACAGAGGCGAGGCGATAAATCAGCTCCTCTCCAAGATGATCTAAAAGGTGGAGGACACAAAAACTAAAAATATATTAGTGTAAGTCTTTCTGATTATCGCTAATCTCAGTGGTGTTTACAAATGGTAGTTCGAAGGGATCGTAAGGTCAGGCGGCAACGGGGCTCCAGGCTTTATGGATGGGGTCAAGTAGGGCAGCACAGGAAGTCTGGAACCCGTGGTGGATTTGGGAACGCAGGTCTACACAAACATAAGTGGAGCTGGACCGTAAAATACGGAAAAGACCACTTCGGAAAGTATGGGTTTGTGAGGCCGCTTGCCGTATCAAAGCCTGTTAGATCAATAAATGTAGGATCGCTAGCAACGCTAGTCCAAGACAAGATACTTGAGAAGGATGAGAAGGGCAGAGCTGTTTTGGATTTGGGATCTTTGGGCTACGATAAGTTGCTTGGGAGTGGAAAGATAGACTTTTCTGTTGTGGTTAAGATTAACCATGCCTCAGAAATAGCCAAGAAAAAGATCACCGAAGCCGGTGGAGAAGTCATCGTAGCAGGATGAGGTAGCGGTAATCATGGCTCGCTTCCTTGACCTAATGGAACCGATAATGAAATACATCCCGGAGGTTCCGAAGCCTCAGCGGAAGGTGAGCCTTAAGGAAAAAGTATTCTGGACTGGTTTGGCTCTTGGGATATACTTGGTGATGTGTGAGATCCCTCTATTTGGCGTACCGATCTATCAGACTGGCTACGAACAATTATTTTTCTACCGAGTGATATTCGCCTCAAAGAAAGGATCTTTAATGGATCTCGGAATAGGCCCAATAGTAACTGCTGGACTTATTATGCAGATTCTTGCAGGCTCCAAGATATTAAATGTGGATATGACAAAGCCTCGGGACCGAGGACTATTCACAGGGACACAGAAATTCCTAGCCATACTTATGACTGCTTTTGAGGGCACCGCTTTTCTCATTGGTGGCAACTATGGAAAGCCTGATACAGTGATCTCAGTAATTATTGTACTGCAACTTGTTTGCGTGGGAGTGCTCGTACTGCTTCTTGATGAGATGATCCAAAAGGGATGGGGTCTTGGAAGCGGGGTGAGCCTCTTCATCCTTGCTGGTGTCTCTCAGCAGGTCATATGGCTCAGCTTCTCCCCCTTTGGCCCGATTGCTGATGGCAAATCGCTTGGTGCCTTGGTTGCATTCTTCCAGACAATATTCAATGGTGAAAATATTCTATCTGCATTTTCAAGGTATCCATACCCTGACATGACTGGGTTTATTGCTATGATTTTGGTCTTTTTAATGGCTGTCTATTTGGAGGGAATGAAAATAGAAATCCCTGTGGCCTATGCCAAATACGGTGGCATGCGCGCAAAGATCCCACTGAAGTTCATGTACGTCTCGAACATCCCTATAATCCTCGCCTCTGCACTTTTCGCAAACTTTTACCTATTTGGTCAAATTCTGTGGCAAAACTTTAACATGGCAAATAACAATCCTTGGCTGAATTGGTTTGTAATGTTTAATTCAACATCAACAACCCGTGAGCTCCTGCCAGGGTGCTTCTTATATTACATCTCTTCTCCAAGAAGTCTCACAAATGTAATTCAAGATCCAATACATGCAGTCCTTTATACTTTGATTCTTGTAACATTTTCGGTAATGTTTGCTAAGGTGTGGGTCGAGGTCTCTGGGATGAGCGCTAAGGCACAAGCAGATCAACTCGTTAAGGCAGGTCTCCAGATCCCTGGCTTCAGGAGATCCCCTGGGATTATCGAGCAGATCCTCCAAAGATACATCCCATCTTTGACTATAATAAGCGGCATAGGTATCGGCCTATTAGCTGGAATTGCAGACATGTTGGGTGCAATTGGTAGTGGCATCGGCATCCTACTCTCCGTAGGTATTATTTACCAGTACTACCAGATACTTGCAAAAGAGCAACTCTCAGAGACTTATCCTGGTCTCGGGAGATTTCTTGGTCAGGAGTAGGGTTAAAAATGACTAGGAGGGTTTCTAGAGAAGGAAAGTTGGTGATAGTGACGGGTATACCTGGCGTTGGTAAAACAACAGTTCTTAATTCTGCAATATCCTCTTGCAAAAAAGATGGGGTTGAGGTGAAGCACATCAATTATGGTGACCTTATGTTTGAGGAAGCCGTTGCAAATGGTCTAGTCAAGGACAGGGACGAGATGCGGAGGCTTTCCATTAACAATCAGATCTCTCTACAGCTCAATGCCGCTAATAGGATAAGGTCGATCTCGGAGAAGAACAACGTGCTGCTGGACACTCACATGTTCATAAGGACAGCGGAGGGATATATGCCAGGAATACCTATTTGGATCGCTGAATCATTAATGCCCGACACCATAGTCCTTCTAGAGGCTGATCCTGAGTCGATTTCTCGACGGCGTAGGAAGGATGCTGGCATCAGAAATAGAGAAGAGGACTCACCACAAAAAATAGAAGAACACCAACTAATGGGTAGGGCAGGCGCCGCTTCGCTGGCAATTCTTACAGGCTGCACGGTCTTAATCGTTGAGAACAGGGAGGGTGAGCACGAATTGGCAGGTCGTGCCATAGCCTCACTCTTTAGGAGGTAGAGGAATGGCCCTAGAATTTTTCTCCGACCTATACTTTTCACTTGTAACCTCTCTATCAGCGCTATTAGGTCCTGCCAAAGACTTTCCTTATTCTGCCCTTACGATTCTAATAATCTCAGTCGGGATGGCTCTAATCTCCTCTGCCGTGACTCGTGCTGTAACAGATGTAGAACGCATGAGGCGTAGGATGATTGAGGTTAGGGAATGGCAAAGTGCTTATACAAAGGCCCTCCGCTCTAAAGACCAAAAGCAGATTGACAAACTTAAGAAAAAAGAGGCTACAATAAAGCGTGCCCAAGCCGAGATGATGCGAGAGCAGTTTAAACCGCTCTTCTTTACCATGATTCCCTTTATCATATTCTTCTACCTCTTCAATGGCGTTTTTGGGTACAGCCAGATCACGGTAGCGATCTCCCCGATCGACCTGCCCGTGATTGGCACTAATTTTACCTTTTGGACATGGTACATTATTACTTCATTCAGCTTTTCCGCTTTAATCCAAAGGATATTCAACCTGCCTTCAGCATCTGACTGAAAATCCTTTTTTATTTTTGACAACAAATTGTGCATGGTGTTCTCTTTGAGGTCTTTGGACACTTTACTAATTACAATAAGTGGGCCTGCTGGATCTGGGAAGTCCCACTGCGCTTCAAAATTGGCTGAATTGTACGGAATACCTTGCCATTCGGTTGGATCTATCTTCAGGAGAATGGCCTCAGAGCGTGGTCTTTCTGTGGAGGAGTTCTCAAAATTGGTGGAAAAAGATCCTTCGATAGACCGAGAATTGGATAGACGGACGACCGAACTTGCGAGGAAGGGAGGACAAATAATAGAGGGTCGTTTGGTTTCCTTCTTTTCCCACTCATTCCCTAACACTCTTCGGTTCTATCTGACCGCTCCTTTCGAGGAGAGGGTGAAAAGGATCGCTATGCGCGAGGGCATACCTTTTGATAAAGCTGAGGTCCTAACCCGAATGAGAGAGGAGAGCGAAAAGCAGCGCTATAAGTCGCTCTACAACATTGACATAGACGATCTCTCAGTCTACGATTTCGTCATAAACACCTCTAAGTGGGACAAAGAGTCAGTGGTGCTCCTACTTAAAGAGATCATAGACCTATATC
>JARXPE010000031.1 GCA_029887795.1 Thermoproteota archaeon
TAAGGGAATTTGTAGGACCTATTTACCAACTCCCTCCCGTAAGATCTTCAGTTAAGAGGGCCCTCAGAATCCGGACAATAAACTCAATAAAAATACTTGAGAGGGAAGGCAAATTTGTTTTAATGAGAGTCGATTGCGAGGCTGGCACATATATAAGAAAGCTCTGTCATGACATCGGCGAAGTTATTGGTTGTGGTGCTCATATGAGGGAGTTAAGGCGAACTCGGGCAGGTCCATTTAAGGAGGAACAAGGATGTGTGACTCTGCACAACCTCCTCGACGCGATCACTCTCTGGAAGGAATCCGGAGACGAATCCCTACTTCGCAGCGTCGTTATGCCAATAGAAGAAGCATTAACAGACTTTCCAATGGTTTATGTCAGGGACTCTGCCGTAGACGCCCTCTGTCACGGAGCCGATCTAGCCGCCCCTGGCGTACTAAAATTAAGTAATAACATAAGATCTGGAGATGTAGTCTGTATTATGACTTTGAAAGGGGAACTTGTCGCACTAGGTAAAGCTAAAATGTCAAGTGAGGAGATCTTAAAATCAGACCACGGAATAGTTGTGAAGACAGAGAGAGTCGTGATGGCACCGGGCACCTACCCGAAAGGTTGGTGATTCTTGTGCACGAAAATGTGCCCTTTTCACCACACTACTTCACAAAATCCAAAACCAAGAAACCGCGAAAATACAACATAACCCTTGACTTCGGGGGTCATACAATCTCTTTAGTTAGTAGCAGTGGCGTATTCTCAAAAGATCATGTTGATCTGGGCACACTTGTACTCCTAGAAAGCTTGGTATTACCCGAAGAAGGCGAAGTGCTTGATATGGGATGCGGATATGGTGCTTTGGGCATTGCCGTTGCAAAATCAAGACCTAAACTTAAAGTGACAATGGTTGACGTAAACCCTTTAGCTGTCAAACTGGCTCGGGAAAATATAGAAATTAATCAAGTAACAAATGCCACAGCTTTGCGTAGCGACCTCTACTCTCAACTAAAGGGCAAAAAATTCGATATAATATTCTCAAACCCTCCTCTGGCAGCTGGTTATAAGACCATCTTCCCAATGATCGAAGGTGCTAAATTTTTCCTGAAAGAAAGTGGTTGTTTGGTGCTCGTTCTGAGGAAGGGAACAAATGCCATACCTCGAAAGATGAAAGAGGTCTTTAACAACGTATCACTCATATCGAGAAGGAGTGGATATAAAGTATTTTTATCAAGGAAAACAACATAGCGCCCATTAAACCTCTTTAGTATTTCAAAGAAAAACCTCCAGCAAAACTTATGAGCAACATTCTAATCACATAAACTCGACTCTGAAATGAAGAATTGTGGGCCGAGGTCTCCTAGTCTGGTAGGGAGCAGTCGGTGGATTGGCTCAAGCCTGGAGAGGACGCCTAGTCAGCCTGTGACTCGCAAGGGTCTCGGGGGTTCAAATCCCCCCCTCGGCGCCATCAATTTTGAAGCTTTCAACGAAATTGTCATTACATCTTCCGTTTTAAACCCTTTCCTAACAAATCCATGAAATTAAATGTACAAATTTGTAGCTTAAATGTAAAGAATACGAGTTTAAATAGCATGTTCTACATAATTTATCTATGCATTATGCTTTTGACATAGGGCGTTTTATTGTCCGACCAGGTAGGGCACTAATTGGGTTGTTTGGAAGGATGAAATTAGATTTTTCTGCCTTACCGATTCTCACTTCATTCTTAAGGGATCACAAAATATTAGTTAGCCAAGTCCTCTCATCACCAATAGAAGGGTGTGCTGATGAGCTAATGGTTTTGGTATTTTTAGATCTCACGGATGCTGACATCCACATAGATGAACTTTTAGATGAGGTCAATAAAACTGGATATTTCAAAGTTTTAGAAATAATTAACCCTATTACCGAAGGTTTTATAGTTGATACCGTCTCTGCACCAATAGTGGCTGGAAAGAGCAGAGTTATAATGCTTAGGGACCTCGGTTACCGTCAACTTTTGACAGAGATTCGCAAGCTATTCGGCACGGGAGGCGAGGCCCTACTTTACCATGTTGGATTTAACATGGGCTTGGGGTTCGCCAAACTTCACAAAGATCTTGCAGATAAAGTCGGGATTAAGGATCCTGCCAAAATATATCAACAAATAAGTTGCATGATGTTCCAGTGGGCTGGGTTTGGGCGGAAGGAAGCTTTAGAGATTTCTTCAAAACATGCCATTATCCATGTCTACGACTCTTTTGAATGTGAGAACGGGCGTCCCTCTATACGCCCCTATAGCCAACTAGTTCGCGGTTTAGTGGCAGGCACTCTAGTAGAGCTCTTTAATAGGTCGTTTAACGTTACAGAAGACCTCTGTATCGCGAAGGGCGATCCCTTCTGCCGCTTTAGGGTCGTGAGTAGATAAAATCTCCATAAATCTATTTCTGCATAATAATAAAGACATTCAATACCCTCAGAATTCTTTGCCAAAAGAAAATCGCATGTATTTCGTTTTCCTTACCTTCATCCCTTTCGGCACAGCCTATTGTTCAGTCAAAAGAAATTCTTAAATACTTTTATTTTGTTCTTAATTTGCCTTAAAGTAGGAGATGTATCTTGAGCTCATCATACAGACATATTGTTAGGATAATTGATACCGACCTGAAGGGCGAGGATAAAGTAGGCTATGCCCTAGCTCGAATAAGGGGCATTGGGATCAATACTTCGTATGCCATTCTTAGAAGCTGTAATGTGGACCCAGAAACACGTGTTGGGCAGCTTCAAGATAGTGACATAAAGCGGATTGAGGAGGCCCTCTACACAATATCTGATCGATTCCCGCCATATATGCTCAACCGAAGGAATGATCCTTTTACTGGAAAGAACACTCATTTGTTGGGCTCAGATCTTGTGATTGGAATGAAGATGGATATTGACCACATGAAAAAGATCAAGTGTTGGAAAGGGATTCGCCACTCTCTTGGTCTTAAGGTTCGTGGTCAGTGCACGAGAACTACTGGACGATTTGGCACTGCAGTTGGTGTTGTGAGAAAAGCAGTAGCACAACAGCAGCAAAAGAAGGAGTAGGGGGATTATCATGGGAGATCCAAAAAAGAGCAGGAGGCGTTGGGAAGGTCCGCGACACCCATGGAAAAAAGAGAACCTTGAAAAAGAGCTCGCCCTAGTGGGCAAGTATGGTCTCAGAAATAAGAAAGAGCTTTGGGTGGCAAATTCCCTTTTGAGGACTTACAGGGATCAGGCAACCTCAATACTTGGTCTAGAGGAGAGCGAGCGGGTCAAGAAAGAGAGGGAGCTCATTAAAAAACTCTCTCATTTGGGTCTGTTGGAGGAGAATGCAATTTTGGACGACGTTCTTGGTCTTAGCATCGAGGATATTCTGGAGAGACGTCTCCAGACGATGCTAGTAAAACTAAATTTTGCAAAGACCCCATACCAAGCGAGGCAGCTCATTGTTCACGGTCACGTTTTTATTGGAAATAGGCGCGTATCCGCCCCTGGTTACTTGGTAACTAAGGAAGAGGAGCCAATGATCAGGTGCGAGGCGGTCGTGCCCGTGGAAACACAGGTCAAGAAGGTGTAGTAGATTATGTCTAAAGCAGATAAAGGTATAAAGTGGGGCGTCGCAAACATCTACAGTTCTTACAATAACACCATAGTTCATATCACAGACCTTACTGGTGCAGAAACCATTGCTTTTCAGTCGGGGGGAAGGATCGTAAAATCAGACCGAGAGAAACCCTCGCCATACGCTGCCATGGTGGCTGCAACGAGAGCCGCCCAGGCAGCCTTGGAGAAAGGGATTACTGGCATTCACATAAAAGTTAGAGCACCAGGAGGTCACAAAAGCAAGACGCCTGGTCCTGGTGCACAAGCTGCCATAAGAGCCTTGGCAAGGGCTGGGATGATGATCGGACGGATAGAAGATGTTACGCCCATCCCTCACGACACAACAAGAAGGCCTGGAGGAAGGAGGGGAAGAAGGGTCTAATCACTAAAGCTTAAATACCCTTCTTCATGTTTCAAAAACAACCTATGGGGATCGCTATGGATGTTGAGGTTCTCGGCTCTACCAACGACCAGTTAAGCGTCATATTTAGGGGAGCTCAACCAACTTTTGTGAACGCCATAAGACGAATAATAATGGCTGAGATCCCAATACCTGCCATTGAAAAGGTTTACGTGGCCGAGAACACAAGTGTACTTTACGACGAGATTCTGGCCCACAGACTTGGAATGATCCCCATGAGAGGCGGTGAGACCCTTGTCCCTCCAGATCAGTGCAATTGCGGAGGAAAGGGTTGCGGCTTCTGCGAGTCTGTACTCACGCTCGAGGTTGAGGCAAAAGAAGATAATGTTGTAGTATACTCTGGAAGACTGAAAGCAGAGGGTTCTGTATTCCCCGCCAATAATGATATACCCATAGTTAAGCTTAATAGCGGTCAGAAGATCGCTTTGGTTGCTCATGCGAGACTGGGCAGAGGTAAGGAACATGCAAAGTGGCAACCAGTCTCTGCATGTGTTATAAAGTACGAGCCTGTTGTCTCCATTCAAGCTGATTGTGACCTGTGTGGCATATGCGTGGAACGTTGCCCAAGAAAGATCCTTGAGATAAACGAAAATGAAAAGAAGCTTGCCGTAAGATCAATATGGGACTGTTCTCTTTGCAAGGTTTGCGAAGAGGTTTGTCCCAAATCCGCTATAAAGGTCTCCTACAATGATAAAACCTCACGTTTGACCATAGAGACCACAGGATCAAAATCAAATGAGGAGCTTCTAATATCCGCCTTTGACTTTCTCATAAAAAAATGCGAGTCTTTGAAGAACTCCATCGGAGGCGCAACAAATGGTTAAGAGAACTTTACCCACCAATCCAAGGACGAGGCGAATAGTAAAAATACTCAGAAAGGCGTCCAGAGCCCACAATGTGGAGATCTGGAGGGCACTATCAGAAGCCCTTTGCATCCCGACAAGGAAAAGGATCACGATAAATTTGAGCAAGATCGACAAGCTTACAAACGAGGGCGATTGTGTAGCCGTTGCTGGCAAAGTGCTTGGCTTTGGAAACCTTTCTAAGAAAGTAGACGTGGCTGCCCTCTCATTCAGCCAGACGGCAAGGACCAAAATCACTCAGTCAGGTGGCAGAGCACTCTCTTTGGACGTCCTTGTTAAACTAAATCCTAGAGGCAGGAATATCAAGATACTGAGGTGAAACCATGACTGAGACTATATATGTAGACGGAACGGATCTGAGACTGGGTCGGATGGCAACCAAGGTCGCAAAGCATCTGATTAACGGTGACAGGGTCGTTATAGTCAATGTTGAAAAAGTCGTGATTTCTGGTACGAGGGCGTCTGCCCTAAGCAAATATGCACGTTGGATGAATCTGAGGACTTACAAGAACCCAGAAAAAGTTGGTCCCAAGCAGCACAGGGGTCCAGACCGTTTGGTTCACTCGGCTATAAAAAACATGCTTCCAAAATCACCATCAGGCAAAGAAGCCCTTAAGAGGCTCAAAGTATACATTGGTGTACCTGAAGAATTGAAGTCCGCAAAATTCCAGCAATTTGATGATGCTCACGTCAAATACCTTCGGGGACCTTACGTCAGAATTGAAGAAATCTCGAAGAGTTTAGGATGGTGTGCTTAATGGCTGAGAAAGTTCTTGTTGTAAGCGGCAAGAGAAAAACTGCGATAGCTAGAGGGGTTGCCCATAGCGGGAGTGGTAAAGTTCTAATAAATGGCGTGCCTTTGGAGCTTTACAAGCCGGAGGTCGCAAAATTAAAGATAATAGAACCCATAGAGATCGCAGGACACGACCTGTTGTCTAAACTAGATATTACAATAAACACTGAAGGCGGAGGTTTTATGGGTCAAGCCGAAGCTGCAAGGATTGTCATATCTACAATACTTGCAGAGTTTGGAGGCGAGTCGATTCGCAACAAACTCATGGCATATGACAGGCGAATGTTGGTGGAGGACCCAAGGAGAACTGAACCGAAGAAGTTTGGTGGATATAGCGCGAGGAGGAGAAAACAGAAGTCATATAGGTGATATAGTTGATCATACCTGTTCGCTGTTTCACATGTGGGAAAGTCATTGGTGACAAATGGGAGGAATTCAGGAAGGCCACACTAAGCGGAAGAAATCCTGCCGAGGTTTTGGACTCCTTAGGGATCAAGAGGTACTGTTGTCGGAGGATGTTTCTTTCCCACATAGATCTTATAGACGAAGCCTTACAATTCCACGTTCATAAGAAGGAGGAAGTAAACGCATAAAGTATGAAGAAAAAATATAAAGAAGTCGGATTAAATCAAATAGCCGTGTTAATAGGTGTTGACAAATGTCTTCGCTTGAAACTGCTGATCTCCTCATACCCCTTGAGGTTTACTTAGCTGCAGGCATACACATAGGTACTCACGTCAAGACGAATGATATGCGTCCTTTTATTTACAGAGTTAGGCCTGATGGGCTATATGTGCTCGATGTTAGAAAAACTGACGAAAGGTTGAGGATCGCCTCGAAATTTATCTCCAGATTCAAAGGGGAGAAGGTATATGCCGTCTCTGCAAGGCAGTATGGATTCAAACCTGTGGAAAAATTCGCCTCTTTGATAGGTGGTAGGGCGCTAACCGGTAGGTTTATACCAGGAACTTTTACCAACCCGAAGCTCCCTACATATGTTGAGCCTGAACTCCTAATCGTTGCTGATCCGAGAGCCGATTGGCAGGCAATCTTGGAGTCTGCGGAGGTTGGTATTCCCGTGGTGGGTTTCTGCGACACAGACAACAGGTCTCAACTCATAGATCTCGTTATCCCTATCAACAATAAAGGGAGGAAATCCTTGGCTTTGGCTTACTGGCTCCTCACTAGGCAAGTCTTAAGGGAACGTGGCGAGCTAGCACCTACCGCAGAGTTGCCTGCAACTATAGAAGACTTCGAATCCAAAGTACTTGTTGCTGAGGAGGAGTACGGAGGATACGATGTTGAAGGATAGGCGCCCTTCAGTAGCTGGATCCTTTTATGAAAGTTCGGCGGATGCTATAAGAGATCAAATGACTTGGTGCTTTCTCCATAGGATCGGTCCGAGATCCCTTCCTGCTGGCATCGAGTCATCCGAGAGGCACATCCTCGCATTGGTCTCCCCTCACGCTGGCTACATCTACTCCGGTCCAGTGGCTGCTCATGGCTATTATCAACTCTCTAAGGAACTGGCTCCAGAAGTCGTTGTTATAATCGGTCCGAACCACACAGGCATGGGTGCGGGCATATCGGTTTGGGGGGAAGGGACATGGATTACCCCATTGGGCAGAGTGCCTGTGGATGCTGATCTTGCCAGAGATCTGGCTAACAAGGGCATTGTTGAAATAGACCAAGAGGCCCACCTATATGAGCATTCCATAGAGGTCCAGCTTCCTTTCTTGCAGTTCATTTACCAGAACCAAAAAGGGTTTAAGATACTTCCAATCTGCATGATGCTCCAAGACTATATGACATCTTTGGAGCTTGGAAACGCTTTGGCGGAGGCACTCAAAGGCAAGTCTTCTGTAATAGTGGCTAGCACAGATTTTTCTCACTACGTCCCATATTCAGAGGCTTACAAAAAAGATTCCCTAGTTGGCGAATGCATAATAAAAATGGATGCTAAAGCCTTAAGCGAGATCGTCATTAGGGAGAATGTGAGCATGTGCGGTCCTGGTCCGGTAATGACCACAATAGTGGCAGCAAAAAGACTTGGCGCTAATACATGTAAAAAACTCTGCTATGCAACCTCTGGAGACACGTGCGGCTCAAAAGATGAAGTTGTCGGTTATGGATCTTATATGATGTTCCGGTAGCTCAAACTAATTTACAAAGGGCAGTCACCACAAAGATTAATTTCCTTCTCCTAAACAAGAGACTATCATGGAAAACATAAAATTACAAATCCCGTTTTCACTACCATTACTGGGAGAACCCTTTATAGAGGTTGGAAACCCTGTTTTATTCTCAACGATCAACTTCTTTACAAATGTGGATGTAAACTTCAGCGAATCGCTAGAGGCCCATGTGCCGCTATCCTCCCCCTCCCTAAAGAGACTGATGGAAAATCATCTGAATTCTCTCGGAAAAAACTTCACATTCCATGTTACTCCTTCGGGTCATGACTATCTAACCCTTACCTCAGCACTTTATATAGCAAATTCTGAATATTTGGAAGATTACGCCCCGTCCTTTCTGAGCAGGCTAAGCGGAAGGGCTCTGATGACAATGATCAGATCCCTAGCGGCTCTTTCTGGTGGCTTCGTCGTTTGCAGGAAGGGAGAGGGTCTAGTCTCGCTGAACGGAAACCCTGATGCCTCGGTTCTGCTCAGCACCAAATCCCGTAAAAGATCGTCGAGCGGTGCAATTAGGCGATTTTATGAAGCCTTCCCAGATCTTTCTCAACCGCTGTGGCATACCATGGGGCATATTGTAATCGAGGGTAGTAGAGCGATAAGGGAGAACGATGCCAAGAAACTTGGCTCTCTAATGACACTAGAATCATCGATTGGCTGCGCCATTGGGCTAATTAAACCAAGAGATCTTGCTAGGCTCTCCCGAATAAAGGTGGCTTATGGCGCTAAAATTGTATCTTTTGAGGACATAAGAGGCGACCTTATATTGTCCCCTAGTGGAACCTCGCCATGGGGCGAATATCAGAGGTTCTATTTTACCACAACTGGGGTGAGCGAAGTTGACGAAGGTTGATTTCGTCATAAAACTTGGTGGCAGCGCGATAACAAAGAAGGACCAACCATTTACCCCAAACTTAGAGGTAATCAAACAAGTCTCGTCGGAACTCTCCCAGATATATAACCACCGGCCTTCTCTGATTTTGGTGTATGGTGGTGGGTCCTTTGGGCATCATGTGGCTAGAAGGTACATAAGCGGGGGCTTAATAACAGACGTCAGAGGAGCCGCCGAGGTTCACTCTGTCATGTTCTCTTTGACCAAAATCCTAACGGATCACCTTATTCGGCAAGGACTACCCGTTTTCGCGATAAACTCCTCGTCTTCCTTCATACTAAAGGAAGGTAATCTGCAAGAGGTTTTTTACACACCATTGGAGCTCTCCATAAAACGTGGCTTGATACCCTTGATAGGTGGTGATGTAGTCTTCGACTCATCATCGGGTTTCCGTATCCTATCAGGGGACAGAATAGCATCGCTCCTCGCCAAAACCTTTCAAGCAAGGGTTTTAGCGTTTGGAACCGATGTGGATGGAATTATCTTGAACGGATCAACAGTTCCAAAAATAAAGGTTCAAGAAATTGAAAAGATCTTGGATCACATAAAGGAAAAGCAGGAGGATGTCACAGGGGGGATGGTCGGAAAACTTAGGGAGATCGCACGCTACCTAGCAGAGGGAGGGAAATCCGCCATAATCTTTAATATAACGCGTCCCGGTCAACTTACTAGGCTCCTATCGGACAAGGAGGTATTAGGGACAAATTTTGAGAGTTGATTAGGTTGATCTCTGACCGAAAGCTCTCCCATATTATGATATGCCGAGATTTTGATGTCTCCTACAAAAAAGGAACACACCTTGATGATGTGGAATTGATCCATTGCGCCCTCCCTGAACTTGACTTGGAAGAGATCGACATCTCAACAAGACTCTTCGGAAAGACAATCTCGGCACCTATTATAATCTCTTCAATGACGGGAGGTCATCCTGAGACTAAAAAGATTAATGAGCGTCTTGCAAAAGCAGCCAACAAACTCGGCATAGGCCTTTGTGTGGGCAGCCAGCGAGCAGCCCTGGAGAATCCCGCTCTAGAAGATACATTTCGTGTCGTTCGCGAGATCTCAAAGGATCTTCTTGTTATTGCCAATATAGGGGCGGCTCAACTACTCTCGCCTAAGGCTAGAGAATATGCAGAAGAAGCCATATCCATGATAGACGCCGATGCCTTGGCTGTACACCTCAACCCACTTCAGGAACTTGTTCAGCCTGGCGGGGACGTCAGGTTTAAGGGAGTAATCAACGCTCTCTCAGACCTAGCTAATTCACTAAATAAACCTTTGATTGTAAAGGAGATTGGGTGCGGGATCTCTAGGGAAGTAGCCCGAGAACTTGTAAAGGCTGGAGTATCCGCTATAGATGTTGCCGGTGCTGGTGGTACGAGCTGGGCTGCCGTGGAATTTTATAACTCTAAACAGAGGGGCGACATTCTGAAATCAGAGGTTGCCGAGACATTCTGGGACTGGGGCATCCCCACTGCTATGAGCCTCTGCGAGGTATTATCTCTCAAGCCAAAATTGACAGTAATCTCTTCTGGTGGCATCCAGAACGGTCTTCATGTAGCAAAATCAATCGCTCTAGGGGCTGATCTCGCTGGCATAGCCCGAACTTTACTCCTGCCAGCTTTCTCAAGCGACGAGGCGATCGTCGATCGTCTAAGCCGCATAATCGCCGAACTTAAAACATCCTTGGCGCTGGTGGGCTGTCGAAGCTTGGTCCAGCTTAAGTCTACTCCGCTTGTCATAAAGGGGGATCTCCTCAACTGGATCCTTCAGAGAGGTCTTGAGGTGAGAGGTCTTGATAGAAGATAAGATCAGGCAAGTCGCCTCTCTCATCGACCCGCTCCTTAAAGACTCCCTCTATGGAAGCGATAATCTGCACAAGGCTGCCCTATATCTTCCTAGCCAAGGCGGTAAGAGGATGCGCGCATTTCTTGTCGTAAAATCATGTGAACTGGCTGGTGGCAACGTCAAATTGGCTCTCCCTGCCGCTGCTGCTATAGAAGTGCTCCACAACTTCACCCTAATACACGACGATATCATGGATCACGATCTCCTGAGAAGGGGTGTGCCCACTGTTCATAAATTATGGGGCGTGCCCATGGGAATTCTTGCAGGAGACTTACTCTTTGCCAAAGCCTTCAACATATTGCTTTCAGCAGAAGTTGAGCCAGAGCGCCTCAGGCGAGCTGCCCAGATTATGTCAGAGTCCGCCGTTAGTCTCTCTGAAGGTCAAAGTATGGACATGGAATTCGAATCGAGGCTCGACGTATCCGAGGATGAGTATCTATTAATGGTCACCAAAAAAACGGCCTCCCTTTTTGAAGCCAGCG
>JARXPE010000032.1 GCA_029887795.1 Thermoproteota archaeon
CAGTCAATGACCGGTCTGTTGGTGGTTAGAAGGAGACGCCTGCTTGGCTATCTTGAAAAGCTCCTCTGGACCTAGTTCCTCGTAAGATCCAGCAACACTTGGAGGGCGAGCACTCGCACTTATGAGACCGGCTTTTGGTATTCCAAAATTATGTATTTTTTCGACTGCCTTTTCAGCCTCTCGCTTTTCAAATTCTCCAATCTTTACCTCATATCCAATAATCGGCCTTTTGAGTCTTGGATCCAGAATAACTATATCTATATCCCCTCCCATATTTGGCAGTATAGTGTAGCCTTTTATTCCGCCCATATATTCAGCCAGCATTTCTCCTACGGCAAATTGAAATTCCATCCCAATTACGCTCATGACCAAATTAGGGTCGATTTTCTTATGGAAGCCCTCACCGATATGGAGCTTCTGGTCCAAGTAGTACAGTATGGACAGAAGTGGAGACCTGTGCTTGAAGTAATATTTGGCGCCCTTTGTCTTCCACAATACGACCTTCTCTAGCAGGCCCATTCCGGCTAACCTGTTTAGTAGACCATCTACTGTAGGAAGACCGCCCGATATAAGGTTGTTAGAAGTCAGAATTCCCGCGATCTCTGCGGGCTTCCAAATTGACTCCCCTGTCAGCCTGAGAACTGCGTCATAAACTCTTGTCAGAGCTCTCTCCTCTTCCTCGAATACCTCCCCCACAAGCCCAGAGGCGGACGCCAAAAGACCATAGGCCTTATTACAAATTTCTGAAACCATGTCCCTCTCAAAACACACCATCGGAATTATCCATGGGTCGCGGATAAGGAGCCCCCACAGCAATGCCTCGCGTAAGGACGGGCAGAGATCTTTGATGGAGAGGATCGCGTCTGAGTATCTTATCAAGTCGAACCTGAAGGGCGTGAATAGACCTAGGAGCGGACTCCTTCGGTCAACAACCTTCCTTAGGATGCCTAAACTGGATCCGCTAGCAATCAGCTTCCCATTTGGGTGGCATAGCGCTATGGCATCCCAATATTTGTAAGGAAGTCTCTGGAATTCATCAAGAACAGCCATTTTCTCATCTTTCAGCAGAGCCCCGATCTGCTTGACAGCTTCTTCAAGAGAAATGTAAGTGACCCTTCCCTCCACCTCTGCAATGGTATGCCCGGACCTCGTGATCACAAAGTAGTGCGCCTCGTTGAAGACTCTTCTAATCGTGAACGTCTTTCCAGTCTTCCTCCTCCCATAAACCAGTATCCATCCCTCTAAATTCCTTATGGACTCTTCGCGCCTCCTAACCACAAACTCCTGAGTCATATTCTCCACAGAATATTCCTTAGGGAATATTCCTATAAGACTTACGTTTTTGTACTTAAAGATCTTGATGGCAAACGTTACACCAAACCTTTAAAGCGAACTGCCCCCAAGGGTTGTGGGCTTCCTGCTCCAAAGATAGAGCTTACGGGCATACAAACCAGTATGGACCTCATCTCCACAGACAATTCAGGCCTATCCCATCCCCTCATTCTTATCCGAAAGGTCGAAATCCCATCTATCATCGGATTTTCAGGCATCCCATCCAATTCATGGCTGCTCCAGCAACTCCATACTCAACATAAAATTTGTGGAGATGGAGGGCCCGAGCTTGTGTGTCATAAGAAAATGCAGATATATTACGAAGAGAGAACCATACAGAACAAAAGCAATACCAATCCTCCTAAGCATTACGAGTCACATCATTAGTGAAAAGATAAATTTTTAAAGAGATGTTCATTAAAAAAGTCGTAAGCCCCAGTAGCTCAGCCCGGCAGAGCGACGGTTTTGTAAACCGTTGGTCAGGGGTTCAAACCCCCTCTGGGGCTCCACAGAACCTTTTCTTTAAAGAAAAGCTTCACCAAGAGAACGGCATTTCTGAACATTGTTCAGGCGTGATGGTACGGTACAGCGACCATGAGCTGGAAAAGCTCGAGAGGGTCCTGAGGAGGGGGTTCGCGACGAGGAGGACCCTTTACGGTCACCTGAGCATTTTGAAGCGCTTCCTGCTCGAGTTCGACGGGAAATTGGTGACGACCGGCGCCGTCGAGGAGTACCTCTCGCAGTTCAGGAACAAGAACACCTACAGGAACCAGCTCAGCACCCTCAGGGTCTACTTCAGGGAGGTTCTGGGCAGGGAGGATCTGGCGAGGCCGTTCAGGTTCCCGGGCGTCGCCGTGATGCCGAAAGTCATCCCCTTCAAGGAAGACCTGAGGAGGTTCTGCGCAGCTATAGACGGCGCGATGGAAAGGGCCCTCTTCCTCATGTTCGCTTCCTCGGGGCTCAGGAGGAGCGAGCTGCTCAACATAAAGATGGACGAGGTGGACTTCGGCAGGAGGATGCTGATGCCGAGGTCCGAGGGCGAGACCAAGCACGCTTGGGTGAGCTTCTACAACCAGGAAGCCGAGGAGGCGCTCGAGGAGTACTTAAAGATAAGGAAGAATAGCAAAAGGCTCTTCCCGCATTCGGAGGCTTCGGTCAAGAGGATATGGTGGGACGCCAGAAAGAAGACCGGGCTGAACATCACCCCGCAGGTTTTGAGGGAGTGGTTCGCCCAAGAGATGAGCAACCTGGGAGTGCCAGAGAGGTACATAGACGCGTTCTGCGGAAGGGTCCCCAGGACGGTTTTGGCTAAGCACTACACGGATTACAGCCCGCAGAGGCTCAAGGAAATCTACGACAGGGCTGGGCTGAAGGTATTGGGCTGATTCGGGTCAACCCCCATCCCCCTCACCCGCCCCGTCCCCCGTCCAAGACCGCTGGAGAGTTCTTGGAAAAAGCGAAGGAATTTGTAGAAGAAAGACTTTGAATCAAGTTTCTCCCTTGCAATTGCAGAGGGATTTCCGCCGATATAGCCGTAGGTCTTGTTGCTGCGGTCAAATTTTATGTATTGTTAACCTAAAATTTATATTTGGTTAACTTATTGTTCAATCTGGCGTTCATTATGAGGACAAAAGGAAGCAGGAGCAGGCGGGTTGCCACCTCCGCGCTCTTCGCGGCGCTGACGGCAGCAGGCGCATGGATCTCCATACCTTTCTTTCCGGTACCCCTGACTCTGCAGACTTTCTTCATTTATCTGGCGGTACTCATCTTGGGGAGGTATGCGTTCCTTAGCCAAGCCATATACATTGGCATGGGGCTGGTTGGGCTCCCCGTCTTTGCAAGAGGTATGTCGGGCTACGGCGTGCTAGTTGGACCTACGGGGGGCTTCATAATCGGTTTCTTGGTGGGATCATTAGTAGGCGGGGTGGTTATCGATGTGGGTGGGAGGTCAAACTTCGCGGCAATAGCATCGTTACTTGCATGTGCCGTTTGTGTATTCGGGATGGGGTGGGTCTGGCTATCATGTTGGCTAGACTGGAACTTCAGCCTCGCACTATGGGCTGGGGTGCTGCCCTTCTTGCCAGGGGATGCTCTCAAAGCGGGGTTGGCTTTAGTGGTTTGGAAAAAGTTGCCATATTGGGGGGTTTGACTTAGAAAGTGTCACAAGACATTCGAGGGAGACAAAAATTTAAAGATTATGCAACTGGATTCTTAAAAAGGGACTTAACGAGAAAATTCTAAATAATCATCACAAAAGAGAAAAAAAGGAATTTTGTATTTACTTGGCTATCTTCCTGTACACAAGGATGACAGCGATTATGGCAATTATGATGCCAATAAATGCCAGTGCGTAGAAGGCCGGAAGCTGAGCCACTGTGGCCTGCAGAGAGTCCACGCTCGCCTTGAGGCTGTTCGCCGTGGATTGTAGCTGCTGTACAGTTGCCGTTATGGTTTGGAGCTGCTGTACAGTCGTCTTTAAGCTGTTAACATCGCTGGTGAGCGAATTGACTTTGTTGGTCAAATCTGAGATCTTCGAATTAGCATCACTTAAGTCCTTGGTGAGCGAATCTATCTTGGATTCAAGATCTGCGACCTTGCTCTCCAAGGCAGCGATCTTATCCTCGAGGCTCGTCAGCGTTATAGTGCCTACGTTTGTGGTTCCAATAGTAGCGGTCACAGTCTTTGTGTAGGTGTAGTAGCCGCTCTTGGTCACCTTCATGGTGTATGTTCCCTCTGTAGCGAGGGATACTGTGAATGATCCGTCGGCACCCGAAGTTGCCGAGACCGTTCCTATTGTTACGGTGGCACCCGAGATCCCAGCACCAGCGGAGTCAACGACTTTTCCAGTAACGGCTATTTTCTGCTGGATGGTTATGCTCTTTGAGGCGGTCTGGGTGCCCATGAAAGCCTTGACGGTGTAGGTCCCGAGGATCCACTGCCCTGTCGGCATCGAAGACGGCGTATTGAAGGATGTTGAGTAGGATCCGTCAGATCCCGACTTGACGTAGGTTATATCCACGATCTGACCGTTTGGATTGAGCAGCTGGATTGTTACATCGGTATTGGCGACAGCTGATCCTGTTACCAGGATTGTATCGCCAGGTGCGTAGGTATCCGCGTTTGTGCTGACTGTTAGGGTCGCTGCCATAACCGGCGCGGCGATAAGGCACAGTACCAAGAAAAAGGGAAGGGAGAGGGTTCTTGTCCGCATCGCTTGTCACCCTCTATGCCACGGTCAGCGTCTTCGTCTGTATGTCCGAGTACGGGGTGGGCTCGGAGAGCGTCTTGACAACCAGTACTTCAACAGTGTATTCCCCAGCTGCGGACGGAGTCCACGAGACTCCTGGCGTTAGTTCCTGTCCTGGGGTGAGTGTCCCTGTGACCCAGCTGATGAAGATCGTCACACCCGCAGAGTCCTTCACCTTGAAGATCGCGGTGAAGGTCTTGGAGACTACGTCGACGTTCTTCACGGTAGCCTGGAGCCCGATCGCCTGGCCGACGGCTCCAGTGGTCTTTTCAACACCGGTATTGGGATCAACGAACTTCTGTGCGCTCGCAGGCACGGGTCTCTCGACAGGCACTCCCACTATGGCGGTGCCACTGAAGGTCTTAGCCTTTCCTGTCGAAGCAAAGTCAGCGGGCAGGTTGTCTTTATACTCTGCTTTTATTGTGTCGCCAACCTTGGCGTAGACCTTGCCTGTGGCGAATGCACTAGAGATCTGTATCTTGCCCGTGAAGACCCCTGTGTTGACTCCGGTCTCTGTCACCGTAATCGTCTGACCTACTGGGTCGCTGTCCGAGGTCACCGTCACAGTCGACGTCTCGATCTGGGACGGGTTCTTATTCAGGTCTGGGTCTTTTACAGTAATAGTGGCGATGTCACCAATGTTGTAGTAGGCTTTGTCGAAGGACACCTCAGCGTCCCAGCTCTTGACAGTCCCGGTCACCACCGCATAAACAGTGTTTCCGTTGGCATCAACGCTGTCCTTGTAGTATATCTGGAAGGTCTTGCCTATGAGGTCAGTGTTAGTGGAGCTCCATGTATAGGTGGTACTAAATACCGAGCTACTGGCACCGTCCTCGTCGAGAGTTAATGTCTGGTCGGCATATCCAGATACCCTCAGAGTCACTTGTGTACTCTGAGCAGTTGTGATATCGGTGTTCAGATCGGGATCGTCTACGGTAATAACCATCTTGGACCCGAGACCATACTCGTTCTTGTCTATGGACAGGGTACCTGTGTAGCTCGCCACCTTAACCGTGGCGGTGTACTCAACTGGAGATGATGGGTACCCAGCAGATGCAGTTATGTAAGATGGCGAATTGTCTCTGTAGGTGAATTTCATGGTAGATCCGGGCTGGAGTTTGATATCTGAGCCCACGGTCTTTGAGATTGTGAACTTTCCAGTGTTGACGTCTGTCTCTGTCAAAGTCCATGTGCCTGTTTGCTTGGTCCCGGTGTTGTCGGTGTACTCATAGTATACATTCACACTCTGGGTAAACTTCGAGTCTAAGTTATTGTCAGGGTCGGTCACGGTGATGGTGAACTTGTCACCAGCCTTGACGGTCGTCATGTCAACAGAGATCGCCGCGTCTGTGGCCACGAGCGTTGCAGTTGCGGTTATGTTCTTCCCAGTGGACGGGTCAACATATAGGGCCTTGACCCAACCGTTAATGTAGGCAGCTAACAGGCTTGAAGGCAACGTATAGAATCCAGTAAATACACCTGTGTTGGGACCAGTCTCAGTCACTGTAAAGCTGTTAGAGCTTTCGAGTGTTCCGTTGTAGTAGTAAACATCGACATATGCGATACTTTGCTGAATTGTGTTGGAGTCTGTATTGGCCTCGCTGTCGGTTACGGTCACCCTAATTTGAACATTACCATCTCTTGGGACCGGGTATGTACTTCTATCTAACGATATTGAAGCAGCAGCCACACCAATGGTGAATGAGACGCTGGATGTAACGTCGTTCAGCTGATCGGCATATGAGACGAGTATGGAGTCGCCGTTTACTAGGCTTCCGTTCGCGTTGTTGTAGATCTTTGCAAGGCTGAGCGAGGCTGTGAATATGCCAGTGTTAGGACCGCTCTCTACAAATACCAAGTTCTGTCCTGAATCAGTTGTAGCCAAGAGACCGTTGACCTTGATGGTGAGTTTGCCCACGGTCTGGAGGTTCTGATTCACATTGATGGATGAGATCGTGGCGTTGTTGTTCGGCAAGGTGCATGTGAAGAAGTTAATATTGTCGGGATCGTCGTTGAGATCCGGGGCAGTGATCGTGAGTTTAACAGTTCCACCTACCTTGTACTGTGTCTTGTCTGAAGTTATCGTGGCAGGAGTTGTGCTAAGGGTCGAGATAGTCTCTGCTCTTAAAGTGCCGTTGGCATAGTATTTGATTTTAGCCTTGGAGTCTCCCACCTCTATCTGAAGTGTACTATCCGCGGTCGCAGTTCCAATTACAACAGGTACTTTCTTAGTGAATGTGCCGCTTGCGACATCGGTCTCCACCAATGCAGTTGTTAATGTTACCGTATCGCCACCAACGTTTGTGCTGATAGTTACGTTGGTTCCTCCAAAGCCAAGATTATCTTTGCTCCATGATTTGTGGTCGAAGTTTGGATCCACGACGGTGATCAGCAGGTCGCCGTTAGTAGTGAAGGAGGTAGCAACATTGAGCGAGCGCGGGAAGGTCTTGAATGTTATGTACTTGAAAGGCGGGGTTGATTCGTTGGCGTAGGACACCTTTATGGCTGAGCCGCTCGAGATTCCTACAAGGTTAAATGTATAGCCTCCGAAGTTGGTGGCATCTGTGAAGTAGGAGGACTCGATCCTGAAAACTGCAGAATTGACATCGGTCTCGGTGGCGGTAGCGTTGAGCCAATAGGTTGTGGAGGTCACAGGATCGAAGAAGGCCCAGTTTAGTGTGACGTTGTCGGCATAAGTTGGATCAAGGTTCCAGTCCAGATCCTTTACACTAACGCGGATGTATCCGTTCATTGGGTATTCCAAGCTGGATCTATCAAAGGAGATGTCTGCGGCTGATGCAGAATAGGTATCGTAAGTGACGGTCACAGACACTGTCCCGACAGGGGACTGGTCGGCGTATGACAGCGTAAAGGTATCACCGGGCGAAAGTATCAAGTCATAGACTGGATAATTCGTCCCATAGGGCGGATTTTGAGGAGTTACAGTGCTACCACTGGCTCGCAAGAATGCGTAGAACTCGCCGCTGTTTGGCAGCGTCTCGTTCAACATTATAGTTGTGGAGTTGGTGCCTTTTTTATAAGTTATTAGCGGGGTGTCATATCCAGCAGAATTCACATTGAGGTCAGGGTCGTAAAGCCTGACATAAATTATAGAATTTCCACTGAACTGGGATGAGGACACCTCAAGCGTCCCTACCACAGCAGCCCTGACTGGAACTACGCCTGCCACTGCTACAACTGAGAGCACTAGAGTCGCTAATAATATAGTACTCAATACTTTTTTCATATTTTATTTCACCTTTTTAGCCTATTGGGTAGGCCTGTTGAAGAGTTATCATGAAATCTTTATAAATACCTTGCCTTTATTAATGTTTACATTTGTTGTCTTTTGTTTAAAATATTGGAAGGGCAGAATAGCTGTATTAGATTTATTTCGACTTTAACCCCATACGTTAGGGATGAAGAATGTAGAAACTCTATAGCAAGTATTTAATGATAACCTCGTGTATCAGGCAGGGGGGCGCGACATATTTCCTCGGGAGCCAGTTCTTCGAACTTTCAATGAAGTGCCTTAAAAGCTTCGGGTGGGGGCAATAGAGGATGTGCCCTTCCCTGCTCATTTTGATGAGTATATCGGGATTTTGGATGGCGTCTGGGTTTGGTACCGCTATCGCTTTCTTACCGGCTTGAAGGATCTCGAATATCGTCCCTGCCCCACCATGGGTTATGATCATATCCGCTTGTTCATAAAATGCTGTGAGATCTCTTCTGAACCTGAACCATTTCAAGTTCCTAGGAATGTAAAAACCGTTGCCGATCTGAGCCATACCGCCCTCAAGGACTCCCTCCCCAACAAGCCTATCCACTTCCATAACCAAGGAGTCGAAAGGCGCCGTTGAGCCAACTGTGACGAATATCATAGAAGCCTCCCCGCGTATATGGCTCTAGGGTACACTCTCTTTAATTCGGGCCATTGTACAAAGAAGAGGTCGGCGAATCGGTAGAGGATTCGCCCAGCCGCAGAGGCGCTGTAAACCCTAGACCATGACTCGACGAAGATTACTTTTTTTCCAAAGATCTTTGCTAATATGGATATAGGAACCGCCAGACCAGGTCCCGCGCTCAGAACCACATCAGGTTTTGCAGAAACTATTACAAAGAGCGACTCCAAGAAGAGCCTCATCACCTTTAATGCCGTAATGAACGCCCCGTCTCCGTGATCCCTAGCCCTATGCACAAAGTATACTTTGCCCTCCCTCGTTATTTTCGAGGGCGATAGTGCATCTCCGATACCAACCACGTACCTGTATTCAAATCGATCCCCTAAGAGGTCGACAAGTTTTAGGATCTGAGTGGTGTGCCCCCCACTACCTAGCACGGCAAGTATTATCAAAGATCAAACCCCTTCTGAACACACTGCTCCATTTCAGTGTATTCGTACTCCTTTTCATCAATCCTCAAGAAACTCTTTCTGTTTTCTATCATAGTCTTCCCTACGCATAGCCACCTTCGCGGGCACCCCCATCACCACAGCCCCTGGAGCAACATCTTTTGTGACCACTGCCCCGGCTGCTACGACTACCTTTTTTCCAATTTTTACGCCTGCA
>JARXPE010000033.1 GCA_029887795.1 Thermoproteota archaeon
AAAAGACTTCGACATGAGGTTGATGAGGAGGACAAGGGAGCTAGTCAAGGAGTATGAAATCAAGTTCGACCCGAATGAAATCGTTCCAACGGACGACTCCATGGCAGACGACGTATACGAGGCAGGCATGCGTCTTTTCATCGAACTAGGGTTCTACTGTCAGACGACAAAAAGGTGCATAAAGTTTGAGGAAGGGGAAGTCGGAGAGGTTCTTAAGACCCTTCCAGAGAGCATAGTCATCGGCGATGGAAAGGACGCAGTTTATATGCCGATGAGGCGGGTTGAGGATCCAACACCCCCAGTCATCCACTCTGGACCTACTGGCACGCTCTGCACCGAGGGTGATATATACGTAAAAACCCTGAGGAGCTACGCACAGGAGAGTGTAATCGACTCTGTGGGCGCAGGAACGCTGGCTACCATAGACGGATTCAAGATAAGGAAGGGGACGCCACAGGAGTTCAGGGCTGCCAGGATGCTTGCTAGGTGGGCGAGGCAGGCGATAGCCGACGCGGGTAGACCCGGGATGCACATTAACGATGTCGCGGTCGTCAGCCCGGAGGCGAAGATCTGCGCGCTCGACCCCGCCCTGGGGATCCGCAAGACTGACGGGCTTCTAGTGGCACAGATGATCGAGCTTAAGACGAGCCTACAGCACCTCGCGCTCATAGAGCACCTGACAAGTTACGGTTGCTTCATCGGGAACCTCATGACGCCAATAATGGGAGGGTACTCAGGAGGGCCTGAGGGTACCGCCGTAGTAAATGTAGCGGAGCACATAGCAGGGGCGGTCTGCTACAACGCCAACTACCACTATCTGAGCCTCACAAACGTGAGGAACCTGAACAACACCGACAGGCAGGGTCTTTGGACCATCAGCATGGTCGGTCAGGCGCTTGCCAGGAACTCTGAGATCATGAGCATTTATGACTGCTACTGCGCGGCCGGTCCGGGTACCGAGGTTCTACTCAGGGAGGCTGCGGCGGGTGGAGTCGCATCGTCCGTGAGTGGTCTACACTTGATGGGCTGCGGGTCATGCGGCGGGAAGCTCGTTGACCACGCCACAGGCTTGGAGGCGAGGCTACTCAAGGAGGTAGGCGTTGCAGCAGCTGGTATGAGCAGGGAGGACGCGAACGAGTTCCTGAGGAGATGGGTGCCGCTCTATGAGGAGTGGCTGGACATCACAAAATCTCCAAAGGGGAAGACCTTTCAAGAGCTCTACGACTTGGGATCGGCAAAGCCGAAGAGCGATTGGGAAGGGCTTTACAGAAAAATTATCAGCGAATTGAGCGACTTTGGCATCGATGTTTAACTATGTATGGTGGTCTTCAAATTAGTGGATTCGTGCCTTTGGCACTTTTTTAACATTATCTAAGGAAAATCTGCGATAATAAGGGGTCGATATTCTCATTTTTTAGTAATATCGAAAAGGATGCGGTAGAACGTCTGCCTCTATTTTCCCCATTCGCGGCTTCCTTACCAGTTCTTGCATATAGTTTATTCAAAACATCGGCGCTGACTTGGAAAAGTAAGGTATAGAAAGGATAAATGGAGATGTGGTGAGGTTACAAACCCTCTATTAATAAACTAAAAAATGTGTAGTAGTAAGATCTGCTCTGAGACCACACTTGGCGGTGCATAGTGTAGTACTCGGGAAATCGATTGTGAAACTTTGAATGAAAGGACCTTGCCAAGAGATGGATCCCTCCATCTCTCCGGATAAACTCAAGTATTAGGGCACTCTTTCCTATTTTCCGCCTTCCATAGATTATTATAAATTCGGCACTTTTGCTCCCAACTCTTTCTTGAAGTACCTCAACTCTTCAACTACATCCCAAAACCGTTTACTCATGAGTAAATTACTTATAAGTAAACTAGAATCTCGGTTAGAGTTATGAAAGTGGGTATTAAAACACCCGCTTGTCTTCCAACTTCAGTTGTGGAATAGGTAATTTTCGATCAGATTACATTCGACTTGCCCTCTCTCCATGTAATGACATTTCGGGCAATTTTTTATCCCTGAACTGGTGGGATCTTACTGGTGGTTGACTGATTTGCACCGCTCCAGTCTAATTTTTGGAACCTATTCAGAGTCAAGATCAGGTAGAGCACTCAGCCGCCAAGATTTTATTTGATGGAGGCGATTTTATGTCGACCTTTTTATGTGAGTCTCCAATAAATATCCATCCCTTTAGCAATGGAACTGAAGAAGCTTTTGCCTTTATGGTCCCTGATTTTAAGGTCGGGGACGTTGCGACCTTATGCGGAGATAGGGCACACCTGCTGGCATATGTTCAAACCGTGCAACATATTCTTAATCAAGGATCTCCAATTATCTTCATTGATGGGGGTAACTCCTTTAGCCCTTATGCGATCGCAGAAATCGTCAGGAAGCATGGTTTCGATCCAAAGGAAGTTCTGAAAATGGTCTACGTCTCAAGGGCGTTCACCGCTCACCAGCTGTCTTCCCTAGTTATGGAGAAGCTCGAACCTTTTGCAGAGGAAATAGAAGCTAATTTTGTTCTGGTCTCAGACATTGCCTCGCTCTTCTTCCATAGAGATCTCCCTGATTCAGAGGCCAGGGGGCTCTTTCTGAGCATATGCATGAAGCTCTCAAGGCTTGCAACAAAAAAGCAGTTTATGGTCCTGATAACCTACCGCCCCAAAAATACACGGCGCAGGCTGTACTTTGAGGCTGCCCTCTTTGGGCGTTCGGACATCATTGTCGAGGCATCGGCGAGGGGCATGGCGCTACGCTTTGCACTGAAGCGCCACCCACGCATAGGATCTTTCTATGCGACAGTTCTTCCGCGACACTCCTTGATGGACTATGTGGGGGTGTGATCACTTGGGCAGAACCGTTCCATCATACCGTCAGGCAATGGGGTCAGAGATCGCCAGCTGGGAGCCCTTCAGAAGGGCTTTAAGGGGAAAGGAGGTCGAGGCATTCGACAGGATGATGGAGGCATGCAGGGCATACGCCTCTGCTGGAAGTGCCTCTACTAGACCCTTCATATCGGAGTCCATGTTCATGTGTATACTCCTGAAACAAGAGTTGGAATTGATGGAGATGCGTGAGGTCCTTGATGATATCAAAAGGCAACTCAATATCAAAAGGTAGCACCCCTAGGATCGCCAATGGGTGGATCCTTGACGCCTACCCGTCCAGACCCGGAGAGATCAATGTATGGATCATCGCCGAAAACGGGGCACGTTTGAAACTCGCCGACGAATATTTCTACAGGCTTTATGTGTGTGGTGCCTCTCAAGACCTTGATGGTTTTGCGAAGTATATTGACAGAAAAGAGATCGAAGAATTGAGTTATGTGGATAAGTGCGCAGACTTCATGGACGCACAAAAGAGGTCAGTGCTGGAGCTCTGCGTGAAGGACTACAGGAGGGTGCCGCTCTTGGCAAGGGAGATCCTCAGGCGCGGAGACTACGAGAGGTTAAGTGTTTACAACGTCGATATACCTGTCGAGCAGGCATACATGTACGACAGAGACATCTACCCTTTGGCGCACGTTCTGGCATACCACTCAAGTTCATATTCACATTCAAGTTCATATTCAACCTCACACTCAAATGTAGGCTCAAATCCCAGTCTGATTTACAAAGTCCTAGAATCAGTTGATGACTGCGATTACGAAGTGCCACAGCTCCGCTCCGTGTGGCTGAGCGTTGAGACAAAAAGAGAGGGTGCCATTCCTCGCTTTTCCGATGAGATCGATAGGATATCTGTTGAGTCGGACGGCATTGTTTTAACGATAGAGGGCGGGAGCGAGGAGGACAAGATCACACACCTCGTGAAATTGATAGAAGAGGAGGATCCGGACATAATATTCACAAGGGGCGGGGACTCCTTCACACTCCCTTATTTAGCACACAGGGCTTTTGCGAATGGGATCTCGGAGAAGCTCGTTCTGGGCAGGGAAAACGTTCCTTTGATTTTCAGGGGCGGTACTGGAAGGAGTTTCTTCTCTTACGGCAAGGTCTACCACAGGGCGCCAGCCCGAAGGCTATACGGAAGGATCCATGTTGATGTCAATAACTCCTTCATATACCGGGAGGCTGGTCTAGAAGGACTGATCGAGGTCTCAAGGACCTGCAGAGTCCCACTACAGAGGGCTGCAAGGGCATCCATAGGTGCCATAATGTCATCATTGCAACTCTACACCGCCTGGAGGGAGGGGATCTTGATACCTTGGAAGAAGCGCGAGCCAGAGTCTTTCAAGACTGGTTGGGAACTGCTTGTCGCGGATAGGGGCGGTCTTATCTACGAGCCTAGGGTCGGATTGCACACAGACGTGGTGGAGGTTGATTTCATGTCAATGTTCCCGACGATCATGCTTATTCACAACATCTCAGCGGAGACTGTGCTTTGCAGATGCTGTCCTGAGTCCAATAAAAGGGTACCTGAGCTTGGTTACAACATCTGTGAGAGGCGGGTGGGGATAGTCCCGAAGACCCTTGAACTTGTGCTGAAGAAGCGGCTGAAGTATAAAGATATTCTTAAGGAAACAAAGGATCCGCGCCTTAAGCGGGTCTACGAGATGCGGCAGTCGGCGCTCAAGTGGATACTGGTGACATGCTTCGGGTATCTTGGCTACAGGAATGCCAAGTTCGGCAAGATAGACGCTCACATAGCCGTTTGCGCCTTTGCAAGGGATGCGCTCATGAGGGTGGCACGCCTGGCGGAGGAGCGCGGCTTCGAGGTGGTCCATGGAATTGTGGACTCCCTTTGGATAAAG
Organism: Thermoproteota archaeon; assembly: GCA_029887795.1. Lineage (GTDB taxonomy): Archaea > Thermoproteota > Methanomethylicia > Methanomethylicales > Methanomethylicaceae > WYZ-LMO10. The sequence goes on from JARXPE010000033.1 coordinate 4,752, forward strand.
AAGCCAGGAATTACTAACGAAGAGGTCGAAGACTTCTGCAGTGAGGCTTCGCGTTTGGTTGGTGTGAGGCTTAAGGCTGAGGGAAGATACCGGTGGATAGTCTTCTTGCCATCGAAGGTTCACCCGAGATCTCCTGTCATGAATAGGTATTACGGGGTCTTCGAGGACGGGAGCATTAAGGTGAGGGGGATAGAGGCGAGGCGCTCCGACATGCCCGACTTCGTAAAGAAAGCCCAGATGGACATGATCAGGGCACTGGCTCCGGCGGTAGACTACAACTCCTTCATAGAGCGGGTTCCAGAGGCTTTGGTGACTCTGAGAGGCTATGTGAAGAAGCTCGAACAGGGGGAGGTAGATTCCGAGAGTCTATTGATAAAGAAGTGCATATCCAAGCACCATAATGAATACGTCCACAACGTGCTCCAGGCATTGGCCGTAAAGCAGCTTGCGATGGCGGGGATCAAGGTTCTCCCTGGAGAGACCGTCCAGTACCTGATAAGGAACTCTGGGAGCCCGATCCCGCAAAACAGGGTGAGGGCAGCCCAACTCCTCGAGCCTAAACCCAAGATAGATTCGGAGAAGTACTTGGAAATGCTCTTTGCTGCGGGCGAGACCCTGCTCAGCCCATTCGGATTCGAAGCAGAGAGGATACGCGTTGAGGTCATGAGGTGAGAATAAAAAGCATGTAAAACTCTTTTGGAACTTTCCAGAATATATTTCTTGATTTATCTTTACCTTAACCTGAAGAAATTCACCAATTCCTTCCAAGATAACGATAGGTCTTCGTCGGGCAATATTTTTATCTTTATTAACTTTTCAATTTTACCTAATTAGATCTGGCTTCCGAGGAATATCTGGAGGGATTTCTAAAAAGCTATCAGTGTTAAATGGGTTCAGGCTTTATTTTGGTGACGAGAAGATTCAAATCTGGCTCTAAGAAGACTGACTGGCAATTTGCAAAACCCAGAAGCATCTGGGAGACAGCTTTATGCTGTCCTTCGATGATTTGTAAGCGCGCCCTCCCGCCATTCTTTAGAGCCCAATTCAAGCCGATGTCCAACTGAGATCTTCCCGATAGAAATTCTTAGAGCAGTCCAAAGTCATCTGATCCTTGAACTAACGCCTTTTGGATTTATGTGGTTGTCATAATCTATATGATCTAAAGGCAACTCCTCAAATTAATAAATTCCAAAGAGCTTGTCTTTGAAAGGTGGAACCTTTGGAATTTCTTTATCTGTCTCAAGTATCTAATATTTGACCTCTATATTCAGGTTCTTATGTATATTTCATATTTGGCTTGCCTAATTATGTAGAAAATCTTAAGTTAGGTCTATCCGCTTCCTCTTAGGAGTGCGTTTCCTCGATTTACTTGTATTTTGCCATACCACTCGAGATTTTTAGATCGGAATCGAGCTTGTTTTGATTGCAGGACTTATGCTTTGTTGTTTTCCTCGTATTTTCCTCTTTTGGGGGGCGGAATTATTGGTCTAGCTCAGCTGAGTATTAAATCGATTAGCTTCTTGCAGAGTAAGAACTTTTCTCATTGAATTGAAAAAATCTTATTTTGGGTATATCGCTTTCGGTAATCGACAAGACGGATCAATTATTTTAAATTAGGTGAAATATGATACTGAATAGATCGTGCGTCAGAGCTAATTCTATGGAGGTAATTTATTTTCACTTTTTGTTTTCTCCTGTCCATTAAAAGAGAGCTGATGGAGCCACCCCTTATACATGACGGATAAGAACCAGCAAGCCTAATCTTTGAAGCAGAGGACCACAGGCTTTCAGCCATTAGTATCTGATAGCTGTAATAATTGGAACTAATGATTAAATAAATTGTAGTGAGCAATTCAAAATATATTATATTAATGATATTAGAAGTAGCGCTATGAGAGATGCAGTTAACAAATTTATAATTTTTAGAACCCTCCTCACATCTTTCTCGCTAGATAAATAGAGCTTGTAGAGGGCATAGGAGAAGCCCGCAACGTTAAAAATGTATCCATAAATTAAAGCATGGTTTCTGAATAAATTAGAGCCGCTAGCATTAATAACTAATGGTGCTGAAATGAGCATTAAAGAGAATAATGTTATTCCAAAAATCTTTGCCCTTTTAGCTCCGTATATCATCGAAAAGCTTCTTACATTCTTGACCGCGTCTCCAGGGGCGTCTGCTATGCCTTGAATCACTTCCCTAGCTAGGTTTAAGAGGAAGGCTAAATAGACTAAAGATAGCAATGGTAAAGGAAATTTTCCATCAATACTTAAGGCTCCATAAATAATCGATAAGGACACAAATAGGGAAACCAAGACATTGCCTAGCAAACCGTACTCCTTTATTTTCAGAGTGTAGAGAAGGGATAAACCGTATGAAAATATCAGAAGGAGTGCAGCCCCACGATGATTTATATACGTTAGTAGACCTAGGCCTGAGATCTCTAGCAATGCCCATAAGACCCAAGCTGATTTGAAACTAAGTTCCCCAGCAGAAAGAGGTCTATTTATGCCATTTACCTTGTCTGTCTCGAGGTCGAATATATCGTTGAACACAAAAGAGGCAGAAGTCAGAAAATAGAGTGATGCTAGCGGAATTAATGATTCCCAGAAATCTAGCCCGACTCCCCTAGATATTATCATGCCTAAAAATGCGCCAGCACACATCAATAATGGCGAATAACTTCGAGTAATTTCAAAGTATACTCTAAATGGTCTCAATATCGTAGTCATAAATTCTACAATAAAATCAATAAAATATATAAATATGTCTTAGAAATGTGTTCTTTATTACAATTTGAATCTTGTTCTGCATTAGTATTGGCAACACTCCGGAAGATCCTTTCCCTCGACGCTAATCTTCCGTTTGTGGGCAAGGAGCATACCAATTCGTATCCTCTATTGTAATTCCATAAGTTGATTATTTAGTTCCCTATGAGCCTTTAGTAACCCCGTTGTTACGGATTGGTATCAGATTCGCCCCCTCCCTATAAGACTACTCTGGCTATAACTTAACAAACTGCGCGTAATATATACTGTCTTTTGTCGTTACGGCACGCGCTTTCGAAGGGTCGGACTGAAAGGTGCATTTATAAAGGAGCTGATTTATCTTGAACTCGAACAAGTCCATCTTTGGCTTCTTAGCCACCCACTCCACAAACTTATTTGATATCCAACCCTGCTGAGATCTTTGCCCTTATTTATTAATGATCCTGCTCACCATCCTTCCATAGAACCCTTACCCTTTTCAGATATTTTTTAATATTGTCCTATGCTTTTTTTTGAAGCAGGCGTGGTATTCCTTCCCAAAGAAGTCCTAGCCCCCCATTAATGCTGCAGTCTTAAATAAGGCGATGCGATCAAGTATAGTGATACAAATGAGCCATTATCTCTCGAAGGCTAAAAATTTCATAATAAGGATTGTCTCCCTTGTCTACAAGACATACTGCACGTACACGCCCTCGTCCATATACTGCATATTTCAGTGGATCGCTGCAAAATTTCAGCTCCGAGCGTTATCCAGAGTAGACCAAGATGGAGAGACCGAGGACGAAAAAGCATCCGAAAGTTGAATTTATTTAATAAAATAAAAACGAGTTTTTGCTCATTCCCTAGAGAACGGGCTACCGAGAGCAGCAGGTCCTCTGACCCGCCTGCCGCCTATCAATAGCGCTATCAGGGTCACTAAATACGGCAACAGGCTGAGCAGCTGGCTTATGGAGGCCGACGCTGGACCTACGAGGAACGTCCCAATCCAGAG
>JARXPE010000034.1 GCA_029887795.1 Thermoproteota archaeon
GATGGCATTAATTGACGAGGGTGACGAGGTGATCATACCGACACCCGCATGGCCCTCCTACATGGAGATAGTCACGGTCGCCGGCGGCAGGGTGAGAGAAGTCCCATCCATGCCTGATTTCTCAATAAATATAGAGGGGATTAAGGAGTCTATCACTGACAGAACCAAACTCATCATAATTAACTCGCCTAACAACCCCACTGGTTACGTCATGTCTAGAAAAGAGATATCTGAATTGGCGGAAATCGTGGCAGATTGCAGTGTTTTCGTACTCTCCGACGAGATATACGAGAAGCTAATCTACGAAAGAGAGCATATCAGCATAGGCTCCATGCCAGGAATGGATGAAAAAACTATAACAATAAACGGATTCTCAAAGGCTTACGCCATGACTGGCTGGAGGCTCGGATACTTAGCCGCGCCAAAGCACCTGGCGTCCGCTATAAACAAACTCCAGCAGCACTCGGCAAGCTGTTCTTCATCCTTCGCCCAGAAGGCTGCCCTCGAAGCACTCAAGCCCGAGACGCCCGTGAGACCGATGGTCGAGGAGTTCAGGCGGAGGAGGGACTACATATGCAATGCACTCGAGAAGCTTTCTTTCTTCAAATTTACCAGACCGCCCGGCGCGTTCTACCTCTTCCCAAACATCTCGGCAACCAAAATGAAGTCGGGCAAGTTCTGCGACCTACTCTTGGAGAAGGGAGGTGTGAGCACGACACCCGGAGAGCATTTCGGCGGATACGATGACCACATCAGGATATCCTATGCCAATTCCATGGAGAACCTAGCGGAGGCTGTATCTAGGATAGAGATGGTTTTGGAATCCCTCCCGTAACCTCCTTTATCTTTATGAGCATCAATTAAGCATTCACCGCAATACTCTGAGGCTTTGGGATACGAATAGTCAATTTTGTCTTTATGGTGCTTACCATCGCCCAGTTCATTCCTTAATGTGAACCCAAAAATTAAATTACCAAACCAGACATACCTGAAACAGGTGGGCTTGTTGGCAAGGCGTCGCGGTCGTAAATCCCTGAAGAAGTTAATAGATGATGCCATGAACGCTGCTGACAACAGGATCACCACGATAAGTCCAAACCTAAGAGAAGAGCTTCAAGATTGCTTCCGCTACGAGGACGAGATCATTGTCTACTCCCAAAACCTTGTGGACCTTCCGGGCAAGGTCTACAAGGGGATGCGCCTTGGTCTCAGGCGCAGGGGCTTGAAAATTACAGCTCAAAAGGCGGTGGAACTGAGAAATGATCGTCTGGTGACTGTGAACCGGTATCTAGTTGAGGGAGAGGGGATTGGCGAGGAGGCAGAGATCTACGCCAGATTGAACTCGCTCAAAGTGGTAAAAGTATCATAACGTCATAGTCTAATTAGGTAAAAACGAGCCCACACTTGGTGAAATTCATGAAAAAGTTTGATGTTATAGTCGTTGGTGCTGGACCTGGTGGATACGTCTCGGCTATCCGCCTCTCTCAGCTTGGGAAGAAAGTTGCACTGGTTGAGGAGAAAGATGTGGGAGGGACGTGCCTCAACAGGGGGTGCATACCAACAAAGGCACTTCTACACGTCGGGGAGATCGTCAAGGAGTTCCGCCAGGGCGAGAGGCTTGGGATTAAGGCTGAGAATGTTTCGGTCGATTTTGAAAGGGTCCAGCACTGGATCGGTCAGACCGTATCCCGCCTAAGGGGCGGTATCGAGTTTTTGCTCAAGTCATATGGCGTGGAGCTGATACGTGGGCACGCGAGTTTCAATAAAGATGGATCTTTAACAGTATCTCCACAGGGTGAAGTGTTAGAGGGTGACGGAGTCCTAATAGCAACAGGCTCAACACCTTCCGAACTACCCTTCGCGAGATCTGACTCGAATAGGATATTGACATCTGACGATATATTCAAAATTTCCCGCCTTCCTAGGGATCTTGTCATACTAGGTGGGGGCGTAATAGGCGTTGAAATGGCGACCGCCTTCGCATCTTTGGGCACCAGCGTCACCATCATAGAGATAATGGATCAGCTCCTTCCTGGGTACCCCAAGGATCTAGTATCGCCTGTGGAATCTTCCCTTAGGAAAATGGGCGTACAGATAAAACTCAGTACTAGGGTCAACCTATGCGAATATACAAATGGTGGCGAAAGGGTTCGGATAGGAAACTACGACGGAGCTACTTTCGAGGGTGACTACCTCCTACTTTCAGTAGGACGGAAGCCCAACACTCAGAATCTCAACTTGGAGTCGGCTAACATCGAGACAACTGAGAGGGGCTTCATTAAGGTGAATAGCAAGATGGAGACTAGCGTCGGTGGGGTCTTCGCCATAGGTGATGTTGTGGGTCTACCTTTCCTGGCTCACAGGGCTATGGAGGAGGGATACTACGTCTCCGAGATAATTTCTGGTCTTAGGGAAAGCATACCTAGGCTGACCATTCCCTCCGTTATCTACTCTGACCCGGAGATAGCTACGGTTGGACTCACTGAAGAGGAGGCTGTCCGTTCTGGGCTTGAACCATTAGTAGGGAAGTTCCCTTTTGTGGCCTCTGGGAGATCTCTCACGTTAGGTAGAAGTGATGGCTTCACCAAAGTTGTCGTGGACTCCAAAACCCGAAGAATTATAGGTGCACATATAGTGGGGCGTGGAGCGTCGGAACTCATTGGGGAGATGGCCTTAGCTATATTCTCTTCTTTGACAATTGAACATTTGGCAGGTTCAACACACCCTCACCCTACACTCAGCGAGTCTATCCTTGAAGCTGCGCGCTCTGCACTAGGAAGATCCGTACACTTAAAAAATTAAAATTCCAAATAGGCTCAGCCAGATTTAAAATCATTTTTTATGACATGTGAGACTACCTTGTTTTGCAAATCTGCAAGTTCTTGTCTCTGTATCTTCAGTTCTTTTTCGATAACCTCCACCAATTTATTCGGGGATATGGGTTTCATGAGATAAACATTTGCCCCTAGATTCAATGCCTTTATAGCATTCATCATGGATGGGTAGCCAGTTATTACTACTTTTCGAATCTTCGGCAGAGTGTCTTTGATCATCTCAAAAAGATTCAATCCTTCTATGTCAGGCAGTTTGATGTCAATAATAATCAGATTATAAAAATTATCTTTGAGCTTTTGCAGCGCTTCATTGCCTGTAGTGACTGTATCGACCATATATCCTTTCGATGTAAGAATCTCCTTAATACTGCACAATATGTTTTCATCATCGTCTACCGCTAGAATCTTTGCTCCTCCCTCCAAAATCTCCACCTTTTATAGTCTAGACTTGTAGGGCGCTTATAATTTTTTCTATGTTTCACGACATAACAAATTCATAGCGTTCTAATAATATATAATTAACGAATAATAATAATAAAAAATTTTAATAATATTTTTATTAATTAAGCAACTTATATATGCTTAGTTTTCACTCTTGAATACTTAGCTGATCATTAAACAAACCTCCAATTTTAGGAAATGCTCTCTCATTCCAAATATTCTTTGAAGCTAAGATTTTGATGCGTTACGAATACATTAGTCCAGAAACGCTTCTTTGATAGCTTCTTTGATAGCTTCTTTGATAGCTGAGTCTGCGGATTGGTAGCGTTTTGTCCTTATAGACATAGTTAAGGATTAAATATTTGCTTACAAAGCGATAAATGATGTTATACGTATCTTTCGATTGACAATTTGTTGCTTGGGAGAATAGGTCTGAATACTGATAAACTCCCTCTTCTGACTTAACATGATCTAACCCACAGTAGATAATGTCGTATTGCAAAGGGAATTTTTATCACCAATCTTTCCTGATTATAATTTGAGATTCAGATATTGGGCGAAGATATCCATTCTGCTTGATCTCAATATTAGGTCTGACGATGACCAAATCGATCCTATTTCAAGCGACCTAACCATCGTCTCAAATTAAGGTTTTCAGTTTTAATACCCTGCTCCTTGGGGCTGAGTACTTCATGCGAAGGATATTATTATACCAGCAACTATGGCTGAGCCTATCACACCTGCCACATTTGGACCCATTGCGTGCATAAGCAAGAAGTTCTCAGGGTCCTCCTTAGCAGCCATTTTTTGTACGACCCTTGCCGACATAGGAACAGCGGAAACCCCTGCAGCTCCTATCATTGGATTAAATTTGCCCTTGGTTGCCAGATAGAAGAATTTGCCCATTAAGACCCCCCCGGCGGTAGCGGTGGCAAAGGCAAAGGCTCCGATGCCGATGATCATTAAAGTGCTAACGGTCAAGAAACTTTCTGCCTTCATGGTGCCTCCAACGCCCAACCCGAGTAATATTGTGCTGAGGTTAATGAGTTCGTTCTGGGCCGCTTTGGAGAGGCGCTCAGTCACACCACTTTCCCTGAATAGGTTGCCGACCATCAGCGCTCCTATAAGGGGAGTTGATGTTGGAACCAAAAGACAAGCGATCACCGTAGTTATTATTGGAAACAAAAGCTTCTCCCTCTTTGAGACCTCTCTGAGAAGTGGGGGCATCCTTACAGTCCTCTCCTTCTTGGTGGTGAGTGCCCTTATGACTGGTGGTTGGATTATTGGCACCAACGACATGTAAGAGTATGCCGCCACAGCGACTGGACCCAATAGATGTGGTGCTAGTTTCGCTGCCGTATATACTGTCGTCGGGCCATCAGCACTCCCTATTATACCGATCGCCCCAGCCTCATTGATACTAAAACCCATGCTAAAGGCAAGCATTATCGCCAAGAAGATCCCTAACTGGGCCGCTGCCCCAAGTATGAAGGACTTCGGGCTGGAGAGTAATGGTCCGAAGTCTGTCATTGCACCTATCCCAATAAAGATCAGTATGGGTATGATGCCTGTCTCAAGTAGGTAATGATGTATGTAGTAAAGAAACCCGCCAAGTTCCGCTATGCCGCTCAGAGGCATATTTGCCAGTAGTGCCCCGAATCCGATTGGTAGAAGCAGTAGGGGCTCGTACTCCTTCTTTATTGCGAGGTATATCAGAATGAGCGCGACGGAAATCATCACCACGTTTCCAATGGTGATGTTGAAGTAGCCGCTGGTCAAGAGAAAGTTTAAAACCTTTGTAATTAGGTCCTCGAACAACCTCACTCACCTGCTGGCACGAGTTCCACGAGCGGATCTCCCACATTCACCTGTTCGCCTGCTGTCTTCATTACTCTCCTTACGACCCCGTCCCTAGGGGAAACTATTTCATTGAGCATCTTCATCGACTCTATGTAGAGCAGTACGTCTCCGCGCTTGACTTTCCCGCCCTCTTTAGCTTCAACCAAGGATATCACCCCAGGAAGCGGGGATTTTACCTCTAATATTTCTGCTCTCTCGGTCTCTGCTGGCACCTCCCTGACCGGGACCTCTCTTATGATTGTAGCCTTCTCTATGACATGAACTTCCTTATTCACCTCTCGGGGGGCTGTCTCAACTTCAGTTGGTTGAACAACGACCTCCTTTGGTTTAGCCTCTAAGGCGGAAAGATCGTGTTCATGTTCACGTTCCAACTCATAGGCGAAGTGATGAGGTTTCCATGCGGCAGCCAAAGCCTCAAAGCCTTCAACCGAGACCTCATAATCCTCGCCGTCGATCCTGACCTTCAACCTCTTCTCGTCTATGGGCTCAACGTCCACCTCTTTCTTTATCCCTTTTATAGTTATACCAAACCTCATACTCCAGTAATCACCTCAAACAATCTCTTCGCCCACACTTCTTCCACTCCTCTCTGCTACTGTTCACTGCGATACTTTTTGGCATGACCTCCGATCTCTTTACACTTGGAGCCATTGTAGTCACTACCTCTTTCATCTTTTTAGCCTTCATATCCTCGCCAACCCTGTAAAGGTAAACGGCGGCGGCTATGTAAGGGATTATGCCCCCGATCCCCGGCTCCTTCTTTGTTATTCCTGGTGGGCTCGCTACAACGCCTTTCTGACCGAACTTTCCAATCAAATGAAATATAAGAGCAAGGAGCGCTAGAAGTGCTATGGTTATTCCCATGCCTACTACGCTCTCTGCCAGAATTGTTGAAAGAGAATCCATAACCACTAAATACTCGCCATGTTATAAATCTATTTTGCAGCATTGCACAGGCAGAAAATTTGTTTATAAATTTTTGCGAAAATTAAATATGATTTCTCGAGGACTAGGGCTTTCGTACCCCGAAAGGGTTTTTTCAATATAAGCGATTTTTAAGCATTAAGGGGGTCAACCTCCGTCACCAACTAGCCTTTGGGAGAACTCATACCAGCTCCCAGCTCATAAATCCTGGACTTTCCATTTTCCTTTTGGATCCTGAAGATATGGTCTGCCGCACCCTCAAGCTCTCTTTCATGGGAAACGATTATGGCCTGGACCGGACTTAGCTCCCTTATCAGGTCGCCTATCTTCCCAACTTGGTCTTTGCTGAAGCCGTCTGTGGGCTCGTCCATTATTATCAGACCGCCTTCTGCTCCCGACCTTTTCTGGACTATCTCGTTCAGCGCGAGCCTGTATGCCAATGCCAGCGCGGTCCTCTCCCCTCCGCTCAGGTTCGAGACTTCTTGCTCGTAGGTCTCCTGCATAACAATGGGGGTGAAGTCCTCGTCGACCATTACGCTCTTCGTGGGATCTTCGACCATGAAAGCGAAGAATCTCGAAAATTCCTCGTTGAACTCCCTGTTGGCACCCATAAGTATTGTGAGCTCAATCCTCTCCAGAGCCGGACCGAAGCACTCGTCCAGCCATGTCGCATATTCTATTAACCTTTTCGCCCTTGCCAGTCTGTCCTTTATGCTCTCCCTCTCCCTCTCCAAAAGCGAAGCCTGCATATCGATGCTCCTGATCTCCGCTGTAGCCTCGATCTTTTCCTGCTCCGTCCTCCTCCTCTTAATCTCCAACTCTCTCTTTTCCTGCTCCATCCTCTCCAGTTCCGATTTTAGAGCCCTATACTCTTCCGCGGCCTTCCTTGCGCCCTCTATCTTTTTCTGAAGATCATTGACCTTAATTATGAGATCTTTCCGTTCCTCCTCCTCACTGCCTATCTGCTCCTCAATATCGAAGAGCCTTTCATCTAGTTCCTCAGCCCGGCTGCTCCAGTTCAAATAGTCTTGAATTTCTTTGCTTAGGGTCTCCAACCTCTCTAAATCCTTCTGGAGTTGTAATTTATTATCCCTCGCCTCTTCCAACTCTCTCTTAAGTCTCGATAGCCGACCAAGAAACTCTTCGTTATCGACCCTCTGGTTACAAGTGGGACAGACCTTTCTCTCGACCAACGAGGAGTAGGTTCGATAGAGTTGGCTCTTCTCGCCCAGATCTTCTGTCACCGAATTCAGCTTCTCTTTGACTTTCCTCAGCTCTTCCTGAACGACCTCGGGCTCCAAATCTGGCTTCTTGAGCCTTGAGAGGATTTCGTCTCTCTGTTTCCTTATCTCTTCTGCTTTTCCTTTATTGTTCTTTAACCTCTGCTCGAGGGCCTTGATCTTTGCATTTGCGTCATCCAATATCGCTTGGAGCTCTTCCTCCCTCTTTGCCTCCCCTGATAGCCTCTCCAACTCTTCCCTCGTCCTCTTGACCTCATCCTCGTAGCCCCTTATCTCCACTTCTAGGTCCAAAAGTTCTTCCTCTAGAGTTTTCACCCTCTCTTCCAACACACGCCTCTTGGACTTGAGCTCTTCGAGCCCCCTTTCGATCTCAGGTAATTTATCTCCATCCTCCGAATAGACCCTAGCGATGGAGCGAAGCTCCTTCGACAGCATCCTAGCGTTGTCTCTCGCCACTTTGTACTCTTCCAACCTCAGCGCCTTCCTTATGATCTGCAACCTCTCCTCAGGCGGTCTGTTAAGTATCTCTTTCATCTCTTCCTGTGGGGTGTAGACCGCGTATCTGAAGATTATACTCTTTGCCTTTGGATCTACGGGCTCATTATACCCCA
>JARXPE010000035.1 GCA_029887795.1 Thermoproteota archaeon
TCTTCTTCTTCCTCTTCTTCTTCCTCTTCTTCTTCCTCTTCTTCTTCCTCTTCTTCTTCCTCTTCTTCTTCCTCTTCTTCTTCCTCTTCTTCTTCCTCTTCTTCTTCCTCTTCTTCTTCCTCTTCTTCTTCCTCTTCTTCTTCCTCTTCTTCTTCCTCTTCTTCTTCCTCTAAGATATCACGATCCATAGATTTTTCACTCATCCAAATTCACCTCATAGTTTGAGCTTGGTTCGTCTCCAGTGCCGCATCTTTGGATGGCGCCTAAACTTACCGCGAGTCTTTGCGACCACCCATATTGGCACGGGACTACTTTCTTTGTTAGCTTTAATCAGTCGTTTCTTTTTAGAAAGATGTTTATTTCTTGCCAAACCCAACACCTCATAATCTAGTTATCCTGAAGTCTCGTTTTCTGCTTTGAAGTTCGAGTAGAATTTTTTTGAGTTGATCATCAGTTAAAGGAACAGGTAGACGCCCCTGTTGAGCTAGTTGTATTAGCTGAAGTTCTAATTGTTCGGCGAACTCTGGCTTGACCATCTTAAGGTTTGATAGTCGACTCCTTGCCTCGGGAGTCAATATCACGCGAAGAAGGTTTTGCTTCTGTGCTTCTTGTTCTTGTTTTAACTCCTCCTCCGCTAATTTCCTCTGCATCTCGGCTAGTTTCCTTTGTTTAATGAGCTCCAACTCATCGGGAGAACTAGCCAAAGAGATCACCTACTTTGCCTTAGCAGGAAGGTATTTACTGAGCGCAGGAACGTCCCTTTGGAGTTCTTTAAGCAGTTTATAGGAAATTCTATCCACTATGGATTTTCCTTTATCGGTTAACACTCGACCTCTGGTGCCCAATTTTGTTACTAGACCAGCGCTCTCTAACTGCTGAAGAGGCTTCCTAATTGTGGAAGCCCCAGCTTTATAATGATGTTCTCTGCGCATTCCCTTCTTTGCTCTGCCACCATATGCAGTTCTCAGAGATTCGATGCCCACTGGTCCGTCTAGGTAAATTCTCCTGAGTAGAGAGGCGCACCGTATGTACCAGAAATCTGGCTGTGATGGAACCCTCTCTACATGTGGACCAGTCTTCACGTAGTTTGACCAAGTGGGCGGCGAGATTTCTTTAACGTTCTCTTTAAGGTACTCTGCTAATGCGTGGATTAGCTTGTCTGCTGGAACATACTGGGCAAGAGGCAAAGATTTCTCCTCTCCATTTGCGTCTTCAGAGATAAATCTAACTTAAATATATATCCTTTTACCTTTGCTTCTTGGTTTTAATTGGATAACGCTTAGCGGTACCACATACCAGACACGTAACCACAACGTGGGAACTTCTTCTTGGGGATATTCTGATCCGTGATCTGATGCCAGGATACAGAAAAGAGTGGCACGACTTACACACGAAGTATTTCCAAGGTCTTGGTATGCGCACATTGGTTCTTTTGGAAATTTGTATGGCCATCTCAACATACCTATCTGAAAGTGCAGGATTAGATCGTATGTTTGCTTCAGCTAACCTAAAGAGATTATCAATCCTTTGGGCGGCTAAATCTTTAAGTATGTGGCGGGGGGATGGCAAAAATGCGCACCGATAAAAAAGAGGTAAGCCAAGACATAAATGTTTTCAGATGGGTTTCCCATAGATAAGGCGGGTCTGATAATGTCAACTACTTCACTAATAAATTCGAGAGTTTGAGGTGGCTTTTATGAAAAGATTGAATTTAATATTAGCAGAATCGGCATTGGAGGTTGTCCCAAGAGAGATAGCAGACCATCCTTCTGTAAAGAGGTGGGCGGAGAAGAGGGGAAAAGATCCTAATAAAGTTCTTCTTGATATATCATTCCATTATGCGGCGATGAGGGGGCTCAGGGACTGGGACAGGAGAGGTAGGCCAGACATTGTGTATGTAACTTTGCTAAATGTGCTGGGAAGCCCGCTTAATAGGGAGGGTTTGCTTCAGGTTTATGTGCATACACTAAATGATTTCGTGATCACCGTGGATCCAGAGACAAAGTTGCCAAGAAATTACTTAAGGTTTTTAGGGTTGATGGAGCAGTTGTTTGATATAGGCAAAGTCCCCCCCACAGGTAAGTGGCTCATGAAGTTGGAGAAGAAGAATCTCAAGAATCTATTGGAAGAGCTCAAGCCAGACAAAACCATATTCTTGACCGAAGAGGGAAGAAAGACAAAAGTAGAAAAATTGGGGGCCATGATAATAAAGGAAGATAGCCCATCGGTGGTCATAGGAGGGTTCCAGAAGGGCGAGTTCAATGAGGAGAATATGAGACTCGCCGACGCAAAGATCTCACTGTATAAAAAAGCATTAGATGCGTGGGTTGTTGCAGGCTTGGTTGTTCACGAGGTTGGAAGAGCCTTGGAGATTGTGTAGGCGACCGCTTGTGGAGTATGTGGAGAAGATTGCAGAGATATTAAGGAGAGCAAAAAGTAGTATTGCATTTACTGGAGCAGGGATCAGCACAGAGAGTAATATACCGGATTTTAGGGGGAGTCAGGGGCTTTGGAAAAAATTCGATCCGAGGATGGCTTCAAGGTGCTACTTTGAGGAGGACCCGAAGGGATTTTGGAACTTCTATGCGATGAGGTATAATGCTATTGCAAACGCAAAACCGAATGATGGGCATATAGCTTTGGCTGAGCTCGAAAAGAAAGGTTACATAAATTCGGTAATAACACAGAACATAGATACATTACATACTAAAGCAGGTTCTAAGTCAGTTATCGAGCTCCATGGCAATATTATCTGGAGTCGTTGTGATCTTTGCTCGGCGGAGAGGAGGACAATAGAGTGCATTGAGGAGTTGGAAAGTAGCGATAGTCCCCCTACTTGTAAATCCTGTGGAGGGCTGATGAGGCCGTCCGTGGTATTATTTGAAGAGCCGGTTAAGTTGATGGAGGTCGCGATGGATATAGCCGTTAGAAGTGATTGCTGCTTGGTTGTGGGGTCATCACTGACGGTCTATCCTGCCGCTATGGTGCCTGAGGTTGTTAAGGGACAAGGAGGGGCCCTAATAATCATCAACATGGATCCCACGCCACTAGATTATAGAGCAGATGTTGTCGTAAGGGAAAAAGCCTCTATTGTTCTGAAAAAGCTTGTAGAGGTTCTTTCCTAATTATATGACTTTCTAATAGGCTATGAATGCATAAGCGATGGTCCATAATGCAGGGGCTACCGTCAGAAGCACTAAAAATTTAAAATCAAAACTTGATTATGCCAGGATTTGTTGTTCATATGCTCAGGCAAAAGTTTGGTGCGGTCGCCGGGATTTGAACCCGGGATCCAAGGCTTGGGAAGCCTTTATCCTAGACCGGACTAGACCACGACCGCATTAAAGAAAAAATTGGTGTCCGTGCCTATATCTATTACTCTGTCCACGTGTGCATGACCAGAACTACATGGACATGAAGTCTTCGGGCTTTGGAGGTTCTGGCGGAAGTCCTTTCCTCTCCCTTATCTTTCGTATTGTCTCAGCGAGCATGCTGGAAGGCACTGGTGACCAGCGTGCAAATTCTGTTCCCCAGAAGGCTTTGCCAGCGGTCGCACTCCTAAGCTGATCGGATAGGTCAAATGTCTCGGCAACGGGGATCTCTGCAACCAAGTGCATTGTCTGGTCAATTTGCTCTAGAGATATAATCTTCCCGCGTTTGCCAGCAATGATCCTTGTGACGCTGCCAAGAAAATCCTGAGGTACCTTCATGTCAAGCTTCATAATAGGCTCTAACAATATCGGGTTGGCGCTCAGGAAGCCTTGGAACATAGCATCGCGCATTGCGGGCATTATCTGGGCAGGACCCCTATGTGCAGGATCCTCATGGACATTGGCATCAACTATCTTAACAAGCAAGCCTCGGATTGGCTCCCTTGCTAAAGGTCCCTCAGCCACATTGAGGCGAAAAGCTTGGATCACTGTGTCCTTGATCTCGCGCATGTACTGGAGACCCTTAGTTGCATCGACGAGTATGTTGACATAGCTGTCTATTGCCCAGATGCCCCTTGCTACATCAGTATCCCAGCCTGCCTGTTCGCGAAGGATTTTAGCCCTCTCGCGCGGATCCATGTCCTCGTGAATTACACCCTGCTGTATGAGTTCCATGGTCTTCTCGTTAAGTGGCTCAACGGTTACGTATAGCCTGTTGTGCTTGTTGGGGGATTTGCCCTCAAATGGGCCAAGTGCCTTGGTCAGGCTCTCTCTGTAAACCACTATCGGCGGTGTTGTTGTTATCTCGATCCCGCCAGTCCTTTGATTCAGGTCCCAAAGGGCAATCTCCAAGTGAAGACTTCCCATACCTGCTATTAGGTACTCGCCAGTCTCTTGGTTGATCTTAATTGAGAGTGTGGGATCCTCTATTGCCATCTTGTGGAGGGCGTCAATGAGCTTTGGCAGATCTCTGCTGTATTTAGGCTCTATAGCCATGGTCACTACAGGGTCGCTGATGTATTTCATCTTCTCAAACGGGTACATCTTGTCTTTGTCTTGGGTTCTTACTAAGGTCTCCCCTGCCCTAATATTCTCCATACCAAGTAGTGCGACGATGTTTCCAGCGGAGATTGAGGGAGTTATCTCCCTGTATGGACCCATGTAAAGGCTAACCTGCTGGACTCGTCCTTCGGTCTTTGCCATCAAGCCATATAGTATGTCACCCTCATGCACGGTGCCAGAGAATACTCTTCCAGTCACAACAGGACCGGCGTGTGGATCTACGATCACCTTATTGACACAGATCACCAAAGGACCGTTCTCATCGCAGTTCAGCATAGCTTGCCCTATTGGACTGCTTATGTCGCCCTTCCATATCTTGGGTATCCTGTATTTCTGAGCCTCAACGGGGTTCGGCACATGGTCAACGACCATATCTAGAATAGCAACATGCAGCGGGAACTCTTTCTGGAGGCGTTCTATATCTCCCTTGTTGTATGCATCCACTATGTCCGAGAATTTCATGCCTTTGGAGGCGATAATTGGAAGTGTGAATCCCCACTTGTGTAAGGCCGATCCAAACGCGACCTGACCCTTGTTTGGATTTACCTTCCATTTCTCTTTGAATTCTGGATCGGCATAGGTCTCTATGAGTGAGTTGAAGTCTCGAATTATCTTCAGAAGACGCTCTTGAACTTCCTGGGGAGTTAGGCGGAGTTCTTTGATGAGACGGTCTATCTTGTTAATGTAGAGGAGGGGTCTAACCCTCTCATCCATACCTTGCCTGAGCACCGTCTCGGTCTGAGTCATAACGCCTTCGACGCTATCGACGACGCAGATCCCACCATCCATGACCCTGAGAGATCTCGTGACATGCCCGGTGAAATCAACATGTCCGGGAGTGTCTACGAGGTTGATGACGTAGTTCTGTCCGTTTCTCTCGTGTAACAGGCTCACGTTTGCGGCCTTAACAGTCATCTGCCTCAATTGCTCGATCTCGACATAGTCAAGGGCAAGGGCTTGGGCAGCGATTTTTTGTGATATAAGACCTGCCCCAGCCAAGAGGCTGTCAGATAGAGTTGTCTTGCCGTGGTCAACATGGGCAAGCGTCCCTATGTTTCTGACATTAAGTTTATTGCTCATCAGCTTTACGATCTCTTCGGTCTGTTTGTACTTTGGCAAGTTTCACGCCTCGCTTATGCCGAAACACTTTAAGTCTTTTAAAATTTTCGTGAGTTTATTCTATGGTGGCATGGCGCTTTTTCAGATCTTGCTCGGTTTTTCCGAGGCGGTACATAAGTTCAGCTATCAGGCTATCGAGGAAGATATTCAATGTTATCTCAAAGAGAGTTCCGAGAGGCGCCAAGGGCTCATGCTCACCGAGAATCTGCCTTATAGTATAATCAGATTCTGTGGCGAGTTTAGTCCTGCCTGGGATAGCAATCACGTGGTCAGCAAGTTTCGCTAGGGGCGAATCTTTGTGGGACGTGATTGCGATGACTTTAGCGCGTACTTCCTTTGCGGCTGTGGCGGCGGTGACTATTATTTTGGTTGTTCCTGAACCAGAAATCGCGATTACAATATCTCCTTCACCAACGGCAGGTGTTATCACGTCGCCGAAGACGTAGACGTTAAAGCCCAAGTGCATAAGACGCATGGCAAAGGCTCTGCCCGCGAGTCCAGACCTGCCTGCCCCCACAATGAGTATCTTCTTATTTCCCTGCATTGCTTCGAGTAAGATTTGAATCATCTTTTCCACTTCGTCGTCGTTTACTATCTGGGATGCGTAAAGGACGTATTGCGCCATCTCACGCATGAATTGTTTTACGAAGCAAGATCTAGACATATTTACCGAAATTGAAAGGTTAGTTTAAAGATTTAAGGTTATTGAATGCCAAGCAGTATTTTTATGGATAAGAACGTCAAGAATGCAGCTAGGGAGCAGAAGATAAACAAAAAGTCTTTTCCACCCATTGTGAGGACGTATAGAGATGTGCGTCTTTTTGTTGCACCAAAAGCTCGTGACTCCATGGCGTCTGCGACTAGCTCTGCCCTTCTGAACGAGCTTATTATCAGAGGAATCAGGACGGGGATATAGTTTCTGACCCTTTGAAAGATATTGCCTCTTTCCAATTCGAGACCCCTAGATCTTTGGGCGTCCATTATGATCTGAGCCTCTCTGCTTAGGGTCGGGACGAACCGCATTGCCATGTTGAAGGTCAATGCATAGTCGTATGGGATTTTGAGCTGGACCATAGATTGGGTCAAGTCTTCCGGGGATGTTGTTAGAAAGAATATTGAGAATATGGAGATGAGTGCCATAAACCTCAAGGACATCGATATTGAAATAAATATGGCGTCCGCGACGGATCCAGTTGTCCAAAACATGCCTATGAGGTTGAAGACGAATATGAAAGCTATGAAGAATAGCGAACCTCTTATAGACCTGAGCCACCTCTTGCTAACGCCAGCTACTATCACCATTGGGACGGATGAGAGTAACACTAAAAGCAGGACCAAAGGGTTTACAAAATAGACGGTCAATATTGTGAAAAGAATTGTGTAAATAAGTTTGGATCTAGGGTCTAATTTGTGGATTACAGACGTTCCACGTTTATATTCAAAGCCAAAGGCTTTCATGCTTTTTTGCCCTCCAATAGTTTTTTCACAGAAGAGATGACCTCATCAAAGTGGATGGTTGGAGGGTTCAGTGCCAAGTCCCAAGAAAGTTCAACCAGCTGTGGAGGGAGAAGGGATGCGCTCATAAGGAGCTCGCGGTTTGTGAGTAATTCTTTGGATTCACCATCGGCAATTATCCTACCCTTTGACATTATGACGGATCTTGGAATGAAGTCAGCGGCGAATTCTATGTCATGTGTTACCACTACGACAGTTTTTCCCTCGCTATTCAGCTTCTTAATTAGATAGGCAAGGTGGAGCTTCTGGCGGTAGTCCTGTCCTGTGGTCGGTTCGTCTAATATGACGATTTGTGGATCATAACATAGAACAGAGGCAAGGGCTAGTCTCTTACGCTCGCCACCGCTTAATAAGAAGGGGGGGCGATCTTTGTATTCGCTCAACCCGAACTCCTTGAGGGCCCACTCCACCCTCTTGGAGATCTCCTCTTTTGGGAAGTTGAAGTTTATCAGGGCGAACATGAGTTCCTTTTCTACAGTCTCCGCAAAAAGTTGGTGATCCGGATTTTGGAATACCAAACCCACTCGCCTAGCCAATGTAGCCACAGTCGTATCCTTAGTATTCATCCCGGAGACGATTACCGAGCCGTGTTGGGGTTTAAGTAGTCCGTTTATATGTTTTATAAGTGTAGTCTTTCCTGCCCCGTTCTCCCCAAGGACCGCTACAACCTCCCCCTTA
>JARXPE010000036.1 GCA_029887795.1 Thermoproteota archaeon
GGTAATCCTTCATGTACTCCTTGACTATCGACTCGGCGTGCTCCCTCTTCACCCTCCTCTTGTCGTCCTGAAGGTAGACTTGGAAGTCCTCGATTACCTTGACGCCCTTACCGCCTGCCTGCCTCGCGGGCTTGAGGGCGATGCTGTCGGCATACTCTTCAATATATGGGACGGCCTCTTCGTATGTTTTGAACTTCTTGTACCAGAGCCTGCCCGGAACCTTGTACTTCCACTGCAGGTCCCTCATGCTCGCCTTCGACATCTCCAATTCGGAGACTGCCCTGTTTGCACCTATGCAGGGGATGCCCTTCTCCTCTAATCTGTCAGGAACGCCGTGGAAGTTCGGCTCCTCTGGACCGACGAAGACGAAGTCCGCTCCTATATTTTCAGCCACACGAGCGACACTCTCGGGGTTGTTTATATCCCCCTTGAAGTACTCGCCTCCGCTTCCTTCAACCAGTTTTTTTATCCCGGGGTTGGTTAGTTCGGAGAGGCAGTAGAGCCTCGGCTGGTGAACGCTTTTTGCGAGCGAGATGGCGATGGCGTGCTCTCTTCCAGCGCCCCCAATAAGTAGGACTTTCATTATCATCACACCTCCGGATAATGCTCATTGAAACAACCCAGGCAGAGGTCCTCAAACCTCACGCCCGTTGCCTCCACGAAACCATCTATGCTCAGGTACTTGAACGAGTCTGCACCCACGACCTCTGCTATCTTCTTCTCGGGAAGGTGCCTCCCTATGAGCTCGTCCTCAGGCGGGACTTCCACTCCGAACGGACAGTGAGAGACTATATGGGGGCTCCCGATCCGTACATGAATCTCCTTTGCGCCCTTCTCCTTCATGAGGTAGACGATGTTCGCAAGGGTATTTCCCCTAACCACGCTGTCGTCTATGAGCACTACCCTCTTTCCCCTGACAGCCTCGCTTATCACGTTCAGCTTCAGCTGGACCCCCTTTAGCCTCTCTATCTGGTTGGGCTTCATGGCGCTCCTGACCCTCCTCCCCGTCAGCTCAAAACCCTTCTCCACTGGGATCCCTGTGGAATTGGAATAGGCCATGGCAAAGGGTATCGCAGTCTCAGGAACGCCTATCACCACGTCCGCCTCGACTCCCCCCTCCTCTGCCAAGATCTCACCAATCTTCCTCCTAACCCTGTAGACAGGAATGTCGTTTATGTATGAGTCAGGTCTTGCCAAATAGACGTACTCAAAACTGCAATAGGCACGCTTCTTGCAGTTGCTGTTCCTCGAACGCTCGGCGTGTGCCGATAGGGGCGTGAATATTCTGACTTCGCCCGGCTCGATGTTCTCTGCGGGACTTATGGGGACCCGCTCTCCTATTATGTCCATGACACAGGTCTCTGATGCCACTATTCCGCCCTCAAAACCCATCTTTCCGAGGACGAGCGGCTTTACTCCCAAGTCTCCCCTCCCTGCGATCATCTCGAATTTGTCGTTTAATGCCACATAGGAGAATCCTCCCCTACACCTTGAGAAGAACTCCTTGATGTCATCCACTTTATTGCCCTTGAACGCCCTTCTGAGGTTTTCTTCATAGCTCAGTGTGGAGTCCCATTGGTACCCATCGATGCCTAGGATCTTTCCGTCTATTGCCAAGGATACGTTCTCGCTTAGCCTTATTGGCTGTATCTCACCGTTGGACGCTGGATAGGGGGAGACAGCCCCCAAACACATATGCCCTGCAGTTTGATTGTTCGCAAGGACCTGATCCACAAGCCCTTCCCCTTCAACCTTCCTCCTGGATTTGCCGAAGACCTCCAGCCCCGCAGTCTCCTGCCCCCTGTGCTGCAGAGCCATAAGCCCAAAAACTCCGAAGTTGTAGACGTTCCACCTCTCATCAAACAGGTAGATGCCAAGTATCCCAGCCATGCGTCACACCTCCACCCGCTCATATATCCTGCTGCCGTCCTTAACCTCCAGTCGTGTCTTGACCCTGTCCGCGATCTTCTGTGCCAGCTCGGTGGGGTAAGTTCCCGTTGTGCAAGCCATGCACAGATCCTCCCTCCTCATGCCTGTAGCTTCTACAAAGTCTTCAATTGTCTGATAGCAGACCGCGTCTGCTCCGATCTTTTCGGCTATGCCCCTCTCGTCGTAGAAGAAACCTATGAGCTCCGAGAATGTCGCCATGTCTATCCCGTAGAAGCACGGGTGGGTTATCCTCGGGAAGGTGACAAAGATGTAAACTTTTTCGGCACCACTCTCTCTTAGTTTCCTTATCACTGTCTTTGTGGTGTCGCCCCTGACTATGCTGTCCTCCACCACTATAACGGTCTTTCCTTGGAGGTTCCCGTTCAGGACGTTTATCTTCCTGTCTATTGTCGAGACCCTCTCGGCGGGATCCATGATGAATGCCCTGTGTGTTACGAACCTGTGCCTCCTGAGCATCCTCTCCCACCTTATCCCGGTCTCCTCGTGGAGTCCGTATGCGGCATCGTCCGCGGTTTCCGGTATTGAGATTATCACATCTGCCCTATCCACAAACTCCCGATACCTCCTCCCCAGCCTCCGCCCCAGATCCTCCCTGATCTTGTAGACAAACCTCCCGTTCACCACTGAGTCGGGCCTCATGAAGTAAGAGAACTCGAACCCGCAGAAAGCCCTCCTCTCCCTCTTAACAACTCGAACTCTCTCCAAGGACTCCTTTCCAAATATCAATGCCTCTCCTGGCTCGATCTCGCCAATCATGCGGATCTCGTTTATGTTCAGACCGACGCTCTCGGAAGACACCGCCATAACGGAGCCTTCACTGCCATAAAAGAGCGGCCGCATACCCAACGGGTCTCTAAAGGCGAACAGGGTGCCATTTGAGTCGAGACCCACGACGGAATACGCTCCCTCCACATCCTCCATGCATGCCCTTATGCCGTCGATCAGACCGGACTCGCACTTCTCTAAGAGGTATCTCGAGAGGAGCTCGGTGTCTGAGGTTGTTTTAAGTTTTATACCCTTGCTCGTTATTTCTTCCTTGAGCCAGCCCACATTCACCAGATTTCCATTATATGCCATCCCTATGCGCTTCCTTCCTTTGGCAGTAATGATGGGCTGGGCGTCCTTCAGGTGAGAATACAGATCCCTTTTCCCCGAGGTTCCATACCTGACGTGAGCTATACCAACACTTCCAGGAAGGAGAATCTTCCACCTCAAAAACTCCTCCCTCTCTATCCTCGGAACCAAGCCGAGATCCACGTACCTTCTGAAGCCCTCAGAAAAAGTCAGAAAACCGTAGGACTCGTGCCCTCTGTGGTTTTGCGCAACGATCCCCCAATACAGGTTGGAGAATACATCCCCACCGTCAAAGCACTTAGCGGCATAGACCCCGCACTTCTCCTTGACCATTTATGTTCATCCCTTTGCTATGAACGTGTATATAAAAAGATACGTTTTTAAAGATTTTTGACTAATTCATTTAAAAATTGCATCAACGGATAAAAGTCCCAATGTCTCTATATTCTCCCCTTCTGCCAATACCTTGTAGGCGCCAATACATCTCTTCTCAACCTCCCCCACCACAATGTGCGGGAGTGTAGGAGCTTCGCCCTCTCCATGGAACCCCATCCTCCTGAGGCATTCCCTAAGGAACTCCTTGTCAAGGCAGTGACCCTCCTGCGCTTCTCCAACCCTGTAGTAACGTGAGTTCCAAATTCTGGCAGAGTCGTGGGTTGGAGGTTCATCGATCTGTATGAGTTCGTCTCCGATGCGCCCAAACTCCAACTTGAAATCAGGTATGATTAAACCCCTAGCCCTAGCCTCCTGTTCGTAAAACTCGTAGAGCTTTATAGAGACCTCCTCAAGGGCGTCCCAAGTATCTTTGTCTACGAGTCTACCTTCCAAGGCTTCCCTCTTAGTAATAGCCTGATCGTGACCTGTCTCGACCTTCGTTGTGGGCGTTATTATGGGCGAGGGCAATTCCTCTGCCTTCCTCAGACCTGACGGGAGCTTTATGCCGTAGAGCTCCCTCTTCCCCTCGCTGTATTCCCGCCATAGTGAGCCGTAGAGGTACTTTCTGACCACCCATTCAATGTCTATTCTCTTGGCTTTTCTCACCCTAATCGTTCTACTATCAACGACTGAGATCAGGTGGTTCGGGAAGACTTTTTTGCTCTTTTCCATCCAGTAGACTGAGAGCTTCTGAAGGTACTCACCTTTGTGGGGTATTAGGGTGGGCAGGACAACATCAAAGGCCGAGACCCTGTCAGTATGGTATATCAAGAGTTCATATCCCAGATCGTATACATCCCTGACCTTACCCCTTCTGAGTTTTCCAACACCAAGATCCGAGAAACCAATGACCTCCACAAACTCTCCAGTGAGGGGATCGACAACCTTCAAGCTTTTTACACCGCTATTAAAATATTCCAGACTATTTATATATATATTTTAAATGCTTAAATAAAAAATCATAGGAGAAGAGTTAGCTCGTAAAGGTTCTTGACGACTAGATCAGGAGTAATCTTTAGCTTTCTTTTGCTATACAATCCTCCCCCAGAGACAAGTATTGTATAAATCCCAGCGTTCTTACCGGCTTTTACATCTATCTCGATGCGATCTCCCACGATGGCAACCTTGTTTCTATCCAGCCCAAGCCGACTTATGGCAATGTCCATTATATACTTTGAGGGCTTGCCAACAACGATTGGTCTGACTCCGGTGGCGATTCTCACCGCTCCCACAATAGAGCCAGCCCCCGGCAGGAAACCACCCTCAACAGGCAGGTTGGGATCAGTATTTGTTGCTATGAACTTAGCACCTCTCTGCACGCCGACGCAGGCGGCTTTCAGTTTTTCATAAGTCAGTTGTGTGTCTAGACCACAAACTACATACTTTGCGTTTTCTGCTTCCTCTTCTTTGAGGATCGCGAAGCCTTCGTTGAGGAGGGCCATTTTCAGCGCCTCCTCTCCAATAACGTAGCAAGGTCCTCTCTCAAACCTACGCATGTACATCGCCGTTGCGATGGCTGAGGTCAATACCTCTGAAGGCTCTGCGGCTATTCCGAGACGTCTCAGTTTCGAGGCGTATTCGCCAGGGGTTTTGGTGGAGTTGTTTGTCAGATATAGAATTTTGCGCCCTGCATCCTTCAGGGCTTTTATGGCTGCGTCGGCACCTTCTATAAGCTTTTCACCCCTGTACACGCACCCATCCAAGTCGATTAAAAAACCTCTAATTTCCATACCCACATCCACATGGTCCACCAGTATACTCAGTTATTTTTTAACAGGAATCCTAATCGTGAAAGTTGTTCCCTTACCAACTTCGCTCTCCACAGATATTGCTCCTCCATGAGCCTCAATAATGCGCTTTGAAGTGCTGAGACCGAGCCCCGTTCCCTTTGCTTTCGTCGTGAAGAAGGGTTGAAAGAGATTTTCGAGAACATCCTTCGGCATACCCATACCCGTGTCCTTTATGGTGATAAACACGTCCGATTCTGTCTTTGAGGTCTCGATCATCAGTTTTCCTCCGTTGGGCATAGCTTGAACTGCATTCTCGATCAGGTTCACTAGAACTCTCTTCATTAAGTACGGGTCAATTTCAGACACAACTCCTCGATCGCGCACTATCACCTCGACATTTGCCGGAACCGTGCTTGATTGGAGGCTCTCTTGGATGAGAGCCTCTAATCTGGTACTTTTGAAGTCGGGCTTTATTGGTCTTGAGACCTCTTGAAGATCTGAAAGAATCTTGTTGATGTAGTCTATCTGCTTCTCTATCCTACTCAAACTTTCCATAATGCCAAAATCCCTTAGCTGATCCACTAATGGGGCGGGAAGTTTTGAGATACCCATCTTGATTAGGTAGACAGAATTTATCAGCACCTGCAGGGGGCTCTTCAGATCATGGGCTATTGAGGACGCGGTCTGACCTATGGCTGCGAGTCGCTCCTTCTCCCTCAGCTCTCTGGTCTTTTCCTCGACGAGCTCCTCGAGGTGCTTGGAGTACTTTTCCAATGCTTCTTTGCTCCTTTTTAGATCCTCTTGAAGCCTCTTAGTCTCTGTTAAATCTACAAAGGATGCGATAACCTTCTTTGTTCCAGGAATTAAGTCCACATTAATGAGGACGTCGTGGACATTCCTCTGTCTGTCCAAAAAGCGAAACTCGTACGAATGTGGCGCATGGTGCCCCGCGAACCTCTTGGCCCTATAGGCCTCCATCCTCGGTATATCCTCGGGGTGCACGAATTCCTTCCAACTCTTCTTTCCCTCGACCTCTTCCTTCGTGTAGCCCGATAATTTTTCGAATGCGCTGTTTATGTTTCTTATGATCCCTTTTTCATCAACTGTTAAAGTAGGCACAGGGGCGATCTCAAAGAGCGTCCTGTAAAGGTTTTCTCTGAAGATCAGTTCTTCTTCGTACTTCATCTTCTTCAGGGCGAGGGTATAGTATCGGCAAAGCTCTGAGATCGCTTCCAAATCCTCATCATTATAGTCCCTTTTCGAGTTCACGAGAACGAGGACGCCAACCGCATCACCATCGATGAGTATTGGAGTGGCAAGGAAGCGGTCGATCTTAATGTGCCACTCGGGCATACGATCAAAACCAGGATGTCCCTTCGGCGAGTTGGAAAAGAATGCTCCAGCGCTCCATACATAATTCAATATGGATTTGAGCGCACATTCGGCGCTTTGGACCATTTTAACAGCTTTTTCTATCTTACCATCTTTCTCTCGAATAAACTTAATCTCGATCACTTCTCGGGTCTTATGGTCTAATCTGCCAATAAATCCAGATCGGCTATCGGTAATTGCTTTTGCCTCATCTAATAGGGCATATTCAATGTCATCAATTTTTGCTACCGGAGAGAGCAACAGACCGTAAAGCCTTGAGATAGCTCTGCTCTTCTTTAACTCATGTTCCTGCATTCTTTCCATTTTTATCCTGTCTGTGATATCCGTCCCGATTGAAAGTATTGCCACCAATTTGCCTTCGCGGTCTTTTATTGGTCTGTTGGACCAATGGATCCAAACCCTTGTCCCGTCCTTCTTCACATTCTCGTTTATGTTTGACGTGTATCTCTCTTCGTTTTCAAAGATCTCCCTTACAAGGTTGCTAAGATCCCTTCCTGTGCTCTCCACCTTCGGTACAAAGGTCTCGTAGACCGACCTCCCTACGATCTCCTCTTCTGAGAATCCAAAGAAATTCAGACCGTACTCATTCATCCATATTACTTTACCATCAGCATCCCATTTGAATATTATT
>JARXPE010000037.1 GCA_029887795.1 Thermoproteota archaeon
TGGATGATAGGAGCTCACCATTCAATGTTACCAAAATCCCTTGCCCCATCTCTGTTCCTGGATCCAAAAATGACTTTAAGCCTTCTCCATACTTCCTGACAAGAAGGGCGACTAGATCTTTCACGGTAGCCCCTTCGGGGAGTTCTACGAACTCTTCACTAACATGCGTTACATCTCTTAACAGGGAGAGGTAAGAAACTTTAATCCTCAAGGACTCATCTCCCAAAATAAAATGAAAATATTTTTTGTTTAAGGCTTTAAGGACCTGTCTCTATTTCACTCCTCTTTCTTCGCCCTCCCCTTAAGTTTTTCCAAAACTTGAGGAAGTGTGGTGTACTCCATCTCCTCGGGACCTAATCGCTCTGGCATAAAAGGCCCGTGTCTCCGCATATAATCTGCTATCTCTTGCGCCTTCATTCTTGTAAGATCGAATGCTGGATCGTCAAATAGATCTGCAGGTCCGACTAGCTTTGAATCCTTGATTTGGAAGCCTAATGCCACGAACCTTGGAGGACCATCAAATCTTGTACATCTTGCGTTTCTTTGGGCGACAGGCATCATCGGTCCGTAGTGGGAGCCCCGCATCCAGCCAGCCACAAGGTGCGGGAAACTGAAAGGTTCTAACACTTCGCCAACTGCTGGGAGACCGTGCTGTGCCCTAACGATGGCCACTGGATCATCCTTTCCAACGTACCTGCCTGCTATTAGTGAGAGCTTTGTGATGCTAACCGCCGCAGCCACGAGCTTGTCGCTCTTCCTCCAAACCCTCTTGAGAATATACCTTCCCGTAGTTCCTATCAAAGCCAATAGATCATAGGACTCCTCTGGTGTGTTCATCTCATAGGAGTGTCCCTCAATCACGTCAAGAACCTGAAACGTAAAACCATCGTGCATCTTCGGATCTATTACTAGCCCTGCTGAAGAGAAGGGATCTGCAAATATTCTGTACAGCGGAAGGTTAAAAGCGCCCGGCTCCGTCTTGTCAGCCATAAATATTATCACAGGTTCGCTGGCTCTTTCCTCGAATTCTATCTCTGTATATCCAGGTCCCATTCCCTTGAGGTTCCCTGAGAAAGCGTCGCTAAGGAGATCTTGCCCAGCAGCATACAAGCCCAAGTTCTTAGCCACCGCCGAGGCCTTCTTGAAGGCGTCCCATGCAAGTCCGTGAATCTCCGGGTTCTCCTCCCCCTTTCTATGCGTTATGATCAGTTCCAAATCATCCCCGCAATTGGTTACCCTATAATCGTAAATCAGACCAGTCTCCTTAGCTTCGGCGAGACTCTTTTCTGCAGAGGCTATCTGGTCGGGGTGCACCACATTATGTCCCGCCAGGGATCCGACATCTGCTTTAATTACACTTAGAGTAGTTTTTACCAATATCCTCACCGCAAATTATTTATGGTACTATTATATTAAAATCTATTGTAATTGGTGTGATTAAAAAAATTCACATCACATTCTAAAATGGGCTATTTGTGATAATCTTAAGATATGTGACTATTTTTTATTGAGATCAGGTTTATATTTTGAGCAAACTTCCAATCACGAGAATCAAAATCACATACAAAGTTATCACAAAAAACCGCATATCCCTATGCAATAAGAAATAAAGTGCCGCGAAGAAAACCCTGAGGAAGGGCGTCAGGATCAGCATTAACACACCCAACCATAAAATATTTTCTCCCAGTAAAACTCCTAGTAAGAGTATAAGGGCGGATAATGTGACCCCGATCCTCAAAACCCATGATATTGTTGTTTCTGCGTTCACCAAACCAATATCCCTCCAGACTTCAGAAAAAGTACAATGCTAAAGAAAATGAGCACCACTGCAAGCAAAATTCGGAGATAAGGTGATTGTGTCTGCGAAAGAAGCCTGGTGCCCATGTAGGCTCCCGCCATTATGCCTAAGACGGTCGGTACTGCCATCTGAAGGTCCACGACACCTTTGCTAAAGTATACTACCGCACTCGCGGCAGCGGTCACACCAACCATAAAATTGCTCGTGGCAGCGGAGGCTTTTATGGGAATCTTCATAATAAAGTTCATTATGGGAACTTTGATTATGCCCCCTCCAATACCTACTATGCCCGAAACAATCCCCGCCAGTAAGCTAGCAAAAAGACCTTCCTTTAGACGATCTACAGAATATCGCACCATCCCCTTCTTTGCTTCATCATAATACTCTCCTCCAATACCAAGCCGATCTTCGCGGAAGATGGTTTTTTCTGATTTGACTTGTCTGAAGCTTACTAGAGCTGCATAAAGTAGAACCGATGCTAAAATTGCCTCAATAAAACGACCTGGCAATGAAAGGGCTAAAAAAGCCCCAAGGACTGCTCCAGGTACAGTGCAAGTCTCCAAAATCATGGCCAATCTTATATTTGTCATCTTATCGCGAACATAAACGCTGCCCGCCATACTAGAGCTTGCTATCACTGCCAATAAGCTTAGGGCAACTGCCTTATGGATTGGTATGTTTATCGCTAGCGTGAAAAAGAGTATCATGAGAACGCCGCCCCCAAGCCCCAAAGTGGCACCTAGTCCCCCAGCAAAGATCCCAAATAGAAATATCGTTATGTAAAGCGCAATTTCCATGATCTCACCATAATTTACAGTTAGTAGATATTTTTTTGTATAGCCTTGTTAATAGTGACTTTAAGTGGTATTTATGATCTCGGAGATTGTAACAAAAGGTGTGCAAAGAACTCCTCACAGGTCGCTTTTTAAGGCGCTAGGTTTGATTGATGAAGAGCTCAATAGACCAATAATAGGTATAGCAAACTCTTGGAATGAGCTTATCCCAGGGCACGTACATTTGAATAGGCTAGCAGAGGCTGTGAAATCAGGTGTACGAATGGCGGGCGGCACACCTTTGGAGTTCAATACCATTGGCATATGTGACGGGATAGCAATGGGTCATGAAGGTATGCGGAGCCCGTTGATCAGCAGGGAGATAATCGCGGATTCCATAGAAGTGGTTGCGAGAGCCCACGCGTTTGATGGAATGGTTTTTGTCTGCAGCTGTGACAAGATAGAGCCGGGCATGGTTATGGGCGCCTTAAGGGTAAATATCCCATCCATCTTCATTACAGGTGGACCAATGTTGTGCGGTGTTTGGCGCGGTAAGAGAATGAGTTTAGATTCAGCATTTGAAAGTGTGGGTGCATATCTGAGCGGAAAGATAAATGAAAATGAGCTTAAAGAGGTCGAGGAGTATGCCTGTCCTGGCATAGGCTCTTGTGCCGGTCTTTATACTGCCAACACAATGGCGTGTATGATTGAGGCTATGGGGTTGTCCTTGCCCGGTAGTGGAACTATACCTGCTGTGGATGCAAGGAGAATAAGGCTCGCCAAAAAAACAGGTATGCAGATAATGGAACTCGTGAAGAAGAACATAAAACCCAAGGATATTGTTAACGAATGGTCGATCAGGAACGCTATAACAGTTGATGTGGCATTAGGTGGCTCTACAAACGCAGTTCTACACCTGATGGCTATAGCAAATGAGGCGGAGGTGCCCATAAGTTTGAGGGCATTTGACGAGATCAGCAGGAAGACCCCTCACCTAGTGGACATGATGCCGGCGGGGAGGACTGCTGTTGAGGACCTGGACAAGGCAGGGGGCATCCCTGCAGTCATGAAGAGACTGTCGGAGAAAGGTCTTATTCATAAAGACCTTATTACCGTGACTGGTAAAACGGTTGGTGAAAATTTAGCCGCTGCTGAGATTATAGGAGATACCATCAGAACTTTCGAGAACCCCATAAGACCCACAGGAGCGCTTGCTGTACTATTTGGCAATCTTGCCCCAGATGGTGCAGTGATAAAAACGGCTGGTCTAAAAAAGACTTACTTTGAAGGAGAGGCTGTTGTTTTCGACTGTGAGGAAGACGGCATCGCTGCAGTATCTCAAGGAAGAATTAAGGCGGGACATGCGGTTGTGATAAGATACGAGGGTCCAAAGGGAGGTCCAGGGATGAGGGAGATGCTCTCTCTGACCTCCATGCTGGTGGGTATGGGGCTTGGTGAGGATGTTGCATTACTGACTGATGGTAGGTTTTCCGGGGCTACACATGGCATGATGGTCGGGCATATTTCCCCCGAGGCTGCCGAAGGCGGTCCTATAGCGGTAGTTCAAGACGGAGATAGAATCAGAATAGACATAGAAAACAGAAGACTGGACTTGCTACTCGAGAATGAGGAGATTAAAAGAAGACTTGCCAATTGGAAGAGCATAAAACCGAAGTATGATCGGGGGGCCTTCTATAGGTATAGTATGAGTGTGACCTCTGCATCAACTGGTGCCGTTCTTGGCAGCAAAGCCGATAAACATTGAAAAATAAAAAATTAAAGTGACTAAATTTGGCTCCAAAGGAATGCGATTAAGAAATTGATCACGAGCGTGATCAGCGCAAACTTCACGGTAATAGAATGGAAGGCTTTAGTTGTTAGTTTGTATCCCTCTTTTTCAATGAGCGTCCAAGTTACATACAGTGCTGGAGCGCTCACTATAGTGGCATTACTTGCCAATGTAGCAGCCCATGCTACGGACCAATAGTATGGCCAAACATTGAGCCCAGTAGTCAATCCGAGGTCTGCCAATGTTCTGAACATTGTTAGGTTATATGCGTCAAATTGTACTATTGAGGCGACACTCGCAGAAACCCAGTAGAGTAGAGGAACGCCAACCTGAAGGTTTAACAGAAATGGTTGAAGGCCCTCTGCAATCGCCCTGATGTATCCTGCCTTTTCAATACATCCGACAAGTACGAAGAGGAACGCGTAGTAGAGCACTGCTCGCCACTCCAGACCTCCAAGAACCTCTGCAAAAGCAGGCGCCTCCTTCAATCTTCCCGTCTTATGGAGCAATTCTATAGCACAAGCCATTACAAGAGCCCCTGAGAATGCTATTGCCCCCAGTGGGACCTCCAGAACTTTTCTCAGTGCCATCAAGACAATAATTACTATGAAGAAGAAGAGCGAGACTTTGAGGAGCTTTCGATTCTCGCTCGAGATCTCGGCTATGCTTGTAAGCAGGGAACGGAATTCCCCCTTATAGTCGAATTTAAGAAATCTCTTGGAATAAATGGTCAGGACAATCAGGAATGTCAAAAGCAGTATAAAGAAAGAGCCCGGCTTTCCATGAAATACGACAAAATCCATAAATTCCATTCCTGCTATTGTGTGGAGCATCTGGGGCGTAATGTCTCCTAGCATTAGTCCGACCCCCATGAAGTTAGCAGCCAGACCTGTCATCACGGTCGGCAGGAGTGGGTCGACCTTTAAAGTTCTGCATATAGTCAGCATTATCGGGCAGAAAAGCAAAACCACCAAGACGTTATCCACAAACATTGTCACCATTCCAGCGCTTAATATGAGTGCAAAAATTACGGCATTCAGTGATTTTGTCCGTTTTAGTACTGTGGAAATCAAAGCCTCAGGCATCTTTGCATTAATTAGGTAAGAGCTCACTATCCAGAGCCCCACCAAAATCGCAAGGATGTTCCAGTCCACAAGCTCGAAAGCCTCGTAGGGAGTTATTATTCCTATAATTATCATCAATACAACACCGACGCCACCAATAATTGCGCGTTCAATTGGACCCCAAATCATAAGGCCTATGACTACTAGAAAAAGTATTAATGTCAACAATTCTAGCAAAGTATTTCACACCCTTTGCTAAAAATGATTTCTCAAGAGGCATATTTAACAGTTGTATTTTTTATAATAAATTTTATTATTTACTTATATTTTTCCTAAAGGATAAATTAAAAGAGCAGTAAAGATAAAATAATGGTGGGTTGTCAATGAAATTCCAACTTTTCGACATTGGAGTCACCACGCCCTCTGACTGGCGAATAAGGATAACTGAGAAGTCCACTTATCAATCTGGTAGAATGGCGATAATCTCTCCGAAGAAGCTTTACATTGCAATACAGTGGCAACCGATAGATGCCTTAAAAAAAATAAAAGAGGCCACCGAAGAAGAAGCAACTTTGATACTGAAGGACTATATTGACGAAGTTTTTGGCAATACAAAGGATAAAAAAATCAAGGATTTAAAAATACTTGAAAATACTGGACATACAGAGGGGGATCATGAGTTCCGATTCATAAGGGTCTCCTTTGTATACAAAAAGTTCCTGAACCCGCCTAAACCACAACAGTATATGGGTTATCTCATACTTTGCAAGAGGATCAACAGGTTGATAGGTGCTTTTACCAATTTTCCAGTGGAGGCGGTTGACGAGGACATCTCTTATTTGGAAGGCCCGTTAAGAAGTGTAGTCTGCAACTGCACCAAAAACTTCTGATATTATAACAAATTAATAAAATGAACTTATAGAAAAAAAGTAAATAAATGTGTAATAAACCAAATTATAATAAGCTATTTATTTTAAAAATAAAACAAAACCTTATAAATACCAAAATCTAAAAAAAAGTTAGGGGTTCCTATGGGACAGGAAATAAAGACTCTTACAGTAGGAAGAGGTCCCCCTCTGGAGCTAAGAGTTCTCAACGATCCTGGACCCGTAAGCATACGGAAAATACTTGGTCCCGGTCTAATATTGGCTGCCCTTGGCGTCGGCATGGGCGAGACCTTCATGTGGCCTAGGCTGGTCATAGTCTTCGGACCAGAGATACGATGGCTAGCCACCGTCGGATTGATAATCCAAATCTTCGTAACAATGGAGATCGCCCGTTGGACCTACTACTCAGGGGAGAGCATATTTACAGCAGGGAAGAGGATCCACCCCATAATAATGTGGTATTTCTACATAGTCGCCATACTGGTTTACATCTGGCCCGGACATGTAGTAACAGGGTCAGGCGCGCTGGGATTGCTCACGGGTGTTAACTGGGTCACAATAGCGGTCATAAGCCTTATAGCTATAGCAGCTATACTAATTCTGAGCCCCTACCAAGTCTATAAAACCGTAAAATTCTTACTGTTAATTGCCATATCAATGATGGTGGCAGTGTCATTAGGTGTAGCTCTGCTAGTTGGCAGGCCTGAGCATTGGGGACAGGCGCTTT
>JARXPE010000038.1 GCA_029887795.1 Thermoproteota archaeon
TCGATTATGTTCATTCCGTAAGCTGCGAGATATTTTGCTACTGTCCCTCCTCCGCCTTCATCAACTTTACCTAGCTCGCCTGTCTGCCAAAGGATATTCTCAGAATCAAAGATTCTTCTTATTTCTGCAACGTACTCGGCGTGGGCTTCACTTGCACCTATTTTTCCTCCGTGGCCTGTAAACTTCTCCACGCATACCCCAAGCCCCAGGTAACACGCATTCTGCTTCTCATGTACCTCCTGGTACATGGGATTTACGGCTCCATTCACATCTGCTGAGATCGCTTTGGAATTAAAGAGAGCTCTCTTTATTAATGAATCATCGGGTTTGAGGCCCATACCTTCAAAAATCTCATAAAGAAACATTATCAAGAATGTGGACCTCGCAGATGTATCGCCCTCAGACCCTATCTCTTCCTTATCAACAAATACACCGAGACAGCTTCTCCTTGGTTCATCGATATCGCACAGAGCCCTGAGCATGGTATACGCACAAACCCTATCATCTTGACCATAAGCACCGATCATGCTTCTGTCAAGTCCCACGTCCTTGGCCTTAAAAGCTGGAACAACTTGTAATTCGGCGCTTACGAAATCATCCTCAGCTATACCATATGTCGCTTTGAGAATATCCAAGACCCTCATCTTAATCCCGTCC
Source organism: Thermoproteota archaeon (assembly GCA_029887795.1). Lineage (GTDB taxonomy): Archaea > Thermoproteota > Methanomethylicia > Methanomethylicales > Methanomethylicaceae > WYZ-LMO10. The sequence continues at coordinate 658 of JARXPE010000038.1, forward strand.
TTCTCGGCACCGAGCATTGGGATACTTCCACAGAGAATTGTTAATCTTTCCGCCTCTGGGGCCTCTTTTAGCTTTTTTTCGTCCAAAGTCTTTCGTGAGAGATGCGGCAAGAGATCATCGATAGCAAATACGGGGTCATCTTCATCTTCTCCGATTCTAAGCTCGATCTTTCTTCCATCTTTCTTCACAACTACTCCGTGGATAGCAAGGGGAATTGCAACCCAATGATACTTCTTTATTCCCCCGTAATAATGCGTCCTAAACATGGCGAGACCAACATCCTCAAACAGCGGGTTCTGCTTGAGATCGAGCCTCGGAGCATCAATGTGGGATATGACTACGTTCATCCCTTTCTCTACTGGCTCGTCTCCCCTGATAAAAGCAAGGATAGTTTTGTCTCTATATACCTTGACTACCCTGGTTGATGATGGATCATGGGAAAAGCCAGTTTCAGCTAGTCTTTTTGAGATAAACTTCGTTGCCTCTCTTTCTGTTTTTGCCTCATTAAGAAACTGCTTGTAGTCCTCGCAAAACTGAAATATCAGTTCCTTCTCTTCCTGGGATTTTTTCTTCCAGCCAGACTCTTTTAGCATTTCCGAAACTAATATTAACAGAAAGAACCTAAGGGGTCAACGCCATCTCTCCCAAACACATGATCTTCTTTTGATTGGCTACTGCTTTCAGATGGGAAGTCGGTAAACCATTTCACTCCTAAAGTGCGACCAGAAGGTAAGAGTTCGCTAGTCCACTCTTTGGAAAACCTTTGGGAGGCATAGATCTATGTTTACTTTTCGCAAATAAACGAAGAGATCCTAAAGACATTTCTCAAAAGAACTTACGCAGGGGCCAGATTTCGGGAGAGATACTGTCTCAAGTCAAGTATAGTCTATTTTACGGATTCCACGCGCTCCTATGGCTAACTTGGCTTTTTCAAGAAAAAGTTCCTGTGATTAGAAGCATCTTTGAGAAGTAAGGGAGCAAGGATCGCAAATTGAAAAACCGTCCCAAAAACTTTTTTGCCTACCTTTTGGAGGGGATCAATACGCCAACAGGGCATCTCATCGCACATTTCATGCAGGATTCACACTTTGACTCATCCCCAAAAAAAGCAACCTTTGTGGAATAACCCCTGTCGACAAAGTAGAGAAAGCCTGTTCCGTTTATGTCACTACAAGTATCGATACAGATGCCGCAACAGACACATTTGTTTGGATCATAATCAAGATATCTGTTGAGAGCTATTATGGGTAATGCACCCTGGGGAGACCTCAATCTTTCAACACGACTCCTCTGGATCTTAAGCTTAGCCCTTATCTTTTGAAGTTCGCATTTACCAGTTCCTGGGCAATCCTTGCAGGTTGCATGGTGATTTGCGATGAGAAGCTCAGCAATAGGACGGACAACCCTTTCGACCTTAGGAGTCCAAGTATTTATAACCATCCCATCTTCTACTTCTGTCCTACATGCTGTAACTAACTCTTTACCATCTATCTCCACCATGCAGAGACGGCATGCGCCCTTCGGCTTCAAACCAGGATAGTAGCACAGGTGCGGAATGTAAATGTTATTCCTAAGCGCTACTTCTAAGATGGTCGCTCCCTTTTCCGCAGCTATTCGGTGTCCATCGATTATTATGCTCACATCATTAGTCATGTAGTCTCCGGCGAAGAAAGATTCTGGCATACCCCTGCGGGACAACGTTTTTCACTTATGTGAGCTTCGTACTCATCACGAAAATATCTAATCGTGGTAAGTACCGGGTTCGGGGCAGTCTGACCAAGAGCACAAAGGGAACCATTTGCTATTGCCTCACTAAGCTCCAAAAGTAGGTCAATATCCTCTCTCCTTCCACGGCCCCGGGTGATATCATCCAAAATCTGAAACATCTGCCTTGTCCCTATCCTGCAAGGTATACACTGTCCGCAGGACTCCCTCTGAGTAAACTCAAGGAAATAACGTGCCACATCGACCATGCAGGTTTGTTCATCCATCACAACCATGCCACCCGAACCCATCATCGACCCACAGGCCTTGAGGGAATCGAAGTCAACTGGCATGTCGAGCAACTCTGCAGGGAGGCAACCTCCTGAAGGCCCTCCAGTCTGGACGGCTTTAAATTTCTTCCCGTTTGGGATACCTCCGCCAATACCATAGATAATTTCCCGGAGTCTGATCCCCATCGGAACCTCAATAAGCCCGCAGTTTCTAACTTTGCCAGTAAGTGAAAAAATAGCCGTTCCTTTACTTTTTTCCGTTCCTCTTGAAGCGAACCAGGCTGAGCCATAACGGATGATGATCGGGATATTGGCGAAGGTCTTAACATTGTTCAGGAGCGTAGGTTTTCCCCAGAGACCCTTTTCTGCCGTTCGTGGTCTTGGCAGCGGTTTTGGCCAGCCTTTATCACCCTCAATGGATCGCACAAGGGCAGTGGATTCACCGCACACAAAGGCGCCAGCGCCTCTGAAGACCTCTATGTCAAAATCGAATGCTGTCCCGAGAATACCTCTACCCAGAAAGCCCATTTTTCTTGCCTGGGAGATAGCGATCCTCATGCGCTTAACCGCCAGCGGATACTCCGCCCGCACGTATACATAGCCCTTTTTTGCGCCGATGGCGTAACCGGCAATGATCATGCCTTCGATTATAGCATGAGGATCTGCCTCCATAAGGGAGCGGTCCTGGAAAGCCCCGGGATCACCCTCATCACCGTTACAGATAACGTATTTTTGGTCTCCTGGAGCCTTTGCCGATGCTTCCCATTTTTTTCCCGTAGGAAATCCGGCACCACCTAAGCCCCGCAGCCCAGAACGTTTCACTTCTTCTATTACGTCCTCTGGCCTCATCTCTAGAAGGACCTTTCGCAAAGCCAAGTAACCATCAGTCCTGAGATAGTCTTCTATATTTTCAGGATCTATCTTTCCACATCGACCAAGCACAACTCTTTCCTGCTTCCCATAAAAAGGTATATCGCGGTAGTGAGGCAAGGGGTTACCGGTTGAAGGGTCGCAGTAAACTAAATGCTCGACGAATTTTTCACCGGTCTTGGCCGAATTAATTATTTCGGCTGCATCCTCGGGCTTAACCTTACAGTAAAGCACACCGTAAGGTTCCAAAACCACAATTGGGCCCTGCTCACAAAAACCGTGACAGCCTGTCCTCTTCAGTTGGACTTTTTCACGCAGACCTAAATTTCTTAATTCCCTTTCTAAAGAGACAAAGACTTCCTCCGATCCGCCAGATAAGCAGCCTGTGCCCTGGCACACAAGGATGGCGGGACCATTAGACATCACTTTCACCCCCATCCTCCAGACTTGCAAGAACCGTTTTGATTTTTTCAGGGCTCATAAGTCCATGTACTTTGCCGTCTAAAGTCAGGCACGGTGCCAGAGCGCAGCAACCGAGACAGGCGACCGTATCAAGGGTGTATTTCAGATCGGAGGAAGTCTCCCCCTCTTTCAAGCCCAGTACTTTCTCTGCTTCCTGCAAGATTTGATGGGCACCTCTTATGTGGCAGGCAGTTCCACGGCAGATGGTGATACGATTCTTACCAAGGGGTAAAAGTCTGAAGGCCTTGTAAAACGATGCCACTGAGTAAATGTGACCCTCCGGGACATTCAGAAATTCAGAAACAAATAGAATCGCCTCCTTTGGGAGATACCCAAAGTTTGCCTGGATCTCAAGAAGAATGGGTATCAGCTCACTTCTTTCGCCCCTGTAAAATGACAGGATTTCCCGGAGGACCTCCTCTTCCCACTCATCCATGGCAATTAAACTTAACCTGTGCGAGGTCTTATCCAGTCAGAGGAAACCCAGGGTCTCCTCTGCGCTAGACGTTTGTCGTTGCTAAAGGTCATACATGCGACCCTGCAAATCCCACAGTGGTTACATTTATCCGGATCAGCATAGACACTACTTTCCTCCTCCACTATCTCAATCGCACGCGTTGGACATGAGGCCACACAAAAGGGAGAGGGACAAAAATGGTAGCAAATCAAATTCTTTGCCATATTTTCCTCCTTATCCTAGTATTCTTTCTGCTTCTTCCATGTCCGCTTCCATTATATAAGGAATTCCCGATACCTCAGCCGCTTCCCTTGTCAAAGCAACGAGATCACTCCTTTCCAGATACTTTAATGCGAATTTTCTTGCTCCAGCCATAAGCTGTTTCAGACCAGTTGCAAGTCGGTCGTAGTAAGTGTAAATGCCTATTGCCGCAGGCGGTATCTTGGCAAAATCCTCTCCCAAGAGTTCTTTCAGCTGGGCGGCGGCAAAGAAAGTACGAAGTAATGCTTCCTCATACTGCTTCGTACCCCTGCCGTAGGTCTGCTCTATAAGTTGGCCGTGAGTCTTTCCGACCATTGCTGCTGTAAGTGTTGATCTTCCCATGCAGACCGCATTTATGTAAGGAGCACCTAAAGCTATCGCTTTAAATACATGGTCTTCGAGCACTATCCCGCCAGCTATGGCGCAGCTGGGAACGTACATCCCTTTTTCATGAAGCCGCTTAAGGAATCTGTAGAGCATGCTCTCGATATATACTGTTGGCAGACCCCATTCGTTCATCATTCTCCATGGGCTCATTCCTGTCCCGCCTCCAGCGCCGTCTACCGTCAGGAGGTCTATCTTTGCCTCTGAGCTAAACTTTACTGCTCTTGCAAGGTCAGAGGCTCTGTAAGCACCTGTCTTCAATGTCACGTACTTAGCTCCTATTTTCCTTAATCTTTCTACTTCCTTTAGGAATGACTCTTCATCAACCATCCCGAGCCTTGAATGCCGCTCAAATTCCTTTATCCCTCCGAGTCTGTAAGCCTCCTGCACATGTGGATTATCAGGATCAGGAAAGACGATGTAACCACGGTCCTTTAGCTGCTTGGCACGCTCTAGGCTAGGAAGCTTAACCTCCCCCCCAATATCCTTTGCTCCCTGTCCCCACTTTATCTCAATGCCCTCGACCCCAAGTTTCTCGATCGCATACTCAGGTACACCAAGCCGGGTATCCTCGACGTTGGCCTGGACGAGTAATGCTCCGTAACCATTGTACCATCTCTGGTACGTCTTTACCCTTCTTTCAAGCTCAGGAGATCTTACAACTCTTCCGTTCTTGAACTCCGCTTCCGGGTCCATGCCACAGACGTTTTCCCCGCAAACAAGGACAGCACCACAGATGGCAACAGCTATTGCCGCTCCCTCCCAGTTAACTCGAGCTATCTCGGTAGAGCCAAGTGCGCCGGTGAAAAATGGCACTTTCATCTTAATTTTTCTTCCTTCGGGGCCAATCTCTGTTGAAACGTCCACTGCTGAAAAGACCGCCTTATCGGGGTCTGGATCTACTCCCACTGCACCGACACAGCTTCCCTGGATATTGAAGTGGGAGAAATCAACTGGATAGTCCTTCTCAGACCCAGCAGTAACCTTACCGAAAGGCTGTGGATAGATAACCTCCCTTCCCC
>JARXPE010000004.1 GCA_029887795.1 Thermoproteota archaeon
TGAGGTCATCATATGTTGGTCCGAGTCCGCCAGTTGTTATAATGAGGGAGGGGCGCCTAGCAATGGATTCTGAAATTGCCCGTGAGATCTCATAAACACTATCCCCCACTATTGAGATCCTTGAGACCTCAATACCGATAGATATTAATTTGGACGAGATCCAAACGGCGTTTGTGTTTTGTGTTCTTCCAATAAGCAGCTCCCTACCTATGCTAATGATCTCGGAGATTATCCTGAACACCTGCCTAATCCTTACTTTTTGCTTCCACCTTCTTCTTTACTTTCTCTTTTCCTTTTTTACGTCTTTTCTCCTCGTTCTACATAGTGATTTTATTTTTTCTATTTTCTTTGTTCTTAATTTTCAGCCTTCTTTCTTAAGCCTTAATTCTTTTGTGCCGTCTACCTTTAACGCTTTATCCTTAACCTTTTTCATCTTTAGTTCGTTAGCAATTTCTCATTTCTTGGTTGACCACCATTTGAGGTACTCTTTTCTTAGCCTTTCCTTTTCGTCTTCCGCGGCTGTGACGGCATATTTTGCCTTAATCTCGTCTATCTCGTCCCTAGTAAGCGAAAGACCGCAACTTAGACAGACGTACCTCCTTTGAGAAGGCTCAAACTTTAATTCCCCTCCACATTCAGGGCATACTGCCATATAATCTTCAAACTCCTAAGTTTACTTAGAGGAGTTATTATTAATAAGGATAGTTTTCGAAGGGATATGACGAAAATTAGGTTATCACGTTAGATAGCCCTAAAGAGTCCGCCATTTGAAGGGCGAGCTTCCACTCCGAATGGCTAAGGCGCCTAGTGATCTCAGGGGCTTCTCTAGCTCTCCAGTGCGGAGTGTATTGATCCATGAGGTTTACGCGCGTGTCTCTACCCAACTCTTTGGCAATGAACTCCAAGATCTTGGAGAGGCAGCAATCAAGATGATTCGGGAGGACCAGTATGCGTATTATCAGCTCGCCATGCTTTTTTGCCAGTTTCAGGTTTCTGGTGAGAACATCCCAGTACCTAGGGGCATCAGATATGCGCTCAGCACACCGGTCGTTGCCGTACTTAAAGTCTATTTTATATATATCCGCAACCCCTCTCAGGAGCTCGGAGGACTCAATAGAGTAGTGACCGTTGGTGTTGAAGAATACTGGCATATTCTCTTTCTCGTGGAGTAGGACTCTAAGCCAGAAGGGTATGTGTGGAATAGGGTCTCCGCCGACCCAGTTCTGGTTCCTGCACCCTCTCCTCCTAGCGTCATCTATCAATAGTGCCAACTCTTTCTCCGAGTATAGGTCCCCTCGCTCTATCTGCTGGCTTATGCCCCAGTTCTGGCAGTGGAGGCACCTGAAATTGCATCCCAAGCTAATTCGGCCGACTTTTGGTCGTATACCGTAAAGCTGGGAACGATTTCAGGTTCCTCCCCCATGTGGTCAAAGCAGGAAGACACATACATGTCTTTCCCTACTTTGCAGTATCCGAGTTCACCATGAAGCCTGTCCTTCATGCATCTGCGCTCGCATAGGACACAACTTTCCATGATCTTATGCGCAATGACGGACTTTAAGTGAAGGAGAGATGACCTCGGAACGTCCAGATCGGAGTAGCGGACTTTTCCTTCATCGAGTGACCTCTCTAGTTCAGATTCTTTTTCTAGTGCTTCGCTATGCAGCCGCCAAAGCTCGTCTATTGACAAGTCATCTGAGAACTCAACGGGAATTACTCTGGAGATCCTGAATTTTGCTATACTTTTGTTCTTAACAATGTTAACGTACCTAGGGAGTGAAGAGAGAACCTTAGGATCCTCCAGTGCGGAGGCGGCATCTGGTCTCAGGAAGTACCAGATATGGTGTCACCTCCTCTCAATCAAATAACAATATTGATTTCTTCACCACAAAATGCGCATTTTTTACCTTTCAGGCGGGTATGTATAACATCAAAGCCAAATCGCTCAATCAATATCTTATTGCACCTTGGACAGTAAGTGTTTTCGTACTTGTGACCAGGGACATTCCCGAGGTACACGTATTTGAGCCCCTCTGATTTTGATATCCTCCAGAGTTCCTCCAGAAACGATATCTGAGGCGGAAGGCTGTTGGTGTAGATGTAGCTAGGGAAGAAGCGGAGAATGTGAATCGGAACATCGTCCCCTAAATTGTCGATTATCCACCTAATGAGTTTAAGGAAGGCGTCTTTTGAGTCTCCTCCCCCTGTAACAATCAGGTTTGTTATCTCTATGAAGATCTTCTTCTCTTTCATCTCTAAGAGGGACTGGTAAATGGGCTCTGTGTTGGGGACCTTGCAGAAAGATCTATAGAAGTCTGGATCGCCGCTACCCTTGAAGTCCACCGTCGCTGCGTCGAGGTAGCCGTTAATGGTGTCAACAGCCTCGGGGGTCATGTAGCCATTGGTCACGAAAGTATTGTAGAGGCCTTCCCTGTGGGCAATTCTCGCAGTGTCATAGGCATACTCGAAGAATATTGTGGGCTCAGTATACGTGTAACTGATGGACAGGCATCCGGCTTGTTTTGCCATTGAGACTACTTCCTCAGGCGGCAGATCTTCCCCTTTTATTTCACGGTCTTGGCTTATGCTCCAATTGTCGCAGAATATGCATTTAAAATTACAACCCACAGTCGCAATCGAAAAGGCAGTGCTGCCTGGGTGGAAGTGGTAGAGTGGCTTCTTCTCGATGGGGTCTACAGCGTAGGATATCGCCTTACCGTAGACTAAAGAGTGAAGGATGCCCCCCCTGTTCTCTCGGACGCCGCATATGCCTCTCTTGCCTGATTGAATGGTACACCGCCAGCCACAGAGGTTGCACTTTACTGCAGAATTCAGCTTTTGATAGAGCATGGCTTCCAATACAACCACTCCATAAAACTCTTAAGAGAAGCTTAAAGATAAGAGTTTGGAGCGATTTGGTATGATTGTCGTGCCAGGACCTTCGTCAACAAAACTCGGGGGCAAAGTTGCCGAGATACTAGGCGTAAGAAAGGTTGATGTGGAATACAAGAATTTTCCGGACGGCGAGTCCTATTTAAGGCTATCAGAAGCGGTGAGTGGTGAGGAAGTGGCGCTAATACACACCACTTACCCCCATCCTGACAAGAGGATTTTGGAGCTTCTACTCTTGATAAACACGTTGAAGGACCTTGGGGCACGCCACATCACCGCGGTGGTGCCGTATATGGCGTATGCCAGGCAGGATAGCAGGTTCAGGGAGGGAGAGGCCATAAGCATAAATACTATATTCAGGCTGATAGAGGGAGCAGGTGCCGACGAATTCATCACGGTTGATGTTCATAAGGAGTTCTCCCTTAAGGTATTTGGGATTGAAGCGAAGAACATCCGGGCGGCAGAAGCTATAGCGGAGTATCTGAGGGGCATGGATCTTGTGAGGCCTTACATACTTTCACCTGACAGGGGCGCACTCAAGATAGCCCAGAGTATAGGGGAGAGGTTGGGTGCAGAGTATGGTAACTTCGAAAAGACTAGGGACAGGATAAGCGGAGCCATTACTGTCAAAGGGGAGAGAGTTGAGGCGAGGGGCAGAGACGTAGTCATTGCTGACGACCTCATCAGTACAGGTGGAACGATTGCAAGTGCGTCCAAGATAGTCAAAGGGGAGGGTGCGAGGAGAGTAATAGCCGTGTGTACGCACCCACTTCTGGTCGGAGACGCTCTTCCAAAGATGAGAGGAGCAGGTGTCGACGAAGTTATAGGGACTGACACAATAGAGAGTGAGGTTAGTAGGATCTCGGTGGCACAGCTCATCGCGAAGGAGTTAAGCAAAAGTTGATCGGGAAGATAAGGGGGATGGAAGAAGAAAAAGATCCAGAAAGGAGAATAGGAGTTAGCAAAAGGAATAGAATCTTGCTCCTCCTTTCAGGGGAGCATCCTTCCCTACCCTATTCTGAGGTTTATGCAGTGCTTGAGGGTGAAGGTGTTGAGTTTGTTGAGTTGGAGCGGTGCGATCAGGTACTGGTTGTAGAGGGAGACGAGCGAATAGGAAGACACTTGGAGAGAAGGGCAGCCTACGTGATGGAGGGAGGGGCGTTGATACTCCAGTCAAAGCCGTCGGTAGGAGAATTGCTCCAAGCATGTAGTCGTGCAGACTGGAGTTTTTTGAAGGGACAGAGTTTTGGCGTTAGGATCTCGAGAGTCAAAGAGTATTGGAGAGAGATCTCTTCATCTGAAGTTGAAAGGTTGGTGGGAGGTGCCATAAAGGACTTAACTGATTCTCGCGTGGATTTGGAGTCGCCAGAAGTATGGATTAGAGGGGTTATTACCAACTGCGGGATTTCACTTTATAGACTTGACTTTAGGACGGATAGAAAGGCATTCGTAAGAAGGAGGCCCAAGAGCAGACCTTTTTTTCATCCTGGAGTGCTTGAGCCTAAGATAGCCAGAGTCTTTGTGAACCTCTCGAGAGTTAGGGAGGGAGAGAGATTTCTAGATCCCTTCAGCGGAACTGGTGGTTTTCTCATAGAAGCTGCTCTTTTGGGGCTCCACACCTACGGAGCAGACCTTGATATAAGGATGGTTAAAGGTGCAGCTAAAAACCTGAGATATCACGGACTTGATGCAGATTTAATACTTGGGGACGCGAGAAATCTTCCCTTTAATGAAGTTGATGGTATAGCCACCGATCCGCCGTATGGTAGGGGAACCTCCACAAAGGGCGAGAGTGTTAAAGAGATTCTGACTGATTTTATGAGGGAAGCGCACGGGGTTATTAAAGAGGGAGGGTTCATGTGCATCGCAGCCCCCCAAGAGGTTGCAATACAGGAGATTGCTATTAGTTCTGGCTTTAAGCTTCACGAAATGCATACTATGAGGGTTCATAAGTCACTTACGCGCTCTATAGTTGTGGTGGAGAGGGTTGCAGGTTAGAGTCGTAGTACTCGGTTCGTCCGGAGGGCTGCCGACCCCCGAGAGAGGGCTCCCGGCCGTGATTTTGGAGGGGGGCGGATGGATCATTTTGATGGATTGTGGAGAGGGGACTCAGAGGCAGATGATGAGGGCGGGCTACAGCCTCTGCAAGAAAATGAAGGTTTTCATCACACACCTACATGGCGACCATGTTTTCGGGCTTCCAGGCATGATACAGAGCATGAACCTGCTGAACAGGATCCATCCCCTTGAGGTTTATGGACCGAAGGGGCTGAAGGACTTCATAGAAGATACTACGATCTCGACGATGTCGGAGCCCAATTTTGATCTTTCAGTTTTTGAGGTGGAGGAGGGAGAGATCTTTTCTAGCAGAGACCTGGTGGTTAGGGGAGTTTGGGCTGATCATTCAAGAGCGAATATGTCTTACAGGGTTAATTTTGGGAGGAATCAAGGTAAGTTCCACCCGGAGAGAGCTAAGGAGCTGGGAATTCCCGAGGGACCCTTATGGGGGATGCTCAAGTCTGGTAAAAGTGTAATTCTTGAAGGAGGGAGGGTTGTGGAGCCGAAGGAAGTGCTTGGGGAAATAGTCCCAGGAATAAGCGTGGTATACACTGGCGACACCCGATACTGTGAGAGGGTCGTGGAATTGGCCAATGGAGCAGACCTTCTTATACATGAGGCAACTTTCGGATCAGACCTCGCAGAAAGAGCGAGGGAGGAAGGACACTCCACAGCAGAAGATGCTGCCATGGTTGCTTCCTCTGCGGGTGTGAAAAAACTGATCCTTACGCATATAAGCAGCAGATACCCAGACGCTAAAATTCTTGAAGATGAGGCGAGGAGGATCTTTCAGAACGTAGAGGTGGCAAGGGATCTAGGAGCCTATGACCTGAAGAGTTGAATCGCTCTTTCAAAGGATCGCCTTGCGTCTTCAAGGTTGTTGTTCTCTACCACAGCAGAAACCTTATTTTGGCGGATCCTTTCCCTTAATAATGACCAGTTCACGGTGCCATCTCCTATGATCCTGTGCTCGTCATCTTTGCCGTAGTTGTCGTGAAGGTGTAGGTGAATAATACGGTCGTTTAATTTTGATAGGAAGGCTTCAAGCTGTGATGTGGTATTCGCATGACCAACATCTAACGCGATGTAAATCGAGAGACCATTCTCCATGAGGGAAAAGAACTCTTCAGTCCTTTGGAGTAGGCATGGGGTGTTCGCTGGCATGTTTTCTATCGCGACCTTCAAACCTATCTTCTCTCCGTAGCTCACTATTTTTTCTAGGGAATACAAGTTTAGAGAGCTGTTTACATTGGGCACAAGGTTCTCCAAAGGAGTTCGGAGGCCTGGGTGGACAACGTAAACTTCGGCGCCTATATCATGAGCCCTCTCCATGGACTCAAGGATAAGCTTCAGTGCACATGTCCTCACCCTAGGGTTTGAGGACGCAATGTTAAGGTCAAGGATCGGTCCATGTACTGTGTACTTCAGCGGGAAAGATGCGCAGAGCTCATTTAGGACCTTGACCCTTGCCTTTGTGAGACGATCCTTCCATTCGTCTAGAACTTCAAGAAGACCTATTTTGAGCGAGAGGAGCTCGTCCATTACCTTGAACGTCTTTCCGACTGTGCAAAGTGTTGAGATCCCGATTTCCATAGCTCATCGACGGGAACTCCGTCTATCGTCTTTGTGGCTAACCAGTCTATTAACAACTTCGGATCCTCTGTCTTTATGTGGAAAGTTATGGGACCCAAGGGTGACTCGCCCTCTGGCATGCAGAAGCTAACATGACCGGCGTAGGCGACCTGCTTGTTTAAGTGGAAGGTTATTGTAGAGCCTTCAACCCCGGCCAACATAACCTTCCGTGCCGCGTCAAGTATGCGCTCTCTCCTCAACAACGCCCTCAGTTTTGAGAGAAGTGAGGCATCACCTTCTAGGACTATGTAAGCACGGTTTCCATGGGCGTGCTTCGTGAAAGATGGAACATCAATTAGATTTGAGAGTGCCCTAATGACCTTCGACTCATCCTCGGTTGGGTTTAACTCAACCTGGACTATTACTTTGGCCTCCATGGATCTCCCTCGCAAAGAACTCCTTCACAGAATTGATTAACTCTTCCATGGTCCCCTCATTGATGAACACCTTATCGGCCAGGGCTATCACAGACCCTATGCCGACCTGAAGCTCGCGCATGTCCCGTTCGTTAAAGGTCTCTAGGTCTTTTGGATCGTCGGGCCTTCCTCGTTTTAGTAGCCTCTGAAACCTTGTATTTGGGGAGGCGTGCACCGCCAAAAGGCATACTTTGGCATTTCTCCTGAAGAAGTTCAGCTCATCTAGACTTCTGATGCCCTCTATGACGGCTACACTTGCATCAGAAACTTTTGAGAGGCATCTCTTTGCGACTACGTCATTTCCCTCCTCTTTGCGGAGTGCGAGCATCAGCTCGCCCAGAGACCCGGGGGTCTTTTTGATGCCCCTCGCTTCGGCTTCCTCCCTTATTATGTCGCCCATTACTATAACTTTTAGACCGAGCGATCTTGCAGTCTCCGATATTACGGATTTTCCTGAGCCTGGCATGCCGGTAATGCAGAATAAAAATACCATGCAAGAGATTAATTATTACCAAGGATATAACGATTATCTGGTCGTGGGCTCCTTGGGAGGAGGGTGTGATGGTATGGAAAGAGTGAGGGCATTCCTTGCGATCGATATAACTGAAGAAGTCAGGCAAAAGATCGCAGAGTTTGAGAGGGAGATAGACCTGGTCGGAGCGGATATAAAGCTGGTTGAAGTGGAGAATTTGCATGTGACAATGAAGTTTCTTGGCGAAGTTGACTCGGGGATTTTGGAGAAAGTATATGATGTAATGAAAATGGTGAAAGGAGAGAGTTTTGCCATGAATGTGGAAGGGGTAGGGGTTTTTCCCAACTGGAGGATGTTTCGAGTTGTCTGGGTTGGCATAGGGGAAGGGGGAGATAGAATCGCCAAAATTCAGAGAGAGCTCGACGCAGGGTTGGCTAAGCTTGGATTTGAGAGGGAGAGAGACTTTGTCCCGCACATCACCGTAGGAAGGGTGAGGACACCAAGGAACAGGGACAGGTTGCTACAACTGCTGGAGAAGTACAAGAACCATCAGTTTGGCAGATGTAAAGTGGAGAAGCTGGTTCTCAAGAAGAGCACGCTTACGCCTAAAGGACCCATATACTCAAATTTAAGAGAGGTTGATCTTGCCTAATGCATACCATTCAAGAAGTGCTTACAGAGGTCATGAAGAGAGTTAAGCCGAGCCCAGAGGACCGCGAGAGAGTCATGAGGGTAGTAGACAAAATAAAGGGCAATATAGAGAAGGCGGCGAGCGCCAGAGGGCTAAAGCTCAGAATAGAGGTAGAGGGTTCTCTAGCTAAGGACACATGGGTAGCCACGGACAGAGACATAGATCTATTCATAATATTTCCGCATGGGACTTCGAAAGACTTTGCCCAAGAGATTGGGCTCGAACTCGCAAAGTCTGGTGTTGGAGAGGGATGGAGGCTTGGTTACGCGGAACACCCTTATGTGGAGGCTTCTGTGGATGGATATACCGTCGACATCGTTCCAAGCATTGAGATTGGGGAAGGGGAGAGACCTGTCACCGCTGTGGATAGAACGCCTCTGCATACGAAGTTTGTTTTGAAAAAACTGGACGAAAAAATGAGAGATGATGTGAGGCTCTTGAAGCAGTTCATGAAAGGGATAGGAGTATACGGAGCAGAATTGAAAGTGGGAGGCTTTTCGGGCTATCTATGTGAGCTTCTTGTTATCAATTACGGTAGCTTTGAGAAGGTGTTAGAGGAGGCTTCCAAGTGGAAGAGTAGAACCGTAATAGACTATATGAAGTACTACAAGGAGGGTGAGGCCGAGCAATTATTCAACTCTCCTTTAGTGATGATAGACCCTGTGGATCGGAGAAGAAATGCAGCAGCTGCGGTCTCCCTCCAATGCTATGCAACTTTTATAGCTGCAGCTGGACGCTTCTTAGAAAATCCAAGTAGAGAATATTTCTTTCCCCCAAAAGAGCAGGTAGAAATCAATAAAACGCTTGAAAAATTGAAGGAAAGAGGATCTTCATTGGTAGTTGTAAAAACCGGATGCCCAAAGCTTCCTTCAGATGTCTTGTGGGGGGAAGTACAGAGGAGCCTGATGAAGGCTGTCGGGCTTTTGGAGAGATATGACTTCGTGGTTTTAGATCAAAAGGCTTGGAGTGACGAAGAAAGACATGTGCTCTTCATTTTGGAACTTGAGATGAGAAGGCTTAGGAAAGGGAAGGTTCACCAAGGACCAAAGGTGTGGTATCAAGAAGATGTGAAAAGATTCCTTGAAAAGCATCTGAAAGGGGAGAATGTTTTAGCGGGACCTTCAATTAAAGGAGATCGTTGGTATGTTGAGCTTAAAAGGAAGTACACAGAAGCCAAGGAGCTTCTGGAGAGAGAGTTTGCTAAGTTATCACTGAGCAAGGACATGATGGAAGAGGTCAAGAAAGGCTTCAGTGTTTACGTGGATGAAGAGATCGAAGAGCTGTTCATAGAAGAGCCCAGACTGCTCAGCGAGGTCAATGCTCTTGTAAGGAAGAGACCTCTATGGTTGAAGTAATTCCAATAGATGACGAGAGGTTAAAGAAGGTTCTTTCATATCCACATTTTTCGGAAAGTCATTATTGTAAGGTCCTTAGTGACTTGAGAGAAATAGGTGTGAGAGGGGTCATCTCACAGGGAGGAGTTGATCTTGCTAATTTTAAAGTACTTGGCAAGGGCTGTGTGGGAGTGGTTTTGTTGGGTTTATTAGGAGAGAATAGGGTCGCATTGAAGGTTCTCAGGTCAGATGCCGACAGAAAATCGCTCCGTAAGGAAGGAGAGATATTGAAGGAAGTTAATATGGAACAGATAGGCCCTAGAACTGTAGCAGTGAGAGATAACGTTATTGCCATGGAGTACATTAGTGGTGATTTTTTATCGAAGTGGTTGAAGACCCAAAATGATGGATATAAGGTAAGAGTAGTTGTGAAGGAATTGTTAAGGCAATGCTGGAGGTTGGATGAGATGGGGATAGACCACGGAGAGTTGTCAGATGCTAAGAAGCATGTGCTAGTAGATGGGCAAGGGGTCCCAAGAATAATAGATTTTGAGACTGCGAGTAAAGAAAGAACATGTAGGAACGTGGTTTCAATAGCGGGCTACCTTTTTTTCAAGAGTGGGATTGCAGATTACTTGAGACCACACCTTTCATGGAATGATAACAACCTGAAGGAGTTGCTCAGGCAGTACAAGAGAGCCCGCTCCCCTGAGGTTTACAGAGAAATTCTTGAAGAATTAGGGCTTTAGTGCGCATTTCAAAAGTAATGGTTGTTTATTTGAGTTGTCAACTACCCATGAATAAATTCATGGGCTTGTCTCGGAGATGATTAACATGTTGCAAACACTTCAAACTCATCTCGTCATGGACAAGAACCCCTCCGTTGACCGAGAGGTTTCCCTCAGAAAACTGGGCGAAGGGACCGTTGGTCTTGGGATCGTTTATGCCCGCTCTGAGGGCGATGTTTACGGATGCGTTTCTATCCGCGTTTCCCTCATATCCGCAGTTTGGACATTTGAAGATTGCCCCGTTTCTTACGCCTTTGCTTCCACATCTGGAGCAAGTGTGCGATGTTCCTCTTGGACGGACTGCAACCACAAGCCTTCCGTTTTGCCCAGCCACGCTCAAAGGCGCCGCTCTGAGCTTGGCGTAGGGCATCCTTTTGGCTTTGCGGTTGCCTTTCCTATTACCTTTAGCGTTTATGAGTCCATTCAAGTCTTCTATGGCGATGAAGGCATTATACTGTTCAGCGAGTTTAACTATCTCATGGGCTACTTGCCAACACCTTGTTGTAGTGTAGTCGCTTTCTTTTCTCTTAAGCCGTTTGAGGG
This sequence comes from Thermoproteota archaeon, assembly GCA_029887795.1. Classification (GTDB taxonomy): domain Archaea; phylum Thermoproteota; class Methanomethylicia; order Methanomethylicales; family Methanomethylicaceae; genus WYZ-LMO10. Next base: position 10,827 of record JARXPE010000004.1, read on the forward strand.
CTTGTCTTGCATATCTGCTTCCCTCATCAGCATAACTTTGCAATATGCTCCGTCTGAGGCAAATGTCTCTTTGGCGGTCTCCAACATCCTCTCCAAGATAAAGCTGCTTCAAGACCTTGCCCTCTCTGTTAATTATGGAAACTGTAGCCAGCCTCTTAACCCCGACGTCCACTCCAAGAACGGCATCATACCTTTCCTTAATTTGATATTGCTTTTTGAGAACTACATGGACTCTTCCATGATTAAGCCTGAAGAAGGTTGTTTTGTATCCTTCATTCAAGTAGTCCTTGTATCTTCTATAAGCTCCATCCATAGCGATGGGAACAGCAACTCTCCCATTAAGGGCTACGAAGCAGACTACTGGTTTCCCCCTCTTTGTCAAAGCAAAGCTTCCGCTCCTCGGAATGTTGAAGGGTACAGTAACATTACGCTTAACTTTCCCAACATTATTCAAAATCGCAACAGCGTCCTTGAACAAGTCATTAGCAACTTGACTGTGGAGACCATACCCTCTAACTTGTTCATAAAAGAGGCTTTGAAGCTTCATCCTATGGGCTAAGATGTTTTGAGAGACTACGAAGGAGAGAGCCTCTCGATAAGCGCGCATAAGGTTATCTATTGCTTCCTGCTTAACCTTTGTAGGCTCGAGGACGTTCAAGGTTACGGTTTTAACGACTTCCATCCAAGACCGATAGAAAGGTAAACCTTCAAGTATTTAAAGCTCTCCAATTCCTCCCACGATTAAAATCGTGAGCTTCCTTGGAGAGGAGGCTGTGAATGTTCCGAGTGGGCATGTTTATAATAAATCAACATCAATGTCAATACAAATGGTGATAGGCCTACACTAATGTTTTAAATTTATGACCTCAAAGCCGAGAGATGAAAGTTTCTCTGTTATGTACCGGCGGTGGCACCTTTTAAAGTCAGGTTCCAAGCAGAGTAAGCATAGATTACCCTTCTCGGAGAGCGAGATTAGAGAACGGATGCCTTCCTCAAAATCCTGTGAATTCATATACTGCTGATACCCACCTCTTCTGAATCCTCCCAGTTTATCACCGAGCCAGAGATATTTTATTCCAGCGTCCTGAAGAAAGGATTCAAGATTCTCTTTTTTGAAGTGTTCAATCTTTGAAGTTGGCCAACGTCTGACGTCTACAACTATGTTGATATTATGTTCACTCATAATTGAAAGGAAGCGCTCCTTGGAAAGGGACCCGTAGCCGATACTCCATATCTTTAAGGTTCTTAAAGGAAGTTTTACTTCTGTTTCTGACATCGTATTATAAGAACTTGCAGCAACTTAATTTGCTTACGTATGAAAGAGAAAATGGCAATTTTTAAGCTATGCCAAGGATGGGCGCCCTACAAAGGGGTTCCTAGTAGACAGGAGAGGGCGCCCCTTGGCGTCGGACGGGTAACTTTGCACAAGCCAACATAAAAATTTTGCTGATTATCAAAACGGCAGATCAGTAGATTTTTAATGATCCGGAGGTCGAATTGTGCCCAAAGTTTTGCTTACAATGGGATTATGTATGCTTTAAATTGAGAAATGTTCTTAATGATTTTGTTGAGCTGAAAAAGAATGTCGTTTCATGAAAAGGGAGAATATATGTCCATGTTTGAGGTAAAATTTAATGATTATCTTGAGTACCTAAAGTATCATAAGAAGATTTTAATCGAGGGTTCAGAGTTAGAGATAGGCATCAAGAAAAGAATCGAAAGATACCAGCCTGAAGAATTTAAGCTTGAAGAGACAACCGTTTGGTCCTTTCCGGAGAGGGGAACCTGGGCAACTCACCGGGGCGATTATAGGGGAAACTGGCCCCCGCAGCTGGTAAGAAATTTAATATTGAGGTATAGTAGACCAGGAGAAATCGTACTAGACCAGATGTGTGGTGGAGGAACTACCTTAATAGAGTGTAAGCTGTTGGGCAGGAGGGCAGTTGGTGTTGACATTAATTTTGAGGCACTGATTTTGTGCTGGGACAGGTTGAACTTTAATATTGGTGGTGAAGGGGTGTCACAAGCGGATATTAAACTATACCAAGGGGACGCTAGAAACCTGAACCTGATAGAGGATGAAAGTGTGGACCTGATAGCAACGCATCCACCATATGCAAGCATAATTAAATATTCGAGGAATAGGTCATCTAATGGTGACCTTTCAAAAGTATCTATAGAAGGCTTTCTGGAAGGTATGAAGGAGGTTGCAAAAGAGAGCTACAGAGTCTTGAAGCCAGGCAGATATTGCGCTATATTAGTGGGCGACACAAGGAGGCACAGACATTATGTGCCATTGGCGTTTAGGGTTATGCAAGGCTTCTTGGATGCGGGATTCATATTGAGAGAAGATGTCATAAAACACCAGTGGAAGGTTAGAAAAAGCGGTGAGAGATGGAAGGGACTGGCCAAGACTGCTGAGGAGTGTTGGGCAGAGGAACCGTTTGGTAAGAGATACTGGACAGATTTTTTACTTATCTACCATGAACATTTATTCGTTTTCAGAAAACCAAAGAAAGGAGAAGTGTTGGACAAATTGAGTAATAGCATGAAGTGGTGGTAGTATTTATTTGTTGAACTTAATTAGTTCACTTTTTTCTTGTCCAAAAAATTGTGAATAACACAAAGCAAAACTTTTTCTATTTTGTTAAAAGTAAGGGAAAATGCGTATTAATATTGCCAAAGGACGGAAAATCTGCGAGAGCTTTTTAAAGCGAGAAAAGAACGAAGATGCTAAGGCGACATCTTCACTAGTTCTAGAGGAATTCTCGTAATCCAAAAATATTAATTGAACGCTGGGGAAATAGGCGTACTTACATGTTGGAAATATTTAAGGCCCTGTTGGCTTCATTTGGGGCATGGCCTTGACTCTGAACATGCAGACGTGGTCGCCCTTGGCTATGCACTCCTCCTCCACGACGTTGAAACCGTAGCCGAAGAGCTCAGCCAATATGCCAGCGATTATCCCCCTAACGAACTGGCTGTAGACGGTCGCGCTGTTCTTCCCGAGCTCGCACTCGAACGAGTCTTTGACCACTATCACCCCGCCGTCTGCAGTCAACTCCTCGACCTCCAAAATGCCGAATCCCGCCCACTGGAACATCGCCGCGCTTATGTTCTTATATGTCTGAACTGGGTCCTTAATTCCTATCTTTTCTGCCAACTCCTTGTGGAACGATACATGGCCCATACCAACTCGGTACCCGATGTGATATAGAAAGTCCTCGCCGCTCCTTCCAAACCATTCGCGAATACCTAGTAAGAATTCCTCATAGCCAGGACTCCTAAGGAGTATAGTTCTGTATTGTCCAGCAACGAGCGGGTGTGAAGCTCTGTCGATTATGAAACCGTCTACGGGCGATTTTATGATCATCTCGATCTTGATCAGGCCAAGAGCTTCCGAAGTCTTCCCTATCTCATCGACGGGCACAGTGGAGTCAGTAACGTCCAAGAATGCCAAGATTCTGGCGCACTCGCCGTCGAAGCTAGCAAAAGCCTTGCATATCTTGATTTGTTCCCTTTCCATGAGCGAAAATAGGCGGGCAACAGCATCGGACTTCATGTTTACCTTGCCGATTATTGCCATTAAGCGCCTGCCAGGGAGAACAAGGAAGCGACTTAAATCCAACTGGTAGACCATTATATATCACTCAATATAAACAACTATTTACTATCTAATAAATGGGTGAGTAAATCTGTAATTTTTACCTAGCATTAACTTTCAACTCGCCTAAATTCTTTATGCAAAAGTCCATAAATGGTAAACACTCATGATTATAATCCAAAGCAGCATAGAACTCAGGCGGTTTTGGCGGAAGACGTTTGAGAGGCACATCCGCTCGGTTGAACTTAGTTCAGCAGAACCTTAAAGAACATTGCGTAAGCCTTGAAAACTTTGAGCCAGCTGGTGAAGGTTTGTTGTTCTTCATATTAGAGAGGTGCGGATCGATTTTTCGTTAAAATCGAATTTGTTCAAGAAATTGCTAATGCACTTAGTATAAAGAGCCACAGTACTGTGGGAAAGACGTAAATCCACCTAACAGAAGCCTTGAATTCGTCCAAATGCGCCGTAAACTTGGGTTTTGAGTGCCCTACATGTTTTGCGTTTACTTAAAAAGCGTCTTTCTTGATCAAACTTTGAAAAAAGTTTGCATGGTGGGGCCGTCGGGATTTGAACCCGAGATCACAAGCGCCCCAGGCTTGCATCCTAGTCCAAGCTAGACTACGGCCCCATCTGTAAAGACTCCCAATAGCAATTCTCCCATATATCTGCTATCTTCCTAAATATTTTCCTCACATGAAGCGATTAAAATCAGAGTATTTTGGTTTATAAATACGATTATGGAGAAATGTTGTTTTAAAGCCAATTCTATCATAATTTGTTTACTAAATTCATGATTAAGAAGTTAGAAGAAAATAATTACAGAAGTGGGTTCAAAGATATAGGCATTCCATCAAAGGCTGAGAGGTAATTATAAGGTCCCTTCGGAGTCAGAAGTTCGTCTTTGTGTTCCATTACAGCTTTTGTAATGTTGTATACAAGACCCTCTGGAAGGGTTTATTGACAAAGAAGAAGTAGGGTGGGTCAGCGTAGTAAAAGTATAATTGACTCCCATGTATGAGTTTGAAGGGATCTCTCCCTTGAGGAAGAAAGGATACTTAGAAGTTAATTTACTGATGGCGTCGTCAGGAAAACTTATTATTTTTATATCTCTTACTTGCGACAAGTCCACAATCCACTGAACTGGTACTCCGCTGCCCCCTACGATTGATGCTTGAATTCGTCCATCCTTGAGGGCATCCGCGATGTCAGCCTGCGTCAGTCCGACCACATTTATCTTGTTTTATAGACCTAATTCTTGAAGGACTATTTGGGCGAGAATTTGAGATGCGGAGTCCGGAGGACCGATATCTACCGTTTTACCTTCCAAGTCATAAATACTGTTTATGCCGGAAGATTTTGGAGTGATAAGGTGGAATTAGTTTATTTCACATACAAAAATTTCCCGAAGATTTCGAGATGTCTGCTTAAACCACGGTCTATCGTTTGGGTTTAACCGTAACGGAGAGTTGTTCATAATTAATGCTTAAATTGTAGAAAAAGTTTACTTTAAAGTATGAAAAAATTAGTAGTGTTTTACTCAAGAACCGGGACTACAAGTCTTGTTGCCCAAAAAATTGCGGAGAAGATCAATGGGGATCTTGAAGAGATAAAGGATGCTAAAAATCGAGCAGGAATTATTGGATTTCTGCGTTCTGGATACGAAGGTGCGCGCCGAAAGCTTACGATAATCGCCGAAACTAAGTATGACCCAGCCCAGTACGATCTTATTGTTATAGGAACCCCTGTTTGGGCGGGAAACATGTCTTCCCCGATTAGAACCTACATTGTTAAAAATAGGGAAAAGTTCAACAAGGTAGCATTCTTCTGTACGCTTTCCATGAAGGATGCACCAAAAATCTTCCAAGATATGAGCGAAACCTGTCAGAAAGAACCTGTCGCCACCGCCATGTTTAGGCGAAAAGAGGTAATAGGCAACGAATTTGCCAATAAACTGAACGATTTTGTGTCAAAAATAGAGGCGATGGGAAATTAACAGGTACATTCATTGGTATATAAATATGAGAGTGCCACAATTTCTTTCCAATTCGGCGTGGTGCCGCTTCCCAGACCGGGGCATTGGTCATCGTATGTTATGAAGTAGGTTGAACCTTCATATTTAATTCTTACAGCACTTTTAGGAATTTTCACCTTTAGGGCAATTAGATCCTCCTCAGAGATTGCAAAGAAAGGGTAAACCCTACAGATCTTGGGTCTTTTTTCATATACCATGCATATGTTACCATCCAAGAAACAACAAACAGGCACGTCATCTTTAACAACTTTCTTTGTGGTGCGCCACTTGATGTCAACATTTTCGCCGAAGTTTTGAATTTCTTCATTGGTCAGTGAAACATCAAAGGAGCAGCACTTCGCACACCTTATGCATTGGAATTTTGTCGACGTAGATGCAAAACACATGCGCATATTTCTAACCATACAATTAGAGTAAATGGAAATAAAGAATAAAAGCTCTTGGTTTACGGAGATCGTTAAGTATTTAAAAGCACGAGGTCCTCTAACCATTGAGCGGCCGTAGTCTAGCGTGGTCTAGGACGTCGGCCTTCCATGGATAAGATCCGGAGAGCGCCGAGGACCCGGGTTCAAATCCCGGCGGCCGCACCAATGTAGTGCTTTGCACATTATTTAATTTTGAAACATGTAATGTAAGTCAATTTGTGGAAAAATCGACTAAATTTTTACGGAGATGGCTATTAAAAAGATACTTGTAAACTTTCCACGCATAAAAGGTGTGGGCTTACTTGAGGTGTAGTAACGCATAAAAAGTCATAAAAAATAATTTTTTAGGACTGTTTGATTTGCCTCATTCATTAGGATTATTTAGCGCGAAACGCGTTAAAGCCCGCATAATTTGCATCAGAGCCTAACATCTCCTCAATGCGTATCAGTTGGTTGTATTTGGCGACGCGTTCACCCCTAGCGGGGGCGCCTGTTTTTATCTTTCCAGTGCCTAGCGCCACTGCGAGGTCTGCAATATAGTGGTCCTCTGTCTCCCCAGACCTATGGCTGACTACTACCCCATATTTATTTTCAAAAGCGTATTTGGCAACATCAATAGCCTCTGTTAGAGTTCCGATCTGGTTGACCTTGAGGAGTATGGCGTTTGCGGCACCCATTTCCACGCCTTTACGGAACCTCTTGATGTTAGTCACGAATATGTCATCACCGACAATCTGAACCTTTTTGCCCAGTTTTTTAGTTATATCCACAAAGGATTCGTAGTCCTCCTCGTGGAATGGATCCTCCAAGAGGATTATGGAGAAATCTGAGATCAATTCAGAGTAAAAGTCGATAAGTTCTCCGGGAGAGAGCTCCTTACCATCAATAAGGTACGAGCGCTCGCTGTAAAAACTTGATGCTGCAGCATCCATAGCAAGTCTTACTTCCTTTTTCGAATAACCAGCCTCTTCTATAGAGATATCAATTGTGTCTAGAGCGTCCCTTGTGCAGGATATTGGGGGGGCAAATCCGCCTTCGTCGCCTATATTTACTGAAAAGGGACCGTATCTCTTCCTTAGGCGTTTCTTCAGTTGCATGTAAATCTCACAACCCGCCCTTATAGCATCCTTGATAGAGTCAAACCCGCCAGGGACTATCATGAACTCCTGTATTGATAGATTACTACCAGCGTGTTTTCCACCGTTTATAATATTCATTAGGGGGACGGGGAGTAGTGATGCGGACTGATTCAAGTATTTAAAGAGAGGAAGACCGGCGGTGCAGGCTGCTGCCTTGGCAACGGCGAGCGATACGGCTAAGATCGCGTTTGCACCGAGCTTGGACTTGTTCTCGGTGCCATCAATTGAGATCATCTTCTCGTCTATTTCCTTAAGATTGCGCGAGTCCATCCCTACGATCGCAGGACCGATCACTTCATTAATGTTGTGGCATGCCTTAAGGACGCCTTTTCCCATGAACCTCTTGTCACCGTCCCTGAGTTCAAGAGCCTCATGCGTCCCCGTAGATGCCCCCGAAGGGACTGAGGCTCTTCCAAAGCCGCTACCAGTGAAGACGTCTGCCTCGACTGTCGGATTCCCGCGGGAGTCAATTATCTCTCTGGCAAGGACTTTTTTTATTGTGAAGTCGGCCATAACAAATCACTCCAACTCGTAGTGCTCGAGTTGTTTGAGAACGTAGTCCCTTATGAGCTTGGGGGGTTTCAGTTCTCCGACGACCTTGCCATTCTCAATGTATTTTTCCAAAATTGGAAAGGTTTTGACGCCGCATGACGGACAATTCGGCGGATCTGAGTTGAATGGTGTGACCTGCCAGGTGTAGCACCTTTCGCAGCGCCATGCTTGCTTCCTTCCACTGAATTTTCCCCTCTTGGAAAGGGGCTTTCCCTCCACCTCAACTATGTCCATAGAGAAGTCTATGGTAGGGGCGTTGGATACGGATGTTCCTACGCCGAAACCATCGACAGGACCCTCTGCCAGTTTCTTCACAGAGTTTTCGTCTAACCCACCTGAGACGTAGATCTTGACGTGTTTGAAGCCGCGAATGTCTAATTCCCATCGCACCTCTCTCACGATTTCTAGAAAGTCGCCGCGCCTAGATCCTGGTGTGTCCAAACGGACTCCGCTTAGGCGGTCTCGAAGGGTATCAGCCGCGAGTATGGACTCAAACTTCTCGTCGTAGAGGGTATCAACCAATGCGATCCGGGGTACTGATGGCTCGATCACTTCATCAAATGCCTTCCAAGCTGAGACCTGATCCCCAAAAATGAGTATCAAAGGGTGGGGCATTGTGCCCGAAGGTGTGATCCCGATAAGTTTTGCGCCGAGAACTCCTGAGACTCCGTCAAACCCCCCGATGTATGCTGCTCGGTCGAGCATTGGTGCGAGGGCGGGATGCATTCGCCTAATGCCAAATGCAAATACTTCCTTTCCTTTGGCAGCCTTCTTCACCCTGGCCGCAGCAGTGGCGACGCCGGAGGCCTGGCAGAGCAGTCCTACAGTGGCAGTCTCCACACTTATGAAGGAGCCATAAAGACCACCAATTGACATCTGTGGAACCCTAAAGCCGTTGATGTCCTTGGTGGGGAATATTGTCCCCTCTGGCATCGCATAAAGGTCAACAGGCATACCTTCGTAGAGGGCGACAACCTCCTCGAGACCACAGAATACCCCCCATCGCCAGTTTTCCGGCAGTTTTCCGACGGTAACCTCCGCCACGACTCTTTTGTCCAACCCTTTGCTCTCAATAATCTTCTTAGTTCTAAGATAATATATGTCAGAAGTCTGACCAGACCTAATCTCTTCGTCGGTAGCAACATGAAAATGGCGCATTGTGACCACTTGTGAAGAATTATCTCAGCGCCCTTAAATATAATTCTTGAGCTGTAGTCACAAATAAGACTGAATGTTAGTTCCTAATCGGGTACTAATTTCGCATACTACTTCATTTAGTCATTTTTATTCTGGTTCTAGTATTGAAAGAGTTTATTTCAGTGCAGTTTAGGGTTTTGCTCATAATTTTTAAATTGTGTTGAAATTTAGTATTCGTCTATGGAGAGTTGTTTTGAAGTTCTCTTGGATTTTATGAGTGACCATTCCTCCTTGGAGACTGTCCCGCCGACCTGCTCTTTTATCAGTCTGGCGGTCTCGTAGCCTATTTGTGGGACCTTTATGAGGTCTGAGGGGGACGCTGCGCGGAGATCCTCCAATGTCCTGAAACCTGCTGAGTAGAGAGCCCTCGCTCTAACTCTCCCAACGCCCCTGAGCGAGACTAATGGGAGTAGTTCCTCCTTGACACCGTTTTCTATGCGCAGGTAAAGGTTCCTGAGAGGTCCTATGGACTCGGTAAAACCAAAGAGTCTCGCGAGCTCGTGTGTCGAGTGAATCAACCACCTCGCTGATTCGACGAAGGAGTAAATGTCGCCAGAGCCAACATCAAACCTCTCCACGATGCTGTCCTCAGGGGACTCCTCAATCCAGTCCTTCAGCAGCAGGGCGGTCTTTACCTCCTCCAAGAGTGACTCGTATTCAGGGTCGTCCTCGTCAGAGACCTCAAAGAGGAATAGATCGGAGTTCGATTCGATGAATGAGGACAAAGGCTCGATCTCCCTCTTTCTGATATAGAGTTTGGGCATGTCAGGGGTGTGGCATATGAGTGTCAAGTAGCTTATTGGGGGCAAACCCGACCTGCGGAGCTTTAGGGCATCCCTTATTATCACGGCAGAGACCGGATCAATGTAAAGCTCCGCAACCCGCATGCCGAACCTAGTAGGGATGATTTGGTGGTTCTTATATTCTACAAGACCTTCTTTTGTGAGCATCTCGAGAGACTCAGCAACCTTCTTCTTGAAGGAATGGAGGCCGTATTGGTGGGCGAAGAGCGTCCTGCCGAAGAACTCAAAGAGGTCTTCTTCACTATGTGCTAACCCCGTGGTAATGGTTGCGAGGGTGTGGGACCTGAGTGAGGATGCCGCCCCAAGTTTGGACCAGATCTTCTCAGGCTCGGATAGGACGTACTCCTCTAAAAGGAAGTCGCGCTCAGCCTCACTCCTCGCCAACAGTATTGCCTCGCCCTCCTTGTCGTACTTGGGCCTTCCAGCCCTTCCAGCCATCTGCTTCTCCTCGAGAATGGGGATGTTTGTTTGACCGTAGCCAGGCTCGAACCGCCTGTACTCATAGATGAGGACGCGCCTGGCGGGGAGGTTGACTCCCGCTGAGTTATGTACGGAGAAAGAACCTGTATAACTGGAATCCCCATCTACTTCCAAATTATAAACTAGCCCTTTATAGTCAGTTTGTCTAATTCTTTTTACGACCATATAGTAATTATCATCGTCTATAAAGTTTATGTTGTAATTTCTGTTGCCTTTTAGGGTGAGAGGGCGATTCAGTATCAGTCTCCCAAAACTTGCTAGTTGTTTTCCTGAGAGCTTAACTTCATAAAGATCATGCTTGCCCACAATGGCATGGCTCTTATCAGATCGTCTTGTTTTCGAAATTGATGGCATAAATCCGAGCTTTACCAAAATTGCGAATAACTGTTTAGCTAGGAGGGGTGAAATAGTTGAATAACTAACACATGGCGTCGAACGGTCATTATCCTTATAGATCCAACCGTCCCCCATCCACATACCACGAACCAAAGGAATGAGTTTCTCCTTTGGTAAAAGGAGAAAATAATCAGGCAGGTGTTTATTAAATGCGCTATCCCCAAAGAGCTCACGAAGTTTTGATGCCAATTGTTTGGAACAGGCCCTTATGATTCTTCTGTTCCTCTCAAAGTCTTTGATCGCGCACCTCAACCCTAATGAGCTTAATACGTCAACAATATTTTTTGTTAAACTTTCCTCCTTTGAATTGAGGGCAAACATGATGGCGCCGTTCTTCCCGCAATATCCCTCGGCTACAAACAGACCAAATAATTCAAGATACTTTTCTGTCATCGGGATCTTGTCGGTTTTTATCCTTGTCCAGTGTTTACCCACGATACCAAACTGATTGGCCAATAATCCGGGAGGCGGCAGGTCTATGAATTCTAGGCTAAATTCGGTCTTTATTCGCGGGAATATGACCAAATCCCCCTTCTTGAGATACCTTGCCTCTACCCATTCTGGTTTTGTGTATTCCCACCAGTGGATGTTATGAGTACGATTATGTATGGAGCGGCGGCGCCTTTTTGCACGAAGCACCTTGTGTTCAGGTGTCATCCTCATAGGGAACTGACCATAAGTGCTTATCTCCAATAATTTGCCGGCGTAGGGTCTCTGGATTTTAGCGAATACTGTTTTAAATTGACCGTTGTGAGTCAGAACTTTATCCCCTGGACTCAGTTCTTCAATTTTTTTTGGACCCCCCTCACAAAATATCTCCTCGTCCCCGGGAAGACATAGGGTAGGGGTGGCGCATATGCACTTTATTAAAAAAGACCTGAACGCTTCCTCAATCGCCTTCCTCTGCTCGTATGTCAGACCGGCGTGGTGGAATGCAACGCCATGCGAGACAGCCCTAGAGAGCATGTCGGAGATCCTAGTGCGCTCACCCATTCTAAGTATAGCGGAGGAGAGCTCCAAGAGGTGCTTCTCTTCCTTTCTCTTTAGAAGGCGCCTGACATGTTCTGAGAGGCGCTTGGCCAGTGAAACAGCAGAGAGCCTGCTGCCGGTGAATATGAGCATCTGGCCGCCCGATTTGATCACATCCAAGGTGAGGAGGGTGACGGGATCTTTATCTGGTCCGTCGATCCGTACGACGCTACCATCCTTGAAGAAGACCGAGTCGCGGAAGCACACGCCCTCCTTTAGGGGGACAGGCCTCCAGTCGCTGGTGACAAGCAGCGCATCCAGCCACTCCGCGATCTCGGCGGCGTTCTTTATGGTCGCGCTGAGGGCGAGGAATTGTGCTTTAGGGTTGGTGATTCTGAGGGCGGTGAGCAGAGCCTCAAGCGTCGGGCCCCTTGACGGCTCACCCAAGAGGTGAACTTCGTCGGCGACGATTAAGGAGATCTTATCGATCCATTGTGGTCTGTGCCTTATTATCGAGTCAGCCTTTTCGTTTGTTGCGATTATTAGGTCGTATTTCGCGAGGGAGGGATCCACGGTGTCAAAGTCCCCCGTAGAGAGTGCCACTTTTATCCCTAGATCCTCAAGTAGTCTGAATTCTTCGTACTTCTCGCTGGCCAAAGCCTTTAGCGGGACTAAGTAGAGAACCTTACCCTGCCTTTCCATAATGTGCTTTATTGCGCAGAGTTCAGCAACGAGGGTTTTTCCAGAAGCGGTCGGGACTGAGAGTACCAGGTTTTTACCTTCCAGAACCCCTGCTCTAATTGCCTCTTCTTGTGGAGGGTAGAGTTCCTGTATGCCCGTCTTCAGTAACGCTTTTTTAGCGGCATCAGGTATTGGGAGATCCTCAACCCTAATTTTCGGCCCTCCGTTAGGCCTTCTTTATGTAACCAGGCTTCGCCTCGTATATTATTCCCTCGTTGGTCCACTTTGCAAGAGCATTCTCTACAAAGCTCCTGTTGAAGCCCTCCACCTCTGCTCTGGATATGAAGGACTCTCTCTTTATTGGACCCATCTCGTTCTCCCTTTCCATTGCCATTAGGAGGTCGAAGAGAGCTGCAAGCTTGTCGCTCGCAGACTTTGGTCTGCCGACCATTATGGTGTCGATGTCGACCTTGCCTGTTGTCCTGTCGATGCCTACCTGCATGAGGTATGACTTCATAAGCTTCGTTACGGGCTCCACGTCTTCCTCCGTGACCTCCTCCTTAAGAGCCAGTTTGGCTCTAGCCTCTGCGAGCCTGATTACCGCCTCAAGCTGCCTCATGGTTATCGGGACCGGCGAGTCTGCGCCCTCTCCCTTGCTCCTCATCTCCAAGAAGAACTCCTCGATCTTCTTGCTGGCGCCTGGACTCAGTTTGGGGTTGGCGTTTTTGCGGACGTAGTAGAAATACTTCTTGAGGAGGGACGGGTCTATTGTGGGAAGCTTCCCAGAGGGCATTCCCTGGTGTAGCGCAAGTATGTGCTCAGTCATTGCCCTGTCCCTAGCCTCTTCTGGACGGTCTATCAGGACGAATATCAAGTCGAACCTAGAGATTATGGTTACAGGCAACTCGGATATGTTCTCGGATATGGAGCGCTGAGGGACGTAGCGACCGAAGGTCGGGTTGGCAGCCGCGAGTATGCTCGTTCTAGCGTTCAGCTGAACAACGATCCCGGCCTTGGCTATGCTTATAGTTTGCTGTTCCATCGCTTCATGTATTGCAGATCTGTCCTCTGGGCGCATCTTGTCGATCTCGTCAATGCAGGCGACGCCCTTATCAGCGATCACCAAGGCACCAGCCTCAAGGAAGAATTCATTCGTGTTCTTGTCCCTTATCACCGTGGCGGTGAGACCAGCTGCGGTTGAACCCTTCCCCGACGTGTAAATGCCCCTCGGAGCGACTTTGGCTATGTATTGAAGAAGTTGGGACTTTGCCGTGCCTGGGTCTCCGACGAGGAGGATGTTGATATCACCCCTTATCTTTATGCCATCAGGCATAATCTTGGTAACGCCACCGACTAGCTGGTATGCGATCGCCTCTTTGATCTCCTCGTAGCCGTATATGGAGGGGGCTATTGAGGAGAAGATCTTCTGGTAGAGAAGGGGGTCCTTGGAGAGCTCCTTTATGGCTCTCTCGTCTTCAGGGGTGATCTGGATCTCCTCAGTGCCCTTCTCGGAGATCTCGATGTAGTTTGTGTCTATACCAGTTGAGAAAGTTGCTAGCCTGAAACCTTTTGACGTGAACTCCTGCTTCGCTTGGAGAATCCCTACCACATAGACCCTGTCGCCTGGACGGGTGACGTCGACAATGTCTCCCTGCAGGACGCACTCTATGGATCGTGGTAGCTGACCGGGCGGTAGCTCCTCGGGCCGCTCCTGGAGCTGTATCATCTGCCAGTCCACAAAGGTCGATTCCTCTGGTATTAGCCTGAAGAAGCCCTTTCGGGCACAGTCAGGGTTAGTGCACTGCGGGGGCATGACAAGCACGGTGCCAGTCTGCTCCATCTTTATCTTCTCTCCGCACTTAGGACATTGGAAGACCGCGATCTTGAGGAGTTGCTTTATGACGGAGGCCCTAGTGATTATGCCCTCCACCATTATGAGCTTGCCCATGAAGGAGGACTTGAGGGCGCGGAGCGGTATTACCTCGTCCAGCTTTCTGAAACGGGCCTTAAACTCCTTAACCTTGGCGGCGTAGTCCATGTTCTCTGCGCGCATGGCATCAGATATGGCCAGGTTAGCCTTGGGCAGCACAGCGGCGGGCTTTTCCTTCAACTCGGCCGCTAGGTCCGGATCAAAGGATATCAGATCATCGAAGTCTATAATCAAGGATGTCTTTCCAGAGGAGGCCATCTGGGCGATCGCGTCCCGGTACTTAAAGGCGCCCCTCTTATCCTGAAAAGACTTTAAGAAGTTTACGAAACGCTCCCTATAATCCATTGTTTCTTGGAGTAGTTCCATATCATCTCATCCCTTCTGAAAGTATCCTCTGCCTCCACTCCTCTATCTCAGAGCGGAGGGTGTTGAAGAGGGCCAGCTCCTCCGGCTCCAGCATCTCTATCGAAGGTTTTGAGGGCACCCTTTCGAATGACAGCCGGAGGATCTTCTGGAGTCTACAGTTTAGTAGGTCTAGTGCCTTGATAGAGACCTGCCTCTGCTCGTTGAGGGCGGCAGGGGTGGGGTTCTTCTTAATATTATCGTTTAGTGACCTGAGGAGCTCCCTCAGCCTCGGATAAAAGTTGGGAGGGAGCTTCGAGAGGGATTCCGACCTTTCCTCCTTCCAAGAGAGTTTTATGACGTCGTTGGACTTTAGCTGCAGTTCCTCCTTGGTCTTGATCTTTACGTAGCCTTCCTCCTCCAATGCCTTTGCTGCCCAGAGCGGGATCTTCAGCTCTGAGCCCTCCACCGGGGAGCCCATGTCCTCCCCACCGATCTTCAGCTGGGGGAGGGGTTTCTGGAAGACCACCTCCACAGGACCCTCCTCGTAAAGGAATTGTGAGAACCTTATTTCGTCAGGGGGTCTGGGGGGCATAGTAATATCTCTCTCCCGCTAGGGATTTTAATCATTTGGTAAGCCTCAAAGCCTTCAGCGAATTGTAAGCCGGAACCGAAACAATTATGCCCACAAGGACCTGACCTATATTGAACGGAACCTCGGCGATGGCGACGTAGCCCAATACGAACTGTTCGTAAAGATAGTATCCAAGAACCATAAGGCTACCGGATATGGAGCACGACAGCACGAGCCAGCCGACCTCTGGGCGGACCATGAATGAGATCACCATCAGTGCAACAAAGGATGCGACAGCCAATACCGCCCAAAATAGTTCGGTTAGAGCGATATTCAGAGTCGAGGAGATCCCTGGGAGCCCTATCGAGAGTTCGGAAGATCCCACGTAGTATCCCCTCCCGATGAGAAATACAGAGGCTGAGAGTAGGAGCGCCACGCATGTTGAAAGGAGGCGCCAGCTCCGATCTGAGAGGTTCGGAGCTTTTTTTGCAAGAATGCCAAGCACCCCACCCTCTAGACCCTTAATCACGAGTGTGGCAGGTGCAAAAAAGAGGTAGCCAAGGGAGATGTCGGCTAGCATTGAACCGACTCCACCAGCGAAGGCACCAACGTAGGGACCTGCCAAGAGTGCCACAAGGTAAACCGCGGACTCGCCGATGTTGAAGTAGCCACGGGTGGCGGGCACGTATACGGTGAATATGAGGGTCGATATCGTGACAAGACCTGTGTAGAAGGCTACGAGTGGAATGGTCCTAGCCCTAGGCATTTGCACATCCCCAGAGTTTGTATTCAGAAGACGGCAGACCGTTATTTAGTGCTTTCTGTACATATTTGATGCTCGATTTTAAGATAGTACATACCTTATTTGGTCAGCGCAGGTCTGAAGATAAGGACGAAGATCTGTGAATCAATCCTCCTTAGAGTTAAATATCCGACCTAGCTAAGAAGATAGAAGGGTGTAACGTAATGTCGGTGGTCCGTCCTGAGATCCGAGAGGTAATGTGGGCCGAGAAGTACCGCCCAAAGACTCTAGACGAGATAGTCAACCAAGAAGAGATCGTGGAGAGGTTGAAGAGGTTCGTTAAGGAGAGGTCTATGCCCCATTGCCTCTTCGCTGGACCTCCTGGAACTGGAAAGACGACGGCGGCCCTTGCATTGGCAATGGACCTCTTCGGAAAGGAATATCATAAGAATTACCTTGAGCTGAACGCCAGCGACGAGAGGGGGATAGACGTTATCAGAACGACTGTTAAGGATTTTGCCAGGACTGTAAGCATGGGAGACGCCCCTTTTAAGATACTAGTGCTGGACGAGTCGGACAACATGACGACAGAGGCCCAACAGGCGCTCAGGCGGACAATGGAGATGTACACGAATACATGCAGGTTCATATTGGCCTGCAATTATTACACAAAGATCATTGAGCCCATCCAGTCGAGGTGTGCCTTCTTCAGGTTCACGCCACTGAAGGCAGAGGACGTTAAGGCGAGAGTAAAATACATCTGCGATATGGAGGGAGTGGAGATAACTCCAGAGGGTTTAGAGGCGCTAGTATACATAGGGGGAGGTGATCTCAGGAAGGTCATAAACACGCTGCAGGCGGCGGCAGCTCTAGGAAATAAGGTGGATGAAAAGGTCATTTACAGGATCGCTGGCAGGGTAAGCCCCAAGGAATTGAAGCTCGTCCTAGAGAGGGCCCTTGATGGGGACTTCGCCTCTGCTAGGAACGAAGTGATGAGACTCATCACAGAGTATGGGCTTTCTGGGCTCGATGTGGTTAAGCAGATTCACAGAGAGGTACTCTGGCTCGATGTTGATGAGAAGCTGAAGCTAAAGATAATAGACCTGCTGGGCGAGACCGAGTATAGACTTCTAGAAGGCGGAAGCGACGAGGTCCAGCTGAACGCCCTGATAGCCAAGATAGCAATGGTTGGCAAGGGCGGAACCTAAGGAAAGTTTGGTGGGAGCCAAGTTGGGCGCCCCTTGGTCTGAGAGTTACAAGCCAAAAACTCTGCAGGAGCTCGTCGGGAATTACGATTCGGCAGAGGAGCTATTGAAATGGGTAAAGGAGAGCATCGCGGGGAGGGCTGACAAGAAAGCGGCGCTCGTATGCGGACCACCTGGCACGGGTAAGACCCTTGCAGTAAATCTGATTGCGGATGCCTTGAATTTAGAACTAATAGAAATGAACGCGAGTGATTTTAGGACTGAGGAGGCTGTGGAGAGAGTCGCGGGAGGCGCGACTTTGCAAGGCTCACTGCTGGGTAAGAAGGGAAAACTGATATTCTTTGACGAGCTCGACGGGATATCAGGTAAGGAGGACAGGGGAGGGCTCGGGGCCATTATGAGAATAATAAAAGAATCCAAGTACCCTGTAGTGCTCGCGGCGAACGATCCCTGGGATCCGAGGTTTAGGCAGCTGAGAGACGTCTGCCAAATGATAAAGTTCAAGAGGATAAGGGCGCCTAGCATAGTGGTTAGACTCAGGAGGATAGCGCAACTGGCAGGTGTGAGTGTGGAGGATGAGGCGCTGAAGAAGATAGCGGAAGCAGCAAACGGGGACATGAGGGCTGCTGTGAATGACCTGCAGATGCTGGCCGAGGGTAAGAAGATCCTGAGAGCGGCGGATGTGGGGAGGTTGTACTCTAGGACTCAGGAGATGGGAATATTCGATGTTATGAAGGAGATCTTCTCGGCTAATACCATAATGGAAGCTAGGGCGGCAGCAGAGAGTGCCTCTGTGGATCTAGAGATGCTGCTCCAGTGGATCAACGAGAACATACCCAACCAGTACAACGACCCACGCGAGAGGGCGGAAGCCTACGACTGGTTCTCAAAGGCAGACATATTCATGAATAGGGTGAAGAGAAGGCAGATGTGGGATCTAATCAGTTATGCGGTGGAGCTGGCAGTGGGCGGAGCTGCACTGGCGAGAAGAGGACCATACAGGTTCACGAAATACTCGTTCCCAACGAGAATAGGCATCCTAAGCCAGAGCAAAGAGACTAGGGGAAAGCTGATGGAAGAATACATGACACTCGCGAAGGAACTGCACACCTCCGTTAAGAAGGTCAGGACAGAATATCTACCCTACATAGAGATACTTGATGAGGCAGGGCAGAGACCGTTCTTCAGGTCTGTCGGGAGTAGTAGGGAGAGCGGAGGCTGACCGCCTTCAGAAAGAGTGCCCTCAGGTCGTCATCTGAGGTCCCGCACCTCATCGGGCCCAAGAGGTCCACGAGGTTGTCAGAGCGCATCAGGCAGGGCTTTATCTTCCCGTCACTCGTCACCCTTATCCTTGAGCATCGGGCGCAGAATTCTGGGTTGTTGGTTGGGCGGACCACCTCCACGGGTGTGCCACCGACTATGTAAATGCGCCTTTGGTTCATATCCTCCCTTAGCAAGACGCGCTCAGCCATTTTTTGTAACATTAATTCAAGTTTAGAGAGATCCAAGTAATGGGTGCTGAAGAAAGAGTCGTCCAAGTTGAGGTTCTCTAGTTCAATAAACTGCAAAGAGCCGTTTACAGCAGATGCGAGTTCTATGAAGCGGCGGACCTCCCCCTCGTTCACCCCCTTCATCAGCACAGTGTTGATCTTTATGTTTATTCCGCCCTCGGCAGCCTCTCCTATTCCGCTTATTGTTCTCGAGAGATCCCCACCTGTAAGGGAGAAATAGAGCGACGGGTCCAAGCTGGGGATGGAAACGTTCATCCTTTTGAGGCCTGCCCTCGTAAGTTCCGGGATCCTTCCCTTCAGAAGTGTGCCGTTTGTGGTTATTGCCACATCCTCTAGCCCCATCGCGACAGACCCCTTTATGATCTCAGAGAGATCATCCCTAAGGAGGGGCTCACCCCCAGTGTATTTGACTCTCCTGATACCTAGGGAGGATGCGATCTTGAGTATCCTCAGAACCTCGCCAGCAGTCATCTCCTCGGATGTCCTACCCTCTCCCTCGTGGTGGCAGTACCTACAGTTGAGGTTGCACCTCTGCGTGAGGCTTATCCTAAGACCGGTGATCCTCCTTCTGTAAGGGTCAATCATGGTGCACCACAGCCTCTAATGTAGGAGAGGATGAAGCTAGCAATAGTTGATGGATCCTTATTAAGAACCGGGACTTTTAATCCTAGTCCTATTTCCCCTTGAGTAGGAGCGTCAAATATGATGCCAATCACGCCCTCCAGTGCCTCGATCCTTTGGAGCTCCTCGGTGGACTGTGCGATGACCAGTTTTGGGTAGGGCGATGATTTGAAGCCCTCGCAGAGAATCAAATCCACTCCCAAGTGCGATATTATGGAAATCAGGTTGTTTAGGGAGGACTTTGATAGGTATAGAACGCCTTCCCCTTCATTAGTAAGGACGGCTGAGGCGAGTGCGCCAGACGCCATGAAGCGGTCCGTGTCCTTCCCTGAGTCGCCTCTTATATGATGAACCGAGTGTTTAATGACGGAAACCCTCACACCCTTTGATGCTAGAATCTTTGTGATCCCTTGAATAATGGTTGTTTTTCCATATTTTCTTCCGAACGCAGTGATGCAGATCACAGGAGGGGCATAACTCATGAAGGACACGATCTCCAAACCTCGCAAACAGTCTTAAATCTTAGCCTGTTACAAGGCGCCTGTGTCTGGTATAGTAAATTTAGCCCATCTCTCATATTCCTCAACTTTAAAATTTTGCATTTTACTTTTTACTTCATTTTGCATTTACATGTTCCCTATTATTTTGATTTTCTGATAGGTAGTCTGGTATTCTGACGTTCTGGCGTTCTGATATTTCGACCATAATTTTTATCGTCCGACCTTATCAGGCGTGGGTAGAACCACGAACCATCTTT
This sequence comes from Thermoproteota archaeon, assembly GCA_029887795.1. Taxonomy (GTDB): domain Archaea; phylum Thermoproteota; class Methanomethylicia; order Methanomethylicales; family Methanomethylicaceae; genus WYZ-LMO10. Next base: position 30,787 of record JARXPE010000004.1, read on the forward strand.
ACAAGGTGGGGAGACTCTGGGAGAATAATTTTATCAATTGCTAACTTTACAGCGTCCGGCGATCCCGGTAGTGCGAATACGACAACTCCATTTATTACCCCAGCTGTGGCGCGGGAGGCTATGGCGGGGGTCCCCACTTTTTCGTAGGACATCTGCCTGAAAAGTTCCCCAAAGCCAGGGAGCTCCTTTTCGAATAGTGGTCTAATAGCCTCAACAGTCACATCCCTTGGACCAGGCCCTGTTCCTCCACTTATCAATATGATGTCTGCCATCCCTTTCAGGGCAGCACCCCTAATCGCCTCTCTTATGAGAGATATGTCGTTGGGCAGGTAGAGGCGGTCTACGACGGTGTGTTTGGCTGCCTTTATTGAGTTTATTGCAAAATCGCCACTCTTATCCAAGAACTGTTCTCCTTTAGAGATCTTATTCGCTATACTGTCGCTGGTCACCACTACCAGAAAGCGTAGGTTGCGGGGGAGGTCTGAATGATGGTTCAATATCATCTACCCTTTCAGCTTCTTGGTCACCCTTATCTCCTTTATGAGGGTTGTGGGATACTGCCCGGAGGCGTCCTTCTCATACTTTTTCGTCATGTCCCAGATGGTCAGGAGGGCGATCGAAACTCCTGTGAGCGCCTCCATCTCCACGCCCGTCTTGGCTGTTGTCTTGACCGAGACCACCGCAGAGATTTCGCGCTCACCAACCTCAAAGTCCACTGAGACATGCTCCACGGGTATGGGATGGCAGAGCGGAATAATTTCAGAGGTGCGCTTTACGGCCTGTATGGCCGCAACCCTCGCGACGGCAAAGATGTCCCCTTTTTCGATTGCGTTCTTTTTTATTAGTGCGATGGTCTCCTCTTTGAGGGAGATGGTGCCGGACGCCCTCGCCTCCCTTATGGTAGGATCTTTGCGGGTTATGTCAACCATCTTAACACTCAAATTTTCATCCCTCTTAATTTTTCATTCCCTTTTTGAACGAGTCGAAGAGGGTCTGTATCGCCCATGCGCGCGGATCTTCCCTCTTAAGGCGGAAGATCCTTATCCTTCCGAACCTTTTCTCCTCGACGATCCCAAGTTCGCATAGCCTCTTGAGGTGGGAAGATGTGGTGGCGTGGTTCAGGCTAGCCCTGCGCGTAATGTCAGAGATGTTGAGTTCTCCCCTCTCAGCCAAAACCTTTAGCACCTTGATCCTCCCCTTTGAAGATAAGATCTCCTCCAAGGACATCAAATACCACCCGATAGTACAGATTCTAAAGCCTCTGCAGGCATATTCATGAGCCCTATCAGTGTGGTCTTGCCCTTAAAACCAGACCCAGAGATCTTCGTCTGGAGGATGCCTAAGTTCTTCAGATTTTGGAGGTATTCCCAGAATTGAGTGTGCTTCCTTGGCTCGATGGACCTCGTCTCGCAGACAACTCTGTACACGGACTCTACTTCACCCATGGTGACGTATGCAGACTTGCTCTTCCTTAGAGCCCTCGCGACTGAGAGTAGGAATAGGCGCTCGTGGAGGGGGAGGTCCATTATTATGTGTATAGGGAATTGGAGGACGTCTGACTGGGCTCTCCTTACGTGCTCAGGAAGGATCTTGCTGGACCCCTCGGCGTCGGCGTATTTGCCAGACCTCCAAAGGAGCTCCAGCGCGTACCTTGCGTCCCCCCGCGGACCCGCTATCTCAGCTATCATGGAAAGGACCTCGTCGCTCACCGCGCCCTCCTTTATGGATTCCTGGCTCCTCATCTTTATAATGTCATACAATTCTTCTGATGTGTACCTATCAAAGCGTATAATGTTGTGGAGGAGGGTACTCTGGACACTTCTGTCCAGATCTGATATGAAGTCTAAGTTCCGAGTGATGAGAATCAAGCTCAGGCGCTGCGGCCTGCCTATGTACTCGTCGGCCACCCTAGTGAGAAAGTATAGCGGGGCGTCTTTCTCGTTAGCCACGAGGAAATCTATCTCATCGAGTGCGAGCAATAGGTAGGAATTCTCGCCTTCAAGCGTCTGCCAGACGGTTCCAAAGAGCTCCTGTGCTGAGAACCCCCTCTCCGGGAGACCTGGTATGAGTTGCTGTGCCACTTTCCTCACTACGAGAAAGAGCGTCCGATCCTTGTAGCAGTTCACGTGGATGTACCTGAGGTTAAGCCCCCTCTCCTTCGCGAGCGACTCCACAGTCGAGCCGAACCTCTTGGCGACTGCAGTTTTGCCTACACCGACATCGCCGACGAGTGTGACTTTCTGCGAGACTGAGCCGGGGGATTCGAATATGACCCGAAATATTCTGCCCAGAGACTTGAGCTGCGGCTCTCGGTGGACAAGGTTCGTTGGTACATGATCAGGGAATAGTGCAGACTCCTCCTTGAAGACGGTCGGCCGTCGCATCTCCTGGGCGATTATGTCATAGGCCAACGCTTATACCCACAGACTAATAGGGCATGGGTTGATTTATGGTTTTTGTACTTTAGAAAAAACATAAAGCGGAGACAAGAGTGAAAGTAATAGCTTGGCTGGTTTGGTAGACTTATTTCAGAAGAGACGGAATTTTTCAAAAAGCCGTGTGTGAAAGAATTACGCAGACTCGGTAATTTACTTTACACCGCGCCAGAGTTCGTCCGTCGATGGGGGCTCCAGTGGGAAGGTCATCCCTTGGAGGTCCATGTATTGTCTGCCCCCTGAAGCGGGCAACATCTCCCCGATCTGCGCATATGGAATACCAGATCTCTCCAAAGCAAGCTCTACTTGATGCTCCGAGCCGCGGGCGACGGTGAAAAGGAGTGACCCTGAGCTGATGAGCCTATAGGGGTCCAGCCCCAGCTCATTGCAGATTATTTGGGTCTCTCGGAGTACTGGTACGCGCCTCAGGTCTACGTAGACTCCGATGGAGGCTGCCTCAGCCAGCTCCCATACGCCCCCCAGAATCCCACCCTCGGTCAAGTCATGCATGGAAGTGACTCCCTCGATGTCCCTTAGGATTCGGCACTCTTTAACCACGCTTATGAGTGAGAGGAAGTTCTTGCAGGCGGATACAAAAGATTCTCCATAGCGGGATAGTATTTTTTTGTCTGAAGATAGTATGGCGGTCCCCTCAATTCCAGCGTATTTGGTCATGTAGAGCAGGTCGCCGGGTTTCGCGCCACCAGAAGTGAAGAAGCGGCTGTTTCTTACTATTCCTAGCATTGATCCGACCACAATTGGGCGTTCTATACCAGGTGTCACCTCGGTGTGACCGCCCACTATTGAAACGCCAATCTCCTTGGCGGCTGAGTCCATCTGTTGTGTGATTTTGTCAAGCGAATCGAGAGTTGAGCCCTCCGGGAGCAGTATGCACTGAAGGAACCACTTCGGCTCAGCCCCCCTGGTCGCGATATCGTTGGCGTTCACGTGGATCGCCAAAAATCCCAACTCTTCAATAGAGCCCGTAATGGGGTCTGACTTAAACGCCACAAGGTCTCCGCCTATCTTTATTATTGCGGCGTCCTCTCCGATGTTAGGACCGAGTAGGACAGACGGGTCGCCAGCTCCAAGGCGTGGGAATACGTAGTCCTTGAGAATCTCGTTAGGGACCTTACCTATATTGAGCCTCATTGGATCATGCCCCTCAATTTTCTGGCATACCTCTCAGGGGGTCCTACGGAGATCGTTGTCCATTCCCCTATTATATCTATCCGAACTAATGTCTCTGGAGACTTTATCTGGACAGTGTGCCCAATGGATGCGAGGGCTGATCCTACGGCTGATTCTACGTCTTGGCTTGACTTTATGTGGCGTCCCCTCCTTTGGCACTCTATGCGGACTTTGGTCCGCATTTTTGGCATCAGTTGTAGCACTGCGCCAATTATTGAAGCGAGGTCTGACTTTATCATCAAATCTACGGGTATTATCTGGTGGACGTAAGCGGTTGGACAGTTTCTAACAAGAGCTGCAGCCTCGTCAGAGGATAATCTGGTGTTAATTAGAAGCAGACCCTTGTAATCGTGGGGGATTAATGAGGGGGCAGAGTCGGCGTGGAGTATACAGTCAAAGATTTCCAGTTTCGCCGCCTCTTCCTTGCCGCAGGGCGTAGTCACGAGAAGTAAACCCATAAAAATCACCTGTTGGATGCTCACCGGCTAACGATGTGTGTTCACTTAACCATCACCTAAACGGTAAAAAATCATTGGTGAGTTCTCATATCCAGCCAAGTTTCTTGAAGTATATCACCATAATGATGGCGGGCAGAAACGATATGATCAAGAGTATTATGAAGGTAGTGTAAGGTCCAAGGAAGGTCCAAGGTCCAGTTTCAATGCCACCTGGCAGGGGGATGTTCATGCCATAGAAGGTGCCAACAAGGGTGGCTGGTATAGTAATTGTAAATATCACTGTCAAGATTACAAGCGCCCTGTTCATCCTCTGCTGTCCTAAGGTAAAGTCTGTGTCCTTATATATCTCGACCAGTTCCCGGCACATATCGGAGAGTTCCCATAGCTTCTCTATGTGATCCTTAAGGTCTGAGAAGTAAATCTCGAGGTCCTCCCCAGTCTGATCGCTGAGACCGTCCTCAAGGTCAGGAACGACCCTTCTCAGCGGAGACAATACCCTTCTGATGTCAGATGTCGTCCTCCTGAGGTTTGTGATCTCCAACAGGACTTCCTTCCTCACACTGAAGATATCATCCTCGAGATCTTCTAGTCGTTCCAGAAGGTTTTCCATTATTGGGAATATCGAGCTGACGATCTCCCGGAGTATCTTGTAGAAGAGGGGCCCAACACCCTCGAGCGCGAATTTTCCTGTCTCCTTATACTGGGTCTCACACTTCATGAATACATTGTTTATTGCTTCGACGGTGCCATCGTGGATCGTCACCAAGAAGTTTTTCCCCACGAAGAAAGATACTTGGGAGGGGGTGCATCCTCCCTTCTCGCAGAGTCGTGTGGGAAACCTCAGCACTGTGAACATATAATCCTTATATTTCTCGACCTTAGTGAGGACCCGCTTGGACAGCGTGTCCTCGAGACTTAGGACGTGAAATGGGAAAGAGTTAGCTAAGGACATTACCTCTTCTTTTGTCGGACGCTCCAAGTTTATCCAAGTGATCTCCTCGGTCCTTAGCTCTTTCATACCAATCATTAGCTTTTAAAGGACAGGATATTTATAAAGAAAGTGCACAGATCGTGCTCTTTCGCTGGAACAAAAACGACGATTCGAGGGGTTGGCGTTAATGGTTTCCGAGGTTTATTTCCTGGACCTGAGAAAGTGGAGGAATCCATTGAAGGGGATCGATTCGCTTCTGAAGACCACCATTGGAGATATAGATGCTGGCAAGAGCGTGGCGGTCAAAGTTCACTTCGGAGAGAGGGGGAATTACACTTACATCAGGCCTGCGTTTGTTAGGACGGTTGTGGATTTTTTAAAGGAGAGAGGCACCAGACCATTTGCCACAGAGACCACGGCGTTATATCCCACTGGATTCAGGAGCAGTGCGGAAGAGGTCATAGAGACTGCGAGGTTCAATGGTTTCACTGAGGAAGGGTTGGGGTGTCCCATTGTGGTGGCGGATGGACCCTCTGGCGAGGATGGGGTTGAAGTTTTGCTTGAGAAGGTGTTCCGGGGGTGCCAAATCAGGCAGATTAGCGTGGCGAGGGGCATAGCGAATGCGGACGCTTTGGTGGTCTTGAGCCACGTCAAGGGGCATCTGCTCTCGGGCTTCGGAGGGGCAATCAAGCACCTCGGTATGGGTTGCACAACAAAGAGAGGCAAGAGGGAGCAGCATGCGGCACATGGGCTAGTGATCCATTATGAGAAGTGCACAGGTTGCGGCGAATGTGTTAAGGCCTGCAGGTTTTCAGCCATGAGCATGGAGGGCGGGCGACCAATAAGGGACGAGGATAAGTGTGTTTACTGCAACACGTGTATGTTTAGTTGCGATCAGGATGCAATAACGCTTCTTGAGGACGGGAAGGAAAGGTTTCAAATAGCCCTAGCCCATGCGGCAGCGGGCGTTATGAGGGCGATGGTAGGAAAGCCTACGGTGTTCCTTAATTTTGTGCTGGACGTGACCGTTTTGTGTGATTGTGCGGCACCCGCCGGAAACATAATAACCCACAACGTAGGCATACTGGCGTCGAGGGATCCTGTCGCCATAGATAAGGCCTCTCTTGACCTCATAGATATAAGCCCAATAATACCCGGGGTCAAGGCATCTTCTCCTGACCCGCTGGGTAAGCTAAATGGAACAGACAGTACGATACAGATCAAGGTAATGGAGGAGTTAGGTTTTGGAAGCACGGATTACAGGCTGATCGAGGTCTGAGGGAAGGACTGATGCCAGATTTTGTGGTGCACGAGCATAAAGCTAGGAAGCTGCACTGGGACCTAAGGCTGGAGCTTGACGGTGTTCTCGCAAGCTGGGCTGTGCCTAAAGAGCCGCCAAACAAGGCTGGTGTTAGGAGGCTAGCGATAAGGGTGGAGGATCATCCTATTGAGTATAAGGATTTTGAGGGGGTGATCCCCGAGGGTAACTATGGGGCAGGAACCGTGAAAATATGGGACCGCGGCGGGTACTCCATAATAGAAAGGGCGCCAACAAAGCTCGAGATCTTAATGGATGGTAAGATCCTAAAAGGAAAGTACGTCTTGCTGAAGTTCGATAAGGGAGGAAAGGATGCTTGGCTTTTCTTTAAAGTGAGAGATTAATTAGCATGAGTCCACAAAAGTTTTAAGCCAGCCAGAATTCTCTGCCCAGATTGGCTGAAAATTAAGGTTGATAAATGTTCTTTGAGGGCCCGGGGCGGGGATCGAACCCGCGAGCTGGGGCTCTCCGCGGATGGGCTCCACAGGCCCCCGGGATAACCACTACCCTTCGGGGGTAGCGATTTCGCTACCTTACCCGGGCCACCTAGGCCCTCAGCCCGAATTGGGCAGGATAAGATGCTCCAACATTATTATTTAACCCTGTCGGCAGAAATATCTTTGATTTTTAACTAAGAATTTTGGGCTTCTTTATCTTCATTTTTGTTAATAAACTGAGATCTAAGATATCTAAGCTTGAAACTAAAGGCTTTTTAGTTTACCTTTACATATGTAAAGGTGGGGAGGGGCTTGTTTTTAGAGATAAGGCTCCACGGAAGAGGGGGCCAAGGGGTTGTGACTGCTTCTGAGATGCTGGCGGAAGCCGCCATCCTAGAGGGCTATCATGGGCAGTCCATCCCGTACTTCGGAGCAGAGAGGAGAGGTGCGCCTGTGGTCGCCTCGGCGAGAATATCCGACAAGCCTATCAGGAGACACGGTCAGGTTTACACGCCCGATACCATATGCGTCTTCGATACCATGTTCGTCCTGAGGAAGGACGTAAGGGAGGGGCTGAAGGAGGGTGGAACGGCAATCGTGAATCACAAAAAGTTTCCGAAGATCGATAAATTCAGAGTATACGTCGTGGATGCAACGAAGATCGCAGTTGAGAATGGTCTGATGGTGGCTGGATGGGCTGTCGTGAATACTGCGATGGTGGGGGCGACAGCCAAGGTACTCGGCATTATCTCAAAGGAGGTGCTGGAGAGTGTTGTCAGGAGGAGGTGGCGCGGTGAGCTAGGCGATAGAAACTTGCGTGCAACACTTAGGGCTTTCGAGGAGGTTAGAGGATGAAGTCGATTCTGTCAAAGCCATCAGAAGGTGCCAGCGGGTTGACGGGGATGTGGAGGATAAAGAGACCGATCATGGATACGGATAAATGCAACATGTGCATGCTCTGCTGGTTATACTGCCCCGAGGGAACCATAACGAAGAGGGCGGGCGGAAAGCCGAGGATCGTTTACGAGTACTGCAAGGGTTGCGGCATATGCGCAGAGGTCTGCCCTTCGAAGGCGATAATTATGCTCAGGAGGGAGAAGGGTGCTGTTGACAGGTAACCACGCAGTAGCCTACGGCGTGAGGGACGCCTCCGCAGAGGTAGTTGCAGCATATCCTATAACGCCGCAGACCCAGATCGTAGAGAAATTGGCAGAATTTGTGGAAAAGGGGGAGATGAGGGGCAGATACATAAGGGTTGAGTCCGAGCACAGCGCAATGGCGGCGTGTATAGCTGCCGAGGCTTGTGGTGCGAGGAGTTTTACGGCGACCTCTTCCCATGGTCTTCTCTACATGAGCGAGATGATCTTCTGGGCGGGGCTTGGAAGCTTTCCCGTGACAATGGCTGTGGTGACAAGAACGCTGGCACCACCTTGGAGCATATGGAACGAGCACACAGACATCCTCTCCCAAAGGGACGCCGGATGGGTGATTATGATGTGCGAGAGCGCTCAGGAAGCCTATGATACGGCTATACAGGCTTTCAGGATAGCGGAAGACGAGAGGTTGGTGCAGCCTGTGATGTACGGGCTGGATGCATTCTCTGTGTCGCATACCGCGGAAGAGGTTGATCTCTTAGAGAAGAAAGATGTCGAAGGTTACCTACCACCATTGGAGCCGTCTAGGCTCAGGGTTTACATGGACCCTGAAAATCCAGGAACATTCGGGAACTTGGTCGGTCCGGACAGGATGATGGAGATTAGGCACTCCATAAAGGAGGCATTTGATAGGGCGCGGGTTGTGATAAAGGATGCGGTGAGGGATTATGAGAAGATCAGTGGGAGGAGACAGGTCGGGCTGATAGAGGAGTACAGGTGCAGCGATGCAGAGGTGGTAATGATTACAACGGGCGCCTCCAGCGGGGACGCGAAGGACGCAGCGGACTACCTCAGGGACGAGGGTGTCAGGGCAGGGTTAGTGAGGCTTAGAGTCATCAGACCGCTGCCCCGTGAAGAGATCTCAGACGCGGTAAAGGGCGCGAAGGTTGTTGCCGTCGTGGACAGGGACTACTCCTTCGGGTACGGGGGTATATTGGCGGGAGAGCTGGAGGGATACATTGGAAAGAAAATGTGTAGGTTTGTTGCAGGGCTGGGAGGGAGGGACCTGACCCCAGAGGACTTTAAAGGGATAGCCATGAAGGCGCTTGAGATGGGGGAGAAGGGAGATGTAAGTAAAGAAATCTGGTGGGGGCTTAAGGGATGAGCTCAGTATTGACAATTAAGGACCTCACCGAAGAAGAGTTTACGCTACCGGGGAACGCCGCATGCCCTGGGTGTGCGGCGGCGCTCTCCCTGAGGATAGCCCTTAAGGTTCTGGGACCCAAGACCATAATGATAGTTCCAGCGAGCTGTATCTCGGTGATCCAAGGATATTATCCCAAGACGCCATGCAGGGTTCCAGTTCTTAATGTTGCATTCGCATCGACAGCTGCTGCGGGCAGTGGCGCGGTTGCCGCGCTTGAGCTTAAGGGGAAGAGCGGTGTTAAGGTCCTCTGCTGGGCGGGGGACGGCGGGACGGCCGACATCGGCTTGCAGGCCCTAAGCGGAGCGGCAGAAAGGAACGAGAATATGATATACGTATGCTACGACAACGAAGCATACATGAATACGGGCACCCAGAGGAGCGGGGCAACTCCAAGGGCTGCCTTTACAACGACGACCGTCACTGGTAAGCTAGAGAGAAAGAAAAGTGTTCCAGAAATAATGATAGCCCACAGGATCCCGTACGTGGCGACTGCGTGCGCGGCGTTTCCGCTCGACTTTGCTAGCAAGCTGAAGAGGGCTGAGTCCATGCCGGTTAGAGGGCTGAAGTACATACACCTCCTTTCACCGTGCCCACCAGGGTGGAGGTTTCCAGCAGAAAAGACCGTGGAAGTCGGGAAATTGGCGGTAATGACTGGGATGTGGATTCTATACGAGTGGTACGATGGGGGATACAACCTCACTGGCCCATCCAAAGCGCTCTTGGAAAAGAGCAGGAGAAGGCCTTTAAAGGATTACCTATCGATCCAAGGGCGGTTCGGACATCTCAAGGAGGAGGATCTCGAATCCCTGCAGAGAGACGTTGATGAACACTGGGAGGAGTTCTCCAAAAAACTAGGGATTCGAGCTTAGTCCACATCATCGACAGAGCGTACACCACTCTGACTTTTTCATTCAAAGCATGAGGTTCCCGTCTTCCATTATTGTGAGACGCTCGCCGGAGGAGAGTTTCACCTCGACTGTGGGAGAAGATATGAGAAAGTCCATGTGTGTTGCAGAGTTGTTCATCCCACCAGGATAGTCAGAGTTGTGGCCAAAAGCGATATGTACAGTCCTGTAGACCTTTTCAGCTTCCAAGAAGTTCGCACTGAGGCGCGCCTTTTTGTTAAGACCGAAGGCGAACTCGCCAACATGCCTCGCCATTTCGTCAACGCTTAGGGCAGCGTCCACTCTTTTCCTGAGGACATCGTCAGAGGAGCTTATCTCCAAAGCCTTGCCGCCTTTAGCCCTTATCGTTATTGGGGACTTTATTGGGCCGATCCCTCCGACCGCCAGGTCGCAAACAAGGGTGCCATTCAGCGAAGACTCCACAGGTCCTGCGATGACCTCCCCAGTCGGCAGGTTCAGCCACTTGAAGGCCTTCCAGTCGAATTGGGTGTCCGTAAAGAAAGGTCTGCCAGAGACTGAGAAAGATATGTCAGTGCCTGCTGGGTTTGTGACCCGAATCTCCTCGGCGCCTTGGAGGCGCATTAGCAGTCGATAAGCAGAATCTCGAAGTTCCCTGTGATCCTCGTGCGAGAGAGCCAATGCGCCCTCCGTCAACATATCAAAAGTTATCCCTGGGCAGTGACCGAGCCGGTACTTTCGGTACCTCGTTATCAGACTGATTATCTTGACCCTAAACGGTGTTTCTTTCTCGCTCTCCCTGAATATGGTGACGAATATGTCTGCAGATCCTTTGGAAACCAATCCATATATCTCCCGTGGGATGTCCTGGCGGACCTCCGGACCTACTCTCAGCTCAAGAAGTCTAGACCAGAGCCCAAGTTCCAAGGCACCTTCGGCGAAAGCTCTTCCGACTTGTAGCAAGGGGGAGTCACATATCACCACCAAACTCTCGCCCTCAACGGCGCCAAGGACGTACCGGAGGGCATTTTTTGCGGATTCAGATGCGTCCATTAAAGACCACATTATCATTATCACTTCAGAGGGTATTTATGTGATGCTGAAAGGGTTTAAGGGGGCATTCGAATGACCGTGCATGAATAAAAGCCTCAAATTTGTGGTATTTATAACAAAACGGATTTTACGTTATGCCCCCCACCAAGAGCGAAATTACTACAGAGATTATGACTAGGGCTACCGTCTCCACGAGTGTGACTCGCCAACGAACATTCATCTTTTTTGACCTGTACCGGGCCAAGAACACTCCTATAACAATCCCGACGAATATCAGTGAAGCAAGTATGCCAAAGGGAGGAGGTATTGAGACGAAAAGGGCAATAGGAATAATCCCGGAAATGAAAGTCGTCAGACCGCAAAGAAATGCAGAATAAAGGTTGGATTTGCTGATCTCTTTTTTCAGGACAGTGAATAGTCGCTTCAGAAGGACGAGGGACTTGTCACGCTCTTCACCGTCCTTTATGCCATTGATACTGTACTCCATAAGGTTTTTAAGGGATATCAGATCCGCCAAGTCTTCGGTTTTCCCACCTAGTATGAAGCTAGAGAAGTTCGTAAGAGAGACTGCGGAGAGAGTGAGGGCAGCGGCGAATATCGTGAGGGAGGAGCTAAGCCCCGCAAGGAACGTGGAGAGGGTTACTATAAGGGCGGTTATTGATCCGTCTGTAAGTCCAGCCACTACCTCGAGGACTGGCTCGTCCTTGAAAAGGAGGTTCTTCATCTCATCGCTTAGGTAATGACCTCTGTCAGTCAGGGCGATCTTCTCGCCGCTCCTCTTTATCAATCCCTCCGCCGCAAGTTCATTTAAAGCATGCTCAAACTCCTCGGGCTCAACGCATCTGGGGCAACCTATGAAATGCTCTATCTTGTGCCGCAACGGCTCGCGTTCGCACTCACAGCCCTTCTTAACGCTGAGGAGAACAAGTATCCTTATAATGTCACGTATCTCGCTGACCTCGAATGCCAACGGTTTAAAGCCTCAGGAAAGGGATTGCAGATTGGATTTTTAAAGTTTTTCTAAGTCCGCCTTGAAGCTTAAACTGGGATTTTAAGAGGGTGGAGGGAGTGTAAAAGGTGATGGTTAAAGTTGAACGTATCAAATCATCAGCTTACTGAAGTCAAATAATTGGGATTTTAAATACCAATAAGTATATAAATAATTGGGATTTTAAATACCAATCATGGACATTTGGGTACACAATCCTTGGTGGAAAGGCAGAGAGGGTATAAAAGAGGATGAAGACTTTAGAAAGTGGCAAGATAGCAAAATAAAATGGACGCCTCAAATCTTAGAAAATGTATTGGAGGCAATGTCACCATTTTCTGTCCATTTCATCTTCGGACCAAGGCAGGTCGGAAAAACAACTTTAATCAAGCTCTTGATAGCAAGGTTATTAGAAAGAAAAGACCCAAAATCAATCTTCTACTTTAGGTGCGATCAACTCTCCGATTATAAAGAGCTGGACGAAGTTTTAAAAAAATACTTAAAAATTAAAGATATCGAAAAAATAAAGAGTTCTTATATTTTCCTCGATGAAATAACTTTTCCAAGAGAATGGTACAGAACGTTGAAATGGCATATTGACATGGGAAACTTCAAGAATGACGTTATTGTGCTTTCTGGTTCCCTAAGCACGTCCGTAAAGGGAGAAACCGAGACTTTTCCTGGTAGGAGGGGGCATGGCAGGGACTTCATAATGTATCCTTTGAGCTTCAGGGAGTTTGTTAGGGTAGTTAACAAAAGCATTTTTGAAAGATTAGAAAAACTTGAAAATTTAGATGAGAGAGAGATTAGGGAAAAAACAATTAATGCCATGCCTTGGCTAGATGAACTGAACACTCTTTTTGAGGCTTATTTAAAGTGTGGAGGTTTTCCCTTATCCATAAAGTCCCTGTTTGAGAGAGGGAAAATAATCGATGAGGTTGTAATAACATACCTGAGCTGGATTAAAGGAGACATAATGAAGCTTAGAAGAAGCGAGGCCATAACGAAAAGGGTTCTTAAGGCCCTCATAGAAAAAGTGCCCTCTACGCTAAGTTATCACAGTATAGCGAAAGAGTTCGAGGTGCCATCTCACAAAACAGTCTTCCAACACATAAACCTCTTAGAAAAGCTTTTCTTGGTCAAGGTTCTCAACTTTATCGATCCAAATAAAGGAATTGAGGTCTTTCGCAAACAAAAAAAGATCCACTTCTTGGATCCTTTTTTGTATGAGATCTTTTCTTATTGGTGTTTAACCAAAAAGCCTGAAGATCCGGTAATGGTCGAGAGCGTGGTAGCGGCACATCTGGCAAGGAAGTTTAACATTGGTTACTGGAAAAATTCTAGCGAAGTTGATATAATGGTCTTACATGATGAGAAAATTGTCGGAATAGAAGTAAAATATAGAAAGAAAGCAGAGGCGGCTAGGTTAAAATTAGGTAGGATGAAACACATGATAACTCTTTCCATAGACCGATTTGAAGATCAACCACTGATAGTGCCAACTAGCATATTTCTGGCATTACTTGAAGTATAGGAGAGGGGATTGATCTTCCAAATCTTTTGGATCCACCACTCCACGACCAACGTCAGCAGTTTGCTTAAGATATTTTGAGAGGTTTATTAGTTAGGTGGCAATATAAAGATGCTATGACCGAAACTTTCGCAAGAATTTACTGATAAAGGCTAGAAGCATTAGATGTGCAAAAATTCGAAATGAAGTATGATAGTAACTTCGATCGTTCACCAATTAGTCCAATGGTTAAGTCCTACGGGATGGAGAGCATGGTACACCGGAACTCAGGCTAGGCTGAAAATATCTTCCAGCAATAAAGCACTCTGTGTGTGGATCTTGGCAAAAAATAAAATGGTGCTCCGGACGGGATTTGAACCCGTGTCACTGGCTCGAGAGGCCAGTATACTTGACCGGACTATACTACCGGAGCCCGTCATATTTCCAAAGAAATTGGCAATTAAAGTTTTCGGATGTTCTTACAACTCTGATTACGTAATCACTTCGATATTTGATGGTTTACCTTCGAATCATCGCCTTAGAAGGCTAGTGGACAGAAATGCGCCGATAGCTGCTATACCAGCACCGAGGAGATAAATGAAGTACGGGGATTGCTCCATGATTAGACCGCCAATCGATATGCTAGCAATTCCGCTTAGCATGCTAAGGGAGAGTAAAAGGCCGTAGGAGGTCCCAACTATGCTGGCGGAGGTCGCCTCACGCATTAGCAAGTAAAGAGCAGGATATACTCCCCAGAGCGCAATGCCCATTAGGAATATGAAGGCTGCGGCAGGGAGGATAGACCTGACGAAATAAGAACATGCCAAAAGTATAGAAGAGGACAGGAAGAAGGCTAGCGTCATATGTTTTGCGCCGTAACGATCCACCATTTTCCCTCCGAGTATTCCGCCGATAATTCCCGCCCCCACTAGGACCGCGGTGATGGAATCGGCGAGCCCTATTTCAATTCCCTGGAAGAATAACACCGTTGGGAGGTATGTATTTATCAGCCTTTGTGCGGCCCCCAGTATGGCGAAAAGGACCATTATGAGGATGGCCTCCCTTTTAAGGAGCAGAGATAGTGTTGAGACTTTCAGATCACTTGCTGAGATACGCTGAGGCGATTTTTGCTCGAGCGCATCTCCCTTAAATATGAAGATCAATGATGCCACCAAAAAAGACGAGATACCTAGACCGCCCCAAAATAGAAATACCAGACGCCACCCGCCAATCGCAATCAGCGGTCCGGCTGTCAGTAGGGCGGCAAGTATACCCATATCGCCGGAGCTACTCTGAATTCCCAATGCGGTGCCAGTGCCGCTGTTTCGGACAATTTTGGCTGTATATGCGTAGCCCACTGGGTGGTAAATGCTGCCGCCTACTCCTATCAAAAATAGGGAAGGGATGAGTAATGATGGGGAGAGGGCTGCGAGAAATGCGCCAATTGAGACAACTAAGATCCCAATCCTCAGCAGAAGGGTGTTGGGATAGCGGTCTGAGACGCTTCCTATGGGGGTTTGTAGGACTCCGAGGCAGAAGGGGATTATTGAACTCAGAAGACCAGCAGCACCGAAAGATAGCCCATATTCAAGGATAATAAGGGGTAGGACGGAAGGTAACAAAAATACTGTCCCGTCGTTCATGAAGTGAATCATGAGGTTGGCATAGTATCGAGCGTCCATGGTTAGAGCACAGAAGTTCCGTAGGAACGACTGTTATTTAAAATAATTGCACAGCTGTTAAGTTTCTGTTCAATCACCGCAGAACCAAAGCTCTATGCTTTCCGTGCACCCATCTGATAAAATATATTGCTATGGATGTGCGTTTATAGTGCAAATTCCTAGCTATCCAGAAAAGGCCGTGATATTGTTGATTATTTTATTCTTCAGGATCATAAGTAACCCGTAATCTCCTTCTGCCCCTTCTCTGGCATTCGGGCGAGATCCTCCTCCCTTACAAATTGCGTGAATCCGTAGACTTTCTCGACCCTCCTCATCACAGAAAGCAATTTCCGCCTTTCGTGTGTCATCAGGCTTATAAGAGCATATATACTTGCAACCTTCTTCTTACCAGAATGGCGGAGGATCCTCCCGAACCTTTGAATCCATTTCTTTGGATTGCTCGGAGGATCCATCCAGACCTCTAGATCCGCCACAGGTATGTCCAATCCCTCTTCGCCTATACTCGTGCTGACCAAAATTCTAGCTCTCTCCTTGAATTGCAGAAGGGCCGAAGCCTGCTGCTCCATGGACATACTTCCCTTTCCAACAAGTACCGCCACATCTTCCAACCCATAAACTCCGTGGAGAATTGTCCCGAGTTGCTTTGCGCATTCGACAGATTCTACGAACACAATAGCCTTCTCGAAACTCTTTCTTTTTAAGATCTCCTTTGTAGCGGCGAACTTGTGGTTAAAAGATGATTTTAGCGCCTCTCGGTACAAATCGTATATACTCCTCCCGCCGAGTTCCTTCAAACTCTGTCTTAACTCCCTCACCCGCCATATGCCGTAGTTCAGTACGCTGCTCGCGCCGTCTTCTACGATCCTCGACCTCATTATTCTGAGGGCAAGTAAAGATACACAAAGGGGGTGCTTCTTGCAGTATCCCTTCAGGTGCTGAGATCCGTAGGCGCTTTTTACTCTTTCTCTATAATCCCTTATCACCTTAGCGAGCTGGTTATAGACCATTAGGAGCTTTTGGGGCACATACAGCCTGACGATAGTTATGGACCTCTCCGGTAGGAAGGATCTTATATCGGGATCGTTTATCGAGAAGACCTCTATTTGACCAAAAATTCTTTTCAACTCGAGAAGTCGGGAGGGAGCGTGAAGTTGCGGAGTGGCGCTAAGTGCGAGAATCTTCGCCCCACAGGCCTTAGCAGAGAGGAGTATGGAGTACCCGTCAGTCTCCCCTATGTAACCATGGCACTCATCGGCGACAAGGATATCGAAAGGGAACTTGTAGGCAGGCATAAACTCTCTCAGAGCACTAACAGGATCCTCGGACTTCTTTGCCTGGCGGATCTCCTGTTCATGTTCAGCCAGAAAATCATTGAAGAATGTCTGTGGGGTTGTGACGATGTAACCAGCGTTCCAGACACCCAGCGATTTACGCCTCCCCGGGGGAAGAGTCCCAGATATTAGATAAGCTTCTTGAACGCCCAGGTTATTTCGTGCGAAGAGGGTTTGTTGTACGCCAAGAGGTATCGAGGGGGTTAAAAATAGGATCCTCTTAGGATATTGAGCGGTTTCGCGTGCTAAGAAGGCGCCTGCAACGTAGGTCTTACCAAGCCCCGTGGGCAATCCTATGATTAGCGCGTCTCCCATAACCCTATCTAGGATCCTCTGCTGGAAAGGGTATAAGGAATAGCCGATTTTCACCGCAACTCTCTGCTCTTTTTCGATTTTATAGCGGGGCGCAAGGCTTGAAGCCAGAAGTTCGGTGGAATAAAGGCTGTTGCCTAAGAACTCCAAGTATTTTCTCCAGCCGTTTCGGAGCATATTGTACCCTCGGAGATCCTTAAGTTTATGTTGTTATATTTGGTGAGGTCGTATATATGGGAAGTCTATCCCTAGATTCAACGGAAAAAATGGACCTTTGAACTCTATGTGCTACCCTCCATGGCTCCGGATTTGCCAAGATGGACATTTGGAGGACATGGTTGTCTTCGCACTATGCCCCCTCTTGGCTCTCATCTCAGAGCGTTGAACATAATTTCTCTGCTTCAGGAGGAGGGGCTTAAGGAGGTTCAAAGTGCCCAAACGTCTAACTTTATTTGGTCTGCGTTGAAATCGAATGGGCTTTGCTCATTTTTGAAGGCGTAGATCCGCAGTCTCGACTCGCCTGAGCTTATGTACTTCAAGAAGTCAGAGGTTACGGTTATCGATGCTATTTCAGGAGTGTTTGCTGGGCCCGATATATAGTTTATAGAGTAAACGGTGCTCCACGAGGAAGTAGAGTAGTCCCACAACTGAAAGGTCACATTTACTGAGGTCATATTAAATAGGGAAGTAATGTTATACGTCATGTTGAATATTGTCCCTACAACTACATTTTGAAATACGAAATAGGCGTCTATTTGCTGCTGCGAGACCAAAGTCGGTGAGTAGAGCATGTAGTCGCTGAGCATGTAAAACTGTCGGCCCACTTTTGTGGCACTTATAAGAATCTTCCAATTCCCAGAGGCGTCCTTAAAATCTCCAGGGCGTTCTGTTGAGCTCTGGGAGAAAGACTCAAATGAGAATGGGGAATTGGAGGATGTGTAGCTCAAGTACCCGAACCCCGAGCTCTGGTAGGATCCCGCCGTATAATTGTAAAGTTGTATGGTGACCTCGACTGAGGGGACACTGAAGGCCTGTGTCGAGTTCCAGAGCAGAGAGATCCATTCGAGGGTGTCGCTAGTGCCCTCGAACTCCACCGAGACTGAGTGTACATTCACCATTGGGATAAAGTTCAGCATGTTCAAGCCAAATTTTAATTCATTAGAACCGCAGGCTAGGCTTATGGAGATATTCCAGCTGCCCGAAGCATCCCTAAAGCTGTTTGCTCCTGAAGCTATCTCCAGTACCCTATTCTCTTCAGACAAGTTCTGGTAGGTGAAGTTGAAGTATCCCTGCTCGCCAAAGACAGGGTACCTGCCCAGATCGAAGTTGTACACACGCACAACGCATTCTGTGGGCACCGTTGTAACGTTGGAGGTCATGTTTACCAATATCTTGGACCATTCGTCTGTGTCGGAGGTTCCGGAGAACTCCACGTTGAGAACTGCCGAATACCCGATGAATGAGATCCCCACATCGTCAATTCTTGTTGTTATGTGGGATAGGTCTGAGGGATCAGAGCAGCTGATATTGAAGAGGACCTTGAGCTGGTAATCTGTATTTTGCTGCATGGGGTAATTCACGGATATGTTAGTTCTATATAAGTAACCAACGGAGAGCCCAACCCACCCATTTCCATAGTTGTCGTCTAGGTACAATACGGCGAGATCGTTCCCACCCGAGTCCGCCAGCACCAAGGCAACTGAGTCCAGCTTGACGTGGCTGTAGTCGCCGTAGTTATATTTTCGGGTTGGGGTGAGATTAAACTGCCAAGCAAAACTCGCCTTAGCCTCTTCCCAAGAAGAGGGCGAAGTAAAATTCGTAAAGTAAGAAACTATAAACCTATGGAATGAGTAATCAAAGTGTGCATCGTCGATATCAAAGGAGAGCGAGCCCCCACCACTGCCGTAGGGATTGCCATTCGCAGGATCGTAGTTCGGGCCTACGGTCTTCGCGAGTCCAGTCGGGAAGATCGACCCGTAGAGTATAATTTCTGTCCTATCCAGCCATACAAAGTCCACAGAAGAGAAGGAGGGCCTATAAATGGAGTTGGGTAGGGAGTACTGAGTGCCAGCGTAATAGAGATACTCGCCAGACCAAGACCCGTCGTAGTACCTGTAATAGATCCGAGATTGATCCGTATACAGGATGTAGATCCTGCCCGCGATGCAGGTTAATGTAGGATATCGCATAGATGTGGATGGAGGGCTGATGTTAATTTGAGCGTTTGCTGATGTGAAGTAACGGACTTGTGTGTAACCCGTGTTGAGCACGAAGGCAAATACCACGTAATTATTATAAGGCTCCGGTGCCGAGGAGAACTCGGCATAATTCACACCGGACGTTATTGTGGTCGAACCGCTTATCGCGCCCCAGTTCCCTGTATCGGGGTTCCACCTGTAGACGCGCCTGTAGATGATATTCTGCTGATCTGCGCGGGTGAATATAAAGTATATGTTATTGGTATTCGGCTGGAAGGTCATTGAGACCCTAGTCTCTCCAGTTGCGGTAACTTGGTATATATTGTCAGGGGTGTTGCTGCTGCCTGCATAGTTGTACCAGCTGGGGGTTAAAGAAGGATCGAGACCAGGGCGGCACCTTATGAACATGACTCTCAGTCTGCTTGTGCCCGTGGGAGCTTGGTAGTACCAAGAGAGGGCGGGTCGTTCGTCCTTCGAGGCATAGGTGCGGAATGAAAAGTCCCATGCCTGAGGAGTCCATGTCTGCCCACCGTTGGAACTGCTGGCGGCATTCCCATTAGGATAACCATCACTAGCGCTCCGATACCATATCCAATATGCTGACGAACTCGAGCCCGGCGAGTAGACCACGATCCAGTAGGTCTGCGAAGTATCAAGATAAGCGGGCAGCGCGAATATGCAGTCAAACCATTGGGCAGCCGCTACGTCTATTACCCTCCCGTAGTCTATCCTGCCGGAGGCGAGTATACCAGAAGAGGACATGTCTGGGGAGGTTCCGTTGTTCTTCCTTATCTCGACATATAGATGGTCGCCCGGCGATCCCAATCGGTACAGGTAGAGCATAATGCCGCTTAGGACATTAGAAGATGGTACAAAGGACTGGGCGTAGTAGTTGCTCCCGTAGACAGAGATAGACGACGCAGCGGAGTAGAACTGCTGATCCTGCGACGTTAGATAGGGGTAGGTGGCAATAACGGGTCTCTGCAGGAGGATGGTGCTTGGAACCGAGTAAATTGTAATTGGAGAGGACGAGGTCCAGCCAACCCAGCCGGGTATTCTGAGGCAGAAGTTGTAATGCGGATATGTTAACCATGAAGTCATGTTGTAGGACCAGCCACCTAGGCTGCCTGCGTAGGAAGTGGTGGTGTACGCCCATTGGAATGAACCGTTAGTGCTCAGAACCACTGCGTATTGAGATCCTTTGTTTAAAGGCACCTCTTGAGGGAACTCCGCGTTGACCCAAGCAAAGGAACTGGTGGGCACGTTTGAGATATTCACACTTGCCACTAAACCAGATAAATTCAAGTCTGGAGTCCCGTCAATAAGGATCTTTCTAATTTCTAATTTCAGCCAAGAAGGGGATGTGCTGGCGTTTCTAAGATAAATTTCGATGGTAGGAAGTTCCGACTTCATTGCTACAAAGTGAGATGCCCACCACATGCTTTGAGAGATCGTCTGGTAAGATGTTGAAGTCCTAGGGTTCCCTCCGTAGCTGGAGTTGTATGTGAAAAGGACATATTTTATCTGGTTAAGGGTTGCAGTATACCCTTCGTAAGTTATGTGTATGTTGTTGTTGATGTCTGAGGCTATGCTCGGGTTCCTTCCTTGCTCATACCAAGAGCCGTTGCTTATTCTTGGAAAGCCATACCAAGCAAATGAGAAACCGTCATTGACACTCATCGAGTAGGTAATAAAAACATCGTAATTGTAAACCGCAAAAATGGTTTTGTAGGGGTCTCCAGTTCTTGCCAAAGCCCTCTGATTGGCAGAGACTAACCCCGAGGCTTTAGTAGATACCTCCGGAGGTGTGGAGGGGCGGGGCGGCGAATACTCGGAGAGGTCGCCGTACCAACCTGAGCTATTTGAAGTGAAGTTCATGTTGCTTATTGGGAAAGTGGTTTGCTGCGATATGTTGGCTGAAAATACCATCCTTCTTTCATCTTCAGCGTAAGTATCTTCTAAGGATCCGCTCTCCCAAGATCCGTTAATCATGGTATAAGATGAGGCATTATACCTCCTAAGTATCTGAGTCAATGGAGAGCTCAGGAAGTACATGGACTGGGAGTCCTGAAGTTGCAGTAGCGAAACCGAGCCGTTGACATAAGACCCCTGATAAACCGTGAAAGAGGACGGATGATACTCGTAGCTATCGAAGGAAGGAGAGGATGCGATGGTATAGTAGGACCCGTCGACGCTCTCGACCGAAGATGGTAGTGAGCCACTTACATAACTTCCGGTAATTATGTTGCATAGAGAGGGGTAGTAGGTCAATAGTGAAGGCATCGTTGGAATAATGTTGTATTTGACGAGTTCCAATGATGAGGCAATTGTGCCCCTTTTGGTGGCGAGCTTAAAGTTCAGTGGTGCAGAAAGGTCAAGACCTCCTCTTGGGATGGCAATTCTCACAATTTCTCCAGCAGAGACGTTATAATAAACCGGTACGCGCATTAAAAACGTCCCTGAGGGGGCTTCCACGTATACGCTGTCTACAACAGCGTCAATCCCTCCCCTGTTAAGCGTGTATATGTAGACGTGATCGCTGTCGGCAGCAACATTAATAATCTTGAGGTCCTCAAGAAGGTCTGAGGTTTGATACGGCCCAGTAGCTGTGAGTCGGGTCACCGAGCTGTATATGACTGAGGCGGAAGCCACAACTATCATGATAAGGAGTATGGAGGCGAATATTGGCGATACTCCTTTCCTATTTGCCATAGAACTCGATGTAATTTTATTCCTTTAAATGTTTAACTTTATCGGTGCGAATCGGCTAATAGAACATATTATTCCCCATATAAATCTAGTAGGTCGAGCCCTCATAATAGCGAGTTAAGGGCTGTCCAAGCTGGTTTTTATCCTGAAGATGTAGTCCATGATCCGCTTTATTGCTCTTGCAGCCTGCATGACAAGAAATCCCAGTTTGGGAATCTGGAGCTTCCTCGTCCGATTAAAATGGGCATTCATTCAGTGTGGGACTTCCCGATATTAATGCAGAGAGCACAACTAACTCAAAACGTCTTATATATTTGGCACGATATTATTTCAGTGTTGACCCGTATATGTCTAGAGGTATAAGCGAGATCGTTGCAACATTAATGATTATAACAATAGTCTCCGGGATAAGCCTGAGCATCTATGTTTACAGTCTAGGTTACTTTACTGGAACAGCCTCGGCTTTCGGGGAGATCGTGAAGATGAACACTAACACTTTGAGAGAGAGATTTGCTGTGGTGGATGTGATAATAAGGAGCTCTACTGAGGGTACAGAGGTCTCGGCTGCGGTATACAACTACGGGAAGACAGAAATCACCCTTAGAACGATGTTTTTAAACGGCACTGAGCTGAGCGTAGGGGGCCCGAAAGAAATCCTTCCTTCAGAGGTCGCATGGTTCAACGGGAGCATGTCAATCGCATTAGTTAACGGGTCCATTTGTTCCTTGAGAGTCGTTAGTGAGTTGGGGAACTTCTATGAGACTACGGTGGTCTATTAAGACTAGGGATAAAGCGGTTGGCACGATTATAGGCGCAACGATCTTCCTAGGAATTTTCTTAGTATCTGTGTCCCTCTTGTTGTTTTGGATGCAAAGCTACGCGAACTACGCGGGAGCGGCGTTAAAAGAGACGGGATTTGAAGTGGAAAGGGCGAGGGAAGATCTGGTATTGACATTTTTAAATTCCACGGCGAAGCTTAAAGTGATCGCAAGAAACCCAACGCCGTACACAATTATAATAACCCAAGTATGGTCAAACCACTCGTTTCTGACCGGGGAGTGGGTCGTGCCCGCAAAGGGGAGTGCCGAGATCAATACTACGCTTGATTATGCAGGGATGGCTCTATGCAAGGTCGTAACAAGCAGGGGTAACATATTCTCAGGCCCCCAGACCGTTGGTGAGGACTTGGAGGAGTATATGATAGAGGAGGGGAGGTGGTATGTTCAATGGTACAACCTCTCCGCCAGACGTGTCTTTGATATGAAACTGGGAGAGAGCTACTGGCAGAGCCTGAGCATATCGTTCCAGTGGGGGTCTGCACAAAATGATCCTATATTCGGAGGGTACACGAAGGTCGGCTTTAATGCGACAACGCGCGTGGTGGCATTTGGAACTAAGATGTACATAAACTGGTATGTGAATGAGGATGCGAGAGTGATAATAAAGGAATTGAACATAGACTCTGGCTGGCAGACTGGAGCAGGGTATGTTGAGGCTAACGTTTCGCCAGGAGGTGCCTACACAGTCACAGTACTCTACAGCAGGTGGACGGGCGCGCCCTTCATGACTCTGAATGTGGTGAATGCCGACTTTATAAGTTCGGTCAGGTAATAAAAAGTTACCTAAAATAAAAAATTATTATTTAAATAAAAAAATAAAGAAATAAAAAAATAAAAAAATTATTTCCTCACCGCAAACTCAAGGGTCGTTCCATCCTCGCAAACTATGCGAATGGTTTGGGTCCTGGCAGCAGGGTTCGAAGACTCTATATATAAGGTTCCAACTGAGGCGACATCCAAGGAAGTAGTGGGTGTACCAGCAACAAAGAAAGCCCATTCCAGAGTGGTATTAACAGCCAGTTGGGTCCAGATTTGAGATTCGCTATTAGCCGTACTGTTATATGATATTTTTACTCCATCGACGTACACAGAATTTAATACGACAGCCTTTCCACCGGTGTTGCGTATGTATGCAGTAATTGAGCTGCTGGTTGTGCCGTTGACCGAGTAGGAGTCGTAGGTAAGTTGACCTTGAACGTTAGTGGAGGTCTGAGTGCCTGTGCCTACGAACCCCATGACAAAGGTGTAGGTCACAACTACTGCTGCTACCGCGATGACTATGAGAAGCAAAGTCGCAATTATCGGTGAGACTCCTCTTCTATCTAAATTTATATTCATGAATTAATGTTGAATTTGACTTTAATATAAATATTTCCTTTTTATTTTTGCGATATTGGGAGTTTTGAGGTTCTCATGGTAAGTCGAGCATCCACTATGAACGGGGCTTCCATAACCGAGTCCGCCAATCGCATCGCCTGTTAAAATCCAAAAATTACCCTTCCCTTTTATATATGAAAAAGTAAAATATTCCAATAGATCACTAATTAGTGATGCAAATGGAAGACATAGAAGTTCAGTTCAAGACTACATATCCTATCGAGGAGCCCTATGCTTATGCGGCAATCTTAGAGGATCCCCAGACTAAAGAGATCACATATAAAGTGATAGAACCCACGCTTACGCCACAGGACAGATCCTTATTAGAGAAGATAAAGAAGATATTTCTTGACGAGCTTGACGTGGATGTTTCAGAACTGAATAAAGAGAAAGCTCGCAAGATCATAGAAGAAAGAGTAAGAAAAATTATAAAGAACTATGAAATGAACCTAGACGAGGGAATGGTAAGAAAATTTCTCTATTTTATAAATAGGGATTTCCTTGGATTCGAGAAGATCGATCCTTTGATGAAGGATCACTATATTGAAGATATATCATGTGATGGTGTAGGCGTGCCCATATACGTCTGGCATCGGGAGTACGAATCGATCAAGACCAATCTCGTTTATGATAATGAGGAGGAGCTAAACAGGTTCGTTGTGAGGTTGGCATACCTTTGTGGAAAACACCTGTCTATAGCGGATCCGATTTTAGACGGCTCGCTCCCAGACGGTAGCAGGGTTAATGCCACATACAGCTCAGAGATCTCAAGGCGCGGGACCACATTCACCATTAGGAGGTTCAGGGCAGATCCTCTTACGATTGCAGACCTAATCAATTTGGGCACGATCTCTTTGGATATAGCCGCATATCTTTGGTTCGTCATTGAGAATAAGAGTTCCATATTAATAGCCGGAGAGATCGCCTCAGGAAAGACTACTCTCCTCAACTGCACCTCGATGTTCATAAGGCCAGATATGAAGATAGTTTCCATAGAAGAGACGCCCGAGCTAAACCTCCCTCACATAAACTGGATACCGATGAACACCAGGACAGGCTTCGGTAGGAAGGGAAGCGATGTCACTCTATTCGATCTTTTAAAGAACGCTCTCAGGCAGAGACCTGATTACATAATCGTGGGCGAAGTGCGAGGGCAGGAGGCATTCACACTCTTCCAAGCATTATCCACGGGTCACGGTGTTCAGGCGACAATCCACGCCGACACGCCGGAAAAGGTAGTAAGCAGGCTCGAGTCGGAGCCCATGAATGTGCCAAGACCAATGATAGGACTGCTAGACATCATAATAGTACAGGGGAGGGTAAGGATTAATGAGAAACCTGCCAGAAGGACGTTATATGTAACAGAGGTCAAGGACTACGATAGGGAGAACGATGAGATTCTGCTCAATGAGATCTCCAGATGGGAGCCTGCCAAGGATGAACATATCAAAACAGGAGAGAGTGTGCTTTTAAAGAAGATAGCTGAGAGAAAAGGATTTTCAATGGAAGAGGTCATGTCGGAGATAAACAAAAGAAAGGTCGTGCTGAACTGGATGGTCAAAAAGGGAATGAGGAGGTACATGGAAATCGGGACCATGCTTCGGGAGTACTATGCGGATAAGGAGAGGACTTTCAAGAGGGCGCTGGTGGAGAGTTTATGAAGAGGAGGCGCCTCTCTTTTCCTGATATATACTATATATCATATAGACTCCTTGGAAGATGGGCAGAGCTCGTTCTGCCGTACTTTGAGGATCTTGAGAAGGATATAAAGCGCGCGGGTATGAAGGTTTCGTTGAATAGATACGTCAGCAATATGTTGTTGGTCACATTCATCGCGTTCATATTGGGTTTTTTGTTACCACTGCCTATCCTGATCCCTAGGACGGCGGTCTTCTATGCTTTGACGGCGAGTCTAGGAATTGGGCTTTTGGCATCAGGGATATCATTCTGGATAATGTATGTAATCCCAAATGTACGTGCCAGTACCAGGAAAGATAGGATAGGGAGGGCTTTAAGCTTCGTAGTGAATTACATGGCAATATTGTCAACGGCGGGCGTAGTGCCAGAGAGGATCTTTAAGAGCATGTCCAGTTCCGATATAGACCCCATTTTAAGAGAAGAGGCCTCAGAGGTGGTGAGGGGGTTCGAGATCTTGGGGGAGGACTTCTATTCGGCGCTTCGGAGGAGATGTGATGAGACTTCTTCGAAGCAGTTCTCTGAGCTCCTAAGGGGATTATCAATGGTCAGTTTGGCTGGGGGGGACTTGACTAGGTACCTAAGGACACAGGCAAAGTATTTTATGAGGATGAGGAGAGTGGCTCTAAGAAAGGGGCTGGACCAGCTTGGAGTCTTGGCAGAAGTCTATGTGACTGCAGGGATAGTCATGCCGATGGTGATAATCATAATGCTCTCTACCATGTCACTCATTGGAGGAGGGCTTATGAACGTTATTCCTTGGCTTTACTTGGTAACCTTCTTGATTATACCAGTTGTATCCATTTTACTCATTATACTTATAGACACCATGGTGCCAAAGGAGGAGTGATTATGCCCTACGTCAAAAAGAACGAGAGATATATCTTATATGCGATATCCTGTGGCTCAGGGATTATTCTAGGGATCTTAGGCTACTACATAGGAACAAACAACGTCAGGCTCGGGGATTATATAATTGTAATAGCGGTCATGCTAACGTTATTCCCGCCAGGCGCTCTCGACTACTTTGAGTTCAGATGGAAAAAATCCATCGAGAACAGGATGCCAGACATTCTCTACGACATTGCCGAAGGGCAGTTGA
Source organism: Thermoproteota archaeon (assembly GCA_029887795.1). GTDB lineage: Archaea > Thermoproteota > Methanomethylicia > Methanomethylicales > Methanomethylicaceae > WYZ-LMO10. The sequence goes on from JARXPE010000004.1 coordinate 57,517, forward strand.
CTGGCATGACTTTTATAAGAGCACTACAGACTGCAGCTACAAAGGATTACAGTGCAGCATCTAGAGAGCTCAGGAGGGTGCTTGCGCAGATCAGACTTGGAATGAGTCTGGAAGAAGCATTCCAGTCTTTTGCAAAAAGGGTTGACTCTGAGATTGTGAAAAAAGTAGGAATTGTAATATCCGAGACCAGCAAGTTCGGGGGAGACGTATCAAAAATAATAAGGAGCCTGGCAGATTATGTAAAGGACATAATACTTATTAATGAAGAGAGAAGGGCTACTATGCGAATGTATATAGGGGTCACATACATAGCTTTCGGCGTTTTACTTTTTACGATAATGATACTTTTGAATAACTTCTTTGTGCCGATAATTCAGTTAAGCGGAACTGTGATCTTTGTATCACAAGCGCCCTACGAAGAGTACAGAAGAATTTTCTTTTATTTATGTGTTGTACAGGCCATCTCTTCAGGACTTGTTGCGGGAAAGATGGGGGAGGGGACGATGTCTGCCGGGTTGAAACATGTAGTTATTATGCTCTTCTTGACACTATTACTCTTCTCAATCTTCATAATGTGAAGGCTATGCCATGGTAGCCTCAATCTTTCTTCCTTATAAATTGATATAATAAAAATTACTAAACATTGGGGAAGTTTTGGATTTTTCGGAAAACTTGCAAAAGATACAGGCTATTACGCCAAGACTTTGAGGCTTGTGGAAATAATGGACTTTAGAGGCGCCATTATGTCTGATACGGAAGTCCCTTCCACTATTTTTATTCCGTAAAGCGGGGCTAGTTTCTTTGCACCTTCCTGGATGCCCGGTATACAGACCAATATTGTGTTTGTTGGGTTGGTGTCCAATACTTTGACGAACAAGTTCATAACAACAGATTCGTTAATTGGTTCTTTGGATACTGCGACATCCACGGCAACGGTGTTTCCAGACTTATCGACGCCCACTACATCGAAGGGGTGAGAAACGCCAGATTTCCCCAGAAGGGTTCCTGGTGAGCTCACGACATATCCCTCCTCTCTAAGTGTGCTTACTATAGGGTTGATGGCGAGGTGTCGCCGGGAGAATTCTTCTATGGCAGCTTTGTTTATTACAATGCGCCCAACGGAGGAAATGATTAAGCCATGCGCAGTTACCTCCTTCTTGCATCCCCTGCAGAGGTAGGTTATCTTCGGCAGGTCCATCTGCCGATAGCATGTGAGGCACCTGTACCAGACGCCAACAGTCCTATAGTCTCTGCCCTCTAGGGACAATTTAGATCCGCAGCTCGGACATATCAGCGTCCCTGTAGGGTCTTTAAACTTGGAGATAGGACCGATCACGCCATCCCTTATGTGCTCCAATAGCAACTCTTTGTAAAGTTGTGTTGAGTTACAGAAGTGGCAGTGGAAATAGACGCGGATTTGCTCAGACCCGCAATACGGGCACCTAAGTACTTGATCATGGTATTCTCTAGTGCCTAGACCTAGGGAGATGATCTTGTTTACAACCTCGATGGACTCAGTAGGAGAGACTTTGCAGGAGTTTATTATATCAGGGTAGACATATCCAAAACAAGCGTCAAATTCTGGTAGGAGCACATCTTTATTCCCCCTAACGAGATGTTCGAAAAGGCAGACTAGCCTCTGATCGCTTGTAATCGCCGAGTAATAAGAGCTTGGAGGGAGGGGCGACGACAATGACTCCACCTACTCGATAGTAGTTATCATAAACATTAACTCATGAATATAAACTATCAATCAAGTATATAAATAATCATATAGTATGATTAAAGCCTTATTATGAATTTTAGTGAGATATAATTAACTTTGGGGTGGTGAACCGCCCTACTTGAAGCGCAGTTAGCTTCGGTGTTAAAGCTGCTTGGGGGTTAATTCTACCGCCAGAGGCACTCTTAGTGGGCGAGTCAGAGCTGCCAGCTACCTTATCTCTTTATTGTCAAATCCCTCTGCCTAGCACGGATTTTTAAGGTCAGTAGTTCTGAGTCCCAAAAGGAGTGGACCGGTTTGGACTTGAACCAACAGTCATGGGTGGATCTCCCATCCTCTTTTTTCCTATAATTGCACACATACTGGAGAACAGAATTCTGTCTAAACAAAAATCCCACACTACGTCAAATAAATCCATACATATTCACCATCACCTGATAGTCAGATTTCGTTTTTATTTTATCAGCCATTTGTCACACTTACATAAAACCACCATCACCTTCCATAAAGATCACCCATTTTTCGCAATAAATTTTCCATTAGTTTTTGAGGGCAAGTCCTAAAAAAGTGCGATATGTTAACATTATGACTAAGATGGACAAGACAATGGTGGACTTATAGTAGAAGCAACATAATGAACGGCTCACTTTTTTCTTGAATCATCTAAACTACTACTTCTTTTATTAAGACAAAGCTATTGCAGGAGTGCACATTTTATTGGGTAACAACCTGACAGTCTGGTCGCGCTCGGCTTGAAAGTCATTAGGAAAATTTTCAAGTCCGGAGCCAGAGAGAGCATTCCCCTATACGTGTCATGTCATTTAAAATTATTATATCTAAACTAATCTAAACTAAAATATATACTTCATAATATTATTCATCTATAACCTCAACTTTCATGAGGCTAATACTTTTAAATCTAGATATCCAATATGTGAATTTAACACATTTAAAAATAAAATCTTTAATTATAAAAAATATTATAATTTATTTTATAAAAAATAAAAATTTATTTGTTATGCGGTATTACGGTTGTACCCTCCTTAGTATTAATATGATGGAGCCCAATGCAACGATTACCAAAATGACTATTATGTACAAGGTGTAGTCAACTGGAAGCTTGATTGTGAAGGACCAAGTGGCGGTTGCAGTATTTCCTGAGGTATCTTTTACAGTTAGAGAGACGATATGACTACCTTCTTCAAGCGTCGTGAAATAGGTTATGCTGACTGGTGTGACTATTGAGTATGCGGTCACATCCCTTCCATCCAACTTTAATGTTATTGATGTAGTATTTATTCCGACGTCATCTGAATAGGATGCATTAATTGTTATTGATTTAATGGAGAGGATTGTTCCATTGAGAGGCGAGATGATGAATATCTTAGGAGGCGTAATGTCGGGAAGCTTGATTGTGAAGGACCAGGTGGCGGTTGCAGTATTTCCTGAGGTATCTTTTACAGTTAGAGAGACGATATGACTACCAACATCAAATGTTGCTGCATATTCCACATAGGAGTTGTTCAGCTTAGTTGGAATTACTATACTGTCATCAATTGAGAGGATTATTGAAGATACATCGATTCCCACATCATCTGAGTAATGGGCATTAATTGCCACTGCTGTATCATATATGAGAGCTCCATTGGATGGATATACAGAATATATGGTCGGTGGTTTTATGTCGGGAAGCTTGATTGTGAAGGACCAGGTGGCGGTTGCAGTATTTCCTGAGGTATCCTTCACCTCAAAGTAGACTGAATGGACTCCTTCGGAGATATCTGCGATTGGTGTATATATCACCATGGAGGAGTTTAGGATAGCCAAAGAGGTTACATCAACTCCATCAAGCAATAATCTAATGCTAAATAGGGCTATTCCCACATCGTCCGAGTATTTCACTGTTATGAGGGGTCTCTTCTCGGCTACGGTCCCTTCTGGGGAGAACGAGGCTATTGTGGGAGGAGTGGTGTCTGGTGCGAGAGTTTTTGCACCTACGGCAAAGTATGAGAAGCCGGGCGAGACTGCCTCGAAGTAGTAGTAATCATCGTCCTGGGAGACTAAGGATGTGGGGAGTCCGGTCCATGTGGTGTCAAGGCGGTAGAGCTGGACGGAGGAAGGATCGAGCCCCAGAGAGGAGAGAGTTGCCTTCGAGACCCTGAACTTGATGGTGGCTTGGGTGACGGCACCGGAGGGGACGTTGACCTCGATCTTTATGAAAGATGTGGGAGTTACTCCCGCCGGGAGCGGTACGGAAGTGGGGTTCTCAGAGTACTCCTCGGTGGTGACTTGGAGGGACGGGAATGACTCGTTCGTAACGAGTTCTATTGTCCTCACTGAAGCTGCGGGTGCCTGGGTGCCTACGTCCACAGTGGTGGGGGTGTTAGCGGCTATGGACAGGATTATGGAAGCGGTAGTGCCGGATACAGGTGTCGGTGCTGGAGGCGGTGGTGGAGGTGGTGGTGGAGGTGCGGGTATTGAGACTGTAAAGGACCAAGTCTTTGTCGCTTGGTTACCGACTGTGTCTTTCACGGAGACGTAGACTGTGTGGGAGCCCTCGCTGAGCCCTGCCGGGGTGTAAGTGAACCCGGTCTGAGTTACGGTGGAACTGGAAGTCACGTCAACACCATCCACCTTTACGATAACCGAGGCTGCGTCAACGGCAACATTGTCGGAGAAGGAGGCGCTTATGGTGGGCGTAGTTGTAGTTACGGTGGAGCCGTCGGCGGGTGAGAGTGAGGATATGGTTGGTGGGACTGTATCGGGTATGGCGACTAGGAATGTCCACTGAGTCGTCGCGCGGTTATTCAATGTGTCGTTCACGGACAGGTAGACTGTGTAGTAGCTCCCGTTAGTCAGGGCAGGCGGCGTATAAGTTATTCCAGATGCGGTGACGGTAGACGCCGAAGTGACGTCGCTACCATTGATGAGGATCCTGACTGACGATACAGATATGCCGTTTGGATCGGAGTAGCTGGCGGATATAGTGGGGGTAAGGGTCGTGATTGTGCTACCAGGCGTGGGTGTCAGGGAGTGTATGAGGGGCACACCCACATCAACACCGAATGTCCAATTGGACCATGCCCTGTTGCCAGCAACGTCGCCGACCCAGAGGGCTATGCTGTGGGATCCGTCTGAGAGGTTGGCGGCGGGTGTGTAGGAGATCCCGGTCGGACCAACCGTTGCGAGTCCGGTGACGTCCACACCGTCCACGTAGAGTCTTATGGAGGGTACAGATATTCCAGAGACGGTGTCGGTGTAGTTGCAAGATATGGTTGGGCGGTTGTTTCCTGTAACGGTGTTGTTGGCTGGAGAAAGCGATGAAGTTGTGGGCGGGGTTGTGTCTACGAAGAAGATAATTGCGAAGGTGGCTGTGTTGCCCTGCGAGTCTGGTACGGTCACAGTGGCATTGTGGGGGCCGTCGGGGAGGGTTATAGTGTAGTTAATAGTCCATCCAGTCGCAGAGCCTCCCGAGACTGACGGAACCTTTGTGATGCCATCAACCTTGAAGACCACGCCAGCGGTGTTCACGGATGATACAGTGTCGTTCACCAAGAGTGTTATGTTGACTGAGTGAGTCGAGAGGTAGGAATTGTTAGCGGGCGTGTAGGAGATCAAGTATGGTGGCATCGAGTCTACGGTGAAGTACCATGTAGTGGAGTTCATGTTGTTGGACGTGTCGTTCACGGAGACGTATACGGTATGAGAGCCTTGT
>JARXPE010000005.1 GCA_029887795.1 Thermoproteota archaeon
GGCGCAAGAGATAGCAGATTATATGCGGAGACACGGGCCTTTTATGCCAGAGCGATTAGGTCCCGAGGAGATGGAGTACACCACACTTCCCCAAGTTTTGGAAAAACTTAAGGGGAGGGCGAAGAAAGAGGAGTGAAATAGAGACGGGTCCTTAAAGCCCTAAACAAAAAAATATTTTCATTTTATTTTGGGAGATGAGTCCTTGAGGGTTAAAGTCTCTTACCTCTCGCTGTTAAGAGATGTAACGCATGTTAGTGAGGAGTTCATAGAACTCCCCCAAGGGGCTACCGTGAAAGATCTAGTCGCCCTTCTTGTCAGAAAGTATGGAGAAGGCTTAAAGTCATTTTTGGATCCAGGAACAGAGATGGGGCAAGGGATTTTGGTAACATTGAATGGTGAGCTACTGTCGTCCAACGAAATGGAAAGAGTCATTCATGAAGGATCCGAGGTGCTCATTGGAATACCGCCTTTTGGAGGTTAATCGGAGAGGGTGAAAAATTGGGAACACATAGTACCGAAGTTCTTGTGATAGGGGGAGGTTTGGCGGGACTAACTGCAGCGATCTCGTCTGCATCGAATCTATCTGAGACTATGATTGTAAGTAAGACGCTGGTTGGCGGGGCAAATACGACTTCTGTGGCTGCCGGGATAATATCAGGGATCACCAACTTCAAAGACCCGGAGGACAGCAAGGATCTACACTATAAAGACACAATTGTCGGCGGACATGGAATAAATGATAAAATCCTTGTAAGAACCATGGTGAATGATGTCTCAAAGTACCTTAACAGGCTCATGGAATTAGGATTGGAGCTTGATGGCGAGAAGGAACCCAAGAGGCGCATCATACCCGGTCACTCAAAACCAAGATCGTACCTCATTAAAGGAAAATGTTACCGACTTCAAAGTCTTTTGAGGCGTGTCTGTGAAGGTCTTGGCGTGAAATTTATGGAGAGGACGCTCATAACATCCTTGGTGAAGCATGGTGAAAGGGTCGTCGGCGCAGTAGGTATAAGGGCAGACAATGCGGAGGTTGTCAGCATAAAAGCCAAATCGGTAGTACTGGCAACCGGAGGGTCCGGGGAACTATATCCCTATACACTGATGCCCTCTGGATCGTCAGGCTATGGGGCCAGTCTAGGTTTTAGGGCTGGAGCGACACTCGTGGACATGGAATTCGTCCAGTTTTATCCAACAATGGTTGCCGAAGATGGTCTACCGGGAATCTTTGTGGACTACGCACCCCTTCTAAAGTTTGGCGCGGATATTGTAGACAATGAAGGCAGGTCAATATTCAAGAAGCATGGAATAGCTGAACCTCACAAACTCACAAGAGATCACTTCTCGATAATCATGGCAAAGGAAATGCGCGGAGGCAATTCATTATTTTTAGACTGTACCTCAATCAAGGATGAGGACCTCACAAGCAATCCGTTACTATCATCAGCGATCGGAGATCTTGAGTCGAAGAATGTGCCAGTCAGGTCGAGGAAGGTGAAGGTTGCACCTTATGCACACTTCTTCATGGGAGGGCTTAAAGCTGACGCCAACGGCGCTACAGATGTGCAAGGTCTTTTTGCAGCCGGCGAGTCTATGGGCGGGGTTCACGGAGCGAATAGGATCGGGGGGAATGCCCTCGCCGCATGCCTGGTCTTTGGATTCAGGGCTGGAATGGCAGCGTCCTTGCACAGCAGCACTGTCGATGAAGTAGACATCAAAGTGCTCAACGAGTCTGCCTCCAAAATTGTAGAAAGCATAAATTCACAAGGGAGCGAAGATGTAGCCCGCATTAGAGGCATCGTGCAGAGGAGTATGTGGGATTACGTTGGCATACTGAGGGACAGAAATGGGCTCGAGAAAGCATTGAGTACTTTCAACAATCTGAGAGACCTTAAGGTTTCATGTAAGAGTCCTGTTGACAAACTGTTAATCCCAATGATGCTCGACAATGCAGAGGTCGTGGCTTTATCTGCTCTGATCAGGGAGGAGAGTAGGGGCGCCCATTACAGAACAGACTTCCCTGAAACTAAGGAAGAGTGGATGAAGAGGATCTTGCTCAGACTCGAAGAGAGCGAGTGTAAAGTGAGCTTTCTTATACCCTAATGCCCCGATGCAGAACTTCATCGATAAAGTAAAAAAAGATAAGTAACAAATTCAGAAAAAATTCGAATTCCTTAAATACTTAAAAGTAATTTTCAACCCCTACGGAGGGAAGACTGTTGGACATGCTTCTGATCTTTCCGTTAATATCGGGCATAATTGCATTAATTTACGCTGCATATCTTGCTCTCAGCGTGTTGAAGGAGGACGAAGGGACAGATAAGATGAAGAGCATAGCCAAGGCAATAAGGGAGGGAGCCAAGGCATACCTAAACAGGCAGTATAAAACGGTCTTTACATTTGCAGCTGTAATAACCGTAATACTGGCACTTGCAATAAACTGGCAATCCGCGCTGGGATTTATTGTGGGGGCTGCACTCTCGGCTTTGGCAGGCTACATCGGAATGAATATGACTGTGCAGGGAAACGTCAGAACCGCTAACAAGGCAAAGGAAGGACTTGCGGCAGCGCTTTCGCTGGCTTTCAAGGGCGGAGCGGTGACTGGTTTCTCAATAGTCGGTTTAGCAATTGTAGGTCTCTCCGCCTTCTACATTATATTTGGAGAGCCGTCGCTAATGGTCGGATTTGGTTTTGGTGCTTGCCTCATAAGCCTATTCGCCCGTGTGGGTGGCGGCATCTATACAAAGGCAGCCGACGTAGGCGCCGACCTCGTGGGAAAAGTGGAGGCCGGAATACCCGAGGACGACCCAAGGAACCCTGCAGTCATAGCTGACAACGTTGGAGATGCCGTAGGCGACTGTGCGGGCATGGGTGCAGACCTATTCGAGACCTATGTTGTGACAGCACTGGCTGCGATGTTGCTCGGATCTTCGCCATCTGTGAGGGCGGTGTTTGGGATTAATGGAATTATTTTACCACTTGTGATAGGCGGACTGGCTATCTTTGCGACTATTGTTGGAACGTTTTTTGTGAGGTTAGGGAAGAGCGGAGCGATCATGAACGCCATGTACAAGGGCGTCATAGTGACGACGGTGATCTCAGCGATCGCATTTTATGTGGCAAACTTCTACCTCACAAACGGGAATACAGGTATATTCATTGCATCGATCGTTGGGCTACTGGTTATGGCTGCGATGGTCGCGCTGACAGAGTATTTCACCGCCTACAGGTATAAACCAGTTCTGACGATTGCAGAGGCTGCCAAGACTGGCGCTGGAACTAACGTTATAGCAGGGCTTGCTGTCGGATTGAGGAGTTCCTTCCCGCCCACAATTGTGATCGTTATTGGAATTCTGGTGGCTTACTTTGTGTCTGGTGGTGCATCATCTCCAGAGATGGGGGTGTACGGCATATCCATAGCAGCCGCGGCAATGCTCTCAGCCACAGGTATAATTGTCTCGGTGGACTCATACGGACCAATCACGGACAATGCCGGAGGGATCGCTGAGATGGCAGGGATGCCAGAGGAAGTGAGGGCAGTCACAGATCCGCTTGATGCCGTGGGCAACACAACAAAGGCTGTGACCAAAGGTTACGCAATAGGTTCGGCGGCATTAGCAGCACTATCGCTTTTCGCAGCATACAGGGACGAGATAGTTGTAAGGGGACTCCCATTCACACTGACCATAGACGACCCCATAGTTTTAGTAGGGCTACTGCTCGGTGCGGCGGTACCGTTCCTGTTCACATCGTATCTCATGATGGCGGTGGGAAGAGCAGCATTCCACGTTGTGGAAGAGGTCAGGAGGCAGTTCAGAGAGATCAAGGGGATATTGGAGGGGACCACAAAGCCTGAGTACGGCAGGGCGGTGGACATCGTAACAAGGGCAGCGCTTAAAGAGATGGCAATTCCAGCGATTATCGCCGTAGGTTCGCCTTTGGTTGTGGGGTTCCTCCTGGGTTACAGGGCACTGGGCGGAATGCTCATGGGGGTCATACTCTCGGGCCTCATGCTGGCTATCCTCATGACGACAGGAGGTGCTGCGTGGGACAATGCCAAGAAGTACATCGAACTAGGCAACTTTGGAGGCAAAAGGAGTCCAGCTCATGCGGCAGCGGTGGTGGGTGATACTGTGGGCGATGCCTTCAAGGATACCGCAGGACCTGCGATAAACCCGTTGATTAAGGTCATGAACACAATTGCCATACTCTTCTTAGTGCTAATACTTAAGTACGCATTACTACTCTAACTTTTTATTTGGTGTTCACATTGGTTGAAAGGACTTTTCTCGTTAGGGTCAAAGAGGACACCTACATGAAGTTGCTCGAACTTCAAAAGCAGTTGAGGTTTCAAGACAACCAAGATCGAAGGAGAAAGACGATGGACTATGTCATCAGGTATTTGTTAAAAAATTATGAAGAGAAGGACTAGTTTAGAATCGTTACTTTTGAGTTCAATTTTAATATTTTAAAAAAGTTGATTAATACTGATTCGGGAATTCTTTCGCCTTTTTCGCAAAATTTCCTATCGGGAACCAACAAGTTTTGCCTCGGATACCCTAGGGACCTTCATCCTATCGTCGGTTTGCATGACTCTCGTCATCGGCATAAAGAATATTACACAATATGACGTATCAACTTTTCTGTTGGTAGTCTATGGAAGACGAGCATGTGATGGAAGCGCTGGGTCGAACGAAGGTTGTTGTGAGGGATGGCAAAGTCGTGGAAGTGGGCAAACCCATGATAAGGACTTGCCCATTGGCAGAAAGGTTTGAGGAGCCCGTCCACGAATTAACAGAAGAATCCATAAGAAAGAACATCGAGAATAGAATCAGGAAAGTAGGGATGTTCACAAAGGAAAGGGTTGTATTATCAGACAAAGACTTTGTTCCTTTCGGAGCCTCTGAGATGATCAGCTTCGGAATAAAGCAAAACATCCTCGACGGGGCGGTTATAGTATGTGACGGGGCAGGCACGGTCGTGACAAGCAATCCTCTCATGGTTCAGGGCATTGGTGGACGAATGTCAGGACTCATTAAAACCACTCCGATTCCGGAAGTCATTGATGCCATAGAAAGAAATGGCGGGGTCGTTCTTGATAAAAAAACAGCACTCATAGATCAGGTCAGAGGTGTTGAGCTGGCATACAGGCGGGGTTTATCAAGGATTGCCGTAACAATAACCAATCCTGAGGAAGGCGAAGCCATCAGGTCAAGGCATCCTGATGCCATGATCTTTGCGACACACCTCACCGGAATTTCTAAGGAAAAAGCTGAAAGATTGGTCAAGGTTTGCGACCTACTAACAGGTTGCGCATCAAAGTGGGTCAGGGAGATCGCTGGTGAAAAAGCTCTGCTGCAAGCAGGTTCTTCCATACCCGTCTTCGCAATTACAGAGAATGGGAGGGCGCTGGTAATTAACAAGATAAAGGGGATTAATGCGCAAATACTCGTTAAACTTCAGAGACTCCCTTATCAAGGAGACCGACACCCGGAGCCTTTAATATGACTCAGTCTAATGACGAACTCACAGTATGGGTCGCCTTTGTTCACACATTTTGTCTCTATGCCCCGGCAGGGACTATTGAATAAAATGCTGATGAGTCCAACCAAAAACCCTCTGAGGAAGCTATTCTGATATCCTTTAATCTCTTTTGCAGCCATCTCCTCAAAGTTGTCCCTTACCCTTATGACTATCCTGTTTTCCTTGTCATCACATTCGACGAGTTCAAAGATCCCCCAGCCAAAGCTCTGGAGCCTCGCGAAGGCGATCTTCATTCTCTCGACGTTACTCAGTGCGCCTTTTAGTTTTACTAGGTCGAGCCCCTTCCCCTCTCCAGCATCGTTACCCATGAACCAAAGTAGCGTCATCCCGCCTGCCCCAAACCTCTTTATGAGGCCTTGGAATAGGGTCTTCCAAGTATGGACGCTTAAGGCTGCAACTGGGGAGTAATTCTCTGAGAAGTTGAATATTAGGGGAAATCCCTTTACGTTGTAGATGAAGCCGGGTACTCCAGTATCAATGCACTCTATGGAGACCAGCCTCTGACCAAAAATCCTTCTTATTTCTCCTAAGATCTCTTCCTTCTGAGCCTCCTTTCCAGTTAGATCTGCTATGACGAAATCATGAGTAACATAGTCCTTCTGGTGGGATGTGATGTTAAGTAGAAGGATTCCCCTCCTGTTGAAAATTTTTATGAGCTCCGCAGTTGGACTGAAATCCGGAAGCTCTATCTTAGACACAATGTACAGTCCACAAAAACTTCTTCCGGGCTCATAATAATGATCAGAGAGGTGAACCGGCACTTGCAACGAAAGCACCACATTTATGCATTGTTTCTTATTCTATTTAAGAAATTTTATTTTCGAGAGCAAATAAAACCATGATTGCAGAAAATCCTTTGTTATTATTCACTGTTCCTTTAAAGTCCAACCTTCCTGAGTTTTTATAACTCGTCCTTTTCTTTTAAGATCTCTGAGGGCAGAGGTTACGACATTTCTCTTTAACCCCAACCGACTCATTATCTCGAGGTAAGTACTCGGCACCCCCCTTTGCTTTAAGAAGTTAAGGATCAAGTTCTTTGTATATGTGGGTCTGGAAGATTTTGAAAGATCCTCTCTCAAAGGGTACATGGCTCCAGGTAGCCCGAATACCGCCTTGCCATCCTCCAGCCTACACACTGAAATAACATCACCTCTAGAGCGGAGCGAACGTAGCTGGGCATAGACAGTCCTCTCACCAAACCTCAACCTCAGCCTTGAGACTATTTCTTTTAATGTCAAGCACTCCTTGCCTAGAAGTTCCAGGATCTCACCTCTGCACTCTCTTGCCAAATTTCGGTTCCGAACATTCAGCAGTAGGGCTCGAGTTGAATTGTTGACTTCAACCAGATCTCCGCCGCTCAGCGCGGTTCTTAAACCCTTCTCGTCGCCTTTAATGACGAGATATATGCCAAAGTTGAGAGCCAAGTTGATCGAGTCTTGGTCGATTGTGTCCCTTGCAGCGACCATAATCGCTCTAGCGTCTATTGTTTTTCGAATATCCAAAAGTTTCACTATCTTCTCGTAAAATTTGCTTTTATTTTTTAGAATTTCTACCGCTATGGGCGGCGGTCCAGGAGAGTAGTAATCAACCATCCAGTTCCTGCTAGCGGGCACTAATACGTTTCTCTCCCCTGGAATCTCAGGACAGTCCATAATTATCGCTGTTCAATATGGTTTTAACAATATTTAGAGTTTATGGTTTTTTATTTTAAATCTTAAGATAACAGGCTCCATGAGTTTTCAGAAATACCTCTAGCTTCCTTATCAAAATGTAAATTTGTAAACAAGTAAACTGGAGATAAAGCTGATCAGAAGGAAAAAACAGGATATTTTCTATATTGCTAAAGGCTTATATTTTAGAACTTTATCTTTATTAAATCTTGAAATTTATCTGTATTATATTTTATATAATTCATTTAACAATATGTTTTATATTTCGACTTTTGTACACTGCATAATGCACTATTAGCCTCACTTGATGTTCTCACACCATCAGCAGATTTCCCAATCTATTTCCGATTGGGAAATGATGTAAAAGTGAGCATAACGGTTGTGTGAGAGTTGCACTAATGGGGCAGCCACCTGCGATAAGGACCCCGGCCGTGACAAAAATTGCACTTTACAGTTGTCTGCATGTCCCATTAGACTACGCCCGTAAACTGATGATCCGACGCCTAGAGGGTCTGCCCAGAGCTGATCTGGAAAACCTTTGCAGTTCTTATATTGCAATCTTTTGATACATCATATTTTTAATGTTAATTGTATGAGGTCTAAAGATATGTAATAAATTTAAAATTTAATATAATTAAATAAAATATATTTAAGATTATTTTTAGAAGTAACTTTACTTGAAAATTCTTATATATAGCCTAAATCGAAGGTTAAAGAGAAGAGTTGATGTTTATCTGTCTAACCCTTTAATACTTCGTATCAATAGCCAGCCAGAAGTGTTAGGGGTATACAATAAGGGGGCAGGTCTTTGCGAGAACAGGATATCAATTTCAAAGATCTCGTAGGGAAAAGGGTCCTGATCAAAGGGGATGTCGGTACTGGCAAAACGCGACTCACTGAAAAGCTCCTCCAATCAGCTGTAAAGTTTTTGCCCCCAGGGCACATCACAGTCATAGACCTTGCGCCTCAAAGAAGGGTTGTGGGTGTGTTCAGTGTGGGTGGAACGATCTCTGTTCCCAATGAGGTTAAGTACGTGAGGCCTTCCAAGGTATGGGCACCGAGGCTGGAGGGAAAGACAAAAGATGAAGTGATGGCTTTGGCAAAGGCGAATGCGGAATCCATCGAGGTTTTGTTCGACTTTTTCATCAAGTCCCCTTCTCCCGTCCTTTTCATAAACGATCTTACGTTGTACCTTCACGCCGGGTCTCTGGAGAGGTTGTTGGAGACAATCAAATTGGCTGACACTTTTGTAGGGAATGCCTACGAGGGGCGCAGGCTGCAGGACGATAAAGGGAGCGGGATCTCAGAACGTGAGAGGGACCTCCTGAAACGGCTGGAAGAATTCATGGATATAGTAATAGACTTGAACCAATGAAGTCAGAAATTAATTAGACTGGTCTTTAGCATCTAGGCTTCAAAACCCCTTTTTTATATACCCATAGCTCGATAGTTTTATTCAGATATATTTTCCTTAAAAGGTGCTGGTGAGCGGAGGTTACAATGTGTCAGAGCCGAAACAGAGGCTAAAGCTAAAAGATGTGCCATCCTGGAGCGATGTAGAAAAGATGCTCACCACAATGATTAAGAAATACAAGTCTGGCGTGATCTCCCTGAGGGATCTATGCCTAATCGGGCTGTTGGCCACAACGGGAATACGTACTTCCGAACTCTTGGCGCTTACGCCGATGGACTTCAATTTTGAGGACGGCTTGATAACTATAAAGCAGCTCAAGAAGAAGGGGGAGTTCGTCAGGCAGACCGTGATAAGCCCAGATTTAAAGCCCTACCTAAAGGAGTACGTCTCGATCTTCCCACCAGAAAAGCCGATATTTTCACTTACCAGGAGGCAGGTGCTGAACATTACTCATAAGTACACCGAAGAGATCTTGGGGAGGCGCTACCGCAACCATGCCTTCCGCCACGCCTATGCTATCAGGATACTCGAAAAGACCAGAGACGTGGAGCTCTGCAGGCGACTTATTGGGCACTCTAGAATAGAAACAGTCAAAATTTATCTGGACTTTGCGATCGGTGACCGAATTAAGGATGTATTGGACGCCATTAAAATTGGTCGCTGACTCTGGAAAAGAAACACTCCTCAAAATCTAAAATCTTATAAAATATTAAAAATCTAAAATAAAAAAATAAAAAATAAATTTTATTTTTGATCATACCCTTTTAAGCACGAAGATAATTGCCACCGCTATAACCGCGACTATGATGATAACAATGATGTAAATCATATAGTTTGTGGGAAGAGCGATCGAAAAAGTGAAGGCCTTGCTCGCAGTGTTCCCCGCCATGTCTCTCGCTGAAATCACTACAGTATGTGATCCCTCAGATAGCGTGCCAGAGTATGTCACAGACGTTGCGTTGACCGTGGGCGTTACAGCAATTCCATCGATCGTCATAGAAACAGAGCTTGTGTTCAGGGCGATATTGTCTGAGATTGATACTGTGAAGGTTATTTCCTTGCTTTCAAAGACGGTGTTGTTATTCAGGATATTTCCCGATATCGTCGGCGGAGTAGCATCTATTGTGAAAGTCCAGTTCGTTTTGGCTATGTTCCCTGAGGTATCCATTATGGACAGCTTTGCAAGGTAGACCCCATCTGTCAAGTTCGCAGAAGCTGTTAGGCTTGTGGATGATATAGCGCTCAAAGTGATCGTGCTGTCGTTTAACTTTAAGGTGACAGAGTAGGGATCGACTGCTTTATTGTCAGAATATGTGGCGTTTAATGTGATCATGCGCACATTCAGGATGGTTCCGTTGGGCGGATACACTGAAGATATAACCGGGGGTGAGAGATCAGGAAACTCGACTTTAAAGTTCCAAGTCTTTGACGCCTTATTGCCCGCCAAGTCTTTAACTTCGAAGTAGACGGTGTGAGAGCCCTCACTTAGATTCGAGACAGGGATGTAGTCGGTCCTCGTTGAGGTTATGGTGGCAGCTGCGGTCACATCAACACCGTCTAACATCATCCTGACTGTGGAAAAATCTATGGCTACATCATCGGAATATAAAACTGAGATGATGGGGTTCAATATGCTCACAGTGGTGTTCTCTGCGGGGGAGATGGATGCGATTGTGGGCGGCGTCACGTCGGTTATTGTGGATAATGTAAATGTTGTGTTCTTGATTTGACCCACCGAATAGGCTCTAACCGTGTAAACGCCATAAATCCAAGACCCTGACGGAATTTTTAGGGGGATCTTGAAGGTCATTGAGAAATAGCCGTTAGTTGAAGAGACTTTGTAATCTATATCAACCATAGTTCCATCTGGGTTGTAAAGTTGAATCGTAACATCTGAGCTCGACTCGGTGGTTCCACTGACGTATATAACATCGCCGGGGTAATACGTCTGTTTGTCGGTACTTACGGTTAGGGGAGACGCAGATATCGTATTTATCAAGGGTAGGACCATCATCAATGCCAACAATAAATGGAGCTTTCTCGAAAACAAATTTTTTCGCCGTACTCAAGGGATTAACCGAGTTTATAAAAGCCTTCCGCATGCTTCTCTGTGTTCTAACTTTTAGAATGTTTTAATTCTCTATTCTTTGTAATTTCCTACTTTCCCCTAGTCGGCATTATCAGTCCAAGATTGTTCTTTATGACTGGCCATATCCACTTCAGCCGCTTTTTAGTCAGTTGCTTGTAAATGAATGACAGGCTTAAGTAAAACTTCCTGTACGCGAGTCCTACCAAGTGCGATATTTCTTCCACGGTAAGTTCCTTGGTCCTCATTACGGGGTTTATTGTTGTATACCTGGACCAGTCGTTAGTGGTCAGGAGTCCCTCCCTCTTTGCAAGTTCGTACACGTCTGTGCCGGGGTAGGGGGTCATAGCTGTGAATTGTGCAAAGTCAATCCCAGATTCCTTGGCAAACCTTATGGTCTTCATGACGTCTTCCTTCGTCTCGCCTGGAACTCCTATTATGAATGAACCTACGACTTCCATACCTACCTCCTTGGCCCACCTGATGGCTGATTTTGCTTGTTCCAGAGTTATCCCCTTCCTCAGAATGCTTAGCACCCTCTCGGAGCCAGACTCGATCCCGTAGTATATCAGACCGCAGCCTGCTCTTTTCATTACCTCCAAAAGCTCCCTCGATACAAGGTCCACTCTGGACCCACATGTCCACCATATTTTGAGGCCCCGCTTAATAATCTCCTCGGCTATTTCCATGGCTCTTTTCTTATCCACCGTAAAGTTATCATCAACAATTTCAAAAGACCTGATCTTGTATTTGTTCATGAGCTCTTCTATCTCATCAACAACATTCTTCGGACTTCGAGCCCTAAACCTCCTTCCATAAAACTGGGACGAGGAGCAGAATATGCAGCGGAATGGACACCCACGACTCGTCAGAATGTTGCCAAGCCTATGTTGTTCCCCCAAGACAGTATACCTATCTAAAGGAAGGAGGTCCCGGGCGGGGAAGGGAATCTCATCCAAATTCTCTATGAGCCTTCTTGGTCGCGTTCTTAAAATTTTGTTGTCTTTTCGATAAACAATCCCATCAACTTCTGACAGAGGTCTTTTAGTCTCCAAAGCCCTTAGCAGGTTTACTATTGTAGCCTCTCCCTCTCCGATCACTCCTATGTCAAGAGAGCCACATTCAGCCATCGTATCCTCTGGCAGGGAAGTGATGTGACACCCACCCATGATTGTGATTGAATCCTGGCAAAACTCCTTCCCAATAGTCACAGCTTTCATAGCATCATAGATTGTTGGTGTGGTTGATGTGACCCCTATCACATCAGGATGTTCCTTTTGTAATATTTCTCCCAGTTTATGGTGTGATATATCAAGGGCAGGGGAATCTATGATGCTCACATTATGACCCTCTTTTCTAATCGCCGCAGCAACGTACGCAAGACCTAAAGGAGGGGCTTTAAGCCCCAAGGTTGCAACGGTCTCTAGGGGTGCAGTAGTAGGAGGATTCACTAGGACGACCTTCAACCCCCCACCCCCAATAATATGATCGTGATGGTGAGTATTAACCATTATGTAAGTTAGGCGATGGTCAAACAGGATTGACCAAAACTGATTAAAGGAGACCTTATGATAGATATGCCGAAGAAATATGTGCACTTACAAACTCTCAAAGTCAGAGATAGTGGAGCTGCAGAACAAAAGGCTTAGGTGGCTAGTAAAGTACGTATATGAGAGATCCCCCTTCTACAGACGACGTTTTATTGAAAATCGAATCGATCCTGACGACATAAGGACTAAAGAAGACTTGAAGAAGATACCATTCACGACTAAGACGGACCTCAGGGACAACTACCCGCTCGGTCTTGTCTCAGCAGATCCTTCACAGATCGTGAGGTTCCACGCCTCTTCGGGGACTACTGGAAATCCCACGGTCGTTGCGTACACTAAGCAGGATGTGGAAAACTGGGCCGAGTTAAACGCAAGGTGTTTGGAGATCGCAGGAGTCACTTCCAATGATGTCGTTCAGGTCGCATACGGATACGGACTCTTCACCGGAGGGCTCGGTTTACACTACGGCGCCGAGAGATTGGGAGCAAAAGTCATCCCAGCGAGTACAGGCAACACTAAGAGGCAGCTCAAGTTAATGAAAGACCTTGGTACGACCGTTATATGCTGCACACCATCGTATGGTCTTTTCTTGGCGGAGAGTGCAAGGGACGAAGGGTTAGACCCCAAGAGGGATTTAAAGATCAGAGTGGGCGTCTTCGGGGCAGAGCCATGGTCCGAGAACACGCGCAGACGACTGGAGGAACAGTTTGTAGAGTCAGCTCACGACATTTACGGCATGTCCGAGTTAAATGGACCAGGTGTAGCGATGGAGTGCAGTATGAAAGACGGGCTTCATGTTTGGGAGGACCACTACATTGTGGAGATAATCGATCCCAACACTGGAGAGGTGTTGGAACCGGGCGAGAAGGGCGAGATGGCAGTAACAACCATAAAGAAGGAGGGGATGCCGTTGCTGCGGTATCGGACGCGGGACATTACGATCTTGGAGGATCAACCGTGCGAGTGTGGTCTGAACCATGCAAGGATAAAGAGGATCTTGGGCAGGACAGATGACATGCTTAAGATAAGGGGCATATGCGTATTCCCCAGCCAAGTAGAGGAGATCCTTATGAAGACCGAGGGCGTTTCCCCACATTACCAGCTTGTGGTGGACAGGGAGGGGGTCATGGACAGGCTGATGGTGAGGGTGGAGGTCTCGGAGGACTTTAAAACAGATAGGTTGACAGATCTTGTGAACTTACAGCAAAAATTGGAGGAGGAGCTAAAGGATACGCTGAGCATACATGCAGTCGTTGAGCTCGTAGAGCCGAAGAAGCTCCCAAGGAGCGAAGGGAAGGCACAAAGGATAATCGATATGAGAAAGATATAGGGCGTAATGAATTAGGAGGCAACATTTATGATAAAACAGTTGAGCGTCTTCTTGGAAAACCGTCCTGGCAGGCTTGCAAACCTTCTCGACATACTTGAAAGAAATAATATTAGGGTGCTGGCGATGGGCATAGCCGAGGCCGGCAACTACGGCATAGTGAGGCTTATTCTCGATAAGGAGGGCGAGGCGCTCGAGGTACTTAGAAGTTCCAACATGGCTGTGAATGAAACCAATGTGATAATCATTGGCTTGAACGACCTCACATCCGCCGTGAAAATCTTAGGAAACGCCAGTATTAACATAGACTATGCCTACACCATGGATTGCCAAAAAGTGGTATTGAAGGTCAGCAATGAGATGGAAGCCATGAGGGCGCTATCTGCCGCGGGGATAAAAGTGCTAAGCGTCCGAGACGAGCAATGATTCGTATAATGTCATTCAAGACAAATTTTTCAATCCTGTTTGAATAAGATGCACTGGGCAGGCATCCTTGACAACAGATTTTTTGAAACCATCCCTGCCTCGGTCCAGGTGCAGAAAGCAACTCCGCATGGCACGAGGCAGTTGGGCTCAAGTCGTGACTCCGAGGCCTTTGTATAAATCGGGTTATTAAGAATCTCCCTAGCGATCTCCCTGATGGTTAACTTCTTGATCAGGTTTGCATAGTCCTTGATTTTTTCGCATGTGGACTCGATTTTTACATAAATGATGGAGCCGTTGATGGAGGCTGTGATTTTGGTGGCATGATCGCATAGGCTGTTAATGGTGAAGGTTGTTGTCACCAGTCATACCTCAATTTCCAATGAGAGCACAACATAATAACTTTTTTTATTGATCATGTTATCTTCTTCAAGTTAAATTATAATGAAGATGATTATGGAATTATTGTAATGCTATGGTCTTTCTTTAACCTGACATTGGATAATCTTACCATAAAGCAAGCCTTTTAAGTCCAGCCATCATTTAGAGAGTACTAAGGTGCTTCATATGGCTAAATGTCCGAAATGTGGAGTAGAAGTTGCAAATCCGTCCAAGACCTGGACACTTGCCCCTAAGGGAAGGAAGCCGGTCACCGTCGGTCTCTTCAAATGCCCAAGCTGCGGTGCATACTTTAGGGCTTCCGTGAAGTAAGCATACTTTTTCCTTTTTTTATTTACTTTCATCTAATTTTGTCGAGTTTTCAATTTTGTTGATTTTTATAGGCTTCTAACACTAATTTTTACTTGTTAAGAATTGATCTTAATTATAGCGCTTTATTCAAAGAACTTCACTATTCGCCTTATGCCCTCCTTCAGATCCTCGTCTGGTATTGCATAGCAGAGCCTGAAGTGTCCTCTGGTGTCGCCAAAATACTCGCCCGGGATGACAGCAACCCCTGCCTTCTCTAGGAGATCCTTAGCAAAGATCTCCGCATTGGGGAATTTCTGAGTTTTTATGCGCGGGTAGACGTAAAATCCGCCTTCAGGTAATGGGCACTCAAGATCTTTCACGCCACTAAGACCATCTACAACAATGCGTCTCTTCTCGGTACACGATCTGACAACCATGTTGATGTGATCTACATACCCTTCCAAGGCGGAGAGGCAGCCGTACTGTGCAAATGTTGTAGGGGCGCTAACAGTATGCTCCTGCACAGCATGTAGCCTCCTCAAGAGCGCTTTCGGTCCTGCTGCAAATCCAACTCTCCACCCCGTCATGCCAAATATCTTGGAGAAGCCGTCTGTGACGATTGTGCGATCCCTCAATTGGCTTAGCGATGCGGGAGATATGAAGCGCCTCCCATCATATAGGTATGCCCAATCGATCTCATCAGAGAGTACGTAGAGATCATAGTCTTCTGCCAAGTCACGCAGTAGTTTTACATCGCGCTCGTCAAGTAACCCGCCGGTGGGGTTGTTCGGGGTGTTTACGACGATGCCCCTTGGCCTCATTTTCATTATACCTTTAAGTTCCTCTTCGTTCAAGTGGTACGGTTCCTTGGACCATGTCTCTAAAATCTTCAGCCCCAACATCATTGGAACCGCCTTGAAGCTAGTCCAGTAGGGCTTTACCAGAACCACGGCGTCACCTGGCTTGAAAAGCCCAAGGAAGAATGCGAAGTTTGCAAATTTTCCTCCAGTAGTTACCAAAATCTCTTCCACTGAATACTCCAAACCCCTAGTCTCTTTGAGATATTCCGATATGGCTTGCCTTAGTTCTGGCACACCCCAGCTGGAAGAGTATCGATGCTTGCCCTTCAGAAGGGCGTCCATTGTGCCCTTCACGGCATTCCAGGGAGGGGCGAACATGGGCTCGGCAACATCGAACCGTACTATGCGTGTGCCTTTTTCCTTCTCGATCTTCTCAACCATTTCGAGCAGGGATACAGGCGAAGGTGGTATGACGTCAAATATGTCGCGGAACATAAGGATCCGTCTATATCTTATTGACGTATTTATTTAAGATTGAGGTAGAAGATTCTGCCAATAGAAAAGCGAATTGTAGCGGACTGCATGTCTTGAAATTTATCCAAAACCACAAGACTAAAAGACTTTTTAATTATGTACAAACAAATCAAAAGTTAAAAGGTGCCCTTATGACTGATGCTCTAGGGGTATTCCTGCAGGGCTTCGTCACTCTACTTGTGATATTTGACCCTATCGGAAACATTCCCCTTTTCCAGACCTTCACTGCCACCTTTGACGTCGCGAAAAAAAAGAAGGTCATCAACAGGTCAGTGATGATAGCCATGGCAATACTTGCATTCTTTGCCCTTGGTGGCTTTATAGTATTCGAGATATTCAACATATCAATTAACGACTTCAGGATAGCAGGCGGGATACTTCTCTTCATACTCTCCATAGAGGGGCTACTAGGTAGAGAGGAAGCAAGATGGATAAGCAGCGAAGACATCGCAGTGGTCCCTCTAGCCACGCCGCTCATGGCTGGACCGGGCGCGATCTACACTGTGATATATCTGATGCAGGGACCCTTCGGTCCTGCCGTCACATTATTTGCTATAGTAAGCAACATTATAATCCAATGGGTGTTGTTATTCTACTCAGAGCGCGTCCTGAGAGCTATAGGAAAGACTGGATCGACCATCATATCCAGGATAATGGCATTCATACTCTCGGCGATAGCAATAGGAATGATAAGGGAGGGCATCACCACAATAATAGTTGGTTTAACTTAGAAACACTTTTTAGAAACGAGTTTTCATTCGTTAGACGTTAAAGGGACAGATTTTGGTGATTGCATGGATTTGCAAGTGATCCTGCTTATCATTGGGCTGATTCTGGCATTTATTATGGCAATGAACCTCGGCGGAAACGATGCGGCTAATCCAACGAGTGCAGTTATCGGTGCAGGTGCGCTTTCGCTGAAACGCGCCCTCCTTCTATTTGCAGTATTCACGACGCTCGGAGCCGCGTTACAGGGGCACATGGTTATGAAGACTGTAGGCAGAGGTATTGTTCCCACAATTGATGTTACTGGCGCCCTTGCGATAATACTCGCTGCCAACATATGGATATTTCTTGCCACAATGAGGGGAATGGCCATATCGACCACTCACTCTATTATAAGCGCGGTCATAGGCTACGGAATAATCAAATACAGTCTATCGGGAATGAACGCCAGTGTGGTCGGAACCATAGCCGCAAGTTGGTTGACTTCGCCTCTATGTAGCATGATTCTGGCTTTCGGGCTGTACAGGGTTCTCTCGCTTTTAATAAAAAAGTACGAGGATAAGCCCGAACTATTGAGCAAAATATTCAGGCTCCTTTTGGTAGGCTCGTTGTGCTTCTCAGCATATTCTTTTGGGGCAAACGATGTCGCGAACGCAACAGGGGTATACGTCACGATAGCGGCGAACCTTGGACAGATGCCAGACTCCACCGCCATGTTTATGCTGGCAATATACAGTTCCGCGGGCATTGTGGTTGGAGGTTTTGTTTTTGGTCCTAGAGTTATAAGGACTTTGGCATACAGAGTTACGAGGCTGGATTTGAACACTGGATTGTCAGCAAGTCTGGCAAATGCCTTGGTGGTCTATCTCTTCACCACAGTGCCATACATCGTCTTCGGATACGGACTTCCGATCTCCACATCCTATGCGGCTGTGGGGGCAATTTTGGGAGCAGGAGCTGCTAAGAGTGTCAGTTCGGTGAGTAAAGGTGTTACGGCAAGGTTAGCATTTTACTGGATAGCCACAATACCAATAAACATACTACTCGCCATGGCAATCTATTATCTATTGTCTTTCACAATATCTTAGTTTCTAGATTTGAGCAGATTATTGTTTCCCTCTGAGGATTGCCATGGCCCTCAGCACATCTGCCGTGTCTTCCATTCTATCGGAGGCTGTTTCTATGTTTTCGATGGACTCCTTCAGCATCAGCCAGTTGCTCACGTGTTTTGAGACATCGCCCCACTTTAATACTTGGGCAAGTAGATCCACACGCATATCGTCAATGGTCTCCTCCAAGCGTTCGGTCTTCTCTGCCATAACCCTGACGCTCCCCTTTTTCGATGAGAGGGCTTCAATAGTATCCTTGAGGGCGTTCTTTTCCTCGACTAATGTATTTACTATGGAGATTAGTCCACTCTTAATGTGCTCGGGCACATCAGCCGGAGATGTGTAGAGAAGTTTTCTTGTAGCAGATTTTATATGTGCAGCTATGTCATCTGAGACTGTGATGAGTTTTATTATCTCATCTTGATCCATTGGGTGTATAGCGCTCTTCATCAGGTTTTCTATTATGCCTTCTTTTATTCTGTCAGCTTCCCTCTCCAAGTCGGAAATTTCATTTGCAATATAACGGCTTTCTTCAATTTTATTCTGCGAATACCTCTCCATAAAAAACTTGAACTTGTCAACTATGGTGAATACCATTGTGAGGTGCTTTTCGCAAGAACCTATTATTTCCTTCTCGGTCTGCCTAGCAAGCCAGACGGCAACATGACCTGTGCCAAACATATTTAGACGACCTTCTGATCCTTTTCCGAACAGGGTATATAAGTATTTTATTCAGTACATTATAAGTATTTTATTTAGCACATTATTTTGTTATCATTTTTTGTGTTTCCTTGTTTAAAATTTGATGACGTGCGGTTGAAAAATCGCCCATCACATCTACAGTTTTAGGGGTGTGCGCAAAGGATGTCAAAGCTTTTTATATTTAATGGGATAGAGAGATTCTGATGAAAGCCTTATGAGTTTTTTAAAGAAGTGGGAGGAAAAGGGAAGGTTTTCAAAAGTGAAAGGGCCTCTTAAGCCGAAGATCGAAGAGGCGATTAAGATCATTAACCTTCAAATGCAGAGACTAGATCTAAAGGGCGCAAAGATAAGGGAATACGACAGAACGCTCTTTGAAAAAGTGGTTTATTATTACAGAAGGCGGGATATAGTGAGGGCTAAAATGTACGCCAACGAGCTCACCGAGGTAAGGAAACTTGCCAAATTGATAGTCACCTCCAGACTTGCCCTTGAACAGATAGTCATGAGGTTGGGTACGGTTAAGGAGTATGGTAATGTTGCTGCGAGTGTAGCGCCCGCGCTCTTCGCTGTCAAAAAAATCTATGGCGGAATAACGCAGCTAATCCCCGAGGCTGATCAGTCATTCCAAAAACTGGGCGACGTTCTTGACGGGCTGATGGTTGAGGCTTCTCAGTACTCTGATCAGATGCTGAGTCCGTCGTACATAGCAGAAGAGGGACAGGAGATACTACAGAATGCCGCAAAGATCGCCGAAAAAGATCTTTCGAAGACGTTGCCCAAAATACCTGGCATAGAAGAGATTAAAGAGAAAGAGGGGTTGCCCACCTGAATTAAGTGCGGATATTGTGGTTATTCATAGTTATTTAACACATTTTATTTTCATTTATTAATTGTTTTAATCAGTTATTTTTTTAATTTAATCTAAGTTTAATGGTACCTACAATCTCGTCCAAAAGTTATTGCATAATCATTATTGAGAGCTTGTGTTTCATTCCCCAAAGGGGTTGCCCCTTTTCATTATGTTCTCCTTGATTATCCTGTGTTTGTCCGCGAGGTAACCTTTCTCAACGAGTCTTGATTTCAGGCATTCAATCATCTTTGGTACATCGATCTCAAGGGGACATACCTCCTTACACCTTCCACATTTTGTGCATGCATCGATCGCGGCCGCAACTTTTTCCTCCCCAGCGGTAAATGCGCTCCAGATTATACCAATACCGCCAAAGTAATTGTGACCAAAAGATCCTCCGAGGACCCTATATACAGGGCACTCGTACATGCAGCCTCCGCACCTCAGACAGTAAAGTGCCTCCTTCATTATTGGGTCCCTCAGCATGCGGCTTCGTCCATTATCCAAGAAGATGACGTGGAGCTCCTTTGGACCGTGCGCGCCGTAGACCAAGGTCTTCTCAATATCGGCGGTCCTACTCGGGCTTGTTATCATCGAAACATAGGCAGACATCAGTATGCCCGTGGCGTAGGGAGGGAGAACTTGAACCACTTTGAACGCGTCTTCAAGTGTCGGAACTATCTTCTCTATCCCAGTAATACAGATGTGCACGGGTGGTGCGTTGCTGACAAACCTTGCGTTGCCCTCGTTCTCTATTATGAAGAGCGTGCCCGTACTCGCTGCGACGACATTGGCGCCTGTAATTCCAACATCGGCTTTGCAGAACTTATCCCTCAGGTATTCCCTGGCAACGCCAACGAGTTCTGGGATGTCCGGCTTGACCTCCCTGCCCACCAGTTTGGAGAAGGTCTCGGCGACCTCCTCCTTCGGCACGTGCACCGATGGGTTGATGATGTGGGTCGGCTTCTCGCCCCTAATCTGTATTATGAACTC
Organism: Thermoproteota archaeon; assembly: GCA_029887795.1. GTDB lineage: Archaea > Thermoproteota > Methanomethylicia > Methanomethylicales > Methanomethylicaceae > WYZ-LMO10. The sequence continues at coordinate 20,419 of JARXPE010000005.1, forward strand.
GCCAAGATCGGTCTCAAAGACCCTGTTTCCATTTCTCTGTAAAGCCTCGTTGAGGTGTATCTCCTCTGTGACCAGTGACTTTGATTTCACAACGGTCTTGCCGTTCCCCACGAGTTCGAGGAAGATCTTCCTGGCTTCATCGGCGTCCCTCGCAAAGTAGGCGTTTCCATGCGACTCTGTGATGCGTTCAGAGGCAATTTTTCTAAGCTCGTCCATCTGCTCTACTGCGGACTCCTTGATCTTTCTCACTTCCTTCCGCGTCTTCTCGAGGTGAGGCAGGCAGGAAAGAGCATAATCCCTGGCGGCTGTGTATGAGGAGACTGCTCTAGAGAGCCCGCGCCTCCTGTTCTCGTCGTAGAGCCACCTCATAAACTCCTCCTTTTTAGATGAGAACCACTCGTCAGACATCCTATCCACCACACGCTCTCAGGATAAGTTCAGGGAGGTCTATGACCTCGACTTTCTTGTTGTTGCCCTCCACAAAATTGTACTTGCAGAAGGGGCAGGCTGTCACGACGATCTCTGTGCCCTCGGGAAGCTCTAAGAGTGTGGACTTTGCTACCTCGAGAGAGACCTCGGGGAATGCAGATCGGACGCCGCCTCCAGAACCGCAGCAGAGGGCTTTGTTCCGGTTGTACTTAAACTCTAAGAGATCCACTTCAGGTATCATTTTTATCAGCGCCCTAGGCTCCTCATATACTCCCATATGCCTGCCAAGGTGGCACGGGTCGTGGTAGACAACCTTGGCTTTCATCGGTCGGAGATGGTCTCTGAGCTCGTCTCGCATATCGAAGAGGAACTGGGAGATGTGACGGACCTTGAAGGGTACGTTTCTGAAAAAGTTTGCATAGTCTAGGGACATTGTCCTGAAGCAACCAGGGCAGCCCGTCACGACCTCTTTAACACCGAGTGAGGATAGCCTCTCAAGAGTCCTCTTCGAGACTAAAAGGGCGTCGGCCGTCTGACCAGTCCTGTAAAGGACAGAGCCACAGCACCCCTCATCCTCACCGAGGGTCGTGTAATCAACATTCAGCAGGTTTAGCAGGCGCTCTATGGAGTCCGCAATGCTCCTTGTCCTGAATCTAGACATGCATCCCTTCCAGTATAGAACCTTTTGGGGCATGATGATCAGACCTTATACTCTTCAAGAGACCTCTATTAAAACATACTGCAGGTTGCACATCCTGCCTCCTTTAATTGGCTTTCTCAACCATAACGGTAATATTAATAAAAATTAAATTAGAATTTGAAAAAGTTCTTCTTTGGTTTGACGTCTTGGTCGAATTCCTTAGCTAGCTCCTCCAACAACTGCCTCTGCCGTGGAGACAGGCTTGTTGGTACGTCGATGTTGACTCTGATCATCAGGTTTCCCCTTCCGTACCCGCCCAGTTTCGGCATGCCCTTCCCCTTTATCCGAAGTATCTCTCCGGGCTGGGTACCTGGTCTTATGTTGACCACAACATCACCGTCAAGGGTCGGAACCGTCGCTTCTGTACCCAGCGCCGCCTGGGGAAAGCCTATCTTTAGGTCATAGTACAGGTCGGCGCCCTTCCTCTTGAAGTATGGGTGTGGTCTTATAGAGATGTTCACATAGAGGTCGCCCGGTGGACCACCACTGGGAGATGCCTCACCCTCACCTTTGAGTCTTAGCTGCTGACCGTCGTCTACGCCCGCAGGAATCTTGACTGTGATGATCCTGCGCCTCTTGATTATTCCAGAGCCTCTGCACTCCCTGCAGGGGGTCTCCACAACGGTTCCAGATCCCCCACAAGTGTTGCATGGTGTGACTGTCACAAATCTTGCGAATCCTGTGGTCCTCACATTCTGGATCTGACCGGTGCCCCCGCACCTGTTGCAGGTCTTCAGCGAAGTTCCTGGAGCAGCTCCGGACCCGCCACACACATCGCACCGCTCCGTCCTGGGAACCTCGATCTCCTTCTCCGTGCCCCTGAAAGCCTCCTCTAGAGAGATCTCAAGGTCGTATGTGAGATCCCTCCCTCGGACAACCTGCCTGGCGTAGGCGCGCCTACCAAATTCGCCTCCGAAGAACATGTTGAAGAGGTCGCCTATGTCGAATCCGAATCCCATCTCCCTGAATATGGACTCGAAGTCCGCACCGCGGAATATGTCCTCCTGGGTGTAGTACTGACCGAAGTCAGCCCTCCCCAAAAGATCGTACTGGCGCCGCTTCTCGTCGTCTGAGAGGACAGCGTACGCCTCTGAGATCTCCTTGAACTTCTCTTCAGCGTCAGGGGATTTGTTCCTGTCAGGGTGGTACTGCATGGCCAGCCTCCGGTAGGCGTCCTTGATCTGCTCCTTTGTGGCGTTTCTCGGGACGCCCAAAATCTCGTAATAGTCTTTCTTGCTGGCCATGCAAACCACCAACTAAAAAAGTTCCGGATAGGCTATAACACCGCAACTATATTTACCTTAGCCCTTTACCTTGGTATTTATCTTCACTCTTCGCTGTTCCCCTCTCATTTCATTTTACTTTGTAATCGGTGTCTACCACTTTTTCTCCGCCAGCCGTTTTATCGGAGTTGCCTTGGGCGGTGGTTTGTTGGGTTGTGCCTTGCTGAGCAGATCTCTGAGCCGCCTGCTGCTGGTAAACGGTCGCACCGATCTCTTGTAGGGTCCGCGAGAGCTCGTCCATCTTCGCCTTAATCTTGTCGATCTCCTTGGTTTGCATGACTTCCTTCAAAGCGGCAACGGCCTTGTCTATCCTATCCTTCTGCTCCTGCGATAGTTTGTCTCCCAGATCCCTCTTTGTTCTCTCTGCTGTGTAAATTACTGTGTCCGCCATGTTCAGGGTCTCCGCGAGCTCCTTCTTCTTTTTGTCCTGCTCGGCGAACTGCTCAGCCTCCTTGATGAGGCGTTCCTTCTCCTCCTTCGAGAGTTTCGTGGACGCAGTGATCGTAATTTTGGCTTCCTTTCCGGTTCCTAGATCCTTTGCTGAGACGTGCAATATGCCGTTGGCATCGATGTCGAAGGTGACCTCAATCTGCGGCACACCGCGAGGTGCAGGCGGTATACCTTCAAGGTTGAACATTCCCAAGGAGACGTTGTCTGCAGCCATGGGTCGCTCGCCCTGGAGCACATGGATCGTCACCGCGGTCTGCATATCTGCCGCAGTTGTAAATATCTGGCTCCTCCTGCAGGGTATGGTTGTGTTCCTCTCGATTATCTTAGTGAAGATGCCGCCAAGGGTCTCAACGCCGAGTGATAGTGGAGTGACGTCCAGAAGCAATATATCCCTGACCTCGCCAGTAAGCACGGCTCCCTGAATGGCTGCGCCAATGGCAACAGCCTCCATCGGGTCGACTCCTCTCTCTACTGGTTTGCCCATGAACCTTTCAATCATTCTCTGGACTAGGGGCATTCTCGTGGTTCCGCCAATGAGTATGATCTTGTCGATCTGATCCGGGGTGAGCTTGGCGTCCTGGAGAGCTCGCATAATGGTCCTCTCGGTGCGCCTGACTATTGGCTCTGCAAGCTCCTCGAGCTTCGCCCTTGTCAGCGTCATGTGTAGGTGCTTTGGACCTGAGGCGTCAGCGTATATGAATGGAAGATCTATGTCAGTAGTCATCAGTGTGGAGAGCTCAATCTTGGCCCTCTCGCAGGCCTCCTTCAGCCTAGCAAGTGCAGTCCTATCGGTCCTCAGGTCAATGCCTGTATCCTTCTTGAACTCCTCGATTACATAATCCATTATGGCTTTGTCTATGTCCGCTCCGCCAGTCTCGGTGTCGCCACTGGTCGATAGAACTTGGAATACGCCCTTGCCGAAGTCCATAACCGTAACATCGTGGGTGCCGCCGCCAAAGCTGAAGACCAGGATCTTCATCTCCTTGTCGAGCTTGTCTATACCGTATGCTAGGCATGCGGCCGTTGGCTCGTTTATGATCCTCAGGACTTCGAAGCCAGCGATCTCGCCCGCGTCCTTCGTCGCTTGGCGCTGATTGTCGTTGAAGTGTGCCGGGACCGTTATCACAGCCTTCTTTATCGGGGTGCCAAGGTAAGTCTCGGCGTCCTTCTTTATCTTCTGGAGTATGAATGCCGAGATCTGCTGCGGAGTGTACTCCTTGCCAAAGATCTTAACCCTGTAGTCTGTGCCCATCTTTCTCTTGATCTCAAAGACCGTTCCCTCCGGGTTCGCTGTCGCCTGGCGCTTCGCCGGCTCTCCGACGAGCAGCGTGCCGTCCTTTGTGAATGCGACGACCGATGGAAACATCTTGCCAGCGACGGTCGGACCCTCAGCGCTGGGTATCACTATTGCCTTGCCACCCTCGAATATGGCGGCTGCGGAATTTGTGGTTCCTAAATCAATTCCTAATACTTTTTCTCCAGGTTGGACTTTACTCATGTGAATCTCCCTCCTCTTTCACCTTTGAGCTTGATTTCTTTGATATTTTTACCACGCTCGGTCTGATGACCCTTCCACCCATCATATAGCCCCTCCTTACCTCCTCCACAACTAGACCATCAGAATCGCCATCAACGACGCATGCCACCTCATGAAAGGACGGGTCGAAGGGCTTTCCAATGCACTCGATCTGGGACACCCCCTCCCCTGCCAGAACCTTATTCAGTTTCTTAAGCGTCATCTCCACGCCGTTTATCAATGTTTCCAAAGAGCCCGCACTCTTGGCATTTTTTATTGCCATCTCTAATTCGTCCACAACATCCAAAAGTCCGAGGACGATCCTCTCACTGGACTGGCGCTTGATCTCGTCAATATGGCGATCAATTCGCTTCCTGAAATTTTCGAAGTCGGCCTGCATGTACTTCAGGCGGTTCAGGTAGTCCTCAGACCTCCGCTTCTCCTCCTCAAGCGCAGCCTTTAGGGCTTCGATCTTCTTGGCTTCAACCTCGTCGCCCGTTCTTCCTTCCTCCAAGTCGGGTTTAGCCTCATTTTTTCTTGTACTCTTTTGATGCGCGGGTTCTTGCGTCGGTGTGCTATTCAAGGGTCACCACCCCAAACCGAGGTCAAGATTTCGGATTTAATATATCGCACACAAATATATATCTTATTGTCATTGAGAGATCGGAATCGACACCATCACTTAAGTCCTTGCAGGAATGTATTTATGGCGATAGAGAATTCATTCACCGCGCCTGAACTTCTCACTGAGAGACATCCGCTTCCCGTCTTTGAGATAAGTTATGGTCGTCTCAAGCCTGACGCGGAGCCCAAGATCGTAGAAGAGCGTGTATAGGTCTTCGCCTGAGATCGTCTCATTGAGCTTTCCGCTCCTGTAAAGCTTAGCTAGGTACTTAACAACCTCCCTTGTAGCCTCGGGGTACTGTGACAGGGCAGCATCCAAGACCTCTGGACCTCTATCTGTGAGTTTTGACCTCACAAGCGTAAGATCGTCGACTTCGGGCTTTGCCTGGGGCTTCTGCTGCAGGGCTGCATACTTACGCTGGAGTTCGAGCATCTTCTTGAACTTTATTGCTGCTAGTTCTTTGTCTTCTTCTGACATGGCAGTGCCCCCATCAAAATAACAAGAAGAGGGAAATAAGGATAGTGATTTTTGTTGTAAATATACTAGGATAAAAGATCTTTAAAGGGCATTATGGAGCTTTCGACTCCGCGTATTGAGGCTTAAAGCATAGCCAAAATGTAGGCGGCGATATCCCAGCCATCTTTACCACACGATTACATAGCTCACGATCTTGTCATCGTAGCTAGGAATCACATATCCATTCTGTGCCGCGTATGACTCCCCGATCTTTAGTGTGACTATGTCGTCGTATTGTGGCTCCACAAAGATGAGGCCGCGGTTCGTAGTGTTGAAGCAAACAACGGCGTGCGCGCTGTCCTTGAACTTTATGTAGACAAACCCGCACTTGTAACCAGTCGCGAATGCGTTGTTCTTGACGTCGGCGGCGAAATTTATGCAAGTGTAAGATGATGTGTACGGGTTACGGTCGGTCTTGTCGCTGGTCAGGAAGGAAAGCACTTCGAGGAATGTCGGATCTCTCAAAGTGTAACCTGTCCCAGCGCCGTCCACAACGCCTTTCTGGTAACCCTCGTTATAGCCTAACTCGTAGCCCAGCTGGTAGCCAGTCAGGTTTCCTGTGGCATATCCTTGCAAATATCCCATACTGTAGCCGCTCTCGTTTCCAAGCCCATAACCTTGCAAACTCCCTCTGACAAATCCAGACTCGAATCCGCTTGAATTTCCCACAACGTATCCATCCGAGAACCCTAGATCGTATCCCTTCTGCATCCCGCTATTGTAACCGTAGCTATATCCTACATAGCCCATAGCTACTAAGCCAAAGAATACGAGTATAATCGATGCAACTTCTCCCCACTTCATATAAAACACACAAATTGATTTTACTTATTAGAAGCATAATAGGCTTACCGCTTTTGCCTATGATGTTTTAGTTATAAATCAAATTTGTCTTTATTTTTTATTTTTTTATTTTTTAAGGTATATTTTGGAACAGAGTTTTTAGATATATATGCAATATTTTAAAATGCATACGGAGTGTCTAGTTGTCTGAGGGTGTCTATGCTAGGATGCAGAAGGAAAAAGTGAGGGTGATGGAGGAGATAACTAAGGAGCAGGGAATTGACAAGTCAGCCCTAATTAAGGGCTTTAGATTACTATATGCGCGATTGGAAGCTTTTTTTGGAATTGTATCAGCGGATGATCAAGGGGTTGGAATCAAGACCATTACAAAAAGGCTCCGTTATTGTATGGGGGGCTTAAATGGTGTATGATCTGGCGTTAGTGTTGGGAGGCGGGAAGTTCGGGACCATCGCATTCAATGTGCTGGTCAGGAAATCTAGGCGGGTCATAGTAGTAGATAAAGATCCAAACTGTCATGCGAGCAAAGCTCTTCGGATGGTTTGCAGTGACCCTTCCAAGTGCGAGGTGGGTTCAAGGCTCGTTGTGGAAGATGCAATTAACCATGCCATAAAGATCATAAAAGCTGGTACCGTCCCCGACATCATCGTGCCTGCCATGCCAGGGAATTCCATGGCTATGCTCTTCACGAAATGGGTCTCCGAAAATGGGTTTTCAGTAGAGCCGGAGCCAGAGATGTTGATGAAAGCCTTGATCGAAGTTCCAAAGGATGTCATCTTCCAAGAGGACAAAAGCACCGCAACGCTGATCTTGTCTCATGCAAAAGATTTCATTTGTAGCCCTTGGTGTGATGAGCCTGAAGTCTGCCCCGTGACGGGCAAAAAGATTGAGTCTGTGAATTCCATTCTTGCGAGGATGAGTTTTTGCTCCTACAACAAGGTCTTTAGGAGTAGGCTGGTCGAGAAGGGTGTCGGGGCTATAGACGGGAGGGAGGTCTACAGAGAACTTTTGAGTCTGCCTACGGAATTAGAAAAATACACACTTTGCGTGGGCACTGCCTGCAATTGCCATGGAATAGTTAATTTCTTGAAAGTTTCAAGGAGGGCAAAGAGTTGAGATCAAATTTTGGTATTAACCTGCGTCAAAGAGAATTTTGACTTCAAGAGGCTAAATTAATCTAGGAATGTTAAATTTGTGAACGGGTTGAGAAACTCGGTAAGCCAATCATGCTCAAAGAAATTTATAACGAATTTGTCAATAGCTAAAGTAGACGCAAGCCTATAATAATCAAGAGAGTGAAGAAAAGCATGATTTTGATGTTTGATGGGCTATGCGAGCCCTACAATCCGGGAGGTATTGCGACCTACGGCTTCATTGTTTATCAAGATGGTGTAAAATTGCACGAGGAGGGAGGGTTTGTAGGCGCCGGAATATTGGGTGATGATGTATCGAATAACGTTGCAGAATACACTGCTCTAATCAAGGGCATGGAGTACATAATAAAGATGGGCTATAATGGTCCTTTGACCGTGAGGGGCGACAGTCAGCTAGTAATAAGGCAGATGCGAGGGGAATATGCAGTTAGGGCTAGGCGCTTAATAAAACTTCACGAAAAGGCACGGGAGCTGGCACAAAAGTTTGAGAGTGTTATTTTTGAGTGGGTGCCAAGGGAGAAAAATGCCGAGGCGGATAAATTGTGTAGGACCGCATATGAAGACTTCGTACGAAAAATAAAAGGAAAAACTGCGGGGAAAGGCTCAAAAAGTAAGTGACAGTCTAAATGTCTGGGATTATTACCAATTTTGCGGAACTTATGATGCAGGTTGGGGGAATTGCAAATCAGGTTTTCTAAATACCTAGTTTTCCAATATGTCATCAGCGTCTATTCTACGGAAACTGGTGAATTGTTGGCTTATTTTGACCTTTGCACGGGGTCGCCGAAAGGGCTGAGTCAACCAATTTTTTAAACCACCAAACAACTCACCTTACTTTTTTCTATCGGATTTATCTGGTCAGTTTGAGGTAACAATATAATAATAGATCAATAATAGATTATAGAAAAGCAGTCGATTAAGAGCTTGTGCGCCAGGGTCACTTGATTGTGCAGGAGGCAGTCATTTCAATTTGTTAAGATTTGACATACTGACTCTTTTTTATTGTTTTGGCGAAGTGTTCTATTTTTAGAATGGATCGTTCCAATCCATAGTATAAAATAATTTTGAATTGAATGTGATTATGGTAAGCGTCATGAGCGTGTCAGAGCGCCGTAAAAAGTCTATAATTGTATTCATGTCACTGATAATCATAATGTTTTCCATTTCAGTTTATGCCCCGAGCACACCCTCAAACACCAATCTAAAGCGTTTCTCAGGAATGGACGAGTTAGAATTGTTTCTCAAGGATAGGTCCCTAGGCTCTAACATATTCATGAAGGATTTCCTAGCCTTAGACGTCACAACCATGCAAACGAATGTTAGAGAGTCTTCCCAAGATTACTCCTATCAATACTCTTACTCAACAACAAATATCCAAGTTTCAGGGGTCGACGAGGCGGACATCGTTAAGAGTGATGGGAGGTACATCTATGTTTCATCAGGCGATACCATCTACATTGTTAAGGCTTATCCGCCGGAAGGCGGCAAGGTGGTGTCAAAAATCAAACTTGAGGGCACCTACAAGCCCCAGATCTACATCCGCGGGGACAAACTTGTAGTCATCGGGAGCGCGCAGGTAGTAATTTTTGCCAAGATCTATCCAACGCCTGCCCCCATGTCGTTTGTTAAAGTTTACGATGTCTCAGACAGAAGTTCACCAGTCCTCGTAAGGGATTTGACGGTAAACGGAAGTATCAGTGGCTCCAGGATGATCGGCGATTACCTATACATAGTCTCCAATAAATGGCCCTATGCCTACGACTTCGAAAATAAGGAAATGAAGGTTGAACTACCCTCTTACACATGTGATGGTGTTTCCAAAGAGATCCCACCTGAGAAGATCTACTACATAGAATCTCAGGAGGGTCGGTACTCCTTCATCACGGTTATCTCCGTCAACGTGGCGGACGAAAATGTGCCCCCCTCAGACGAGACCTTTTTGGCTGGAGCCTCATCCTGCATGTATGTTTCGAGAGAGAACATGTACCTCGTCGCCCATCAGTATCGCCCAGTAGTAATAACTTCGAACTTGAAGCCAGTCACCGAGTGGAGGGACGAGATGCTCATCTACAGGCTGAGATTGAGGGAAGGAAATATCAAAATAGAAGGCAGCGGCTCGGTCCCGGGACAGGTCCTGAACCAGTACAGCATGGACGAGTATAACGGATACTTCAGGATCGCCACCACGAAATGGACCTCCTCCGGTTCAGAGAACGGAATATACGTCATGGACATGATGATGCAAGTCGTGGGATCGGTTGAGGGTATAGCGCCAGGCGAGAGGATATACTCGGCAAGGTTCATGGGCGACAGGTGCTATTTGGTTACCTTCAGGCAGGTCGATCCCTTCTTTGTTGTTGATCTGAGTGACCCTAGCAATCCAAAAATTCTAGGTTATCTAAAGATACCAGGGTACTCCAGCTACCTTCACCCCTTTGACGAAAACCACATAATAGGCGTTGGGAAGGAGGGGAACAACGTTAAACTCTCTTTATTTGATGTGAGCGACGTAAAGGTACCGAAGGAGGTGGCTAAGTTCACCATGGACTTTTATTACTCTGATTCAGAGGTGCTTTACGATCAGAAGGCGTTTCTCTTTGATGCTGGAAAGCATTTGCTCTCTATTCCCGTTAGTTGGACCGAAGGCAAATCGGTGCTTAGTTACTTTAGGGGAGCGTGTGTCTTCAACCTTACTTTGGACGGAGGGTTCGTTCTCAGAGGTATAATACTGCACCAGAACGACCAAGACGGTGTCAGGCGCATACTCTACATAGACAACATCTTGTACACTGTATCCGGGAGCCAATTACGCATGAGCGACCTTACGACCCTTGAATTGATCAAGAGTGTAGATCTACGATAACACCAAAAACGACGGAATGGAAAAAACAAAAGACCTAGAATTGAATAATCCAATCAAATAATTGCAACAATATTATCAAGTGAGGCATTTCTCATTTTTTATTCTTGTCCATCTTATTTCGATGTAAATCGGTGTGATAATTGTGATAAAGACAGAAGATATAACCGTCGCTTCACAGATAATGATACTGGTGAGAGGTTGGAGGTAAAGGTCGGCACTTGCGGGTGGAGCGTGAGGGGCGGAAGATCTGCCTATTACAAGACCTTCTGTTGCATAGAGTTGCAGGAGACTTTTTACAGGCTCCCCAAGGTCGATACCGCCAAAGAGTGGAGGATGGGGGCGCCGGAAGGATTCGAGTTTGTGGTCAAGGCATGGCAGGCGTTGACCCACCCCGCCGCCAGCCCCACTTGGAGGAGAGCAGGGGGTCCGCCCAAGTGGGGGAAAGCTGAAAACTTTGGGTTTCTGAGGCCGACTGAGGAGAATTTTAGGGCTTGGGAGGAGACGCTAAAGGTCTGCGAGGTCCTCGGTGCGGGTTTTGTGGTCGTACAGACGCCCCCCGCCTTCAAGCCCTCGCCCGAGGCGACTGAAGGAATGAGGGCATTCTTCACTTCAATAGAGAGGCGCGGGGTCAGGATTGGGTGGGAGCCGCGGGGAGAGTGGAACCAAAGACCAGATGATGTCAGAGCATTGTGCGAGGAGCTCTCTCTGGTCCATGTGGTCGACCCATTTAGGAGGATGCCTTTCCTGGAGAGCGATGTCGTTTACTTCAGGCTCCATGGGATAGGTGGAGGGGAGACGAACTACAGCTACGCGTATACCGACGATGATCTCAGGAGGTTGCTGCTGATGCTCGACGAGTTAAAGACAGTAAAGAGAGCGTACATAATGTTCAACAACTTAAATATGGCTCAGGACGCCCAGAGGTTCCTGACCCTCTTGCGCGGGACTAGGAAGGTATTTATATAGTGACCAGAAAAGTCATGTTGCTATGAGGCCAGCCCTAATTGTAATAGATATGTTGAATGATTTTGTCAAAGGGGCGTTAGCCAGCCCCACTGCAAAGGAGATCGTCCCAAACATAAAAAGGCTCATAACCAAAGCCCGGAGTCTAAAAATTCCGGTCGTATACTTGTGCGACGCACATTACCCCGGCATTGACTGGGAGCTTAAGGTTTGGGGCCCGCACGCCCTAGCAGGGACGAAGGGAGCCGAGGTCATAGAGGAGCTTAAACCCGGGCAGGGAGACTTTGTGGTGAGAAAGAGGAGGTACAGCGGATTCTTCCAGACCGACCTAGGCATCCTCCTGAGGGAGCTAGGCGCGGACACGCTCATACTCACTGGCATAGACACCTCAATATGCGTGAGCCTTACGGCTGCAGACGCGTTCTACAGAGGATACGCGCTTATAGTTCCGAGAGATGCCGTCGCCACAATTGACCCAATAGACAACGAACGGGCATTGAGCTACTTGAAGAAGGTATACGGCGCAGAGATCACCACGACGGAGGAGTTGATCTCGAGGCTGGATCAAACAAAATGATGAAAAAACAGGTACGACCTGCCTCGAGGCACGGCTTCTTTGATTTATATAAAAAGTTGTTTGTTCAATCTGTTCAAACAAGTTGTTATTAGCAAGTCCTCAAAAGGAGAACTTGCGGATTCCTCCTTTTTCCGCAACCCTGTTTCTTTGCGGATCCGCAACCCAGGCGGGGCGGCAACGCCTCGTCTGGACAAATACTAAAACTTAACTGCCCCCTCTCCCCGCGGGAAGGGGCTTTCCTCTGACCCATTATGTCATATAAATGTTGAGATTATCGCATTGAAAATCGGATGGTTAAATTCAAAATGTTAAAATAAATGCGCATCGAATATCAACCGCAACGGTGGGGATGATGAAGTTCGCAACTTGTGAGTGTGAGAACAAGACTTTCCCGTGCCTAATCAAAGGCGACTATGCAATCAAATTGACGTCCTTCCTGTGCCTGAGATCCTTGAACCTTCAAGGCGCGAGAGACCTACTGCCTTTCATAGAGAGGATCGATGGGAATGGTCTTTCTCTGCTAAAAGAGGAGGCAGAGTCCATATCGAGCAACACACTAAAAATGATGGCAGAGAGCGGTGAGGCGGTAAAGCTAGACAAGTTAAGGCTGAGGGCTCCGCTACTCCGACCGCCATCGGTCTTCTGCTTAGGATTCAACTACAGGTCTCATGCCCCCGAGCTCAACAGACCTATACCCGAGGTTCCCATAGTATTCCTCAAGACCTCGAACTCAGTGATCGGACCAGAAGAGGAGATAATCCTTCCCAAGGTCTCCAACAGGGTCGATTACGAGGTAGAGCTGACAATCGTGATGGGCAAGGGAGGCAGGTACATCAAAAAATCTGAGGCTTATGACAGGATCTTTGGGTATACTATCCTGAACGACATAACGGCTAGGGACATTCAGGCAAAGGACTTCTCCCTATCAAGACCCTGGCTGAGGTCCAAGAGCTTTGACACATTCGCGCCCATCGGACCTTTCATAGTCACCCATGATGAAATAGGCGATTCCATGTCACTGGACCTCGAACTCAGAGTCAATGGCGAGATCAAGCAGAAGTCCAACACTAAGGAGATGATCTTCGACGTACCCACAATTGTGGAGTACATCTCTGCTTTCACGACACTAGAGCCGGGCGCTATAATAGCCACCGGAACGCCTGAGAAGATCGGTCAGCTCAATGACGGGGACGTTGTGGAGGCCTACATAGAAAAGATCGGAGTATTGAGAAACAGGGCAGTCAAGGAAAGGTAATCCGAATTGAGGGCGAGAAGCATAACTATAGTGGCACTTCTTGCGGCGATTTACGCAGTAGTCGGGCTGCTTCCCGGTTTTCCAGTTATAGGTGTGCCAGGGTCGGACATAAGGCTGACTAGGTCGCTAGAGATGGGCTACGGGGTGGCTTTAGGACCAGCTTTGGGGCCGCTTGCTGCATTCGTGGGAGCTGTTGTGAGCAGAGCCATTACAGGGGGCGGTACCGCCATTCTTTTTACCCCACTTGCATTGGTGTCCTCTTTCATGGCGGCGACCATGGCTAAGAGGAGTGTCTTCGGAATAAGGGGGTGGATAAACTCCTCATTAGTGATGGCTGCGATACTCCTTGTTTGGTATGCCACTCCAGTAGGGCAATCCATACCAATATATTCAGTGCCCCATCTGATCGGTCTAGGTCTGATCTTGGTTTTAAGGGATAGGATCGCGGACCTCCTCAACTCCGAGGACAAAGGAAAACTCTTCCTGGGAATGTTGATCTCTAGCTATCCTTCTACAATGGCAGGTCAGATGCTTGGAAACTTGATCTTTTTGGCACTTTTCAACCCAACTCCTGGGTTCTTTATGGCAGTACTTCCGGTAACGCTCGTGGAGAGAAGTGTCATCACTCTGTTGGGAGCCGTGGTGGGCGTGCCACTCCTATTGACGATAAGGACCTATTTATCTAAGGCTCAATAACACATCTTTTCAGTAATTTTTCCGAATTCATTAAAGACTTTTTAAACTCTTTAATGAGAAAATTTTAAATATTATTTATTTTCTATTCGACCTTCATTAAAAGGTGTGGTTTATGGCTCAAAATAACGAACAAACAAATAAAACTGAAGGGGCTCTTCAACAGGTTTCCCTGGCAAAGAAGTTGGGCTTTTGGTACCTATGGGCAATTGCAGTTGGTGCTGTCGTCGGAGACGGAATATTTATGCTGATGGGGAGCGCATTCTCAGAGGCGGGACCTTCATCAGTATTGGCATTCTTCATCGCGGGTGTCCTGCAGGCTTTCCTGATGATATCCTTCGGCGAGCTAGCGGTGGGAATGCCCAGCGCGGGTGGACCGCAGCTCTGGGGCGAAAGACTGTTGGGAAAGGAGTGGGGTGTCATATCGAACCTCTCTTTTGCGATAGGCTGGATAATAGCTGGTGGGTCGACTGGTCTTGCCATCGGAGCATACACCCAACAGCTCCTCGGGCTGAACGGCGTGGAGTGGCAGATAATATTCGCGCTCGTATGGAACCTACTATTCGCACTAGCAAACATAGCAGGAGTTATTGTATCTGCTACGTTCCAGTTCATACTCACAGCCTCGCTGGTCATAATAATGGTTATCTTCGGCATTGCAGGTGTCACTCTTATTGATCCCAACAACTTCTCGCCATTCATGCCAAACGGTATGATGGGCATGATCTTCGCCATCCCAATGGGAGTGTATGCCTACATGGGGGCTTCAACGGTGGTCTACGCCGGCGAGGAGACCAAGAGCGCAATCAACCTTCCCAAGGTACTGGTGTGGTCTTCGGTAACGTTCATAGCGGTCTACACCCTAAGCCAGATAGTGGTCGTAGGAAGCATACCTTACTCTCTGGTCCCAGAGATGGCGGAGAACATGATCTCGCCCTACACGCTGGCGGCGGAGCACCTATTCGGGGGTGTTGCTGCAACGATCATGAACCTTGCGGCTTGGCTTGCCGCAGCAACGTGCCTGCTCATGGGAACGATGTACGCGCCCCCAAGGAGCCTATATGCTCTCGCGAGGGCAGGCTACAGGATACCGAGGTCGCTGTCTTCTATCAGCAAGACCACAAGAGTTCCGGTTATGGGCACTATCATAACTTTGATAGTATCGGAGCTGCTGGTTCTTCTTGGATGGTTCGACCCGAACTTCGTCTACGTGACGCTGGCACTTCAGCTTGTGTTCGCCTGGTGCGTCTCGTGGCTGATATCGTTGGCTGCAGTCTTTGCGTATAGAAAGAAGTATGCCACCGAAGTTCAGCAACTCAAGTGGAAGATCCCGCTATACCCGATCACGCCGATCATAGGACTGATTGGAATAATAGTGGTCATTGTCTTCACTTTCATGTACTCCATCATCGACCTCATAGCAGGTATAATATGGGTTTCCCTGCTTTACGTAGCAACGAAGTACTACATCTGCAAAGACTGAATTGATTGAGATTTTTTTATAAATGATAGGGGTGGTGTTGGCAGAAATTGTCGAAGATTGATGAAGTCCTGAATAAGCTGAAAGATTCAGGAGTCAACATTGTGCGGTTCATATATGTGGGGACGGACGGCGTCATCAGGGCGAAGTCCGCCCACATCGACCACCTGAAAGACATGGCGAAGAATGGAATAGGCTTAACGAAGGCGATGCAGTCCTTCTCAACGCTGGACCACCTCGTCCCAGAACCTGCTTTCGGACCGCAGGCTGACGATGTCTTCCTAACGCCCGATATTGAGACGCTGGTACCCCTGCCTTACGCCCCGGGGAGCGCCAGAACCTACTGCGACCTATTGAAGCAGGGCGGAGAGCCATGGGAGCTCTGCACTAGGTCCATACTCAAGAGAGTGGTCGGTAAAATCAGAGAAGAGCTTGGACTGATCCCCCAGATAGCCTGCGAGTCGGAGTTCTACATACTTAGGGGGGTTGATGGGAGGTACGAGCCTTTCGACGGCAGCAGGTGCTTCAGCACGCAAGGGTATGATGCTGGCAACGAGCTGATCCAAGAGTGGGTCAGGGTTTTGAAGTTAATGGGCGTGGATGTGGTGAGGGTGGTCAAGGAGTACGGTCCTGGACAGTACGAGGTAAACCTCAGGCACACGGATCCGCTGAGGGCTGCGGAGAACTTCCTGACGCTGAAGGACGTGGTAAAAGGCACGGCGGTGCTCAGGGGGCTCCAGGCGACCTTCATGGCAAAGCCCTTCTCAGAACTTGCGGGCAACGGGCTCCATCTACATATGAGCATGTTAGACGGTACTGGCGCAAACGCATTCTACGACAGAAATGACCCCCACGGGCTTAGCAGGATCGGGTACCTGTTCGCTGGCGGCATAAAGCACCACATCAGGGCGCTCACGGCGATAGGATGCCCCACGGTCAACAGCTACAAGAGGTTCAGGCTTGGATCATGGGCACCCACCAATGCCACGTTCGGCTACAATAACAGGTCGTGCGCGCTCAGGGTGCCAACCATAAGATCCGGGATGGAGAGCAAGGGCATGAGGGTCGAGTTCCGAGTGCCAGACGCCACCTGCAACCCGTACCTGCTTATAGCGGCTACTCTGCTCGCTGGCTTGGATGGGATAAAAAGAGAGCTGGATCCAGGAGAGCCAGTGATGGTGGACGCCTATACCCTAAAGGACGCGGAGCCGCTGCCGAACAACCTTAAGGAGGCGCTGGACGCGCTCGCCAAGGACAGAGTCATCGTGGAGGGCTTAGGGGAGACGCTCATACGAGAGTTCCTGAAGATGAAGATCGCCGAGTGGGACGAGTACCACTCGATGGTCACGGAGTGGGAGAGGAAGAGCTACATACCTATCTTTTGAGGAGTTGGTGCGGCAATGTACAGACCTTGGTACCTGGAAGGGCTGACATACGACTCGGTAACTTTTTTGGGCGAAGCCAAGGCCGTGGATGAGGAGTATCTGATGGAGGGGGAGCAGAAGGAAAACCTTTGTGGACCTTTTGCGGCGGCGTACATCTTGAGGGGTTTAGGTTACAGACACCACAATGGAAACTTTGTTGACCAGGAGTACGTTGCGTACCTCGCAAGGACGCGCGTTAATGCGGGCGAGAAAGGATTGTACAAGTACCCCCTCTTCGAGACCTCGTCGCCAGCCGAGCTGGGAACAAGTGCCGTTGGACTTAAGTATGCCGTGGAAACCATATCGGAGGGAGGGCTAGCGGTCATCCCCGTGAAAACAGTAGATAGATCCGTTGGACCGCTGATCGACGAGGATAGGCTCCAAGAGTTAGTTAAGGCGTTCACAGAAGAAAATGCCCAGCTCATACTCAACCTGAACACAAAACACTTGCTTGAAGGTCCGGACCTTAACAGGAAGTTATTATCCTGCGACTGTGATGTAGACTTGAGAAACGGTCTGAAGAAGAGGGAAGGTGTCGGGCATTTTGTATCCTGCGCAGGCTTTGTGAGGAGAGTGAAGACATTTTTCATAATAAGGGAGACCTACAAAAAATTCGGGGTGCAGTTGCAGCCCTTCGATTCGATCTTGGAAGGGTTGAAGAGGGGAGATGGAAGGGAGGGCGGGATACTAGCGATTATTAAAAAGGAAGGCAAGAATTCGCTCATTGGGCGATTGCAAAGTTTTGAGTTGAGCTTGTGGGACAACGGAAGTCCTTTCTAATTTTTATTAATTTTTATGGGCCGAATAATGTGGACCTAAAAACTGGAGAGTTGGTCTATGCAGGGTTTGTGGTCCAACATTTTGGGTAGCTCAACACTTGAGTTGCATAGAACCCATGTAATAAGTACAATAATGGGACACAACTACTATGCCCCATCAGACGCTTATGCTAGGCTCCCACTTCCACCGCTGTTCATCAAGGGGATCACGCTAGATGCCACGATTATACCGATAAAAGTCTTGGTGGTCAAATGGAAAAAGATGGATTAGAGCTCCACTGAATCTTGTGAACTTCTACTACGTTGGTGGTACTAGCATGGCGACGCCGCACGTCTCTGGAGTTGTGGCCCTAATGCTTGAAAAGAACCCAACACTAGCACAGTCGGAAGTAGAAAGTATACTGAAAAATACCACTCTTAAAATAATGGAAGGCTGAATGAAAATATACGATTATGACCGTTGGACAACTGTGACATGGGGTTCAAATGCCACAGGCCGGGGTCTGATGCAGGCAGACTCGGTAGCGAATAAAGTTCCTGAATAAAGAATAGGGCAAAATACTTTTGCTTTTTTCCCTTTGTATTTTAACGCTCAATTTAGTTGTTTGATTCGCTTACGCATGTGCCTTATCTATTACTTTCGATTCCACTCATTTTGTTTATGTATTCTGATCTTGATAAATCAAAATTCTATTTTTTTGCCTAAACCCTTCTCCATCGCGATCTTATAAGCCCGAAGAGCTGCGACGGCATCCTCGAGTGCAAGGCCTACTGATTTAAAAACCGTTATTTCTTCATCGCTCGTCCTACCTTCACATTCGCCACTAACGACCTCGCCTAGATCTGCCTTTATGTGCCTCTCGGTTATTGCGCCTTCCCCTATGGGGATTATGATGTCTCCAGCCTCACGAAGGCATGCATCCCTTGAGTCGACTATGAGCCTACTCCTCTTTATGGTGTCAGTGTCAATTTCTCGGGCATCGGGCGTATGAGAGCCGATTCCGTTTATGTGAGTGCCAGGCTCTACCGAACTCCCATTGAACACCGGAGTCCTTGATGTTGTTGCCGTGACTATAATGTCTGCCCCTTTTAGTATCTCCTCTGGGCTCTCCTTTACTTGCACATCTATGCCCAAAGATCTGGACATTTCGACGGCGAAATCTCTCGCTGCCGCGTGGTTGATGTCATAGACTTTTGCTCTCCTTATACCTCTGACGCATGCTACAGCCTCCAACTGGGTCTTTGCCTGGGCTCCGCAGCCAAACATTCCTAAATTTGTCGCGTCCCTTCTCGCCAAATATTTTGTAGCCACCCCAGTCGTGGCGCCTGTCCTGATTGCCGTTAGAGACCCGCCGTCCAGTATTGCTAACAGTGATCCGTCAGATGGGTTATTGAGCAGGACCGTGCCTCGGACCGTCGGGAGACCCTTCTGCAGGTTATCAGGGTGAACCGATACCTCTTTTACGACGAGTGCGTCAACGCCTCCAACATATGCGGGCATGTAAAGAAACACTGCATTATAGCGCTCAATTTTTATAGGAAGTCTTTGGGGCACTACTGCCGTCTTGATAAGCCTAAATCCATCTTCGACTGCGCTGATAGCCTCCTTCATGGGGAGGGATTCTCGGACGGCATTTTTATCAAGTATAAGAGCCATACAGACCATAAAGATCAGTGTGCAACTTTGCTGAAAAGCTTTTCACGATATTATAAAATTTAAGAAAAATATCCTGCTTGTGGTAATGAAGGAAAATTTTGGCGCATAGGATCCAATCATGCACTATTTAGTGTCCTAACTCCATATTCCGTAACCGCCGCTGATGGGATCTTGGAAAATCGACAGGTGCGGGGTGTAGTAAGTGAAAAGTATAAACACCATTCCAAGTAGCATTAGAGATAATACGGAAATTCTTAATGAGACCTTTGAGGGTTCTTTCCAGACCATAATTTTATAGCCAACCAATTGACCAATGATGACCGCCAAAATGAATATCAGTATGTCCATGATGAGGCTCTCCTCCAAGAATGCTCTGTAAGTGTAGAATAAGGCTACAATAGTTATGGGCATAAGATATATTCCTATAGCCTTCCCTAGAAAGAAGCCCGGTACGCCCTTCAATAGCCTGTATTCAATTATGGCATACAATAATGCGGGCCAGTATGCTAGCTTTAGGTGCTCCCAGACGCTCTCGTTCACGGCTGAAAATGCGCCAACAAGAGGGTTGTTACCGGAGAGTTCAAAGGTGAAGTGTAGTGCACTCCCAAGAACTACTATAAAAAGCATCCCAAAAAGCTCTAATCTGAGAATTCGCTTACTATCTGGCTCGTAATGAAAATTATGCACCATAACCACACCCGATCTTATGAAGTCATTTAGTATAGCTTTAAGATGTGATATTAAAATATGTTGTTAAAAAAATCGTAGACAACTTGAAATATAAACATACATTAATAAGTATAAATTAATCTCATTGTTAAAATTAATGAAGTTTAATAGGAAGGCTTGGTATGATTGATCGTAAATTTTTATATGCCTTGTTTAAATCAAATTTTAATGTCCTCCTTTTTCCGCTTTTTCTCTTTTTTATTTAGTTAATGACAATGGATTAGAAAAGTAGTCAAGTCTTGCCTCTAAAGTTGGCATAAACGAAACAAATGAATAAGGGGAGCGGTGCTTGACCTAAGCAGACAAGAGAGAAAACAAGTAATATAGAATGAGAAGGGAGGATTGGAATGTTCCAATTAATTGGGACATCCCAATATAATGGCAAAACGTTGGGTTAGCTAAAACTCAACATAGACCAATAAAATCCCAGCAATGATTAAACAAGTTGTTACTTAGCCAAAGGATTCCACTTAAATTAAGCTGAAATATCCTCAATTTAGCGTTTATTCCCTTTTAAGACTAAATAAAATAATACTCCCAAAAGTCACAGTTATACATTTAGTAGTTCACTTAACTTTGGGGCAAATTTTTAAAGTCACTTTGCGAAAGGATCCTATGGAGAAGGCCCTTTGTGAGTGGGCAAGCCTCAAAATGAGGCGCAGAAGGTTGTTATCTTGAGAAGTGGGTTGAAAATTCACGTTCCAATTTCCGTAATGCTCCTCGCATCACTGCTAGTTCTCTCCCCATTAATCAATTTGTCCGCCTCCGGCGAGAGTATAACGATAAGGACTCAGCCCGTGACGATATTTGACCCGAATAGGGAGTATGTGTACGCCGAGTATAGGGGAGATGCGGACATCATTGTGGCGGTAGTAAAGTCAGACCCTGGCATTTTGGTGGAGGGTGGCAAACAGGTCGGCGAAAATGCATGGGGCTACTTCAAGGTCTACATAGCGAACGCCACTTCGAAGTCTTACCTTTGCACGCTTGCACTAATCTCGTCTCAGCCATTCTTGGTCAACATTTCCTTGAGGAGCGGCGATCTCCCAGGGACCCAGGCGCAAATGATCTCTGTGCCAGCCAACATAACCGCGCAGATCGAAATTCCGATAGTTTACGGGAGCTACCAGCAACCAGTCGTGATAGCACCAACGGTGGGATACATGCCTGCCTTTCCGCTATGGTCCCTCGTCTCCTACCTAGTTTTAATACCGATGTTTCTGGCAACCGCATACCTTGACAAAGGGTCACTTAAGGCTGTTAGAAAGCGGTGGAGTGCCTTTGACACCTTCGCGCTTACAGTGAGATACCTCTTTTACTCCTCACTTGTCATATTTGTCTTGGTCACAGTTGGAGTTTTCTTTGAGTTTTTGATGATCAGGTTCTACTCTTGGGGCATCCAACTCCATGCGGGGGATTGGCTCCTCGCCTGTGCCCTGCTCTCGGTGTTCGGTCTGATGTACGGCATAGGTAAGTGGAGGGGTTTTTTTGACAATATCGATGAAGAAGATTGAAGAAGAGGAGTCGTACTGGTGGGTCAGGAGACCCTACCTACGTAAGCTCTTAGCCCTGCCCCTCTACCTAGCCAACAGGGAGTACAGGCGCTGGAGGAACGCAAAACTCAACCCGAGGAAAGTCCAGAAGAAGCTGGCAGAGCTTGAGAAAAAGTTCCCCAAGAAAAGGGAGGACGTCGTGGGGAGGGATAAGGAGTACGAGCTCATAATGAGCGCCGTGGGATACCACGTTATCAGGGATCACTCGCTCACGACCGTTTTCAAGGGCGCGCCCCCGCCCAAGTTCTTCCTCCTCAAAGGCACGACGGGTTCTGGGAAGTCTCTCCTAGCAGAGGTCTGCCTCAGGGACGCCATAGAGTACGGACTCACCAAGGGAGTAAACGTTCAGCCCATAGTGGTCATGGGCAACGACATATTCAATCCGCTCTACGGTCAATCTGTCCTCAACATGTCCTACATCTTCAGGCGGGCGAAGGATGTCCCGTCAATAATCTTCTTCGACGAGTTCCAATCCATAGGTCTCCGCGTGGAGCGGTCAATGTACTCCACTGACAGGGAGGACATGAGGGTCCAGGACGCCTTCGTAGAGCACATCAACAGGATACTGAACACCTCCCAGCGGACCATAGTCATAGCCGCGACCAACAGGTTTGAGGGCATAAGGGAGGACATAAGGAGGAGGGCACACATACTCGACTTGGACCTGAACATTACTAGAGAGATGCTGTTGGCTGTCCTGAACGCAGAGCTCCAAAAGTTCGGCTGGACCCACCTCTCCGCGAAGGAGGTCCTCACCGTTCTTGAAAGGGCAGTAAGCACGTACAGGCAGACGCAGCTCACGCCCTTCGACATAATAGACGCATGCAACAAGGTCAGGAGCAGGAAGATAGAGCCGCTCAGGGAGCGGTTCTTCAGGAGGGTGACCGGAAAGAGGTTTACCCCAGAGGACATAAAGTACCTCGTCACGATAGAGGACTTCAAGATAGCGGCGAGGGAGCTCAGGGGCTACACCGAGCAGGAGAAGAGCGACGAGGTCATGTCCTCGGTGCTGAAGATCAAGCCCGCGGTCAGCTACAAGGACATAGGCGGGCTGTTCGGAATAAAGGAGAAGCTATTCAAGATAATTTCGCTGAGCCTCTCTACGGAGCTTGCGAGCAAGCTTAGCTGGGTACCACCGAAGGGCTTTCTCCTATGGGGCGAGCCCGGGTGCGGCAAGACCTACCTCTCAAAGGCGATAGCTAAGGAGAACGATGCCGCTTTCTTCTACATACCGGCGGCTCAGCTCCTGATAAACGCCAAGTGGGTTGGAGAGCCGGAGAAGAACATTCGAGATCTATTCGGGCTTGCCAGGAGGTACGCGCCCAGCATCATCTTCTTCGACGAGTTCGACGTGATCGCCGGGAAGAGGAAGGGCGATCCTGTGAGCGACAGGCTCACGGCACAGATCCTGACGGAGCTCGACGGTCTGCAACCCCTGGAGAACGTGATAGTAATAGCCGCAACTAACCGACTTGAGATGATCGACGAGGCTATAATAAACAGGTTCGAGCCCTACGTCATAGAGATCCCGCTGCCGAGGACCGACGCCGAGCGCCTCGACGTTCTGAGAGTTCACATGAGGCACTATGCCGCCCACTTGCACCCGGAGGTGAGCCCGGACAGGGTCCTAGCAATACTGAAGAAATATCGCGCGGTATCACCGAGGGTCGTGGCAGAGATCATCAAGGAGGCGAACAGACTCAGGTCTCAAGAGGTTAACGTCGCGCTCGAGATAGCAAGGGCGCAGAGCCAAGAAAGGCTCAACGAGATAAACAACCTCTACAAGGAGGACCTAGCCCGCCTTCGTGCTGTCCTAGGAACCGACGACCTCTCAGCCATAAAGGAGGTCAGCCCCGAGAACTACAAGATAAGGCTCTACCACTTCGAGAAGGCTGCCGAGCAGCTCGAGGGCGAGATGGAGAGGGAGGTCATGGACGCCCAGGAGAGCATGGTCTACGAGAGGCTGGACCCAGGGGTCTCGCTCGGGCTCGCCACCGACCCCCAGGGAAGGAGGGGCCTCATCCTCATCGTGGAGTGCGTCTCCAAGCCGAGGGGGACTGGCAAGGTCACAGTGACCGGCGCCGCAAAGGCTGCCTTCGTGGGCGCCGTGACTCCGGTGGAGGACGTGAGCGTCCTGGAGAGTGCCACGAACATCGTCGAGTTCGTAAAGAGGTACGTGTACGAGAAGGTGGGCGTAGACATCTCGAACTACGACTTCACCTTCCAGGTAATAAGCCCACTCGAGGGCGTGGCAGGGATGGGCGTAAGCGGTCCAAGCCTCGGTCTGGCGCTGAGCGTCGCTGCCATATCAGAGCTGGCAGGGATAGAGGGAAGACCGGACGTGGTGATGAGCGGGAAGGGCGACATTAAGGGCAATGTTGGTCCCGTCGGCGGCATGGGATGGCGCGGGTCCGGGAAAATAATAGCGGCAGTCCAGACGAGGAGGATCAAGCTGAAGAAGTTCGTGCTCCCGAGGTGGAACTACGAGCACTCCCCCGACGAGATGGCGATCCTGAAGGAGGAGGGCATAGAGGTCGTACCGGTGGAGAAGCAGGTGGATGCCTGGCTAAGCATCTTTTCGATTACAGAGGAGGAGCTTTTGGCTAAGCTCGCGGCAAACCTAGGGGAGATCGTGGGAGTGGAGGTCAAGCCGAAGATAGACATCCTGTGAACCGTTAAGTTAGTGTGTTGTGGGTGGAGGTTAGGTTAAATCAGGATAAGTAGGTTTAATTTAAGTAAAGTTACGGTAAAAAGTTATGGCAATATAGGCTAACTTTTTGCTATACATTCATCAGCCCGTCTGCTCATTTTCAATTTTTTCATAATCCCTTCCGCAGTTTTTGAGTTATTTAAATCCCGTCCATCTTACTTTGTCGTCTTTTTAGGGGAGCCACATGCTCCAAATAGTTTATTTATTCCGGTTTCAAAGCCGATAGTATGGACGAGCTCTCGAGTTTCGCCGCGATACTTCTGCTGGCATCCATCAGCGCACTGGTACTGAGGAGGTTCAAGATCGCGCCGGTGGCGGCTTACATAATTGCAGGTCTAGTTGTGGGACCGATGCTCGGGATAGTCGACCCAAGCTCTCGCTACGTTGAATTCTTGAGCGAGGTCGGGATAGCCCTGATGTCATTCCAGATAGGGCTCAGCGTCAGGGCCGATTTTCTCAAGAGTCATGGACCAAGGATGTTGCTGATCTCTGTCCTTGAGTTGATGTTTGTGGTTTTCTTCTCATCGGTCTTCGGCATTGTTGTAGGAATGCCGATGGCTGTAACTTTCGTTTTAGTACTGATAGCGGTTAACTCGAGCACCATAATAGCCTTCAAGCTGCTGGAGGGGAGGGGCATGACCAGGAGTTCCCTGTTCACGCTGATAGTCGGACTTGGGATGGGCGAGGATATAACTGTGATGGTCGGGATATCCCTGATCCCAGCACTAGCCACACTCGGACGGTTCATGATAGGCGAGGCTTTCTCCATAGTTGGGAACACAATAGCGATCGTCCTTGTGATGCTTGTCTTTGGGCTGCAGATCCTACCCAAGGTGATAAGGTACGTCATGAGGCATGGAGATATGGAGACCCTAATGTTGATAATTCTGGCTGTGGCGCTGGGTTACGGAATTTTGGGAGGATACATGGGTCTCTCCTTCGCCCTGGGCTCCTTCTTGGCTGGTGCGATAGTCTCAAGGATGGAGACGGAGTTGCCGCCTGTCGCCATGGAGAGGCTGACCTCACTCAGGGACCTATTCGCGATCATCTTCTTCATTTCCATAGGGCTGTCCATGCCATACATAGGGTCGCCTTTTACGATCCTAACTGGCTTGGGCCTGGCAGCGGTTATAATACTGATAAAAGCGCTATCAATAACCTTCGCGGGTTGGATCGGGATGGGGATGAGGGACGCCTTCAGGATCGGGCTCTACATGATCCCCATAAGCGAGCTCGCGCTGATCGTCGCAAGGGAGGCTTACAAGGCAGGTCTGGTGGATCAAAACATATTCATCTCCTCGGCTTTGGTGGTGCTGATATCGGTCAGCCTCGCATCAAGGCTTGTTGAGAAAGACAACATAATCGTCGAGAGGGCGGCTTCGCTTGTGCCCGGTGCGATTCAGGGGTTAATGGATAGGTTGACGGCAAACATCAGAACAATGATGGAAAAAGTCCTAGTATCCAAGGAGTGCCAGCCAATACTGCTAAGCCTATCCAAGAAGCTCGCATCGATGGTCGCTGTCCTGACGCTGGGCTCCATAATACTCCAGAACGTTATTGTAATCACTCCAGATCTCGCGCCCTTTGTGGAGATCGTGGTCATCTCAGTTTTGCTGGCTTTCTCATTTACCATGATCCTGATGGGCAGGAGGGACGTGGAGCGCCTAATAGCATGGTATCTGAATTTTTTCAGGGGAAAGAAGAGCGCTGGTAGCCTGATTAAGAACTCCTTCTACCTGATGACTTTCTCATTCTTGGGCGTCGTTGTACTGCTCAATGTAACCTCTATACTCCGCGGCATCCTATCAAACTATTGGGAGACGGGCGTCGCCAGCGCCATGGTCTTCTTCATATTAATCGTCTTCACAATGCTTGTAATCTACCTGCTGTACGGCAAAATGAGAGGAATATTGGAGTCCATGGAGACGAGCCTTGGGAGCTTCTCAAGGGATAACGCCTAAAGACCGCAGGGGGACGGATCTATAAAACGAATTGATTACTAAAGGTTTATTCATATATAATCAAGGTTCTATTTCTATAATTTTCAATTTCTAGATCTTTTCGATCTATCTCAATTGCCTCCATCCGTGATTTAAAAACGAGCAGATGAATTTTTTGACGATCGCGGTTCACCCGTATTTCGATAGGAACTCCTCCACTTCCTTCCTTTCCGGAATCTCATGTGACCCGAGCTTGGTAACCTTCATTGCCGCGACGGCGTTCCCGAACCTTATTGCCTCCTCCGGACCTGCGCCCTCGCCCATCTTGATGAGAAAGCCTGAGGCGAAGGCATCTCCCGCCCCCGTGGTGTCGATCGCCTTGACCTTGAAGGCAGGCACCCTGCCCTCCTCTCCATAAATTTTGTAGTAAACCCCCTCGCCGCCTAGCTTGATTATGGCGCCTTTTGCACCGGACTTTGCGAGAGACTCTGCGGCTTGCTCTGGGGTGTCACAGCCAGTGAGTAACCCAGCCTCCCTCATGTTCAGTAGAAGTATGTCAGCATACTGTAGTATCGGAGAGAGGTTCCTCAATCCCTTGTTTATAAGCTCCCTTCCAGGGTCGAAGGTCACGGTCGCTCCAGCGCCCTTGGCGATCTTAGCGGCGGCAAGGGAGGAGTCGATCCTCAGGCTCGCTATGTGAACGAATTTGTAACCCTCATAACTTACCGTCGAGACCTCCTCCGGGGAGAGTTCCTCTGAGGCGCCCTTTGTCCCGTACATTGCCAGGTCTCCGTCCTTGTTTATTATCACTATCGTGAAGCCCGTGTCGCACCGTGGGTCGATCTTGACATATTCTAGGGAGACGCCTTCCTTCGTCAGCTCATCAATAGCCATCCTCCCAAAGGCGTCGAGCCCAACCTTGCCGAGCAGCCCCTCCTCGCCGCCGAGCCTTTTAACCCCGATGGCGACATTTGCTGCCGAGCCGCCCACGCCGTACTTCACCGCCCTGATCTGGCTTAGCCCGTCCTTGTCGCTAAAGTCCCTCACCCTCAACTTTATGTCGATGAGGATGTGCCCTACCGAGAGTATCTTGACTCCCATAAAGAATCATTCCCTGGCGAGGCTCAAAGCTTCCTCGGCTGCTTTGCCCCCGTGGACAATGGACATGACAGCCCTCGCGAGCCCCATGAAGTTCGGGCTCTGGAAGACGTTCCTTCCAACCACAACGCCGGACCCCCCTGCTGAGATGACGCTCTCCACCGCCTTCAAAAAGTCGATCTCCTCCTTAGCTCTGGTCCCGCCGCTCATCAGTACCGGTACGGGCGAGACCTCCACAACCCTCTTGAAAGTCTCAGCGGAGCCTGTGTAGTAGGTCTTAATCAGGTCAGCACCCAGCTCTGCACTCGCCCTGCATGCATACCTCACGGTCTCGACATTGTACCAGTCGCTCATGCCAGGTCCGCGCGGGTACGATAGGATCATCACGGGCATGCCCACACTATCACAGGTAGAGACTATCGAGGAGAATTGCTCTGCCATCAACTCCTCGTTTGGGGAGCCCCAGTAGACCGTTGCGGCGACGCCGTCCGCGCCCATGGCGATCGCCTCCTCCACGCTACCAATAGAATACTGCAGAAACTGCTGTTCCGGCGGTCTTATGGAGGTCTTACCAGTGACTTTCAGTATCAGCGGCACTCTTCCCGCCCAAAGGTCATAGGTTGCCCTCGCAACGCCCTTGGTCGTCATAATGGCGTCGAATCCAGCCATTGCGGCTAACTCAATCACGGCTCGGGGAGACTCTCTGCCCTCAGGGAAGTCTGAGGGTCCGTGCTCGAAGCCATGGTCAAATGCAAAGATCACGGCACGACCGCCCTTCAATATCCTCCCGAGGCGCACCTTCTTACCTATACTGCTGAACGATCCGTTCAATTCAGTTACCCGATATAATATGGGCAAATGTCACATAAAAAGCAATTCACGAAAATGTTGACGGGCTTTCAGCGATTCACAACTCGTTTCAGCTATTCACTTGTCAGGTTGATTATCTATAAAAACGATTGAGAAACCGAGGTCGTGACCTAAAGATCAAAGGTTTATGCCCCAGTTTATATCTCTGTTTATGCCCCGGTTTATGCCCAGAAGATTACTTTTTTATAGACCCTATCGCCTTTAGCCATCTGTGAGGGGTTTTGATGGAGTACGACGCGGTGGTTGTTGGCGCAGGTCCGGCAGGTCTCATGGCTGCCAGGAAGATTGCCAAGAAGGGGTTCTCAGTACTGATACTGGAGAAAGAGAAGGACCTTGGAGTAAGGGCTTGCGCGGAGGCTGTTTCCGCATCCGCATTCGAGACAGCTGAGATACCGCCATCACCATCCCTTACCTCCAACATCATAAACGGGGCTTACGTCTTTCCACCAGACGAGAGTAAGGCTGTAAAGATAGCGGGCGGGGACTACAAAGGGTATATCCTTAACAAACCACTCTTCCTCTACGCCCTGGCGAGCAAAGCTGCCTCGGCTGGGTGTGATATACAGATGCGGAGCGAGGTAAAGGGCATAAAGATCGAAGACGGTCGGGCAAGATCATTGGTCTACGAGAGAAAGGGCGAGATCCAGAGCGTGAATTTCAAGTACTTAGTGGGCGCCGACGGTGTTGGCTCCGTTGTGGCGAGGGGCTGCGGCTTCGAGATGGGCAGCTACGAGATAATACCCACCATACAGTACGTGATGGTTAACTGCAACATACCCGAGAGGGACATGATAAGGGTCTACATGGGGAACGAGGTTGCACCACTGGGTTACGTGTGGGTATTCGCCAAGAATGAGTACATGGCCAATGTTGGGATAGGTGTCAGGGGCAGGGCGGCGAAACCTTACCTCGACAGGTTCATCGAGAGGCACCCGGAGTTCTTCGGCAACGCCAAGGTCATAAAGGAGGGGGGCGGAGGTGTGCCCGTGGGAGGTCAAATCCCAGAATTGGTCAAAGGAAATGTTGTTATATGTGGTGATGCTGCAGGGCAGGTCATACCCATCACCGGCGGAGGGATAAGGACCAGCATGGCTGCGGGCAGCATCGCTGGAGAGACTGTAGCCGAGGCTCTGGAGGCAGGAGATGCCTCAATCCTGAAGAGGTACCCGATGAGGTATAGCGAGCCCTGGGGCTCGAGGATCTCAAAGAGCCTGAAGGTACTCAGGGTGATCGAGAGCCTCCCGGACAGCGACCTCAACACGCTCGGAGAACTCCTCAGCGGGGACGACATCATAGACCTTGCGAACGGGCTCGACGTGAAGAGGGTTGCGGCTAAGCTCATGCTACACCCGATGGTGGCGGTTAGGATAGCCTCGAAGCTCATATGAACGGTTAGCATTTAAAAGAGGATCAGGATGCAATTGTGCGAAAATTATTATGGCTTGCGATGGCGCCCACTTTCATAATAATACAATGTAAATACTTTCATAATAATACAATGTAAATAACGTTCTTAATTATAAAAACCAATGAAGACCTGTTTTTAATCATTTTCCCTGGTTCCAAACCCTACACTCACTCTTTGATGTATCCGAGAACCTTCTTTCTGCCTGAGCTGCTCAACGCATCCGGCTTAAATATAAGGACAATGACCAAAGTCAAAACCAATACCACAAGAAAATAGAATGGGAAAACCGGGTAAGATATGCCAGGCTCAAGGAACAAGACTATGTTAGCCGAGTTTGTTGATGCGTGATATAGCGACACGCTGAAGAGGCTCCCGTTGGTGGAGTTATAGATCCATGTGTAAGATATTGAGAAAATGAGCATGAACATGAAAAAGAAGGCAAAGTTGTGGTAGTTAACTGCCATGACACTGTCCCTGACTGCAAAGTGAGGCGCGTGCCACAAAGCCCAAAAGACGCCTACGATTAGGCTCGAGGCGAGGGCGTTGCACTTTCTCTGGAGCGCCGGAAGAGCATATCCCCTCCAACCCACCTCCTCCCACATATTGACAAGAAAGTTAGACAAGAGTATGGGGAAAAACTCCACCGATTTCATAAAATCGAGGGAGTAAACACCCCCAGATGCGATCCATAGAAGGACCGCTGAGGCTGAAAGAGCCGGTGGCAGCAGGAGAGATAGGATGAGCCAACGCCTTTGAAAGCCCTTTAAGGAGAATTGAAGGAACAGGTAATCCGCGCCTTTTTTCCCGAACTCCATTCTGGCGATTATGAGTGCGGCGAGTGTGGGAGAGGCGCCACCCACTATCATAAGTGGGAATACGTAGTCGGGAGGGAACATGCCGTAAGAAGATAGGACCCATGGAGAGTAGGCTAATCCGGCGATCAGTAGGACCAAGGCGAAGTAATAAGCTACAAATTTAGTGTTATTGATGCCCATACAAATGCATATCTCACATTTCTCACCGCAAGAACAAATATAGCTTTCTGGTGAATTTTTCTTGTGTCGTTTTAAGCTTTCCCGGCTTTGTTTTTCCTGAGTTTCAGAAGAATAATAATTCTAGGATGATTGAAACAAATGCTTTTATACAGCGCTTGGGATAATTCCTTGAGGCGAATTATTTGAAAAAAATGGACGAAAAGAAGATCGATTCATGTGGTGGAGATTCTAAGCTGAGAAGCCTCATAAGAAGAATCACGAGAGAGTGCGAGTGGGCCGAGAGGCACAGCTTCCCATCCTGCTGATTCTGGTTTGATGGACAGAGTCGTTTTCAAGAGTATTTCCAATATTAAGTTTATTAATCAGAGGTTCGGCTAGATTGAGATAAAGTTTTATTGAAAAGGGCGTTATCCTACCAATAATTCAATTCATTCTCCCAATATTTCAATGACGACGCGCCGACCGATCCTCGGACCGTCTAATTCAAGGAAGAATACGCTCTGCCAAGTCCCAAGGCAAAGGGATCCGTCCCTCACAGGAATGACCATCGAAGGTCCCATGAATGCGCCAGCCAGATGTGAGTCGGCGTTATCATCTATCCTGTTGTGGAGCCAGTCCCTCCCACGCGGAAAATCCTCTTCCACTTTTGTCAGCAAGTCCTCCATCAAACCGCGCTCCGGCTCGTTTATTATTATTGCGCTAGTGGAGTGTAATGAGTAGACTACGCATATGCCATTCTTGATCCCACTCTCTTGAACCGCCATAAGCAGTTCTTGGGTAACGTCGATGAGCTCCCTCCTCTTTGTGGTGTTGATTTGAATCTCCCTAAAGCTTGTATTCATAAAATCCCCCCTGTTTCGAAATGGCGAGCAAGCGTTTCGCCTCCTCAATCAATTTAATGAGGTCGTTCACCACGGCATTTAAAAGGTATTCTCCTTTTTCCTTGTCAGCCTTTGTGGCGTCTCCGGTAAGGGCAATTTCGTAAAGTCGTTCGTCCAACCGCTTTGAGTAAAGCTTGAAAGATGGATATTGAACTGGGTGAGATTTTGCAAGATCCATCTTTACGAGCTTTCCGTTCACCGCAAGCATGGCACTCGTCTCATCCTCGCCGGCGTGACCCGTTGATGTGAATTTGGATAGAGCCTCAAGCCCAAGATCCTTCCACCAGTCCACCACTAAAATTGAAATGTCGGTCTCGCGGGCAGCCTCCCTTGCTGCCATAGCTATTGGGACGGAATTGCCGCCGTGACCATTGATGACAACTAAAAGTTTCATGCCGTTCCTGTGCGCCTCAACCATTATGCACTTGAGGTACTTGTACAGAACTTCATCTGGAATGTCAAAGGTCCCTAAGAAGTTGCGCATGGCTTTGCAGGAACCATACCAGACGGGAGGAAGGATTAGACAGTTTAGCCTTTCTGCAATTTTTTCGGATATAAATTCAGGTATGAGTGTGTCGGTACCAAGTGGGAGGTGATTTCCATGCCTCTCTACACTTCCCACCGGTAGGATGGCTAGATTCCTATTTAGTATTTCAAACTCGTAACCTGTGAGGGTTTCAACCTTCAATTAAACCACCAATTATATAATTATAGCGGGCGGGGTTAAATTAAGTGCCCTTGCTACTTTTAGTGTTATAAAGTAGTATAATTTAAAATAAAAAAGAATATGGTATGCAAGTGTTTAAGGTTCCGGATAGGTTATTGGGTAACAGGGTCCAAGGCAAAGATATTATAACAGCTAATCGACAGAATAATGTTACTTTTTGTTATAAAAAGCATCATTGAAACCTTTGGGAACCAATTTTCCCCTTAGTTTGATTCTCCCCCGTTTAATATTGAGTATAACGTTAAAACCTTATCTTTGCATTGAGCTTAACGTTTGACGCTGTGCTAGGTTTTGTTCGAGCTCGTCTCAACTCCTGCAGCTCCTTAAGACCTTCCTCGACTTGGCGCCTCTCTTCTTTTGTCAACCCTAAAATGTCGTAGACCGCTTCGTCTAACTCTCTTTGGGCTTTCCTCTCGGCTTCCAAAACCTCTTCGAGCCTATTGAGAGCTTATACAGATCTGAGCAATCTACTTATCAGAGCTGCCTAATCCCCTCATCTTTATTCTGTTAGCCGAAATTCAATCCCTATAGGGATCTTCATAGGACAATCTTCTGCTTGTCATCCTCCTCTTTGTCCTTTTATGCAGGATAGAGAGCTCGAGGTAGAGCCGTTCGTCCCCTCTCTCAGAGCCTTTTGCCCTTTCCTGTGCTTCCGCATGCTTCTTTGCTCGTTTCTCTCAGGCGTCATGCCTCTTTAGATCGTTCCATATGCCTCAGAATAAGCTAGTTAATGGACTTGCATACCCTCCTCAGCTTCGGTTCTTGAAGCCTGATCAGGGTCTCCTTTTTAACACGAACTGAAGAATGCCTCCCAGTTGCATACATTTTTCTTTTGGATGTACTTCTCTTCCTTACTTCCGAGCATTCTCAAGAACCTCCTATAAGAGCATTCTCCACTACAAGATCGCAAATACGAGGACAATGAGTCCGAAGCCGATGGTTTCTGCAACTACCGAGGACTGTAAAGTCATCCTTTTTCCAAGACCTCCTCTATTTCATGACTACTTCCGCAGAGTTGGACATGCTACAAAGCGATCTTGTAATCCTTCCATGGTCCACACCCACATGAACATTAATAAATCTTGGATCTTGGTTTGAACTTCTCACAGTGAAACTTGGGATTCATCCCTTCCCCTGTGACATGGCAGAACTCCGTTGAAGGTTCGACTCCTGGCATCGCTCACAGCATTCTTTGTCAGCGGAAGAGGGGAAATTTTATCCCCTCCCTCCCGTGTATTATTTCTCTCTTGTCCTCGCACTGAAGCATGAGAATTTTTGAATTTTCCTCCACCCCCTCGAGTGGAATATATATCCGCATTTTCCGCTTGTCTTCAGGATCAGGGCGCTCCTCGATGAGTCATGCCCCGGATTAATTTCTACATCATAACCATTTCAGCACATAGTCATTTCATTACATTACTTTCAAAAGGAATAAAGCAATGGCAGAAGGAGTATCAAAAATCTAACTGTTAAAAACTGACAAAATTTAGCAAATGGTCCCTTTTCAATAGCAGCACTAGAGATTTATACTGTGACCTAGGTTTATAAAATGAGGGTGTCCAATGTTAAGGATTGGCATTATAGGAAAGACTAACACCGGTAAGACCACATTCTTCAACGCCGTGACTATGCTGAATGCCGAGATCTCAAACTACCCGTTCACAACAAAAACCCCGAACATTGGTGTGGGATACGTTAAGACCCCGTGCGTCTGCAGGGAGTTAGGCGTGACGGACAACCCCAAGAACTCTGCCTGCATCAACGGTTGGAGGTTCATACCTGTGGAGGTGGTGGACCTCCCAGGACTGATAAAGGGCGCATGGGCTGGCGCTGGTTTAGGTATTCAGTTTCTATCTGTGGCAGCCCAGTCCGACGTCCTACTGCACATCGTGGACGCGTCGGGAAGTATAAACGCGAAGGGGGAGATCTGTGAGCCAGGAATGGGCTCTCCCCTAGCGGACTACTACGACATTGAGGAGGAGCTCATAAGGTGGTACATGAAGAACCTTATAGAGAACGCCGAGCAAGTCCGCAGGTTAATGCAGGGCAAAGGCTTGGATCTCTCAAAGGCGCTAACCGAGGTGCTGGCGGGCATAAAGGTCAAGGAGTGGCACGTCAAGGAGGCTCTGCAGAGATCCAAGCTCACGGGCATACCGTTCGAGGACTGGGATGACGAGGACTTCAAGGCTTTCGCCACCGAGATAAGGTACATATCGAAGCCCACCCTGATAGTGGCGAACAAGATGGACCTGCCTGTGGCTGAGAAGAACTTCCAGGGTCTTCAAGAAACATTCGGCGAGAGGTTCGTTGTGCCATGCTCGGCTGATGTAGAACTGATGCTTCGAAGGGCGGAGAAGGCTGGCGCCATATCCTACGTCCCGGGGGAGGAGGGATTCAAGGTAAAGGACGAGAGCAAGCTCACACCCAAGCAGAAGTGGGCTATAAACTACGTCCAGTCGAGGGTCTTCGACAAGTGGCTCAGGACGGGCGTCGACCAGGCACTTTCCATAGCGGTCTTCAAGCTCCTAATGATGAACGTTGTCTATCCGGTGGAGGACGCAAAGAGGTACTCAGACAAGAAGGGCAACGTGCTCCCGGACGCCTTCATGCTGCCCCAAGGATCGACCCCGCTTGATCTGGCGAGGGAGATCCACTCCGAGCTCGCGGAGGGTTTCTTATACGCGATAGACGCGGTCACGGGCATAAGGCTCCCCAAGGACTACCAGCTCCACGACAGGGACGTAATAAGCATAATATCCACAAGGAAGCGCAGGTAGTCAAAATAGTGAATAAACTCTTTTTTAACAAATATATAACAATTCATAAAAACGCAAAAAAGTAAAAGCGGGTAGATTTTTGTCGTCAAGAAAGCAATTACTTTTTCAATTGATTCTGATAATAATCGGAACGGTAAGTTTTTCCGTTTTCATGTTCGGACTTTTAGACCAGCCAAGAGAAACGAAAGTGACGCCAGCGGACAGTCCAAAACTCCCCGATCGAGGGTTCTTCATGGGAGTCCTGCCCGTGCCAGGAGATGGGCAATCCTTCGGGGAGGCGCACTCTCAGGCGGCGCAGTGTGCTGAGTTTGTGCCGGTCTGGGGGAGACCGACCCCCTTTTATGATCTTGCGAAGGACTTGTCGGGCGACTGGGGTAAGAATTTCGTCGAGGAGTATGTGCGCGGTAAAGGGATGTTCCCGCTTGTTCACGTATCGTTTATAGGTCCGAACCTAACCCTTGTGGTTCCGCCAAATCTGAAAAACGCGACCCTCAGCGACCCCGCTTGGAGAAGTTTGTACAAACAGGCGGTTCTTGATGTGGTCAGGGTCTGCAGACCGCTCTATCTCTCCGTGGGCAACGAGGTCAACAGGTGGTACGAGAGATACGGTGCGACAGGAAATGACCCGAACGGCTTCCAGCACTTCGTCAGTCTTTACGAGGAGATATACGATGCCGTGAAGGAGATCTCCCCGCAGACTAAGGTCTTCTGCACTTTCGCGAGGGAGATCGTATCAGAGAACCGTGAGGCGGACCTCAAGGTTCTATCTATGTTCGACCCAAAGAAGGTCGATATGCTGGTATTCACAAGCTATCCCTACGCGGTCAAGGAGATAAATAGACCATCAGATATTCCAGACAATTATTATTCCATCGCTTTAGCGTGCCTGCCGGATAAGCCTCTGGGATTTAGCGAAATTGGCTGGCCTTCAATGGAAGCCTTCGGCGGCGAGCAGGCTCAGGCGGACTTCATAAACCAAGTGGCAGGGCGCCTCACCAAAAGGCAAGGAATCAGCCTGCACTTATTAGGCTGGGCATGGCTGCACGATTTGGATAAGGATGATTGCTTAGGACTAATAAAAAGGGATTGCACGGAGAAGCCAGACTACGAAGCATGGAAAAGCCTATCAAGATTAGGGAACGGGGCAGAATGAATCATTCGAATCAAAGTACAGGGTCTAAAATGAAGTAGTATGAGGATAGCGTTTTTCGGCTGACGGGGTTTGCGCTTTTTAATCGATCTTTTTTCCCTTTTACTTTTTCCTTTCTCCTATTCCCTTTTCCTCTATTTTGATTTTTTATTTTATCATCGAGATCCTTATCTTGGTTAACTCTTCCTTCATCTGGGCGTCTAGTGTGAGTATGTCGAACACCTCTTGTAGGAATACTCCAATAAACTTCTTAATCTCCTCGTTTCCAAATATCAAGATGTACTCGTCTTCCATCTTAACAAGCCTGAAGAAGTTGCATGCCTCCAGCCTCTTCAAGATTCTATCCACATCCAAGTAACGGAACTGCTCTGCGTGGCTCCGGGCAATCCTCCTGTGCTCCTCCCAGAACTTTTCCCTCTGGGGCGTGGACTCTATAATCCTAAGCATGGTCACCAAGTGATCCAAGTCCACTATAATGTGCTCCCCTCCTGTCAACATCTCCGCGTGTATCTTCAGCCGGTCCAATTCACCCTCACCGAAGCCCCTGAAGGTGTAGTAAAATTTTAGGGCCCTTCGTATAAGATCGCTCTGGGAGACGTTCGGCTCCTTGAGCTTCTCGAGGATGCGCAGGGTCTCCTCGTTTAGGGCAATACTCGTCCTTATGGGAAGTTTCATAATACAAAGGACACGGATTGAAAATAAAAACTTTACTATTCATTAATATACAGCATTAATTAATTTTTTCAATTTCTAAAACTTTATTAAAAAACTATTTGTTAATAGTGTTTGGCTATAATTGAATTGTTATATTGTGCTTAATATTGGACCGGAGCATGCTTGAGCGGCGATCCGCTCATAAAAAACACACCCCCGAAACCGAAATGGAGGCTACCAATAAAAATCACTCCAGAACAAAACATCCATATCGGCAACAGGTCAGCATCCCCTTTATAAACCACCTGAACAATAGTTTCCGTAGGCGATTCTTATGGAATATGAGATAAAGTTTAGACCATCATACTCCATGGTGGTCATTAAGCTGAGCCAGGGCGAGACGATCGTCGGGGAGTCCGGGGCAATGACATACATGACTCCCAACATCTCGGTAAGGACAAGGTCTAGGGAGGGTCTCCTCGGGTCCCTGGGTCTGAAGTTCTTAGGGGGGCAGTCCTTCTGGGTAAACGACTATACTGCAGTCAACGGTCCGGGAGAGATCGGGTTCGTCTCGGCGCCTCTTGGGGACATAGAGCGCCTCTCCCTTTCAGACGAGAGGGGCTACATAATCAGGAGGGAGTCCTACGTGGCTTCTTCACCGGCGATAGACCTTGATGTGAAGTGGGAGGGCTTCACAAAGGGTCTCTTCGGGCAGGGTTTATTCATGATTAAGGCAAAAGGGGTCGGCGACCTCTTCATAAACACCTTCGGGGCGATAGACAGGCACGTGCTCAAGGAGGGCGAGAGCCTCATAGTGGACAACTTCCACCTAGTGGCGTTCAGCAACACATGCAGTTACAGGGTTGAGAGGTTCGGCGGACTAAAGGAGACGATATTGAGCGGTGAGGGCTTGGTGACGAGGATAAACGGTCCGGGAGAAGTCCTGCTACAGACGAAGAATCCAAGGGAGTTCGTGGAGTGGATGTGGACGCTCCTGGAGCCAATGATAAAATCTAGAGCCCGGTGAGGGCTTTGGAGGCAGGAGAGAGGGTAGTCCGGAGCGAGTTGGCCTTCTCTGGCAAACTAATCAAGGTCAGGGTCGACGAGGTGGTGCTCCCCAACGGGCGAGTCGCCCAGAGGGAGATCGTGGTACACAGGGGCGCAGTTGCCATAATAGGGTTGGAAGGCGACAAGATCATCATGGAGAGACAGTACAGACACGCCGCTGGGAAGATGATGTGGGAGATACCGGCTGGCACGCTCGAGGATGGGGAGACGCCCCTTGAGTGTGCCAAGAGAGAGCTGCTTGAGGAGACTGGATACGTGGCGGAGAAGATGGAGGAGTTCATCCACTTCTACGTGGCGGTGGGCTACAGCACGGAGATCATCCATGTCTTCCTGGCGACTGGGCTCAAGAGGGCAGAGCCAACCCCTGAAGAGGACGAGACAATTAAGACAAAGATGGTGCCATTTGACGAAGTCCTCAGGATGATAAGGGATAACGAAATCGAGGACGCAAAGACCATAATTGGAGTGCTCATGCTGAGGGATAGAATGAAGCTTGGGGGGTAATGCGTCACTGCCAAAGGTTCACAGTTATTATGGGGCGAGACAGGATGGCAGTTGACAGAGTGAAGGTCTCTAGGATAAGGAAGAGTCGCGGGCAGGGGTTCGAGCGCGAGCTCGTGAAGAGGTACCGTGAGGCTGGCTGGTGGTCTTATCGAACCGGTGGGAGCAGCGCGTACCTGCCTGATCTCATAGCCACTAATGACACCACTGGAGAGCTCGATGTTGTGGAGGCGAAGGCGGGCGCAAAGGACCACCTCTACATCGAGTGGGACCAGATAGCCCGGGACATAATCCTCATAAACGGATTCAAGCGCTATCCCACAAGGAGAATAGTGCTGGCTTTCAAGTTCCTCTCAAAAAAATCCAAGGGCAAACCAGGCAATTATGAGAGGAGGGAGCTCCGCGAGTACTTCAAGGTTGTTCCAGAAGAATACTGGGAGAAACTTAACGGATGTAAGATCTCGTGCCATTACGAGCGGGGCTGCCCAGAACTTCCGGATTACAACCCGCCCTTCAAGGTCAAAGGTAAGTGAATGTAGACAGTAATCTAAATTTAAAATTTAAAATTTAATCAACAATTACGTCTTTAAGCCGTAAGAATAGTAATGTTAGGTGTATAACAATATGAAAAAACACATCATTGGTCGAGAGTCACGCCTTCGCAATTGTGAGTTTCTGGCTGAATGTGGTGCGAACAGAAGTACTTCGTACAATACGGACACCTGAAGACTTCGGTTTCTTGGCAACAAAAATCGCATTCCATAAAACACTCACCAAGATTTGTTAAAGATTTCCTTTATCTGCCCTTATAAACTATCTACCGATTATAGCCCTATTTTAAAAAGGGTGATTAACTCGCTCACCTATCAATCTGCAGACTAACTTTAAGCAAAAAGGAAACCAATAGCTCGTAAAATCGTGCTGTCGCCGAGAATTAATTACAAGTAAATTTCAATAGAGGTTAATGGTTTTGATTCGTATCTCAGAAGCTCAGGAGATAAAAGATAACTCCGTTTATGATGAGATGACCTTTTGTAAACATATTTCAGAACTCGTACAATCTTAAAGAGATCACATTATCACTTAAAATGGCGGCCAAAAATTATAGCCTAACCCCTACCAGGTACCACACCACTGTCAGGAAAACCTTCAAACTCTGCAAAGGGGTGTTGTGAAAATTTATTTTCAAAGGATCGAATATTCATTTTCATATTAGCAACCAAGAATAGTAGTCCAAACCAGGCATGATATAATTGTTTCATGGATTGTGAGGGATTTCAAGACTCATGAATTTGAGAGGCTTCAGGGCAGTTTGTATGCATGGTGTAACTTTGTTTTGATGCTGCGCTAAATCAAAAATTTTGATTCACACACTCTCGAAAAGGGTAAAAATAGCGTATGGTAGAATTGTTTCATTTCTTTGGTTCAACATGGATGGTTAAAT
>JARXPE010000006.1 GCA_029887795.1 Thermoproteota archaeon
ATTCAATAGGAGTCAACCCGTTCAATTATCCATCTACATTCCCTCTGACCTTTCAACAGGAGAGTATCAGCTCGTGGTTGTTGTAGAAGACCAGAGGCAAAGCATATCCGCATACTGCCCTATCAATGTGAATGGTCTGGAATACGAGACTGAGATTACTTCAACGTCCGTGAATGCTGGCGAAAAAATCGAACTGTTAATCAAAAATAAGGGCGGCGTAAATGCTAAATTCACCATAGACGCCAGCATAGGCGGTACCCAATGGCCTGGCTCCATAGAGCTGACCAAGGGTGCTAGTGGCACCTTATACATCCCGGTTCCCATCTCGTTGGAAACAGGTGTACACTACTTGAATCTAAAGTTTAGTAACAACATAACGAGCGAAGTCAGATCTCTGAGATATTCCCTCAATGTGGTTGGCATGAAATTGGAAGCTTCGCTAGTAGAAAAGAACATCAATGCAGGTCAATACTTGGAGATTAGCATCAAGAATGTCGGCGGGACTGACCTTAACATGGACGTTACTGGCTATCTTATATCTTCAGATGGAAGGAAGTTCGATCTACCTGCCACCAACTTCGCACTCGAGAAGGGCAAAACAGGAACGCTTAAGATGAAAGTTCCTGAGAGTGTACCAACTGGCACATATAGGCTCTATATTAACTTTGCCGACAAAAATACCGGAAAAACAACCACATTCCAAGATGAAGTGCAAATAGCTGGATTTTCAATAGCGGTCCAACTAGAGCAGTACACCTTCAAGGCTGGAGACATCGTGAACTTTACAATCGTTAACACAGGAGGGACAAAGGTCGTGGCAGATATCACGGTTTCCATAGACGGAACCAGCTCATCGCAGCAGGGGACAATCGATGTGGGAAGCTCTAAGGAATTCGGGTTCAAATTGCCCGATACCATGGAGACCCGAGCATACACTCTAACAATTAGTGTTAAAGATTCAATATCTGGGAACACGGAAGACTTCAGCTTTGAAGTGACAATAAGTGGCCTAGCCTTCGAATTAGAACTTGCAAAAACTTCTTACGCTACAGGCGAAACTGTTGATTTAGTTTTGGAAAATAGTGGAGCGTCCCCAGCCAGCTGCTCTTATCAAGCTAAGCTGACCGACAGCAAAATTATTTTCGCAGAAAACTCCGGCTCTGCTAACTTGAGTCCTGGCGAGAAACTTACAATCCCTATACAAATTCCAGACTATCTGAAATCCGGAAACTACAGGATAAAACTGGTCATTAATGAGACCACCGTGAACCAAATTTATATCCTTGAGAGATCCTTGTCGATAAAGGGAACTGATGCTAAAATTACTTTGGAACCCAATAAGTCAGCGTACTTTAATGACGAGCCAATAATCATCGCAGTACCCTTATCTGAGCAGCTGAAAGGGGAACTCATACTGCGGGTATTGGGACACGGTAAGGGCGGGGTAGAAAAATACTACAGTTTGGTTGATATTCAATCGATCGGGATAGAAGAGGAATACGTGTGGATCTCTGCCCCCGGTGTTATAGCCCGGTACTCAGAAATCACTGGTGAAGTGGAGTTTTTCCCTCTGCCTAAATCAGAGCAGCAGCACGAACATTTTGGCAAGAGTTTGATTTCTGTTGGGCCTGATTACGTTTGGGTAAACAGAGGGGCGGAGCTACTAAGGTTCGACAAGTCGGCCAAATCCTGGCTCGTATACAACAGCGAAAACACCAACGAGACTCTTCCACAGCAATTCGGTGAAATAAGATCGCTGATCTCAGATCAAAATGCGGTTTATTTACTAATAACAGATTTCATGGAATATAAGATTGCGATATACGATATTAGTAGTAATAAATGGACGACATATAATGCCAGGCAGATAAGCCAAGACGTGTTTGAGATAAAAGATATCGCTATTAATGGCTCTGATTTGTGGGCTGTAGTAGACATAGGGTTGGCGAAGTTTGATGGAACCTCTTGGGAGATTTTGAACGCTCCTTTAAATAATGTAAATAAACTGGCTATATCGGGCGGAGTCATGTGGATTTCATCTTCTAATAAATTGGCAAGACTAGACGGCGGCACTTGGTATCCAATAGACCCTCCACCAAACGTAAATATAATTTCAATCTTTATCGATGGATCGTCCTTGTGGGCGATCTTTGATAATAATGCAGTTGGTAAGTACGACAACGGGTGGAGTATTTATACTCAATCCTCTGCATACCCGTATAACATCATATCCAAGGCTTTTCAGGTCTGCCCAAGTCAAAACAAGATATGGTTCGCGTTACGCGGTACTGGATTTGCAAGCCTTGACAGGACATCATCATCACTTGAACAGCACTCCTATGGCCCATCCGGATCTGCCATAGAGCATGTAGTTTCGGATGGACAATTAGTTTTCGTCGTTTCGAGGAACAGTAGCTGGGGATATTGCTTGGATCGCTTTGAGATAAGTAGTCAGACTTGGGAGAGGATCTCAGAGATTAACTTTACAAACTCAATGGTCCTTTTTGATGATAAAGTCCTCTTGGGCGAACCGGGCGAACCTTGGAACAATCGTCCTGGGAGAATTGTTTCGTATGACCTTCAAACGAGCGAGATAACACACTACGAGACAGGCTCTGGAACCATAATACTTGATGCAAAAGATGGATATGTCTGGATCAGCAATTCGAGCGGAACATACAGGTCCCAATCTTTAGAGTCGTGGGAGAAGATGTTTGATGATGTTTTCAAAGCCATAGTTCAATCTGACGAAGGGATATGGGCAATGAAGTCCTTTGATGATAAACTATACTTCTATAATGCATCAACCGGACAATGGGGAACTCTTACTACTGATGACGGGCTACTTCCTGGCACTATAAGTTCAATAGCACTCTTCGAGGATGCATTATGGATCTCCTACGGCAGCAATAAAACTACAAGGCTTGAGACATCCACAGGAGTTGTGACCCACTTCGACCCATCTAACTCCTCAATATCAAATTACGTGGATAGGCTCGTTTCGGCTGGAGAAAACCTCTGGTTTATTCATAGTATGGGAGGGGGGATCGCCTATTACAACTCAACAGGGTGGGGTAGCTACTCTGAGAGTGTAATAAGTAATGCTGTCAATGACATTTATTACAAAAATGGTGTTTATTGGTTTGGAACTGAAAATGGGCTTATAGAAATTGGAGAAGGAATAAAAACACTCCAAACACTTAAGAAGACTTTTGATACATCGCCGACTCCCTTCCAGCTCGATCCCATCCGTGACAAGGGTACATATTACCTGATGGCGGTTCTGAAGAACAACTTCGACCAAGTTTTAGAGGAGAAAAGTACAACTCTCCAGGTATATGAAAGGGCTACCAAATTATCCATCCAAACAGAAAGAGATTACTACAAGGAGAATGAGAACTTCATTGTAAAAATAATAGTGGAAAATAATGCACCCATAAGACTTGAGGACAACCTTAAGGTTGCCATAGGTTCAGTTGAACTACCTAAGGTTCCAATATCCATATCGCCTGGTGAATCATATGTCCAAACACTAAATCTCGCACTTAACTCGACAACGAAAATCTCTGCGGAAGTTACTGGGTCGTCGGCAACAAAGACTGTTAATATCGTAAAGCCGACTGCCGACGTGTCAATTGATGCGCCAACCTCAGTCGGCAGGGCCCCGTTCAACGTATCGGTCTTCATAAACAATACCTCACCAATACCGATTTCCATCGAATTGCGGCTTAATGAAACTCGTAAACAGATGCTCCTCCAAATTGGCGAGTCTGTCACAGTCTCTGAGCAGTTCCAGATTGTTGAGAATTCTACAATAGATGTGGAAATATCAGGAGATGTTTCCTACAAGAAATCGGTATTAGTTGAATACGTAGAGCGTTGTAAAGTATCCTTTAATACTAATGAACCGTACAGAGAGGGCTCGGTAATGTTTAACTACACTGCAGAAAACATTGGAAAAATAGATACGCAGTTTGAGGTCACCACAAGGATCGGCGATCAAGTTAAAAACATTTCGATCTCTCTATCTCCTGGAGGTTCAAAGGAAGGATACGTGATCTTCGATCTACCGCCCGGTAAATACAAGTTTGAGTACAGTTACTATATGGGCAATGGATCCATAGACTTCATGGTTTACAAAGCTGTTAATCTCAATCTCACCTCGAGTGTTGAGGCTAAATATGGAAAATTAGAGCTTGATATATCGTTGGAAAACTTAGTCCCCTTCACGTTCACAGGTAACTTAACTTGGGATGCAGGTTTTCTCAAGAAAACTGAGGAGATCTCACTGAACCCCATGGGTAGCACTGAATTAAAGTTCTCAGAAGCCCTGCCGGACATAGTTGCTGGCGACTACACACTCAATATATCTATAATCTCGAATGGTGCCACAGTAAAAACGCTCTCAAAAATCTTCAATGTTGCACCACCAAAGTTCGAAGTCTATCTTTACCCCCTCAAGCCCAGCTACACGGTTGGAGAAGAACTCTGCGCCGTCTTGAATGTAACAAATATCGGGGCAATAAATGGTAGCGTTAACATTGAATGCGAGATACCTGGCGAGTACAA
This sequence comes from Thermoproteota archaeon, assembly GCA_029887795.1. GTDB lineage: Archaea > Thermoproteota > Methanomethylicia > Methanomethylicales > Methanomethylicaceae > WYZ-LMO10. The sequence continues at coordinate 4,570 of JARXPE010000006.1, forward strand.
GAGCTCTCAAAAAATCACGTTGGCACCAATGGAGAGTCAAAACGTCACCTTCAATATAATTCTGCCCGACGACCTAATCGATGGCTTTATGAAGCTAATTTACCGTTACGAGGGCAAGGAGTATGAACATGTCTTCCGATATATAGGTTACTTGGTCTCTGTTGACGTGGCAACTGACAAACAGTTCTACAATGAGGGAGAGAAAGCAACTCTCACTTTCACGATAAAGAACCTCAATGAGTTAAATATACAGAATATGTCTTTGGTCGTGAAGTTCGGGGACTATGAGAACACTACCTACACTTCCCTCCCACCCAAAGGCTCGACAAGCTTGTCGTTGACCGACGTGCCAGTCTCCAATTCAGGTAGAAAGCTATTCTACTCGGTATATTTGGTAAAACATTCCGGTAGGTCGTTAGTCATAGATTCGCTATACTTGCCTATAATTAAAGATGTGGTTCAAGTATGGAGCGACAAACAGGTTTACAACATCGGCGATACTATTAGATTCTATGTAAACAGCTCTGCCACTGGTACTTTTAAATACACAGTGTTCGACACTGTCGACACTTTGAACATAACCTCGCCCAATTCTGTTTACCAGATAGATCTGACCGCACCTGAGCTACCTGCCGGAACCTACAGTTTTGACTATTCTCTATCAAATGCTGTTGCTGACTCCTACAAGTTCGATCTTAATGGATATCGCACAAAGATCGTTAAAGTCTCTTTCGACAAAAGCTCATACATTCCTGGCGAGACGATATCAGGCAATGTGACGGTTTGGTCAAACCTCGATATGACCGCAAACTTCACCGCCTCTCTATTGCCTCCAGTTGGCAAAATTATCCTCGACTGGGATGTAAAAGATATTGACCTCAAAGCAGGTGAGAATTTAATTGGCTTCAAACTTAATCTGACTCAGTCATCATCGCCTGGGGACTATGCAGTCGAGTTATCAATAGCAAAAGGTGGTTACACACTATCCTACGGGACCAGATATGTTTCGGTTGAGGGTTCGGTGATAAACTCCATCAAAACTGATCGTAAGTCTTACAAGCAGGATGAAACCGCATTACTAACGGTAGTTCTGTATAGCGGCACTCAGTCCGTTTTAAAGATTAAATCCGGGTCCAAGCTGATTGCTGAGAGTGTGATAGATTCTGTAGGATTGTTAACTAAGGAATTTTCAATTCCCGTTAAGGAAATGACGACAACTTCAGTTGAGGCATCCTTAATAACTCCGTATTCAGTGAGCTCCAAGCAAACTATCTTTGGAATAATAAACTCTCCCCCCAAGGCGATTGCTGGTCCTGACAAAACCGCAGAGGTCCATTCAGAAATAACCTTCGATGGAAGCAAATCCTACGATCCTGGCGACGATCCTCTTACTTATGCATGGGAATTCGGGGATGGAAACAAAGCCTCAGGTCCTATTGTTAAGCATGTTTATGACTCTGTGGGCAATTACACGGTTAAATTGATAGTGACAGACAGTAAAGGGGCTTATGACATTTCAACATTAAAGGTCAATGTCGTTGACACGACTCCACCAAAGATATCTTCAATTTCGCCCTCTGACGGATCAGTTATCTCGACTACAACACCCACCATAAGCGCTTCCTTCTCCGACAATGTAGCAATAGACCCTTCAAAAGTTGTTGTGAGCTTAGACGATGTTGATGTTACTGCAGGCTCCAATGTGACACCTAACGGATTTGCTTACACACCGCCCTCACCTTTAGCTGGCGGGTTGCACAAAGTTCACGTGTCTATAATTGACTTATATGGCAACAAAGCCAGCTTGACTTGGTTCTTCACAGTATCGATACCTGCTCCAGTCTCGCCGCCAGCCCCTGCACCCGCTCCAGAGCCGACTCCTACACCGCCGCCTCCCGTCGCCAACACTACCGCCTCCATTATCGTTTCAATAGCTACCAACGCCTCACTAAAAGTTGATATCTCCTCTTTTGCTCCTAGATCTTCATTGGACTCTATCGAGATCACAGCGAATACATCAATACCGTCAGTCAAAATTGTCACTGAAGAATACACTAAAAACCCAACAACACTTTCACTTCCATCCAACGTAGTACCGATATCATTCTTAAAGATTGAGATCAATGCTCCTCCTGATTCTATTTCCCAGACTATAATAAGGTTTAGAGTTGCGATTAGTACTATAACAGCTCAAAACCTAGATCCAGAATCTGTGCAGTTATATAGGTTTACGAATACTTGGAAGCCTTTGGCAACTTCAATGGTTCGATGTGATGCTGAGTATTGCTACTTTGAGGCACTGTCCTCTGGCTTCTCATACTTTGCGATTGCGGGTACCCCTATTTTGAGAGAATCAGTTCCGCCCACAATCCTTTCCATATATCCAGAGGATGGAGCGCTCCTTACAACCAAGAGGCCTGTTATAGTTATAACATACTCTGACAATGTAGCCGTGGATACAAGCACAATAAGGTTCTTATTAGACAATGTAGATGTTACCTCATTGTCAGATGTGAACACAACCGCTTTGGTATTTACTCCAGCCTCGGACCTTTCCGAAGGTTCTCATTCAATGTACTTTGAGGTTAAGGACAAGTCTGGAAATAAAGCCTCAAAGTCAGTACAATTCACAGTAATAGATAACACCCCGCCTGCAATATATTCGCCCCAACCTGCAAACGGATCCTTAGTTACAGAAGCAAATGTAACAATCAGTGCCTCGTTCCACGACAATGTGGCTATAGATATGTCCTCTGTGGTTGTCATATTAGATGGAGTTGATGTAACATCAAGGGCACTGTTGACTCATAATGCCGTTACCTACTTAGCCACACTGGAGGAGGGCTCCCACACGGTCTCATTGTCCGTTAAAGACACCTCAGGAAACCAAGCAACAGCGTCATGGTCATTCACAGTCAGACTACCCGTTGATTATACAAATTATGTAGCCATTGTCATAATCGTCTTAATCTTAATTGTTGCTATTTACATGATAATGAGGAAAAAATAAACCCCAATTATTTTTTCTATTCGTTCCGCATTAAAACTATGAGTAGCGTTTTGCAGAATGCTCAGCCTAAAAATAGGATTCTCAATCTTCTATAATTTTAATTAATCAAAAGATCATACTGATCTTGGTTATCTGAAGTCTACTATACTGGAGATTTTGCCGTTAAGTACGAAGATGGCTATTTCTGGCGCTTGGGCAGAGTTGACGAAGTCCTTGAGGTTGCAGGTCACAGGATCGGCACAATAGAGTTAAAGGATACCCTAATTTCACATCCCGCAGTAGCAGAGTCGGCGGTAATAGGCAAAGCGGATCCTGTTAAGATTCAAGTCACTGTGGCATTCGTTGTCCTTCGTCCAGGTTACTACCCCTCGCCACAGTTAAGAATCGAGCTCATCAACCACATAAGGGAAACAATAGGTCCGATCGCAGCGCCACAGACAATATACTATGTCAGTAAACTGCCTAAGACTAGGAGCGGAAAAATAATGCGGCGCATGATAGGGGCTGTCGTAGAAGAAAAGAGCATTGGGGACACCACAACGCTGGAAGATGAAACGAGTGTAGAAGAGGCAAAAAGGGCTTATGAGGAACTCAAAATTGAAATGGATCGGGGCATAGGTATTGAGGCTTAGCGGTCGCATGTTTATTGAAAGTGGTGTCGACCATGTAAAATACTGAGGCAGAATATTGGTTTGGCTCAAAATAGATTCGGATATTGTTTTTTAATACCAAATATTGAATATTGATAAAACCAATATAGCGTTTTGATTTTTAAGAACATAAACATAAAAGAAGCTGGGCGCTGGATTCTGAAGAGGATTCCTTTTCCTTTGAATCTTTCTTACTTAATATCAAATAGAAGACGTGCCGAGGCACAATGCTCTAACTGATGCGCAATCAGCTGCAAGAGTTTTTCAAAAAGCACATGAATGCTTTGTTGGTATTAAAGATCGCGCTTAATGATCTTGTCAGAATGAGCAGAACAATTCGGGCATCATGACTCAACATGAAAAAACATTTGGACCCATTTTAAATTGATCATAAAGCTCATTTTACCTGAACTTCTTTCATAAGTTTGAGATAGTCTCTTAAATGTCTTGTAACTAGGAAGTTCTTCCTAACATGTTCCTTTGCCTTGATGCCCATACTTCTCCTAACCTTTGGGTTCTTTATTAAATAAAGGATTCTTTCGGCAGCCTCAGAGATTTTACTAACCAAAAATCCAGTCTCACCGTCTATGATCTGATACTTTATGCCTCCGGTCTTACCACCGATCACTGGTTTTCCTTTCCACATCCCCTCCGTGACGGTCAATCCAAAACCTTCTTTGATGCTCTTTTGAATTAAAATAGTGGAGCCTCGCTGTATTGCGTTTATTTCTCTGTGGGCGTCCGGAGGCAACATCAGAACATGAACATTTCTGTCACTGACTGCTTTTTTGAAGACTTCGTAATGGACTTTTTCCCCTTCGGGATCGTCAGTTGCCGACCCGCCGACCAAGACCAGCTGGAGAGAGACCCTATATTTGAGCGTCCTAAATAGATCAAATGCGAAAGTGTTCTCGTCCAAGAGGCTCCTGAAGTCAAACGTGCTTATTCCTTTTTTTGCCAACTCGAATGCCTTTAAAACGCCCAAGGGATCTTTGAGCCTGTCAAACCTGGAGACTTGTGTTATTATGGGCATCTCTGGATCAAGATCATACTTTCTAAGAACTTTCTCAACATAGCTTGCTGGCAAGTCAATGTTTTTCTCACTCAATGGGTCTATTGAAGGTGGGATTACACACTGTGGTCTTTGAAGATCTGGTCTTTTGTAATCAGGCAAATGGACCACAACAGCATCATACTTGGAAACAAACTTCGCGAGGAAATCCCAGACACCTCTGTTCGGCGAAGATATATCGATGTGGCACCGCCACACCCATTTTCCTCCTTTCCTGAACTGAATTAGCGCTGCTGGTTGCGGATCATGCACGAAAATAAAGTCCTTTGACAATTCTAAATGTTCTGCATTGCTCAAATTTACCTCTAAATATTTATCCATCATCCCTTGGGTTATCTCGATGTCTGCACCATGCAAGGCATTATGAAAGCTCTTAGTTATATCAAAAAACTCTTTATCACCAAGGATAGTCTTCCACTCTGTCTTTAATCCGACATCGTTCATCAATGGCACAAGTGATTTAAGAAGCTCTGCGACTCCCCCTCCGACGTAAGTGGAGTTAATATGCAATAACTCTCTATCTTTTAGGTCTTCTCCTAATCTTTTGACTTCTTCTACAGCTTCTTCTCCCACAATCGGAATGTATTCGTCGATTTTCATGAAAATCCCTTGTGATCGCACCTGAGGATAGTTAAATCAGATAAATGAGATATAAATATAAACCCCTTAACTTTGAAATGGATTTGTATGTCTTCTCCAGAACCAGAGAGGATCTCAGCACTCAGATTAAGGGTAATGAGGATACTTTCTAAGCTCTTGGTCCTCTTTATGCTGATCTTGCTTGGCTACATTATAATGCCTTACTTTCAGCAACTAAAAGTTATAATACCGGTAATCAACATGCCTTTAGTCACACTGGGCTCGGTTACAATATTGGCCGTGGTAGGTATACTGCTATACCGAATACTTGCAGACACCTTATCACTTCTAAACCCTATATCAAAGGCAATCCGTTTAATATTTAAGAAGATGACAATGGATCACGTGACCCTCATCAAAAGGACATTTTACGACATTCTCTTTCTCATCACATTGATCATACTCTTAACGGTACTTCTTCCGATCGTGGGCTCTATTCCTGTAATCGGCATATACTTTGCCACAGGTCTGCCTCTTGTAGCTCTAGCGGTGGTCATATTAATCTTTTGGGATCTTGGCAAGATCCTTTACAGCGAAGTCGAACAACTCGCCGATTTTATAGCAGAAAAACTAGAATCTATAAATGAAGAATAAAACTAAAATTTTTTCACAAAATATATTTAAGTGAGTTTATTTTATCTCAGAAGAGTGATTTTTATGGCGCAGTACATTTGTGAAAGGTGCAGAAAAGTTATCGACAGCAAGGAACTTTTAGCTCTTCCCGGCATACGTTGCCCATCATGCGGGCACAGGATCCTTTATAAGGCTCGATCGCAGGTCGTAAGGGAAATTAGAGCCCGATAGACTTTGCCGCCATGCAGCATATTTCATATATTATTTTGGAAGCGGTCACCGCGGTTGCTCCACTGTCATATGCTGGGGAAACCTCCACAACATCGAAACCTGCGATCCTGTCGTCTATCACCTCCTCTATGAGGTCCAAAAGAGTTGAGGTTGTGATCCCCTCTGGTTCTGGGTTCCCAACACCTGGCGCAAAGGCAGGATCGAGCACATCCATGTCCACGGAGATATAGACCTTCTTAGAATCTGCCAAGATTTTCTTCAGCCACGCTCCTGCCTCCTTAGCACCCACGCGCATTATCTGCTGAGATGAGATGTAGTTTACCCCGCTCTTCTTCAAAAACTCGATCTCATCTCTATAAGAGGCTCTAGCCCCAACAATTACCACATTTTTGACCCCTAGCTCCTCTAAAGCCCTCCTCATAACACACGCATGTGAGAGTTTATTTGAGAGGTACTCGTCGCGCATATCAAAGTGAGCATCGAAAGATACTACAGCTGCGTCCTTAAACCCCCTTAAGGCACCCAGAGTGATTATATGTTCTCCACCAAGCATTACTGGGATTTTTTTTGAGAGAATTATGTCCTCCGTGGTCTCCTTTACCCTCCTTACAGTCTCCGCCGCGTCGCCGTGCACGACTGCCAGATCTCCCAGATCGTGTAGCTTGACTTCTTCGAAATCCATGCCCGTCCTCCATGACCAAGTCTCTATGTTAGCGGACGCCTCCCTGATGGCGGCTGGTCCGAACCTTGATCCTGGTCTGAAGCTCGAAGTACTGTCAAATGGTACTCCAAAGAGTATAAAGTCCGACTCTGAGTACCCTCTCTTGAACCCTCCGAAGTGTTTCGACAAATCGTCCACATAAAAACTTCCGACCATCTTGAAACACCACAACAAGATATATTTATTTCATTAAACAACTACTTGAATCTACCTCACAGAGGTATTCATATGGACAAATATGACAAAGTTATGGACCTTGCCAAAAGGAGGGGTTTCTTTTCGCCTTCCTGTGAAATCTACGGGGGCGTTGCTGGTTTTTTGGATTTTGGACCCATGGGAACGCTCCTCAAGAGAAATATCGAGAGAAAATGGAGGGAGACTTTCATATACCGCCACCACGGTCTCGTATATGAGATAGAGACCCCCGTAGTAATGCCGTCCAGAGTATTTGAGGCTTCGGGTCATGTGGACCACTTTACGGATTTGATCGTGGAGTGTCTCTCCTGCCACAAAAAGTTTCGAGCTGACCACCTAATCGTAGATCAACTGGGTGAAGTACAAGGCATAGAAGGCAAATCTCCAAAAGAACTCGATGAGATAATCAGGGAGAAGAATTTGCGATGCCCTGAATGTAAGGGCAAGCTCGGACAAGTGACCACATTCAATTTACTCTTCAAGACCTATATAGGTCCATACGCTGAAAACGTCGCCTATATGCGCCCTGAAGCCGCACAAGGGATGTTCGTGAACTTCAAAAATATTTACAACACCATGAGGGAGCGGTTACCAATCGGCCTTGCGCAGATAGGGAAAGTTTTACGGAATGAGATATCGCCGAGACAGGGACCCATCCGACTCAGAGAATTCACAATAATGGAAATTGAGTTCTTCTTTGATCCGAAGTCGCCTGAATGTGAACTGCTGAACGAAGTCAACCACAAAAAGATCCGTCTTCTGACAGAAAGCATGGTTTCAAGCGGAGCAATCGACCCAATTGAGGTGACTTTGGAGGAGGCGGTTAAAGAGAGGATGATCCTATCAGAATGGCAAGCTTATTTTATGGCACTTTCAACTGATTTCATATCGGACCTCGGCGTACCTAGAGCAAACCAATTGTTTATTGCAAAGCTGCAGAATGAACGCGCTCACTATTCGGCGCAGACATTTGACCAGCTTGTGAAGCTCGAGAGGTGGGGTTGGGTTGAAGTATCAGGCCACGCATACCGCACAGACTACGATCTATCTAGGCATCAGAGCTTCAGTGGACAGGACCTGATGGTCTTCAAAAAGTTTGATGAACCTACGAAGGAGAAGGTTCTGGTCGCACGTCCGAAAGTGGACGTCATTGCCAGCAAGTATGGTAAGGAGACGGGCAAGGTCATATCTGCAATAAAAAGTGCCGATGTTATGTCCCTGAAGGAGGCACTATCAAAAGGATCCACTTCGATCAACGGTGTGGAGATAAGTCCTGAGTTCGTCGAATTCGTGGAGGAGGAGCGCATGATCACTGGCAGGCGGTTCGTTCCACATGTTGCGGAACCCTCCTTTGGTGCTGATAGGCTCGTTTATGTATCGATGGAGTATGCATACCGAGAAAGGGATGGTAGGGTCATTCTCGCACTGCCCAAAACAATCGCCCCAATACAGGTTTCTGTCTTTCCCCTCGTGAATAAGAACGGTCTTCGCGAAAAGGCACTTGAGGTCTACAGGCTTGTAAAATCTGAGGGGTATCTCTCAGATTTCGACGACACAGGATCGATAGGAAGGCGCTATGCCAGATCTGATGAGATAGGGACACCTCTGGCAATAACAATTGACCACCAAACCATAGAAGATGGAACTGTTACCGTAAGGGACCGAGATACATGGGATCAAGTAAGGGTTCCCATAAACAACCTTTTAGACTACCTAAAGAATCACTTCAAAAACACCCAATCCGCAGCAATCCATTAAAAACTACAGTCAATTATAATAATGCGTTCTATTAACTCTTGTGTGGTGATATTGTGTCACAAAGGCCTCCAGAGAAGAGGTTGCGCCTCAGAAGGAATGAAAATATTGAGCGTGGAACCTGCAAGATGAACGAAGCTACTTTCAAGTATCTTAGGATCTCTGGAAGAGTAGAGGTCGTGGTTGCTGGAAAGAAAAAATTGGAGCTAACCGCATCTCCCTTCCCCGATATACCTGAGAACGAAGTTTGGATAAATGCGGAGGAGATGAAAGCGGCTGGGCTTTCCGATAATTCCATTGCTACTGTCCGAGCAGCAAGGATCTAGCACTTATTTATCCCAGAATAAATTTTTTAAATATAACTAAAAATCTATTCAATATCAACATTCAAATCAAGTAAGAATTGCCTCTCAAAAATCTACGTTCTTTGCATAGTCCGACGCATTTATCCCCGCAGTCACGCCCTGCCCAACCGCTACAATTATTTGGTGGCTTTTACCAGTGCAATCCCCTGCCGCATACACTCCATACAAATTGGTCTCCATGTCCTCGTTCACATGAATGTATCCTTCCTGAGTGGTCTTTACACCTGCACTCTTTGCCAGGTCCGATATAGGGGTGAAGCCCAAAGCCACAAAAAGTCCATCCAACTCTAAAATTCTTTCTCGTCCAAAGCCATCTTTGATATTTATGCCAGTAAGCCTGCTGTCTCCCAGCACTTCCATAACCTCTACTCCCTCTAATATTTCGGCGCCCAAATTTTTGGCATATTCTGACTTTTTGTTGTCACGAAGAGGAAGATTTGGAATCCATATGAGATTTTTTGTCATTGATGAAAGATACTTAAGATCATAAAGTGCATCTTCGTCAGAACCAACAACTCCCACTTTTTTACCTCTGAAAAAGAAGCCGTCACATGTTGCGCAATACGATACTCCTCTGCCAACAAACTTCTCCTCTCCTGGGATTCCCAACTTCTTCTGGGCCAGACCTGTGGCAATTATCACAGCTTTTGACTCAAACTCATTACTGATTGTTTTTACACTCTTTACTTTACTACAGAGACTCATTTCCATTACACTTTGACCAACCATTATTCGAGTACCGAATCTTTCAGCATGCTTGACGAGTCTAAGCACGAGTTCGTTACCTGAAATGCCCTCGGGAAATCCTGGGTAGTTGTCAATATCTCGGGCATATACTGCCCTTCCTCCCAACATGCTCCCCTCAATAAGCAGAGTGCTGACTCCAGCTCTTGATGAATAAATCGCAGCAGCGAGTCCAGCCGGTCCTCCACCTATTATAATTACATCGTATTTTTCCATAGATATCAACAATTTCACTCACTCAAACATTTAAATAATTTCTCTTGAAAGAATGATTTTTTAATAAATAATTTTTAAACCATGTTATTGCAATATTATTTGTCTAGAACTGCTACAAATATTTATAAAACCCGTTCTATTTTAGAACCTTGATTGGAGTGTGCCACTTTGACGATCCCCCAAGAAGATCTGACCAGTTTCGGAAATGAGGTATATCGTAAATCCCTCGATCTAATAACTGAGCATGCTCGAAAAGTTCAGGACTCTGTACGTTTAATGGTGGAGTCCTTCACAAAGTTCAGCACCTCGCAGCGCTCTGAGTTGAAGAGCATTTACGAGAAGGTCTCTGTAGTCGAGGAGGATGCAGACAAGATAAAGAGAGAACTTATAGAGCAGTTGACAAAAAGTGCCCCTGCATTTCTATACAGAGAGGACTTCATTAGGCTTGTCATCCGCGTGGATGAGGTGGCTGAATTGGCACAGTCAATATCTAGGCAACTCAGCAGAATTTCAGATAATAACTGGTTGCCAAGCCCTTCCATTGGGGAACTATTTGAAAGACTTTCGGGTGAGGTTCTGACGGAATACGAGCGTTTAAGGGATGCCATACTGATCCTTCCAATGAATCCGAAGAGGGCGATCGAACTAGTGGTCAGTGTACATGAGGCAGAGTCAAAGGTTGATAGCTCATATTATGATGCTGACTTCAAGTTACTAATGGAGGTCAAGAGGATCGAACAACTCTTGGTTTACAGAGACCTTCTGCGCCTCTTGGAGGACATGGCAGACTTGATTGAGGATGCGTCAGACGATCTCAGAGTTCTGGCTTTGCACAGAGTTGCCTGAATTATTTCTCATTTTATAGCTCATTCTTAGCCCCCTAACCCCTTGCAAAGATGCCGCAAAGGCGCTTATTACAAGCTCAAACCAGAAGATTACAAGCCTAGTCAGTATGGTCGCAGAGGCTGCGAGTGCGGGTGGGATGCCAAACCCCATGAAGAATGCTGTCATGGAGACCTCCATCACTCCCACCATGCCAGGTATTCCTATGGGTATCATCTGAACCATGCTGACGAATACCGCCACTCCGAGAACGACCCAATAGGAGACTGGTCTGCCGAGAGAGATAAACATGATATAAGGTATCATGGCGATCAGGAACCACCTTGCGGTTAAAACCAGAAAAGAAATGACGAAAGTACTCGTCTTTACACTCTTTATTGCTTGGACAAAAGTTCTGAAACCTTCCAAGACGCTAACCCTCAACCTATCGGGATCATAATTGGGTCTGAAGCGTCTCAGCAACCCCCCAATTTTTAGGACCAATTTCTCGACATTCCTTTCGAAGAGATTTGCCCTTAAAGCCATGTACATCGCAGTTATTCCCAAAACCAGATCTAAAATCGCTACTGCCCCAAGCGCATAGATCTCTGCAACGGGCGCAACTTGATGCCCTGCCAAATTGAATACGCTAATTAATAACACAACACCAAAGGTGAGGGCAAGCAAAATTCTGTGGAGGAGAACGCTAGCAGTAGCCTCACTGACCTGTATTTTCCCCCTTTTAACTGCCAAACTCACCCTGAAAAACTCCCCTGAGATCGAGGCTGTTGGTATCATTAGATCTCCAAATATGCTGACCAGAACTATCTCAAAGCAGTCCTTGTAGCTCATTCCCGGATTTTTCAGCAAAACGTACCATCCGAGGACAAATAACCCTATACACGTCAAGTCTATGAATATTGCCGTCAGCGCGATCTTGAGATCTAAACTCAGAATTGTGGCTGCGATCTCATTCACGTCTGCGAAGTACAGGTAAATTATGAATATTATTGCTCCGACTATCAACATGACGTTTGTCAGGCTGATTGGCAATCTCCTCAAAGTCCTTCACTTTAACAAAGTTTATGAATTAGGCAATTCTAAGTTCTTTTGAAAACTTGCCTTTTTAAAATTTGGGGTACTAAGCATGTACGGCAATCAAGTCGAAGCCAAGCTTCATGGCTCTAGGGTATTAATATGGTCCAAGGAAGATGGCGCCAAACTCTACAGTTCCGGCTTTTATGGCAAACCCGTAAATGTTTCAAAACCAAAAGACGCATCGGAGATCAATTCATACTTGGAACTCTCTCTACTCGAGGCAAATTATCTACTCGAGAAGGGGCTAATAAAAATAAAAACCGGAAAAAGGACCATAACCAAAGAACAGCTCTTAAGATTGTCAAAGAAGCAATATCGTCTCTTCGAAGAGCTCTATGCGGTCTATAAAGATCTGAGGGATAAGGGCTACGTCGTTAGACCAGCAATGAAATTTGGTGCTGACTTTGCAGTATATCAGTACGGTCCTGGCATAGATCATGCACCTTTCATAATACATGTCCTGCCCAATTCTGCAGAGATTGATCCGATAGAGATCGTCCGGGCGGGCAGACTCTCTCACACTGTCAGGAAAAAATTCGTCCTCGCAACTTTTGACGAAGCACAAAAAAAGGTTGTGTATTACATGTTTGATTGGTGGAAGGCTTAAATAATTTAGATTATGGGAACACCATTCGAAGGGTCGGCGGCGTACTTCTTAAACTCCTCTCTGATGAAACATGTGATTTTCCCAGGCTTCCCGTCACCTATTGTTCTGCCGTTTACTTCAACTACTGGTATTATCTCGGCACCAGTGCCTGTAAAGAATATCTCGTCAGCATTGAATAACTCATGAACAGTGATGAGCCTCTCTTTGGTCTTCAGTCCATTCTTCTCCGCTATCTCAATGATGACTTGCCGTGTTATGCCAGGCAGTGCTCCAGTGTAGGTCGGCGGCGTTAGGATCTCGCCATTTTTGATCAAGAATATGTTTTCTGCTGTCCCCTCACAGACGTACCCGCTTGGGGTTAGCAGTATCGCTTCGTCGGCGTTATAGGTATTTGCCTCGATCTTTGCCAGTATACTGTTCAAGTAGTTTAAGGACTTTACTTCATGCGAAGTGGCGTCTACAGGATCCCTCCTGACCCAGCTGATTATGGCTCTTATGCCCTTCTCACACACCTCCTTGGGGAGTAGCGCTATGCTGCCCGCGATGATTATAATACTTGGTTTTTTACACTTCCTTGGATCGAGTCCCAGATCGCCTTCTCCCCTCGTCACGATGAGCCTTATGTATGCATCCTTTAGAGAGTTCTTCTTCAAAGTCTCTACGACCGCTCTAGACAGCTCATCCTTCGTCATAGGTATATCCAGCTTGAGGGTATGCGCTGATGCATAAAGCCTGTCGATGTGCTCCTTCAGTTTGAAGACGTATCCGTTGTAGGCCCTTATGCCCTCAAATACTCCATCCCCGTATAAGAAACCATGGTCAAATACCGAGATAAAAGCCTTGGACCTTGGGACGAAATTTCCATCAATGTAAACCAACTGTTCCTCCAACCTCATCACCCTTAAATATGCTCAAAAGATATGTTGGTTCAGTATTTAATGTTTTCTAATCTCTTCAAATACAAAATAACTTAATAATATAATTCATAAATGGTAAATGTTATTTATAAAAAGAAATATTAAACTATTGGATAGGACGGCGATCTAAATGGCAAACGAATTGGTTCTGAAGGAGTTGGAGGCCATCGTCGGTCCCGCGAACGTGATATCAGATCCTGGCAGAATCTTCTCAGAAGTATACGATGCATGGCTTCAAATATTTCCCGGCAAACCGCCGAAGATGCCCGATTATATAGTCAGGCCCGCAAATGAGCTCGAAGTCCAAGATATCATGCTGATGGCGAATAGATACAAAGTGCCCGTACATGTGGCGAGCGCGTACTCGTACAAACTTCCCTGTTACAGTGGCATACTGTTACAAACTGTTAGAATGAATAGAATCCACGAGGTCAATGTTGAAGAGGGATACGCCGTCATTGATGCGGGTGTGACTTTTAACCAGTTCTACAGGTACCTTAACTCAAAGAATATTGATCTCGTAATCCCAGTCACAACGGCACCTCCAAACACCTCCATAGTCGCCAACTTCCTGTTCAAAGGCATAGGCATGAATATGACTTCGATAAGTGACGGAAATCAGGAAGCAATAATGGCACTTGAGGCAGTTCTGCCTACAGGAGAACTCGTCCATACTGGATCATGGAGTTTGCCCATATCCTCCTGCAAGTACACCTTTGATCTTGGCTTTGGTCCGCAACTGACGAGGATCTTTGTAGGAGCACTTGGCACCCTTGGAGTAGTCACTAAGGCTGCAATAAAGCTATGGCCCAAACCAAAAGCCCTCACGGTGAAGTTGCTTGGAATCAAAAAATGTGATGAATTGGCAAAGAATCTGTCTAAAGTTATGTATACCAAGTTGGCGCCAAATACCTCGGGAGGACATTGGCTCCTATTGGTACTCCATGGCACCAATATAGCTCCATACTGGGGTTTTGACCAGAAAAAGAAGCTCTATGACTTGACTGATGATGATATAGCCAAAATGCGTGAATATTATGGCTTTCCAGGCGAGGGCACTCAGTACTTCTATATGCTCGCGTGCACCCCCCATTACCAGTCGGAGGACGAGGCAAAGCTATGGGAGAAACATTGGTCTGCTTACCTGTCGTCGCACCCCGAGGTCACAGAGTTAACTCCCGATAACTGCCCAGGTATAAAGTTCGGAGAGATAGAAGCATCGCTAAAGATGTACGGTGGGATAGGTGAAGGTGAGCCTGGCAACCAGCGTATTAGGTACTGTGGCTGGGTTCCAGGGCACATATGGAGCTTCTATGGAAGCGTGGGCAATAGCGCCCTACCGAAGCTCCACGAAATTACTTGGAGCGTGGGGAGGAAAAACGGTCTAGTTCCGGCGCTTCATACAATCCCAATAAACGAGGGAAGGGTCTCCCACGTGCGGTATATGGTCCCCATCGAGCGCGGCGATGGCGAGGGCGTAAAGAAATATGCTGCGTTCTTTGGGGAGGTCATACCTAGGGTCATACGCGAAAGTGGTTTCGTTCCTGCACGCTGCTTCGGTCTTGGTGCCAAAGTTGTCTCACAGCACATGGATCCTGGCTTCTTTGAGCTATATCAAAGGATCAAACGTGCCGTTGATCCGAACAACATAATGGCTCCTTGGCTTGGGTTCAACATACCGTTCGAGTATGGGTAGGTGGGATGATTCAAATGACTGAGGTTGAGAGAAAAATACCCTTAACATATAAGAACATAGATTTTGTTCCATTCATAACCCACGCCAGTCTTGATAAAACGCCCCGAGAATGGGTGAACATAGCATTCCCCAAGGATAATGAGTACCCAGATCTCGCCGCAGCTAAGTTTGAGGCTGTCCGGTGCTGGGTCTGCGGTCAATGTGAGATGTCTTCTATGGCGAACTGGGCGATGAACTGCCCAACAGCGACTTACCCCGCACACTACAGGCAGGCGGCATATAGGGGACAGGGTAAGCATCTGACTGTTTTGGGATTGTTGCAAGGATTCATAAAGCCGACACCTGAACTGGTGGATGTTGCTTACTTCTGCAACCTATGCGGGAACTGCACGTTGCAGTGTAGCATGGGGATCGGGAGCGACCCAGTGGTCTCAGTAATGGCTCTCAGAAGGACTTTTGTGAAATTGGGAATTGCTCCTCCCGCCGCACACAAGAAGTTCGCAAATTACATAAAAGAATACCACAACCCCTACGCAGAACCGCAAGAGAAACGGTTCGCATGGCTGAAGAAGAGCGTGGAGCCACAGAAGAAGGGTGCCGAGATTTTGTATTTCGCCGGGTGCACAGGTCCGTACAGGACCCCTGATGTTTGCGAGGCCACGGTCTCTCTTCTCGCGGCAGCAAATGCCGACTTCACAATACTCGGAGGAGAGGAGTGGTGTTGCGGTTCTCCACTGTACATGACAGGTCTGTGGGAGGAGGCCAAGGAGACTTACGAGCACAACATTGCAAAAATAGAAGAACTCGGGATCACGCGCCTTATCACTTCGTGCGCTGGTTGTTTCCGACAATTCCATGAGGGATACAGAAAGTTCGGTGGTTCGAAGCCGTCATTTGAGGTGTTGCATTCTTCACAGCTATTTAGCGAGTACTTGAGCAGCGGCAGGCTAAAACCAAAGAGCAGAGCGACCGACAAAGTGGTGACCTACCACGACCCTTGTCACCTAGGTCGCCATGTCGGGGTCTTTGACGAGCCTAGAGACATACTCTCCAACATACCTGAATTGAAGTTTGTGGAATTTGAGCGGACTGCACACCATGCATGGTGCTGTGGTGCAGGCGCTGGTGTAATGTCTGCCTACCCTGAACTTGCCAATTTTGCAGCCACGGAAAGACTCAAGGAAGCGAAGCTGGTGGGCGCATCATACGTCTCAAGTGCATGCCCATTCTGCGTACTTAATCTGAGGCGCAACGAAGAGTCTGGAAAATTCGGTCTTGAGGTCGGCGACATCCTTCAACTACTTGACAGGTCTATGAGGTGAGGTGGATCACATGCCATTCGAATATAAGATAAAATGTAGGGATTGTAGGTATACGTGGACTTCCAACAAGATATCATCCTCGATAAAGTGTCCAAATTGTGGGTCACACAACACTAAACTCCTGCCTTCGCAGGTCTTTAAGGACTTTGTGGTCTCCTACGCATAACTCCTTTTTTTCTATTTACCCTTTCTCCACCTTATTCTACTAATTCCGCTGGTTTTTTAAATAAAAACAACATTCATGCTCTCATAGTGGCAAGATCTCGCCGTTGTAAAGCGCGCTTACGTACTTTCCTGAGAATGTAACGAACCCCATTTTAACAAGATCATTCAGCACCTTTTTTTCTCCGAGCTCTTTAAGCGTGCTCTTTCTGGAAATTTTTTCTATAACTTCTTTGTACTTTCTATCGAGACAGATCTTGCCTTCAGTCAGCATTCTTATGACGTTCCCACAGATGTTGTAGGTCCTGTCCTTTATACCATCTATTAAAGCTCCTGCCCTCCAAGGATCAATTTCCATGAGGTCCAAGCCTATGATTTTTTTGGTGTTTCTTTGCAGGGTCCATAACGCCTTATAAATATCCGCCTCCTTGAGACCCTCTATGTCTGTGAATTTCGCTCCCATAAGCGCCGATCTAGAGCCGATGTCTAAATCAACCGATACATACACGCTGCGACTCATTGATTTTTGAGATATAAACACATTGGTAGCCTCGTCAATACCAAAAGAGTCTATTATCCCTCTATGAACAATTTTCACACCCTCTTTCTCCAGGCCCTTGTAGACTTGAACAAATTCTCTAACACGAATGTCTTGAATTCTCTCCATTTTTTCAGTTGGATAATCCAAAGGACCGAAGACTAAGATGTTCTCAGCATCTATTATCCCTTCGTTAATTAAGTGGTAGATGAAAGATCCTCCATTGTAGCTATTTTTCCTACCCGTGGAACTGAATACATAATCCGAGGGCTTGTAACCAAACCTCTCATAATCCGGTCTAGTTTCCATCATATATCCGATCAATCCGTTTCTTATTGGCGAGGGGATGCCGTCAAAATGGGAGTCAAATACAATTAGGTAGATGTCTTCATATTTCTCCATCAGCGACTCAATCACACCGCCTGTAAGGCTATGGTCCCCTCCTATCATTAGCGTCCTCTCTAAATCTTTGGCATAATCCCTTACCCTATCTTTGTACTCCCTACATCCGTCAGAATCCAAGAAGGTTCCATAATTGGTAGTATTGAGCAAAACAAGGTCGTCCTCAACTGGATATATTGAGAGCCAACTTTCAATTGGAACCTCTCCACAATCTTTGATATTGAGCCCTTTCACCTCTTCCGAGCCTAAGACCGCCCTATACGGGTTGACCGGTCTTGTACCTTTAATCAAATCATTTATCTTTTTTTGTATAGAGTCTGCTCCTTCATCAGGATCGAATAGGACGCCGAATGCAGACCACGACATAACTTTAAATACAAATAATACATTTATAAAAATATCTTTTAAATTTCAAGCATTTTTATTAAAAATAACACTTAAATAATGTAAAAGCGTATAACTAATGGGATAAACAATGCAAGGGGCATATATGGGAAAAATACTCAGAGTGAACCTCACAGACAAAAAAGTCTCAGAGTCCCCGCTGCCCGAAGAATATGTAAGGAAATACATCGGAGGACGCGGCATTGCTGCGAGGCTTCTATATGATGTGATGAGTCCTGGGACGGACCCCCTCTCTCCAGATAGCAAGATGGTCTGGGGCACAGGACCCCTTACTGGTCTTCCAGTTCAGGCATGTTCTAGCGGATGGGTTGTGACGGCTAAATCTCCTGCCACAGGCACATATTTCAGATCTAGGTGTGTCAGCAACCTTGGGATCATGTTAAAGCGCTCTGGTTACGATTTCTTGATAATTGAGGGCAAAGCTGAAAGTCCCACATATGTATATATCGATAACGGGGAGGTGGAATTCGGGGACGCCTCTTCCTTATGGGGCACAACCACAGACCTCGCTGAATATCTTCTTAAGAACCACTTGATAAGAAATCCGCGCGTTGAGACTGCGGTCATTGGACCTGCGGGCGAGCGGCTTGTAAAGTATGCGATTATTCAGTGCGGCACAAGGCAGCTTGGTAGGGGAGGAATGGGTGCCATAATGGGTTCGAAGAACCTCAAGGCTTTAGCAGTATACGGAGATAAGCCGATACCAATAGCAGATGAGGAGCTCCTCAAGGAGCTGGTTAGGGAGCAAATCGCACAGCTCTCCGCAGCTCATGGTGCCAAGAGGATGCAAAGATACGGCACTGCTGCGATACACACACTCATAAACCAGATAGGTGACTATCCATACAAGAACTTCTGGGGCACCTACTTCCCTGAGCATGAAAAACTAGATGGCGAGGGAAGGGTAAAAAGAACCATAAGGAATGCTGGTTGCCCGAACTGCCTCATAAACTGCTGGAAGATCACCTACGTAAGGGAGGGTCCATACGCAGGAGCATGGGTCGATGGTCCTGAGTATGAAACCTTCTGCACATTCGGCGGTCTACTGGATATCTCAAACTTGGATGCCACAATAGCAGCGAATCAGCTTGCCGATCTCTACGGGATAGACACGATCTCTGCGGGCGTTGCCATTGCCTTTGCAATAGAAGCATTCGAGAGGGGCATTATAACAACCAAAGACACGGACGGAATGGTACTAAAATGGCGGGACGAAGAAGTTATGATGAAGCTCATCAAGAAGATCGCGTTCAGGGAGGGCTTCGGAGATCTCCTGGCGGAGGGGGTGAAGATCGCGTCGGAGAGAATTGGGAAGGGTTCTGAAGAGTTTGCTATACACATAAAGGGTCTTGAGCTTCCGGCCTACGATCCCCGTCCAGTAAAGGCGCATGGTCTGGGAATGGTGACCTCAAACATAGGTGGCAGTCATGCTTTGAGCTACGGAACTCAAGAAGTCTTCGGACTGCCTACCGCTGTGGATCGGTTCGCCGTGGAGGGAAAGGGCAAATTAACAAAGTTCAATCAGGATCGCCTCACATGGGGCGAGTGCTGCATTTGGTGCACATTCCCGACAAGGACAGAATGGCATAAGCCCGATCTCCTGACAAAGATAGTCGCGGCTGCCACAGGAATCGATTTCGGAGGGTTTGACTCTGCCCTCAAGATAGGAGAACGCGTCTGGAACGTCGAGAAGGCCTTTAATGTCAGGGAAGGCTTCGATAGGCGGCACGACACCCTGCCAGCTCGCTTCCTCAAGGAGCCCATACCCGAGGGGCCATCAAAGGGACAGAAGTTTGAGCTAGAACCCATGCTTGATGAATACTACCAGGCAAGAGGATGGGACGTTGCAACAGGTCTGCCCACAAGGAATAAACTAGAGGAGCTAGGACTCAAGGATATTGCTGACGACTTAGAAAAAATGGGAAGACTGCGTTAAGGGGTTTACCATGGGAAAAGTGACCGTAAAGTTCTACCAGGATGTTAGAGACGCCGCGGGAGTACCTTCGGTGGAGGTTGAAACCGAAGGACCCACTCCACTCACACTTTTTTTGAACAATCTAGCTGAGCGGTTCGAAAAACTCAAGCCAATGTTGGCAAATCTTCAGACAGAGAGGGCGGCTGTAATAGTGCTCGTCAATGGTCGAGCTCCAATACCTCCTTCTTCGGCAGTTCTGGTTGGGGGGGAGGAAATAAGCATATTGCCAATGGTCGAGGGCGGGTAGCATAACAGTTGTAAAATAAATAATTTATTGATATAATTACCTTATTTGATTATTATATCAGAATATCTAACAAGCCTTAAAAATAAATTATGCTAAAATAAAATACGGGAAGCAAGATGTCTCAAAGAGAGGAGATGAGCTCCTACGATCGTCTGATGGCTGCCTTTGAGCTCAAAAAACCAGACAGAGTCCCAGTTACCCCATTCGTGAGGGAATGGTGCGTTCGTCAAGCAGGTTTTAAGTTCTCTGAGGTCATGACAAACGCTGAGAAATACGTGTACTCGCAACTCTATTCGATAAGAAAGTTCGGCTACGACATGGTATTAGACCTGCTTGCTGTACACGCAGAGTCTGAGGCTATGGGGAGCGTACTAAAGATACCCGTGGACGCCCCTCCCTCTGTGGACGTTCCTGCTGTAAATGACTACTCAAAGGATCTGCCTAAGCTTAGGATACCTCATCCGAGAAAGGACGGTCGCCTACCGTTGATACTGAAAGGCATCTCCCGAATGAAGGAGGCTGTTGGCGGATTAATACCCGTAATGGGCTACGTCCAGGCGTGCTGGAGGCACACGTGTATGATGCGTGGCACGGAGAGGGCATTGCTTGACATGAAGAAGAATCCTGATCAGCTTAAAGAACTGATCGACATCGCCACCGAGAGCCTCATAGTTTATGCGGAAGCCGTTGTTGAAGCTGGCGCAGATCTAATATGGGTCTCGGACCCCACCTCGTCAGGAGACATGATCTCAAAAAAGGCATTTGAAGAGTTTGTCTTCCCATACCTGAGAAGACAAATACGCGCAATAAAAAGAATGGGCGCGAAGGTGTTTCTGCACATCTGCGGAAACGTGAACGACCGGCTAGAAGTTATGGCTAACACAGGCGCAGATGCAATAAGTGTGGATGAGAAGGTAGATCTCGCAAGGGCAAAATCACTCATTGGGAATAGGGTCTGCATAATGGGAAACATAAGCCCAGGGGTCACACTACTACAAAAGACTCCGAAAGATGTTGAGGAAGAGTGCAAGGTGGCTCTGGAGAAGGCAATGGCTGGTGGTGGGTTCGTGCTGGCCTCCGGGTGTATAGTCCCTGCGGCGGTGCCCCCGGAGAATATCTTAGCCATGGTGGAATCAGTCAAAAAATATGGTGTTTACCAGTAGGGGGTGGTTGTATGGGTGTGGATAAAGAGGAAGTTTTCAAGAATCTTGCAAAGTGTGTGGTTGACGGAGACGAGGAAGGAGCCAAAAGGTGGGCCGAGGAAGCCGTCAAGAATAACATAGACGCATACGAAGCCATAATGAAGGGACTTGCCGAGGGCATGAGGGTCGTGAGCGAGCTCTACGAGAAGGGCGAGTACTACGTCCCGGAAGTGCTGCTCTCTGCTAGCGCCATGAACATGGCGGTCGAGATCCTGAAGCCACACATAAAGGTGGACAAGACCTCGAAGCCTATAACAGTCGTTCTGGGAGTGGTCGAGGGCGACATACACGACATCGGCAAGAACCTAGTCAAGATAATGCTGGACAGTGCCGGGTTCAAAGTAATTGACTTGGGCAAGGACGTCCCACTCTCAGAGTTCGTAAAGGCTGCCAAGGAGCACGGGGCCGAGGTAATCGGAATGTCTGCCCTTATGACAACCACTATGCCTGGCATGAAGAAGGTTGTGGATCTCCTCGTCAGCGAGGGGTATCGGGACAGGGTGAAGATCATGATAGGCGGGGCTCCAACCACAATGGACTACGCGAAGTCCATAGGTGCGGACAGCTGGGGTAAGGATGCATCGGAGGCGGTTGGGATAGTTAGGAGCCTGACCGCCAAATAGCCTTTTTTTGGAGGATGGCTTATACCTAAAGTATTTGTGGACTCTATATCCAAGCGTTATGAGGTTGCTGGAAAGGAAGTCTTGGCTCTGGATTCTCTGACTATTGATTTTCCTGAGAAAGGGATCGTGGTTATAGCTGGTCCTTCCGGTGCTGGGAAGACCACACTGATCCGTATCATATCTGGACTTGAGAGTCCGACATCGGGCTCGGTTTTCATAGATGGTGTAGAGATCTCCCGTCTGGGTGCCTACGAGCTTGCTTGGTTTAGGAGGAAGAAAATAGGCTTCAAGCCACAGGATCCTGTATTAATACCCCAATTGACCATCTTGGAAAATGTCGCCCTGCCACTACTCTTCAATTTCGTGGAGAGGGATAAAGCAATAAAATCTGCAAAAGAACTTTTGGATGAGGTCGGTCTCTCTAATAGAATAAATCACAAACCTGGTCAACTAAGTGGTGGGGAGTATGAGCGTGTAAGTTTTGCCCAAACAATTATAGGCTCGCCGCCAATTGTTATACTGGACGAACCGACAGCACATCTTGACTTGGAGAATTCAAAAATAATAGCCAAAATTATAAAGAAAAAGCAAAAGGAGACTCAGTCACTTTACATAGTCACCACTCTCGAGCAGTCGCTGATCGAGGACGCAGATATGATAGTCAACCTGATGAACGGACGAGTAATCAAAATTGATTGAGCTCATTAAAATCATAAAAAAGTCGACAAAGCCAAAACCAAAATTAAAACTTCGAAAACGCATAAATTTTCTTCAAATAGATATAATGTAGGGTGTTCTCCTCTTGGAAAACATTTTTGACAATACTGAGGAAATCCTTTCCCTTGCAAGGTCATCCGGTGCCGCCGTCGCTGGCATTGCGGATCTTTCTTTGCTTTATGATCTTCCAACATTTGGCGGCGTTCTGTTAAACGAATTCAAATATGCAATATCTGTAGTAGTCCCACTTCCCAATATAGCAGTGGAAAGAATAAGCCTTGAGGATCCTGGCATACTCTACGCCCATGCATACCATTCCGCAAACGCGTTAATCGACTCTATTACCCTAAAATTGTCTGCTAGGATCATGGAGAAGGGGTTCTCTAGTCTTGTCATTCCCGCCTCACTTAGGGTGGATCCCTCGAAAGAGTTAGGTCATGCCTCTCACAAAGCCTTTGCATGTGCTGCTGGACTTGGGTGGATCGGTCGAAACGGTCTGCTTGTGAACCCATTATATGGTCCTCGAGTACGTTTGGGAACTGTACTCACAGATATGCCCCTAAAACCTGGCAAGCCCTTGAATAACCAGTGTGGTAAATGCAGGCTATGCGTTGACTCGTGCCCCTCAGGCGCACTAAAGTATTCAGAATTTGAGTCGCACCCCCGATATCGGGAAGAGATCTTTGATCACCAGAAATGTGCAGCCAGATTGAACAAGTTCAAAGAGAAGTTCTCCCAAAAGCCCTTCCAAGCGGCATATGCCGCACCCATCTGTGGTATATGTATCAAGGTGTGTCCGATAGGAAGGCCTCGATCCAATTAATAAATCCACTATGAAGTGGATTTCTTGTTGCGAACTCAAAGTAAAAAATTGAAACATAATTTTTCATTTTTTGAATGAACTCACCAATCATCTGCGATATTCTGCTCCTCTGAGCTTCCCTTTGTAAACCTTATACTCTATTAGGAGTTGTCGCAAAAGGGTTTGGAAGCTCAGAGATACGGCCGATCTCTTCCTTTGTTTCCCATCCCCGCTTTCCCAACTATCTATGACCGGGTTTCTGCCCTCTGCTATTTTTAACTTTAACCTGACTAATGGTAAGGTCTCGTCATTTTTAAGGGCTTCATCTGGGTTTACGCCTAGTGTTGCTAGTAGGGCAAAAGTCTCCCTTCCAAAATCTCCAAGATACCTGCAAACAAGTTCTAGTTCCCCATCATATGCTGAGCAAGTCACTATTGTTATGTCTTGGCGCTCCTTTAACCTCTCTTTAATGAACTCTTTAACATCTTCCAATTCGGATGGCAATAATACTACTGGAACCTCCTTTTCTGTCAAAGGCTTAAATGCTTCTCTTCCGAGAAGGCTCACGCGCATACACCTCAAGGAGGAATACACCGGAGAGAGAATCCCCAAACCGGTTGCTATTACAAAAGAATAAAATAACATCACATTCTTTATGGTTGATAATGGCCATACCAACGAAGCAAAAACGCCAATTAAATATCCAATAAGCGAAATGATCCACACCCTGTATATTCCAAGTTTAAATATATCTGATGGTGAAACTCCCAGATTTATCAGAACCATAAGCTCATCCATGCTGTCGTACTCTAATGCAAACGACATCGTTATCGCCAAAAAGAATGTTAGCAACATGATAAATGCAAGCGAAAGCCCGCTGACAGCCACTTCTACGAATATGAATGTGTAAGTTACTACTGCGACGCTTAAAACCATGCAAAGTGTTAGCGGTATCCTTTGGGTTATTTTACCAAAGGCTATTCTGAGTATCGTGGCGGACTTCGGGTCCAAAACCTCATCGATAAGGATCATCTATTTTACCTCTTTCAGAAACCTCCGCATGCTGATCCATCCAATAAGTATTAAAAAAGCACTAAAGTAAAAAATTAATTGGTATGCGCCCATCGCCCAAATTAAAACGGCGAGTAAGGGTCCAAAGATTGACAGAAAATTCGAGACCAATATAAATGACTTCTCATCAAATTTTTTTATTGTCCTGTTGGCGACCACCAAAAAGGAGTTGCAGTAACTCAGGTCTACAATTGCCAAGAACCACAGCACTAGGAAGATAAATAAGTTATCCACAAGCCCCATAATAAGAAAAACAAAAAATATTGACAACACGGTGATTGTTCCAATGCTTCTGTATATCACGCTCTGCTTGCGTAACCTCCACCCGATTAATTGAATTGCTATAAGAGATGACGCGATTATCGCCCCTACTTGAACCACATCAGCTTCCAAGGCAGTTACAGCTATTATTGGTATCAAAACCGTTCCCATGGTGCCTCCAAGACTGATTCCAAGTGCCAGCAACCATCCATCCAAGGAGAGAGATAATTTGCTCCCCTCCGCCATTTTTGGTTTAGGGACAATTATCTTCAAGGAGAACAACAATAAAATAGAAGATATAAATGCCAACATACCGGACACGACAAGTACAGAATCCGCGCCATAAAATTCCATCAAAATGGTTCCAAAAAGAGGAAATGCCGATAGAACAGATGCTGTCAGGCAATTCATTACCTTGGAGGATGGCAGTGAGAGGAGCCCTCCTGTGGTCGCCCCTACCAGTAGCGAAAAAATTGGCGCCAAGTAGCCATAGCCATAGGCTCCGAAGAGCAACGTAGTAATCACATGGGCTGCCATGAAAGTGCCTGCTGTTCTTGATATTGTTGCCTTTGACCAAAGACCATATTGCGTCCCAAGCGTAAACCCCAAATAATACGATGTTAGGGCAAAGGCCACTATGAGCAAGTCCTGATTCTTGAACCACGTGATCAATGGTATTAAATAGTGGACAATTATGGCTGACGGAAATGCCATGGCTATAGTTATCTTAAACAATGAAAAATAGTCTATAATAATCCTCCCCAAACTAAAAATTTTTTATATTCTCTGCCAATATATAGTTATTCGGGTTTTCATAATGGAGAAGAAAAAATTTACAGTTATGCAAGAACTAATAATTGAAGGAATACTGAAAAAAGTTGGGGATGAGAGCAAGATAGAAACCGTTGAGATTGGAAGCGGCGACGTTCTTGGATACGTCTCCAGCGAAATGACGAAGAGGAAGGACAGTGGCATAAAGGGTACTGCTGCAGGCACGAAGGGATGGGCTGACATGTTCAGGTTGGCAGTCAAGGATCTAGTAGCGATGGGTTATTTGAGGGAGAAGAAGGGTCTAATAACATCAAAACTAACGCTGACTAAGGCTGGATTGGAGGCCTACAAGGAGTACAAGAAACAAACATAATCGGAAAGTGAGCGTTCTGTTCGCAGAGGCAATAGTGAAAATCTGCAGATCAAACAAAAAAACCTTCAAGAGCTACGAGCTTGTTGTCAGTGGTCTAGGCGTATTATCGGTTCCATTTGTTCTGGCATGCATAACTCTGTTCTTTGCCTTTGGATCTCTTCCATTTTTACTCATACCTTCTCTGAATGATCCATCAGCCTTCATATTTTTAATCGCTTCTATTATTTTAGGTCTTACTTTGCATGAGTTTTCTCACATAGTGGTTCTTGCAAACTGGGGAGTAAAGGATATCTCAATTGGAATTTCAATATCGGGTATTTGGGGCGGATTCGTTAGGGCTGACATAAATAAGGAAACCTATTCCAAGATCCAATTGCCATTTTATTCAAGCGGTCTGGGATCCAATTTATTGCTATTTTTACTTTTTCTTCCGTTCGTTAATTTCAGCCCATATTTGCATATCATATCAATAGCCAACTTTTGGCTTTTGATTATTAATGCGATTCCTGCTCCTCTGCTGGACGGCGGTAAAATCTTTGAGGCAACATTTAGGTACATGAATTTAGAAAAGTACATGGAAGCGATCTCCATAGGGATTTTGCTGCTCTGGTTTATAATTATAATTTTAAGGTTTTTAATTTCATGATTTTTATTAAGCGTTTTGCTAAGAATAAAATAATATCTTATATCACAATTATATATTCCGTTTATATTGACACTCAAAACATAAACTTTTTCAAAAATATTATATAGTGTAACATAAATATTGTTAATACTGGAGTAAAACAGGTGAAAGATCCTATGGAAATGACTACCGCCTACTTAGTGATTATAGCCATCGCATTCTACCTTTTCGGCATCTTTGTTGTCTCTAAGCGTCTTGAGAAGGCATACTTCACTCCAGATCCCAATAGAAAGACTCCTGCATGCGCCTTTAGGGACGACTTCGACTTTTATCCCGCAAATCCGATCTCTCTGTTTGGTGATCATTGGGCGGCGACGGCGGGAGGCGCGCCGCTGTCTGGGGGTGTGGCTATTGCCCAGTGGGGTTGGGCATCGGGCATTTTGTATGTATTGCCAGTCAACATATTCTTGGGCTCGGTCCATGACTACGCCACAGGTTTCGTGATGATGCGTGAGCGTGGACAGACCGCCAGCGAAGTTTCCTACAGATGGATAACTCCCCTTTCGGGAATCTTATTCACCTTCATTGGGTATATAGCTATAGTCAGCTTCTGCGCAGCCTTTGTCAGGCTGGTTGTAGCTGGGACCACCTCTACACCGGCCCTCTTCGTCCCAGTCCTTTTACTCGCTGTGATAGGCCCGCCCTTCGGGTACCTCCTTTACAGGAAGGGTTGGCCGATTTGGCTGGTGGGCGTTATCCAGTACATTATATTCCTAGTCGCGATTTATGTGGGTCTTATGTATCCTTATAAGATGTCCGCTGAGGCATGGTATGTATTCCTTGCAATTGTTGGAATATTGGCGGCATGTCTGCCCAACTGGCTGTATTCTGAACCTTCAAACTTCATGATGTTCTTATACATGGCTACAGGGGTCGTCCTTCTGTTCCTCGGAGCGCTTGTTGGCAACTTCCCAATAACAGACTATCCTGCGCTACTCTTCTACGATAAGGCGCTCACACCTAGCGGATGGTTCTACCCTGGAATCACAATGATGGTGTCCTGCGGCGCTCTGACTGGCATGCACGTGTTCTGGATAGGTGCCTACACTTGCAAGCGCTTCCCTGAGGAGAGGTGGGTTAGAATTATTGGATACGGTGGAGAAGTCCTGGAGAGCGTGGGTCTCTGGACAGCGTTCCTAGCTATGCTTGTATTACCAGTCAGCACTTACATCCCTGCATTGAAGGCAGGCTGGACTGCCGCATTTGGCATCGGATTCGCCAAGATCGTCGGCGCCATAATGCCTTTTGTAGATCCTACACTACTCAAAGTATTTGGCATGTGGATCGTAATGGTCTTCATAATGAGCACGTTCTACTCAGGTTTCAGAAACATGCGCGTCTTGGGGATTGAGTTTGTTCAGCTAGTCACAAAAAGAAAGATAACTAAGTACGTCTCTGCCTCCAGGTGGATTGCTGCAATAATTACCGCGATTCTAGTCATAGGTTTAGCTCTTAGCGGAGCCTACCTGCAGATCTGGGCACTCTTCCCTATACTGTCAACATCATTGGCAGTCTTCTCCTTCATAATAGTTGGGGAATGGTGCAAACTGCATGACAAGAACCCGATATACTGGAGGATCGCAATGCTGGTCACACTCCTCGGGATATCGCTCCCTGCATCAATCTACGGCGCATGGTGGAACTACAGCGCTGGGGCAGTCGTTCCTGGAACTGTTTCGCTAATTGCTGCAATTGTGACCTTAATATATGTATTTGAGTGGGCAAGGCGAAGATGGAGGCGCGGCTACACACCTGAAGAGAAGGAGAAGTTCCTCAAGTTCGAGGAATTCTAAAATACTCCTTTTTCTTTTTCCCTTGGTGATGAGTATGACCCCCAAAGAAAGGACCTTCAGGATCTTAAACCACGAAATTGTTGACCGCCCTTCAGTTCTTTCGGCGACCCAGACTGGAACCTGTGAACTTATGGAGGCATCTGGGGCTTATTGGCCAGATGCGAGCTTTGACGCGGATCTCATGGCAAAATTGGCTTCTGCTGCCCATACCATAGCGGGTTTGGAGGGTGTTAGGATCCCGTTTTGCCTCACAGTTTTGGCCGAATCAATGGGGTGCATAATAGATCGGGGTAGGAGCGATCGCCAGCCAGCGGTAGCAAAGACACTCTACGATCAGGGCAAATCCCCAAACACGGAAAAGATATTGGAAAGTGCCAGGGTACAAACAATATTTGATGCCATACATAAAATCAAAGATATGAAGTTTGACGTGCCGCTTATCGTGGGTTTTGAAGGGCCCACAACATTGGCCGGTCACCTTCTGGGTGTCGAACGCCTCTGTTTGATGATGATAAAAAAACCGGATGAGGTTATGAAATACATAGAAGCCGCAGAGGAGGCCTGCGTCATCTATGCGAAGGCTTTGATAAGGGAAGGCGCAGATATAATTGCTCCAGCCGATCCCACAGCATCGCCATCGGTTTTGAGCCCTAGGATGTTCGAAAAGTTCTCCAAAAAGCCCTTGATGAGTGTTGCAAGTGTAGCAAAGATGTCCATCCTCCATATCTGCGGAAATGCGACGCCCATCCTGAACCACATGGCTGATTGCGGTTTCTCTGCCTTGAGCATAGAGGAGAAAGTCGACTTAACCACTGCAAAATCTCTCTTAAAAGAGCGGAGGGTCGCAATAGTCGGGAACGTGCCTTCTGCAGGGGTGCTTCTCACCGGGTCTGAGGAAGAAGTATTCAGGGTCTCAAAGCAGGCGATAGCTTCAGGGGTTGATATCTTGGCACCAAGTTGTGGGATAGCCCCGCGCACCCCCACTAGGAATCTAAGGGCTATGGTCAGGGCTGCCCTTTCTCCTTAGGCTTGACTTTCAACACTTCAGGCATTTCCAACTCGGCAATGGTAGCAGCTATTGGAATGGGATATCTAATGCCTGCGTTGTGCGTCTTCTCCAGCCCCTCAACAACTTTTTCTAAATATCTGAAAGGTATGACCATGGCTATTTCGTCGTCCGAAGTGTGGCCAAACCTTCTCTCGCCGTAGCAGGCGACAACCAACTGCGGCTTTTGAGTGTTGTACGCCTCGGCAATACCGTCGCCACAAATCCCTATGTCGCCTATGGCGCCAAATGTGAGCCTTTCGCCTGTCGCATAGACCGCTCCATTTATCACTCTCATCATTTGAGCCCCGTTGCCGTATATGATCACCAAGTCAGGCTCGATCTCTAGGCTTTCTAAAGGACCAACCACAAACCCTTCGTTCCTCTCTTTAATCTTGGGAACCGAGTCTGCAAACTTTTTTGCCACACTTTTATCCGTTACATATCCAAGTTTTGCGAAAATCTCTCCACTTCGGAAGCTCTCATCAATTTCTCTTAACCCAAGAACCGAAGAACCGAGCACACAATCGGCGTCTTCTGGGAATACCGTCCAAGTCCACCCATAGAGCCTCGCGGTATTTATGATCTGGCATATGGTGAGCCTCTTCCTTGGCCTCCTTAAGTTTTTTAACATACCCTCTGCCTCTGCTCTACTCTTGAAGAACCTTATCCCCACGACCCTGGACTTGGGTTTGATATACCTGTAGATCTTGTCTGCCGCCTCTTTCATCTCCATCTCTATGTCCCCTCCCACCATCCTTTGATGTAACTTAATTGTTCCTCGGTCATGGTGTCTATTCTTATTCCCATCATTTGTAGTTTTAGCTTAGCAACAGTCTCGTCTATCTCTCTTGGAACATCGTAAACTGTTGCCTTCATATTCCCCGCATTCTTCAAGAGGTACTCCACAGAGAGTGCTTGATTTGCAAAGCTCATGTCCATCACCTCGCTGGGGTGTCCCTCTGCTGCGGCAAGATTCACGAGCCTTCCCTCAGCCAGCAGGTACAACTTTCTTCCATTCTTTAGCGAGTATTCTTCAACTGACTCCCTTATCTTTACCTTATCAACCTTTAACTCCTCTAATCCTTTCAAATCTATTTCAACATTAAAGTGTCCCGTATTGGCCAAGATCGCACCATCCTTCATAACCTCAAAGTGTTCTTTCTTTATGACATTTTTGTTCCCCGTGGCAGTAACAAATATGTCTCCTATTTTTGCAGCCTCGTCCATTGGCATAACATCGAATCCATCCATAACTGCCTTAAGGGCCTTTATTGGGTCGACCTCTGCGATTATGACACGTGCACCCATTCCCCTCGCCCTGTTTGCGAGTCCTTTGCCGCAGTGCCCGTATCCAGCAATAACAAATTTCTTACCTGCTAACAGAACATTTGTTGCCCTAAGAATTCCGTCGATTGTGCTCTGACCCGTTCCATACACGTTGTCGAAATCCCACTTTGTCTCCGCGTTGTTCACAGCTATTATTGGATATTTTAAGACCCCGCGATCAGCCATGGCTCTAAGTCTCATAACCCCCGTCGTTGTCTCCTCTGTGCCCCCTATCACCTTGAAGTCCCACTTTCCTGAGTGTAGCTCTGTCACGAGGTCGGCCCCATCATCCATAGTTATGGCGGGTTTATGTTTAAGTACTAAGGTAATACATTTATAATATTCTTCTTTACTCTCACCTTTCCAAGCATAGACATTTATGCCATCGGCTGCCAAAGCTGCTGCGACCTCATCCTGCGTTGAAAGAGGGTTGGAGGCTGCGAGGGCGACACTGGCTCCTGCAGCTTTGAGAGTTCTCATCAATACACCCGTTTCCTTTGTCACATGTAGGCACGCACCGATCTTGATTCCATCAAGTGGCTTTTCAACAGAGAACCTCCTTTTGATTTCCATTAAAACGGGCATATGATCTTCTGCCCATTTTAGTAAACTCCTCCCCCTCTCTGCCAGTCCTATATCCTTCACCAAATAGTCCATACGGGGCACCTAACTACGTTAAATAATTCAGGGTATAAAAAGATGGATATAAGTGCACGAGGTCTACGATCACGCGAGACAATCCTCAAAAATAGGGTAAAGTGTGCTGCATATGGCATCTTATAGATTTTCACTTTGATCCGGTCTCTGCGATTTTACCTTCGATATTTCTATTATCCTTTGATCCAATGGAATTCTATCCAACTCCATGATGGGGACCCTCAGCATGCTCTCATCTACCGATATTTCGGTTGTGGGGAGCATTTTCTTTATCCACATCTCTCTTATATTCTCCTCTAATTCTGGGTCTGATATCATCGGTTTGAAATACTTCTTAATTAAGCCAAGCAACCCTTCATCCTTAATCCAATCTTCAGCTTTGACTGTGTGGCTTTCGTCGAAAGCGAGCTGAAGTTCGGGGGCGATTGGTTTTCCTGAGGTTAGCCCCTCAATAGATCTTCCGCTCAGAGTAAGAGTTATGAATATGTAGTGCAAGAACTCGTGTGCCAAACATGCCC
This sequence comes from Thermoproteota archaeon, assembly GCA_029887795.1. GTDB lineage: Archaea > Thermoproteota > Methanomethylicia > Methanomethylicales > Methanomethylicaceae > WYZ-LMO10. The sequence goes on from JARXPE010000006.1 coordinate 36,779, forward strand.
TCAGTAGGTCCTCTCTGGCGAATAGAAGAAATGGTAGCGTGATTTCTACACACAGTCTAAATTTGCCGCTCAATCTTTGGATCTGTGTGGAAGCATAAATTACCGTTCGAGAGAAGCCGTCAGGGTATTTTATTATGACGAGGTTCGGGTTAAAAGTTATGGGAGGGTAGTCTAAACCAAAAGCCCTTTCAACTGAGGATACCGATCTTTCAAGCGTTGGCAACCTCTCAAAAAAACACCTAAGTGTATCATCGCCTATCTTCCCTTTTTCATGCGCCTCATTGACCCTCTCGAAGTAAAGTTCGCGTTCTATTGGCATTTTCGACACTCTAGAAGGGTACAGGGTTCTCCATGATGCCTACCAATAACCTTACGCCGTTATCTACGTCGTTTTTGGAAACGACCTCGCTGAAACTGTGGACATACCTAGCTGGAATCGCTATACAGCCGGAAGGAACACCTTCCCTCGAAAGCTGTATCGCGGTCGCGTCTGTCGTCCCTCCCTCAAGGACTTCAAACTGGCACTTTATATCCAATTTCTCGGCCAAATCTGTCAACCAACCCACGACCATCGGGTTGGCTATGAGCCCGCCTCCTAGCGAGTCTCTTCTACCATCTGCAACCACCAGAGTAGGTCCGGAACTTAGTTTAATGGGGGCTTCGCTCTCTCCTATCTCGGGGTGGTCTCCTGCGATTGTTGTGTCTATGGCTATTCCAACGTCCGGCTTCACTGAAAATGCACTCACTGTTGCTCCCCTTAGTCCAACCTCCTCTTGCACCGTGAAGACCGCCACGACCCTATTTACGGGGTTTGCCCTCTTTAGGGCCTCAACAAGCATATAGCATCCCGCTCTGTCATCCATTGCCCTTCCGACTATTAGATCATTTTCGAGCTCCGTCACGCCCCTCTCGATGGTTATTGGAGTGCCAACCCTTACCCCCCACTTAGCCAACTGTTCTTTGGTGGCGCCGGTATCCACAAACATTTTGTCATAGGTTACCAATTGCTTCCTTTCGTCCTCTTTCATCACATGTATGGCCTTGCACCCTATCGTCCCAGTTAGTTTCTTTATCTTCCCATGAACATGAACCCTCTGACCGAGGAGCACGTGATCCGGAACCCCTCCGATCTTGGCAAACCTGATGAATCCTCTTTCATCAATATGTTTCACTATGAGCCCTATTTCGTCTGTATGGGCTGTTATCATTATAGTTTTGGGACCATCACCCTTGTGAACATACAGATTTCCAAACCGATCCTCCTCTATCTTTTCTGCACTCCCTTCAAGTTCCTTTTTGATGATCTCTGCAATGCCATATTCAAACCCTGATATGCCCGGTGCCTCGCTCACCTTTCTCAATAGTTCCATGTCCAAACTTACCACCACACAATAGGGGATAACGATTAATCAAGTATTTAGTATTTGAATATTTATACCTCTGCTATCAGTCTTCACTCTCGATTTTGACCTCGATCTCCTCGTCTCCTATTTTCACTTTGAACCACTTTATGTCCTTTCTCTTCTCCTTATTGTTTGGTAGCAAAGCCTTCATGTCTCCCTTCAGGAAAGGAACAGCGATCTGGGGGAAGAGGAGATACGTCAGCGCGTCTTCTTCTTTCTTAAAGAATGCTTTAACATCCTCCGGAATATCATTGAATGATAATCCTTTCGGTGGATCCATCGGCTTGACTTTCTCTATTAACTCTCTGCTGATCTCGCCAGGAGGTTTCCCGTAGAAACCCCTTACGTAATTCTCAAGTTCCTTTATTATTGTCCCATACCTTGACCCTGTTATAACATTCATTACTGCCTGCGTCCCTACAATCTGACTCATTGGAGTTACCAACGGCGGATAGCCCAGATCCCTTCTTACGATGGGCACTTCTTTTAAAACCTCCTCCATCTTGGATAGTGCGTTGTACTCTTTCAGCTGGACTACAAGATTGGAAAGCATGCCCCCTGGTATTTGGTGCCTCAGAGCCCTAGGATCAATTCTCTCTGTAGCATCAGATGTATAGCCCTTGTATTTTTCCCTGATCTTCTCGAAATAGTCGGCGCATTCGTATATCAGCTCGATGTTAAGGTGGCTCAGATGCCCTGTTCCCCGCAACGCCTCATATATGGTTTCTATGGCTGGCTGGGATGCCCCAAAGGCAAAAGGAAATAGCGCGGTATCTATATACTCCGCACCAGCTTCTATGCCCTTAATGTATGAAAGGGATGCTAATCCACAGGTATAATGGCAATGTAGACCCACAGGTAGCCCGGTCTCCTTTTTTATACCTCTCACAATATCGTAAGCTGCCCTTGGCGCAAGTAGGCCTGCCATGTCCTTTATCCTTATGGCATCGACGCCAAGCTCGGCTATTTTCTTCGCAACCTCGATGAAATGATCAACCGTATGGATAGGGCTGAGGGTATAGACAACATCTCCATGGACTTCCGCACCGACACTCTTTGCTGATGCGACTGCTTTCTTCAGATTGTTGACATCGTTTAAAGCATCAAATATCCTGAATACATCCACTCCGTTCTCATATGCCCTTTTCACGAACTCTTCAATAACCTCGTCAGGATAGTGTTTGTAACCCACAAGGTTCTTTCCCCTTAGTAGCATGACGACCTTGGTCTTCTTTAAACCCCTTTTTATCCTCCTTAGCCTGTCCCAAGGATCCTCATTCAAGTACCTTATGCAAGAATCAAAAGTCGCCCCGCCCCATGCCTCCAGCCCATAAAAACCTGCCTCGTCCATCTTCTCCAAGATGGGGAGTATATCTTCGATCTTTACCCTAGTAGCAAACAGAGACTGTTGCCCATCTCTGATAGTCGTGTCTATGACTTTGAGCAACGCATACACCAACGGAATGAGTAAAAGAGGCGTGTACATTTAAAAATGTATTGCTTTACATATATCCAAAAATTTCTAAAACTACCTCGAATGAGAGTGCTTTAGAACGGTTCATTCCATGACATTTAAGCATTAACCAGTAAATAAAAAAGTATATTAGCTTGATTTCGATTTTCATCACGAGACGAGGATCCTTGGCTAAGCTATCTTGGCACGAGATCTTAGGTCTTATTACAGAGTTGCAGAAGAGGGGATTCGATGTTGTAGGGCCGTCTTCAGAGGGCGGCGTGGTAAAACTACTCCCACTTGAAGAGAACACAAAGCTCGAGACCAATTATGTTAGGACATTAAATTCTCCAAAGGACTTCCTACTTCCCAACAAGGAGCGACTCTTCAGATACAAGAGCACCGCAACAGTAACGTCATATGGTCTGAAGATAAGGTTTCCAACAGTCGAAGGACCATGTCCCATAACCATAGTTCCGGAATATTCTCCCCCACGAGGTAGGATCGCGTTTTTTGGAATCCATCCGTGCATGGTAAATTCGATTAGGTACCTTGACAAAGTGATGCTCTCAGATCCCGCAGATCCATACTATAAGGCGAGAAGGGAGGGGCTTTTTATTGCAGTCCTCGAATGTGATGAGGGTGACGAATACTGCTTCTGCAAGAGTGTCGGTTGCGAAAAGGTCCCTAATGGATATGCAGATCTTTCCATAAAGAAAGAGGGCGACGGTTTTGTTGTTACACCAAGATCCCCTACTGGAAGTAGCCTTCTCATGGAGGAAGGCGTCGAACAAATTGAAGAGACTATCCCAAAGATGAAGGAGGAGTATCTCTTTGATGCTAAAGACGAGAAGAGCATAGACCTTAAAGATCCCGCCAATCTATTGGAAGATTGTACGATCTGTTCATCCTGCACAGTTGTATGTCCCACCTGTTACTGTTCCGACATACAAGACAGGTTCAGCCTTATGGACCCTAGTAATGTTGAGAGAATTAGGACCAGAATGTCGTGCCAAAGGAAGAGCTACAGCAGCATAGCTGGTGGGGTTACCTTTCTGAGGACGAAAAACGAACGTTTCAAATGGAGGATGAAGCACAAATTCCCCTTCTCAGAGAGAATGTACGGCATATCAGGATGCGTGGGTTGCGGGAATTGTATCGCCTTCTGCCCTTCAAGGATAGACTTTAGAACCTTCTTAGGAAGGAGGGTCGCATGATGACTATGGAGTACAATCCATACCTTCCCCGACCTGCCAGCGTGAACGCGGTCCGGGAGGAGAGTCTTGAGACTAAAACCCTCAGACTTTCGCTGATCAACTGGAGGGCAACTTTTTTACCAGGGCAGTTCGTTCAGCTACTGCTGCCCGGTGTCGGAGAGGCTCCCTTTTGCATAACCTCGTCGCCAAGTGATCCCAAACATTTAGAATTGACAATAATGCGGCGAGGTTTAGTAACCACAGCCGCGCACTACATGAGGCCTGGCGACGCTGTAGGGATAAGGGGTCCTTTTGGAAGACCGTTTCCAGTAGAGAGCTTTAAGGGAAAAGATTTGGTAATTGTTGCTACGGGCATAGGCATAGCTGCACTTCGATCCCTGATACTCTATACTATAGAGAACAGAAATGATTTTGGGGACGTCACACTACTATATGGCGCAAGGTTTGTCGAAGACTTAGTTTACAGGGAAGAGTTGAAGAGCTGGGCCGAAAAGATAAAAGTCATAGTGACCCTCAGTAAGCCCTCAGAAAAATGGAAGGGACTTAAAGGCAGAGTAACGGATCATTTGGATACAATCAAACTAGGGGAAAACTCCTTGGCGGTGATATGCGGATCCCCCGCAGTCATGGTCAGCGTAGCAAAGACTCTGATTGAAAAAGGGCTTGAACAGAAAGACGTTTACCTGTCTATGGAGCGACACATGAAGTGCGGGATTGGCAAGTGTGCTAGGTGCATGATTCCTGGGGGCTTTATGGTCTGTAAGGATGGTCCTGTCTTCAGCGCTGGTGAGATAAACCTAGAGGATGTCGGTGAGTAAGATGAAACTAGCATTTTACTCCTTAACCTCTTGTGAGGGTTGTCTGACTACACTAATAACTAAGCTAGGACCTGACATAGAGGGACTTTGGAACAATTTTGATATAGATTACTTCAAGCTGGTGAGGGAGCCAGTAGGGGGGAGCAAGTTCCCGAAGGCAGACATAGCATTCGTGGAGGGGGCCGTCGTCACAAATCTCGACAGGGAGCATTTGCTTGAGATAAGAAAGAACTCTAGGTTCGTTGTTGCAATTGGCACCTGTGCATCCAGTGGAAATATCGCCTACATCGCATCAAGGAATGTAAAGCTTGGGAAAAAAGCGCTTTCCGTATTGGAGGTTCATGAGGCAGAACCGCTCTCTTCCGTGATTGCTGTGGACTTCGAGCTAAACGGCTGCCCCGTGAATGCCGACGAGTTCATTGACGCGCTTCTCAGGCTTGTCAACGGGCTTGAGCCCATACAGCCAGACTTCAGTGTCTGTTACCAGTGTAAATTGGCAGGCAACGCTTGTCTTCTTGACAGGGGGCAACTCTGTCTTGGACCAATTGCCATGGGGGGATGCGACGCTGCATGCACCTCGGTCGGATCGCCATGCTTTGGCTGTAGGGGACCATACGTGGATGCAGACCTAAAGGCATACTTCAGGACGCTTGAGAAGAAGGGTATGAAAATTGAGGATGCGAAACCGTTACTTCAAATGTTCATGGGAAAGAAGATAAAGGAGGTTCTAAAAGAGTGAGTGACAGCATCATAATCGACACTGGGGACCTTCGCTTCATAGAGGGTCATGGACAGCTTGTTGTGAAGAGCTACGGTGGAAAGATCAGGGCGGAGTTTCACAATTTGGAGGGACCAAGATTTCTTACAAAATACCTGAGGGGTAAGCCCGTTGAACTTGCTCCTAGGGTCGCGTCCAGAATATGTGGATTGTGCTATACTGTTCACTCAATAAGTTCCGCAGAGGCGGTGGAAAGAGCACTTGGAATGAAGATCTCTGAAGATGTTAGAAAACTCAGGGATGTACTTTACATGGCAAATAACCTGAGAAGTCACCTCATTCACTTGCTATTTCTTTCCATACCTCCTGTGGAGGGCTTGATCAGCGCTCTGAGAATGAGGGATCTAAATATCGTCCGCATGGGCGCCAACATCCTTAGTAAGGCAACAGAACTTATAGAGGTCTGGGGCGGGAGATCGGTTCACGTTCCTAATGTAATTGTTGGAGGCTTTGGCAAGGCAATAAAGTGTAAGGAATTGCTATATCCTATACATGAGCTCGCAACACTTTCAAATGACACCGAGCGCATTGTTAGGTATGCTCTCAACTTGGAACTGCCCGAGATGGAGAGGTACCGGCTGATGGTTGCTCTAAAGAGATCAGGATCATACCCAATCTATGCAGAGGAGGCAAACATTGCGTTCTCAGATGGTTCGGTACTCTCATCTTCAGAGTATTATGAGGGTCTTGAGGAAGTCACAAAGGATTATTCTACCTCTAAACATGTTTATTTCAAAGAATCAGAGATCACTGTTGGGGCTCTTTCTAGGATAATGTTGAACAAGAGATATTTGAGTAGCAGAGCCAGAGAGTTGGCTGAAGAGGTTGAATGGGGACCTAACCCGTTCCTGAACATAAAGGCACAGGCTATCGAGGTTTTACATTACTTGGACGAACTCATAAGGCTAGGTGGAGAATTGGCAGAGATTCCCGCAGAGAACTTAAAACCCCCGGAGATCAGAGCACATAGAGACAAGGGTGTAGGACTATTCGTGGCTGAGGCTCCTCGAGGAACACTCTGCCATTACTGCGAGATCGAGGACTGGAAGATAAAGGACTATAGAGTCTACACGCCGACCGCCATAAACTCAAAGAGCATAGAGAACGATGCTATCGAGCTGATAAAGAGGTTCAAACCTTTGGGTAGCCAGAAACTCAAGTTCATACTTGAGGACATGGTCAGATCCTATGACCCCTGCCTCTCCTGTGCAGTCAGTCTGGACATCTACGACTAATCCTTTAATAAAGAATTGTCCAAAGAACCTTCAGATATCGAAGACAAGGTTTAATGAGGTGAGCACCATGGACGTTGTTGATTGCACCTCCTTTAAGAAGCTCCTTAAGGATGAGAGGGGAAGATTCATAGCGGTCTTTACTGCGAGCTGGTGTGGATATTGTAGGAGTCTTGTGCGCGAACTCAATCAATCAAGCCATGACTTACGCCTAATCTTAGTGGATATCTCGGATGAGGACTGTTGGGATGATTTTGGTATAGAGATCGTTCCCACCGCAGTTCTCTACGATGACGGCAAGGAGATCAGAAGGTTAAGCTCGCCGGAGGGGCTGAGACTAAGAGATCTTAAAGCGCTTTTTCTGTCCGCGCGTGATGAACAAAAAAGCTAAGATGGAAGAAGCCCCTCCCAATATAGAAAGGCAAATGTATGGTGATGATGGAGACACCGCAAAGCCGATATAACCCATTGCTAAGGGTCCCAGGAGTTCTCCCAAACCTATTGATGATTCGAAAATACCGGCGTACAGCCCTCTCGAAGGAAGGGAAAGCATCAATACAAGTGAATGTGCATACAGAAGCCCAAGAGATAAGCCCAAAAGAGAAACAGATGCAAAAAGACCAATCTCTGAAGGGGCAGCCCATGATATAAACATCGACAAGCTCAGTAAAGCCATACCTATCGGCATTGTGGCACTCCCCATGACCGCCATTATCCTCGAGAAGAAAAAGAACACGAGCGTCCTCACCAGTCCGACCATGCCGATTAAATATCCTATCACGGACGGGGAGATCCCGTTCTTTGTGGCATATGAAGGGAATAAAGAAAAGAAGGAAAGCACCGAGAAGCCCCACATTAACATCACGTAAGAGGCTGCGATTACCAAGGATCTATATGGTTTTGCTGTTAAAATCTCTTCAGGATCTGAGTTGTTTATATTTAAAGAAAAGAAAGCAGCTATACCGAGTACCATCATTAAACCAACCACAAAAAACAGCTGTGCGAGATCGATAAAAAACACCATGAGCCCCATCGCCATGGATCCGAACATATAACCGGAACTCCATGCAACGCTATACAGTCCAACGGCTCTATTTCGCGACGCGCATCTCGTTACATCCCCCACAAAAGCCTCTGTAGAGGGCCAGATCATAGAAAATGATATGCCTTCCAATATTCTGAGAATGGCGATTTGATTCAGGCTTGTTGATAATACATACATAAACGATGTGATAAGGTAGATCAGTATCCCAGACAAGATAAGTGGGCGTCGCCCAATTCTATCAGACATCTTTCCAAATAGAAATGGTGCGAAAAAGTATGGTAGGGCTACGAGCGTTCCTATTATGCCAAGCTCCCACTCGTTAGCCGAGAACTTTAAGGTTGCAAATAGAGGTACGGCGGGGGTCATTATACCGAAGCCTACTGAGATGGAGAACACTCCAATATAGAACCGAATGAGCATAGGATCCATGCCAGACCACCCCGCATCCACCCTCCGAGCGAGATCTGCAGGATGAAACGCCTATTTTTATAGTTTTAGCTATGTGTGGGATATCATTTACGGTGATTTGAGTTTCTGGTCTTCAACCTCAATTCTCAATTCTTCTCTTAAACCCCAGTCTTAATTCTCTTCTTACTCCTCGATAAAGATGTGAAGACTCCGATTACACAAAGCACTGCAAATATCAGAAATGCGAAACGCATGCCTGAAATGAAATCACCCAAATTGCTGGTCTTAAGTATATCCGATCCCACAAATATCGAAAGTACAAGCGTAGCCAATGCTATGCTAAAGGTCTGCCCTAATGTTCTCATCGTTGAAAGAATTGCGGAGGCTACGCCAAATAACCCCCTCTCAACAGAAGACATAATTGCGTTTGTATTGGGGGAGCTGAACAAAGCAAAGCCAATGCCCATCAAAACTAGTATTGCGACTATGGACATGATTTCCGTATCTGCGTTTATAGTTGAGAGAACAAATAGACCGATAGCGTTCAGTGCAATCCCCACAGAAGCGACCTTGCCCGGCTCAATTCTGTCTGACAGCCACCCTGCCATTGGTGAGAGCAAGGCCTGCAAAATAGGCTGCGCCACTAGTATCGTTCCTGCCACTTGGGGAGTCAATCCCTTCACTATCTGAAGGTAGATGCTGAGGAGAAAAGAGAGGGCATAGGTCGCTGCATAATTTATTAGCGCAGATATATTGGATAAAGAAAAATTTAGGTTATTTATAAAAAGTCTGATGTCAAATACTGGATATTTGATTCGCCCCTCCCAGACCACTAGGCATGCCATAGTGAAAGTACCTATTAAAATGGCATAAAATGGAAGCCTCGAATATCCGCCACTATATGAAGAGAATGAAAGCGTCCCCCACATGATGGTAGCTAGCGAGATTCCATAAAGTAAAGACCCAAGGATATCGAAACGCTCTTCTGGAGTACCCTTCCATTCCTGCCTCAGACGAAGCGCAATCATTAGCGTGAGAAGTGCTACAAAAACGTTCATGTAAAAGATGCTCCTCCATCCAAAGTGCTGTGTTAAGATTCCTCCGAGAAACGGACCGAGAGCTATAGAAGTGTAGACTGAAGCAACATTTATTCCAAGGACTTTTCCCCTATCCTGGGGCGGGAAAACAGAACTTAATATAGCCACAGAGGTGGCTGCAAGCATGGCCCCTCCTATACCCTGAAAGATCCTAGATACAATCAATACCAAAGCGGAATCTGCGATAGAAGCTAGCAATGAGGAAGTTGTATACACTATTAGTCCTACGAGAAAGATTTTCTTCCTACCTACAATATCTGCCACCTTGCCAAACGGAAGGAGGAATACGGCTGTGGTGAGCAGAAAGGATGTTTGAACCCAGCCAAGCATGACGGTGTCGAGACCAAGCTCAAGCCCGATATTTGGCAATGCAATATTGGTGGCGGACGAGATAAAAGGAGTCAAGAATGATGCAGAAGTAGTGGTCAAGAGCGCTACTATTTTGACTTCTCTTTGGGGGGTCACTGTGGGGCGTTCTTTCATATCAGGATTTATAACATACTCAGGATTTTAAGGTTGCTGAGTTGAGTCGTTTTTTATATTTAAGGAAATGCCGAACTCTTCTGCACTAACTATCTCGTTCAACCTCTTTTTTGCCCTCACTTTACTAATGATTTTACCTATTAGATCTTTACCTTCTCGAGGATATCCCAGAGCCAGCATCGCAATCACGCGGTACCCTTCTGGAACTTTTAACAGCTTTTTTACTTCCATTTCGTCAAAACTGCCTATCCAACAAGAACCTAATCCCTCATTTGTTGCAGCGATTACCATATTCTGGAGCGCGATGGCAGTGTCTATAGCATACCATTTTGGAGAGAGCCGCTCGTTTCCACATCCTACTATTACCACTGGCGCCTCCGAAAGGAATCTTGCAAACCTGCCAGTGGAGAGAGCCCTCTGCTTTTCTTTATCGGTGACCACAATAAAATGCCAGGGCTGCAGGTTCATAGCTGATGGGGCAAGCCTTCCCGCCTCTAAAATTCGCTCCAGTACGCTCCTAGGGATGGGGTCTTCTAAATAGGATCTCACTGATCTCCTCTTGGTGATGGCTTCAAAGGCATCCATCAAAGCCACCTGCCATTAATGTTTTATTTTTTGTTTTTTCTTTTACTTTTACTTTTACTGTACTTTTCCTTTCTCAATTTAAAAATTCTCGCAGATTTGCCTTTGAGTATTAGGGATATTCCATATAACACAACGCTCAAGGAAATGCAAACTCGCATCGCACACTATATTCCCTGCATAGCGCCTCCAGCCGGGCGAACTGTTCTCGAAAAGAGCCTCTACGGCTGATTTCCTCTTGGTTCATAACAATCTTTAATCGCTGGAGGACTGTGGGCTTGATGTTTAGGCGGTCGTATATTATCTTGCTCTTTGTCTTTGCCCCGAGCCGAACGATGCGCTCCATCTCCTCAGGAGAATCGTTGTACCCAGGTATAATCGGTCCATAAAAGATCCAGGTGTTTATCCCAACTGAAGAGATAGTTTCGAGCGCTGAAATTCTCTCTTCTGGAGGAGGAGCCCCTGGCTCGAACTTCATCTGGAATTCTTTATCAGTAGAGGTTATTGTGAAACCAACATCGAATTTTTTGCCTATCATCAAGTCAATATCCCTAGTTACCAGAGGCGACTTCGTCTGTATGGACACGGGGAATCCTGCTGAGCTCAAAATTATTAGCGCCCTTCTAGTTATCTCCAGCTCCCTCTCAGCTGGCTGGTAGGGATCTGTGGCCGTGCTCACCCCAACGACCCCTGGGGCCTTCTTCTTGACCTCTGCCCTCAATATCTCGAGAACTTTATCTTTAACGAAGACGTCTCGTCCCCACTTTAGGTCAGGCATAATATTTCTCATTACATCTGGGACGTAACAGTAAAGACAACCATGCATGCACCCCCAGTAAGGGTTGAAGGAATATACCAGCCCTGGAAGCGTACTCCTTGAAAGTGCCGTCTTGCATGGTCGTGACTCTATCAAAGCAGATCGACCCTTCTGACGTAATCATCAATTCGCCTCTGAAGCAGGGAGTCCTTAAGGATAAAGCTTCTCTCTGCCCATTTCACTATTGGCACTCTCATGAATTTCTTGATATACTTGAGTGCGGACCTTAGATCCTCAAAGACCGCAGGTTTAGATCTCAGCATTGACCTTACATTTTCCCTCACGAACCAGACGCCGAGAGGCAGAGGGAATTCAGGCAGTATCTCCCTGATTACCAACACTGTAGCTTGTCTCCTTATTCCCCTCAGGAATTCGGTCACCGCTAGCCTCGTTGCGAAGTAGCACCCGCCGATATCTGGATAAGTGGTCCTTCCCCAGTAACTTTCATAGTCTCCGATTACAGAGGGCAATGAGGAGGAGGGGTTCCAGAAGGTTCCGGGGAACCACGCCTCCATCCACTCAAAGGACCACTTCCTTGGTATGAAAATTGCGGCAAAGTTGTTATGCATATAGGCATGAACAAAAACTAGGTACTTGTCTACTGTCTCATAGTCCTTTATCTCTTCTATGAGCCTTTGAGATATGACGCTATCCACGGCTGTTATTGACCAACGGGTGGGTACAAGCCTCCTATTCTTGAGTGTTCCAAATATGCCCATGCTGAATGCTCTCTGTATCTTTGATACAGGGGCACCGTTAGTGTAGAGATCCATGACGGCATCTCCTGCCCTTAAATCTCCATCGTAGTACGCCTTTTCTATCCTGTGATCCACCTTCAAAGACGCGACTTCAAAATGCTTCATGGGAGCAGAGGGTCCAAACGGCTGCGAGTTGTCATCTATGATGATCGAGCCAAACGGCACCTTGAGGAACTGAACCTCAGTATCTGCAGCTGATGCCCCCATTGCAAGCTCTTGAAGTGTTTCGATTAACCTCCCTCCTGTTCTGGCGGACTCGATTGGGACTAGAACCTTCCCCCTTATCAGAGAGTACCTGTAACTGACGATGTCCTCAACACTCTCACCCATCCACCTCTCCGGGAGGTCCATGATCTCCGTGTTCCCAAGCATTGGGGGAACCATGGGACCAACAAATACCTTTGGGTATCCAAAGCGTCCTACGAAGACGGATGGCGGAGACGACCCCACGAACTCCTTTTTATCTACAACATTCAGGTTTTTGACAAATGCCCTAGCCTTAAGATCTATGGGGCAAACCGACTTGCCACAGAGGCGGCGCCCGCCCCTGCACAGCAAGCAAAGAGAAGCTTCCCTAGATACCACTTTTACCTTTGTGGACTCTGGGATGATGTGGGCATAACGATCTTTCATCGAATATTCCTATCCATCGATGGGTATTTATTTTATTTGTAACTTGGAATGCATATTCTAAAATTTTTTATCACCTACGTTAGAATAATTAGGGTGTGGGTGGGTAAGCGCTTTGGATGTAGAACTCCTCGCCTTCGACAGCATGGGAGTAAGATCAATGTGCACATTTGTTGATGCCGGAGATCTAAGGATAATAATTGACCCGGGCGTATCGCTCGCACCAAGAAGGTTTGGGCTACCCCCCCACAGACTAGAGTTGGAGAGACTGAATGAGCTTGCAAAGGTTATTACGGAGAAAGCCGCGATATCAGATGTAATAATCATAACACACTACCACTACGATCACCACGACCTCGGGGACATAATTCCTCTAGAGATATATGACAAAAAGATCGTCCTAATCAAGGATCCAAAGAACAACATAAACAGAAGCCAAGGGGACTTCAGGGCGCCCCTTTTCTTGGGCATAATAAAAGAGAAAGCCGAGAAGGTGGAGGTCGCAGACGGCAAGTCCTTCCAGATCGGGAAGACGAAGATAGAGTTCTCGAGAGCAGTTTTCCACGGCTCGAGTAGCCTGTTGGGTTACGTGGTGGAGGTCATGGTGGAGGCGGACGGTGACAGGGTCATTCACACATCTGACGTTCAGGGCCCAATCTCTGATGATCAGATGGCATTTTTGTTGAATAAAAAACCTCGGCTAGTCATAGCAGACGGTCCAATGATCTACATGCTGGGTTACCGTTACTCATATGAGAACTTGGAGTCCTCCATGAGAAACCTTGGCAGGCTAATAGAAGAGGGTATTGAAGAACTTGTCGTGGATCACCATTTCCTTAGGGATAAGAACTACTCTCAATACATGAAGGGTTTGGAAGACGCGCACCCTGGTGCAAAGATCTGCACCGCAGCCGAGTACATGGGAAAGGAAGTTGAGTTGCTGGAAGCAAAAAGGGTGGAGCTCTACGGTTCGCAGTGCTCAGAGATAAGGAGAAAGATGCGAACGTCAGGTGTCAGGACAGGATCGGTAATGGATGAAGAATGATTATTCCCTCTTCGAAACGACCTTGAATCTAATTTTATATTTTGATTTGTGAATTCGTCTCTTGAAAACATCATCGGAATGGACCTGCCGCTATTAACTCGCTCTCTCGCCTTGTGGAAGGGTTATTTCCGGCGAAAACAAAGCCTCTAGCTGTTTGAAAACAATTCTAACTGATGAAGGTTTTAGTTTTCTAGTTATAAGGTCGTCAACATTGAGTAAAGTTTACGATTGTGGGATATGGTGCTTAGCTCTAGACATACTTCTCCGGATCAGCATCAAACTCTTTCTTGCAACCAGCCGAGCAGAAGTAGTATGTCTTTCCTTTGTATTGAGATTTATATTCCGCGGTTCTCTCATCTACTACCATCTTGCAGATAGGATCTATTGCCAAATATATCACCGTAATATTTACTCCTCCGCATTATATTATCATTTCCGGTCATCATCTTGACTCATGATCAATTTTTTTATCCGCAAGAAGATGAATTTGCAGAAAAGGATATTATGGCACCGAAATAATGTTGTCTGTTGGGGGACTAATTGAACTCCAAGAGTCTTAAAGACGAGATAAGGACGAAAGTCTGGAGGGCACTGATGGAGAAGAATGCCGCTCTCCCCCCTTTCCCGATCTTCGGAAGGATCCCGAACTTCAGAGGTGCTGGTGAGGCGGCTGAGAGGCTGAAGAGCCTTACGAACTATAGGAGTGCTGAAGCCATCCTGTGTAACCCTGACTCCCCCCAGAGGCCTGTCAGAGAGATGATCTTGCGGGACGGTAAGATTTTGATCGTCGCCACGCCAAGAATGTCAAAAGGCTTCATGGCAATAGAAAGGTCGGATGATCCCTTCTACGATTCTACAATAAGGGGTCTGATGGAGAGGGGAAGACCCGTTAATCCTGGAGATTACAAAATTGATCTTTTCATCGCCGGCTCTGTCGCTGTTAGCCGGGAGGGATACAGGCTAGGCAAGGGTACGGCATATTCAGACACGGAATATAACCTATGGAAAAGGGCAGGCTCCATAGACGAAAAAACGATCTCGATAACCACGGTCCATGACCTCCAAGTCTTGGATTACGTTCCTAGAGACGAGTGGGACGTACCCGTCGATTTAATAATCACTCCTACCAGAACCATGTGGACCGTGCTGGGATCTAAGAGACTAAACCTGTTTTAGCAGTATCTTCGCAATTTATACCAACACCGTTAAAACTCTGCATTGAGTATCTTTTAGGCGATACCCATGCGAAAGAAAGCGGTTATTGGAATTGAGGGGATGCACTGCGCAACATGTGCCTCCCTTATCGAGAAGTCAATAAAGCGAATAGATGGGGTCAGTAGTGTAGAGGTCAGCTTTGGGTCCAATTCCGCCTTCGTGGAGTATGAAGATGAAAAAGCCAACCTCAAAAGCATCGCAAAAGCTGTCGAGGATGCAGGGTACAAGGTGGTGATGGAGAGGGCGATAATATTCGTCGACGACATGAGGTGCGCATCCTGTATAGCGAAGATTGAGGAAGAGCTGATGAAACATGAGGGCGTCTATGCTGCCAATGCAAACTTGGCGACGAAGACCGTGGTGGTGGAATACGACCCAAAAACAATAAACCCGAGGCATTTGAGGGATGTAATAAAAGATCTGGGCTATAGTCCTGTCCTCGGCGAAGAGAGTTTTGAGTCTGAATCAAAGAAAAAAAGGCAAAGGATGGACTTCTTAATAAGCCTTACACTTGCCATACCTATAACTGTTGCCAGTATGATAATGATGCACTTCCCGAATAGGGAGTTAGTTCTCTTTTTACTAACAACCCCGGTCTTGGTTGTGGGGGGCAGGAGTTTCTACACTGGAGCTTACAAATCCCTGAAAAGGGGTTACTCGGACATGAATGTTCTTGTTGCGCTTGGAGTTTCTGCGGCTTATCTGTTCAGCGTCTTTAACACATTTTTCAGCCAAGGAGATGTGTACTACGAGGTAGCAGCTTTGCTGATAACCTTTGTGCTTCTTGGAAGGTACCTCGAAGAGATAGCCAAAGCGAGGGCTTCGTCCGCCATAAGGAAGCTGATGGAGCTCCGACCAAAGACCGCGAGGGTCCTCAGGGATGGAAAGGAGCAGGAGGTTGCCACTGAGGACGTGAGTGTGGGAGAAATTCTGATCGTAAAACCTGGCGAGTCCATACCAGTGGACGGGGTCATCGTCTCAGGCAGAGCAACTGTGGACGAATCAATGGTGACGGGTGAAAGTATTCCCGTAGAGAAGAAGGAGGGCGACAGTGTCATAGGAGGGACCATAGACAAGACAGGTCTCATCACTATTAAGGCGACAAAAGTCGGGAAAGATACCTTCATCTCCCAAGTCGTTAGGTTTGTGGAAGAGGCACAGGCTAGGAAGGCACCTATCCAAAGGTTTGCAGATAGAGTCGCATCCCGCTTTGTCCCAGCGGTCGTTGGTATTGCGCTTATAACATTCATTGCTTGGACGCTCCTGGGAAGACCGATCAGCTTTTCACTAATGATGACCATATCCGTTCTTGTCATAGCCTGTCCCTGCGCTTTGGGTCTTGCAACCCCCACAGCGATAATGGTAGGTCTGGGAAAAGGGGCGGAGATGGGCATTTTGATAAAGGGGGGAGAAGTTCTAGAAAAGATTAGGCAATTAACCACAGTCGTCTTCGATAAGACGGGTACCTTGACGCAGGGAAGACCAAAAGTGGTTAAGGTCGTGGAGCTTGCGGGTGTTAGCGAGGACGAGGTGATAAGATTGGCTGCCTCCTTGGAGAAGGGATCCGAACACCCCCTGGCAAAGGCCATTGTCGAGCACTCCGATGGAATGAATCTGTACAAGCTTGATGAGTTTGAAGAGTACCCTGGCGAGGGTGCTATAGGAAAGATTCTGGGGAGAAAGGCGGTGGTTGGGAAAAGAGCTTTCTTTGAAAGGCTTGGGATTAGCCTTCCCAACCCTGAAGCCGTAAAGGAACTGGAAGAAGAGGGTATAACTACTGTGGTCGTATTCTACGACGGCAGGGTTGTTGGGGTCATTGGGATATTCGACGAGCCCAAGCACGGAGCAATTGATGTGGTGAACGCCCTCAAAAACATGGGCCTAAAAGTAATAATGCTGACTGGGGACAATGAGAGGGTCGCAAAAGCCGTCGCCGAGTCCTTGGGAATAGATCGATTTATTGCAGGCGTTAAACCAGACGAGAAAGCGGGAGTCATAGCCAAACTCCAAGCAGAGGGCGAGATTGTGGCTATGGTGGGGGACGGAATTAATGATGCACCTGCACTTACCCAAGCAGACGTTGGAATAGCAATCGGCAGCGGTACGGAGATAGCCAAGGAGGCGGGCGAGATCATTCTCACAGGAGGGGACCTCGAGGGGGTTGTGCTCGCCATTGACCTGAGCAACAAGACCATGAGGAAAATAAAGGAGAATATGTTCTGGGCGCTTATCTATAACACCTTGGGAATACCAATAGCCGCTGGGGTCCTCTACCCCACACTGGTCCTGAGACCCGAGATCGCGGCCCTTGCCATGTCCTTGAGCTCGGTCTCCGTCGTCTCCAATTCGCTCCTCCTAAGGAGGTACAGGGCACCCACGAAAAAAGAGGAAAATTAAAGAGGACCGAGCATCAGATTTTTAACTGGTGTTTTCATGCCATTCAAAATGCGCGAGGTCTATTACTTTTTAAACCCTGGCGAAGAGAATACCGACCTTGTGGTAGAGGCGGTCACAAAGTACATCGAGAGGAGCGACATAAGAGATGTTGTTGTGGCTAGCACATCCGGAGCGACGGCTTTGAAGTTCGCAAAGGCGCTTAAGGATGAGGCAAGGATAATATGCGTCTCAGAGAGCCCATTCAGGAGGGAGTGGGGCAACGAATACCCCTGCATTGATCCAAAGATCAAGGAGGAGCTGGAAAAACTGGGCGTAATTGTCCTTGACAGGATCCCCTACGTACTCCACGGATTTCTGTACGAAACCTCGAAGTACAGCTTCCCGACCCCTGAGACCATTTTCAAGGAGACCCTCTACGCATTCGGGCAGGGAATGAAAGTTGCAGTAGAGGTTGTGTTATCCGCCGTGGACTGCGGCGTTCTGGAGCCCTTTAAAGACGTTATCGGGGTAGGAGGAAGTGGAGTTGGTGCCGATACCGCAATAGTGCTGAGATCAACTTATCCGGGGACAGTCTTTTCAAAGGAGAAGGAGAAGAGGCTTGAAATAAGGGAGATCATAGCGATGCCCCTCCAGAAAAAGTGGTGGGACTAAAGGGATATAATTGAACTTCTCGTCAGATGCATGACCCGCCCATTTTGCCTGAACTTTTTCCCTTTCTCTCTATACCTTTGCTCGCGCCAACTTGTACCTCTGCCACCTATAGTACGCTGCCAGAGACGACACTGCACGCTCAGGGATTGGGTATGAGGGTATGGAGAGCTCATCGAGTTTTCTCATGGCCTCCTCACACTGTGCGCCGCCAACGAAACTCGTCACGACCGTCTTACTGCACCTTTGGGCCTCACAGGCGTCTGCGATTGCCTTTGCTATTGCCACAGGGTCTGTTATAGCGGTCTGGCAGTAAAGGACGATGACGGAGCCTATCCGGCTGTCCCGGAGCGCCAACTCCACGGACTTGTAGTAACTCTCTTCATAGGCTTGCCCTGTCAAGTCAACGGGATTTCTGAAGTTCCCGAAGACCGGCATTAATTTCTTGAATTCGGACTGAAGATCCTCAGGCAAAGGCATAATGTTGACGCCAGCCTCTTCACAGGCGTCCGTTGTCATGACGCCTACACCACCTCCATTTGTGATGATGATACAATTCTCATTGGTTGGGGGTGGCTGCATAGTCATCAGCTTGACCCAATCGAAAGCCTGCGTAAGGTCCATAGCACGGAGAGCGCCGCTTTGCCTGAATGCTACATCATAAATTCTGTCCGTCCCTGCTAGCGATCCCGTATGAGACGCCGCGGCAGAAGCCCCCTTCTCGGTCCTGCCTGACTTGATAATAACGACTGGCTTCTTCAAGGTTATGTTCCTGAGCGAGGACATTAGGCGGCGCCCATCCTTTGCTCCTTCTATATAGATCAAGACCGCCTTGGTCTCTTCATCCGAGGCGAAGTAGTCCAACATGTCTGCCTCGTCAAGGTCTGCCTTATTTCCCATGCTTACCACTGCTGAGACGCCGATCTTATACAGGTTAGCCCATCCCATCATCGCTATACCGAGAGCCCCGCTCTGCGTCACGAATGCGATGCGCCCAGGATAAACTCGAGAAAGCCCGAAGGTTGCATTCATCCTGGAGGGGGCATAGTAAAGCCCGAAGACATTCGGACCGAGCATCCGGATTCCATATTTTTTAACCACCGATACGACCCTCTCCTCAAGTTCAAAATTGCCCACCTCCCTAAATCCCGAGCTTATCACGATCGCTGCCTTTATGCCCTTCTCCCCGCACTCCTCCAATATGTCTGGGACATACACGGCAGGAACCGCGACAACTGCCAAATCCACATCTTCAGGTATGAGCCTCACCGAGGTGAATGACTTGAGGCCCATGATCTCTGCCCCCTCTGGGTTAACGAGATAAACCCTCCCCTCATACCCTCCCGTAATGATATTATACACGAGTTCATATCCAATCTTCTTCGGATTCTTCGAGGCGCCAATTATGGCAATACTCTTGGGTGAGAAGAGGGGTTTTAGGTCGCTCATATAATGGCACCCAATGGTAGATTAACCCCTCGATTATAAAGATAAACTTACCTATAGGATTAACAATAGATGGGGTCGTGGAGAATGTATTATGGTCGAATGCTTTAAAGTGCCAGACAACTTGCCTTTGGTCGGGACAGTTTACTTTGGCATAATTGACAGGGGAACGAACGTACTCCAGATCAGACCCACAACATTTTGTCCTCTCAGTTGCATCTTCTGCTCAACGGATGCCGGACCTAATAGTAAGAGGAGAAGGACTGAGTACCTTGTCGAGCTTGACCATATAATGGACTGGACCAGTTACCTTGTCAAGATTAAAGGGGAGGGTGTTGAGGCACACATCGACACGGTGGGAGACCCCCTGACTTATCCAAAGATCGTTGATCTCGTTCACCAGATAAGGGAACTTGAGGAAGTCGCCACCGTCTCAATGCAGACACACGGACACCTCTTGAACGAGAAAGTAATCGACGACTTGGAGCAAGCAGGGCTTTCTAGGATAAACCTTTCCATAGACGCACTTGATCCCCAACTTGCAAAAAGGCTAGCGGGGACGGAAAATTACAATGTAAATAGGGTCATTGAGATGGCAAAGTACATCACTGAAAACACTTCCATCGATCTATTGATTGCGCCAGTTTGGGTCCACCCATTAAACGACCTTGAGATGGAAAAGATTATTGGACTTGCCAAGGAGCTCGGCGCCGGCAGAAACTGTCCGCCGCTGGGCATTCAAAAGTGCGAACGCCACAAGTTCGGAAGGAGGGTCAAAGAGATCAAGTTCATGACTTGGTACGAGTTCTATAGACGTCTTAGGGAACTGGAGCTTAGGACCGGCACGAAGCTCATACTCAAGGCATCAGACTTTGGGATAAGACCTGCCACTACCCTCAGGGCCCCCTATCAAAAATGGGAGAAGATATCAGTTAATGTTGTTGGACCGGGCTGGTTCAAGGGAGAGAGCCTCGCGGTAACACGTGACAAGAGATGGGTCGTAACAATAGTGGGTGCAGAGCTTCCCGAGGGGTCTGAAGTGAACGTAAGACTTTTGAGGGTCAAGGACAATATCCTTGTAGCAACCATAAGCAACTGACCTGTTTTGAACCATCATGCTGGAGGTGCTCCAGCTAAGACTAAGAATATTAACCGTGATT
>JARXPE010000007.1 GCA_029887795.1 Thermoproteota archaeon
TATCGTCTCTGGGGCGTTTCCGGTGCTGACCATCACCCTGTCTCCCTTATTTACTCCTATCCGCCTTAAGCCCCCTGCGACCCTGTTGACTATATCGAGAAGTTCCTTATAAGATACGGTCTCCCCCTTCTTCGGAAAGATCATCGCCGGCTTGTCTCTGTAGTACAACGCATTTGTGTCAAGAAAAGACGTGAAGTTCAAGTTTACCATGGTCTACCTCGCCTCCAGCAACTCCAAGACTTCCCTTGAGGGCTTGGAAGTGAACAGGCTGACCACAAAGAAGAGCGGGAGCGAGACTGCCATCGCGGGGATGACCGGATATATCCACGTGACTTTGTAGAGGAATTTGTACCAAAGCAGCCCAACCACCAGACCCGAGATCATAGACGCCATGGCCCCGTACTTGGTCGCCCCCTTCCAGTAAAGCCCAATGGTGACCGGACCAAGGAAGCACACGAATATTGTGCCAAAAGCTGCCCCGACTATCTCCACGATTATATCCGTCTGGTAGAGCGTCAGCCCCAGTGAAATCACGGCGAAGAATATCGGAGAGATCTTGGCAAGGAGCAAAAGTTTCCTCTCGCCCCACTTGGGCTTTATGGGCTGGATAACGTCCCTCACAACAGCCCCGGATAGCACGAGGAACGTGATCGCCAGCGTCGACATAGACGCAGCCACAGGGGCAGCCAGCACAAGCCCACGTAGGCCCGGTGGCACTAGCATTGTTATCACCTTGGGTATCACCCAGTCTGTGTCTTTCATTAGAGTCGTTATCTCTCCACTTGACAGATATGGGTCGAGTATGATGTGGCAGAAGGCGCCAAGGGAGAAGACCAGTATTGCATACACTGCCACCACCACCGAGCCTATGACCCTCCCCTTTCTTATCACCCTCACGTCCTTGGCTGCATAGAACTGCATCAGGAGCGTTGGTAGGGCTACTTGGGCGAGGCTTATGGAGAACGTAATGCTCATGATCAAGGACGGCACCATTCCCGTAGCCATCGCAGGCTGCGGACCCATACCATCAAGGCGAAGCCACATTGACCCTGGTATCCTGTCCATTACCATCATCCCCTCCAGAGACCGGAGCCCGTTGAGAGGACCGCCCACGGCAGACATTATGGCGTAGAATGTTATAGATGCCGCAAATAGCATCAGCGCACCGAGGACTAGGTTATTCAGCGCCGCCGCCTTGAGCCCGCCAATGCAAACATATACTATCACTGGCAGTGCCAGCAAAATCAGCGCGACCTCAAACTTAATGTTTAGGACAGTAGCGAGTATTACCGCACCACCCTTGTATACGCTGGTCAGGTAAAGCGTGAAGAGGAGCAAGATCACGGACGCAGAAATGATCTTGGCACTCTTGCTCTGGTACCTGTGCTCTATGAAGTCAGGCACGCTTATTATGTTTGTCTTTGAGGAGTACCTGAACAGCCTCTCGGCTACGAGGATCCACATGAGTACGACCCCTATTATATGCCATGCCGTTAGCCAAGCCCCGAAACCTAGGTTGAATAAGTAAGTTGTTCCGCCCGCCAGAAAAGAGGCTGCGCTGAAATAAGTCGCCATTATCGAGAATGCGAGGACCCATGAACCGAGAGTCTTCCCGGCTAGAAAATACCCTGATATTGAGCTGCTGACTCTGTACCCTCTGGCACCGATCACTATCACCACGCCTATCATGGCTAGAATTATCAATACGTCAAGAGAAGCGAACTCCAAGCTACCCCCTCCTTGCCTTGTATATGCTGTAGAGTAGACCGAATACAAGTGAGATCAGGGCTAGAACATACCCGCTCAGAATGGCGGGATCGAGATCAATCATAAGGACACACCAGAACATAAATGTTTAAAAATCATATTTATAAAACATTTGTGTACTAAAATGTACATTAGTGTGGACTATAAAAATAAAGGTTGGAGATCAAACCCTTTTAGAAAATTCGAAGAGTAGCCATCATATGGTACACTTGCAAATTCGTCCTAGCTCTCGCAAAACTTTTGGCATAACCTCTAGATCAGATCTTTCGCACTAAATATTTTGAAGTCTGGATTTTTTGCAGTGGTTATCTCATGGTACTCTTTTCCCGCTCTTATGTTATGAAGGTCGGCATCTTCTGTCAGTAGGAGGTCGCAGTGATTTATAGCTGATGACAAGATCAGACAATCTATGAAATCGCATAGGCTTTTTCTGATTTTGAATGCTGTGTGCAGAATCGAGCTGTCATGCGACTCTACTATATCTATGTTTTCATTGTACACCAGTGCCCTGATCCCCCTCATCACTTTTTCAGACGGGATCCTTCCCGAGGCGACGTATTTTGCTCCCTTTGCCGATAGTTCAAATATAGTTATGCTGCTAATCGAAATTTGGTACCCTTTCTTCATGAGTCTTATCGGTATATCGGTGGGTAGGTTTTTTATTCCAATTCCAATTGCTGGTAAAAAATATGTTGTATCCAATAGTGCTCTCAACTTCAATACTCAGCCTTCTGAGACAACTCTTTTCTGAAAACATGAACTTCCTCGAGGCTCACCTCTAAAAGCGGGGGTTCGCTCAATACCTCTTCGAGGCTCGGTATAGGCTCAACTATAAGTCTTCCATCTTCGATCTTATAGATCACCTTGGTGTGAGCTTTTAGGCCTAATTTTTCTCTTATATCCTTTGGTGGGAACAACTCCCCTTTCGAGCCTACTCGACTTTTTTCCATTTACTCGAATCACCGAATAAAAGTTTCCATACCGGATAATTAAGCCTTTTCCTCTTTAGTTGTTAAGGCGGTCGTCTCTTCTATTAAAACGCTGGGAGTTTAGCCGCAAAGAATTACTTACTTCGTTCTACACAAATCTACATTTTGCGCTCTATCTTTTTCACACCCTTCTCGCTTCCGATGTAAGCGGCATTAGCCAGGTTCACAAAGAGACCGACCTCCACCACGCCAGGTATCCTCTTTAGCTCGAACTCAAGAGCCCTTGGGTCATTTATCTCATCGAACTTTATGTCAAGTATAAAGTTCCCGTTGTCCGTCACCAGCGGTCCGTCCTTTCTATCCCCGCCATCCCTGAGTCTCGGATTTCCACCCAATATCCTTACACTGTTTGCCACCGTCCTCCAAGCCATCGGTATCACCTCTACTGGCACCGGCGTCTTTACTCCTAGCCTCTCGACCAATTTGCCCTCGTCGGCGATTACAATGAACCTCTTTGCGGCAGAATCTACAATCTTCTCCCTTGTGAGAGCCGCCCCTCCGCCCTTTATAAGGTTCAGCTTGTTGTCCACTTCGTCCGCCCCATCTACTGCCAAGTCAAGGATTGGGTGTTCCTCCAAGGTGGTCAGCCTTAAACCCTTCTCCATTGCGAGATACGCAGACTGGTATGAAGTCGGCACACACAGCACCTTCAGCCCTTCTTTTTCAATCCTCTCGGCGAGCATCTCTATGAAGATCGCGACCGTTGATCCGGTACCAATGCCCAGAATCTGGCCATCACGCACCTCGCTCAGCGCTGCCTGAGCAGCCCTTTTTTTACCTTCTATCAAGAAACCACCGGTTATTAGTGATCTCTGTAAAATAATAAACTTTGTTGGATGTACTCTGTGCTCTGATATATTATAAGCATCGAGCCCAGTCAACTAACAACCCAAAAATTTAACTTCTATACCATATTAATAATATTCAGTCCCATGATACCTACAAAGATGTTCTTTGTCAAAGGTGTTGGAATACATAAGGAGCGACTCGCCTCCTTCGAGTTAGCCCTACGAGATGCTGGCATAGAAAAGTTCAACTTGGTCCATGTATCGAGCATATTTCCTCCTGGTTGCAAGATAATCAGCAAGGAGGAAGGGTTGAGACTCCTCCAGCCAGGTCAGATAGTCTACTGCGTCATGGCAAAAAATGAGACGAACGAGCCGAACAGGCTCATATCCGCCGCGATAGGTCTTGCTTTACCGCACGAGAAGAACCTATACGGGTACCTCGCCGAGCACCACGCATACGGTCAAAAGGGAGAGGTCGCTGGGGAGTACGCGGAGGACTTGGCAGCGACAATGCTCGCGATGACACTAGGAATCCCCTTCGACATAAACCAAGCATGGAAGGAGCGCGAGCAGATATACAAAGCCAGCGGGCACATTATAAAAACCACCCACATAGTCCAGTCCGCAGAGGGGCACAAGGACGGACTCTGGACAACAGTCATTGCTGCCGCAATCTTTGTACCATAGTTTTGTTCCACCAAAATACCGACTTTGCTGATCTTCTAACTGTTTGAATAAACATCTTTCAATGTAGTGAAGTTTTCTATCCTACGCGTCTCCTTTAATCTCTCGCATTGCGAAACTTTAGGCAAGATCCCTCCCATAAAGCCTATGAGTTAGAAGGTCTTATGCATTGTCAATGAAGCTCAAAAGTACCCTTCTACTAATTGTGACGGTCTTGCTGTGGGGCTCTTCATTCGTATTTATAAAGCTCGGTCTTGAGGAGATCGCACCCCTCACGCTCGCCCTACTCCGCTTCCTGATCGCCACACCATTTCTCTTAATTTTGGTCGGGCTCACCTCTGGCTTCAAGGGGTTCGTCAAGGGATGGAAACACATGCTAATTTTGGGTCTTACAGGCGTCACAGCATACCACGCATTCCAGAACATCGGCATGAGCATGACCAGTGCCTCCGAGTCCAGCATAATAATCGCTTCCAACCCCATATTCATAGCACTGTGCAGCAGGCACTTCCTCAAGGAGAGACTTAAGCCCATTGGGATCGCGGGCATAATCCTAGCCTTCTTAGGCGTCTTCACAATAGTCCTCAGGAATGGTATCTCTTTGGGCAATTCGTCAACGCTAGGAAACCTACTATGCCTAGGGTCCGTCTTCGCCTGGACCGCCTACTCAATTTACGGGAAGCAGAAACTTAAGGAGAACAACGCCAACGAGATAACAGCTTACTCTTCGCTTTTTGGCACTATACTCCTGGCGCCCCTAGCGCTGATCTCGGAGGGTTTGAAACTGCCCACCTCATTCGTGCCTTGGATCTCCCTCCTTGCCTTGGGTCTCCTATGCTCTGCTGTCGCCTACTTATTCTGGTACAAAGCGCTAGAATTACTTCCAGCCTCTGAGGCAGGGTCCTACCTCTTCCTGATACCCGTAATAGCCTCCACCTTGGCATACTTTATTTTAGGCGAGCGGCTGGATCTTTTGTTCTTCGTGGGCGCCCTGCTCGTGATCATTGGCGTGATCATGACGACCCGCTCCCACTAATAAAAAGTTTCCTACGGCCCAAAACTGTAAAAAAGTAAAAATTGAGATTTAGACTTCGGTTCTCCCTACTCTATGCCCATTCTCTTTGTTAGCTTGACTAGCAAGAATATCACGAACATAATTATTATGAATGTTATCAAACTCCCCGTGAAGTGTCCGATCCTGAACGGTCCCATGGTGATCTCTTCCCAGACGATTCCCGGGGTGGCGAGCTGGACTATGGGCATTATCAGGTCGTCAACCAGTGCCTTCACAAGCGCGCCCAAATAAAGACCGACGATGAATGCGACTGCCATTCCCATGACCTTAAAGGTTTTAAGGAACACCTTAAACTCATTGAGAAAACCTTTGGGGGGCGGAGGTGGTGGCGGGGCAGGTTTCGGCTCAAGCAGCTTTCGGATCTGCCTCAACTCCTCAAGAATCTCATCCGACAATATTATTCAACTCCTTTAAAATTCTTTTAATTTGTTATACATTTCTTGCATGAACTATATTAATTGTTGTAATTTTTCAAGCCGATGAGGCACCTTAAATAAACCTGTTTTTAGGTCGGACACTACAATGACAAATACTTTGAGCGTGATGTGGCGTGCTTTTTTGTTAATGTCTATATAGCAAAAATACGGATTAAATGGGCATTTGTTTGGAGTTTGGATTGACTTCTGTTTAGCATCTGCCGATCCGATCATGTTGGCGAGGCGGTTGCCGCTGGGACCAATTTAAAGCTCGATGCCTCCGACCCAGTAACCTTGGGGTTTATGTCTATGACTAGATAGGAGGTCTGACCTGGGTTGACCTGCACGCCGCCCCCTGTTATGGCTATCGTTATCTTGTCAGGAGGAACTTCGGCTGTGAAGTTAACTCCCCTTATCGTCACGATCGCTTGGATCACCTGAAAGCGGACCAAATTGTATTTGCCCGCCTGTAAGGTCCCCTGCCCTATGGTTTTGCTTACATTAACGACGCTTGTTAGGTCTATCCATCCGGCATCAACCACTTTAATCATACCAGTCTCATTCCCAGCGTCCGCCCTGTGTACCGTTATCTCACCGTATTGGATGTATACGTTCGTTGCCTCGTTCCAGTTCTGTGGAGGGTCCGTCATAATTACCGATAGCGTACCATACCCGTATGTAAAGTAAACTCCCGATCCTGCCGCCAAAGCCAGTATGCCCAACAATATAATGATTAGCCCCGTTCTTGTCTTCATTTCAACCACTATGCATTATTCTACAAGGAAAAAGATAAGGAAAACTTAATGATCCGTTTCAAACAGTGAAAAGTGGATTGAAATTTTAATAAGACTGAATCAAAAGCCAACAAAAAACTTTCTAACATACCATTTTTACCAAATACCCATAAGTCATGCGAAAATCCAGCAAAAACGTTAAACTATTTTTGTAAGTGGAGCCCCAGAGGGGGTTTGAACCCCTGACCAGCGGTTTACGAAACCGTCGCTCTGCCGGGCTGAGCTACTGGGGCCTACGCTCTGCCTTTGATATCCTTCTCCAAATCGATATTTAAAAATTGACATCCGCATTAATAGATAAACCCTTCTGCCATTAACCAAAAATCCACTACCAATTCTCAATTTTTCCATAATAATTATTCGATTTATTTTTTCTCAACCACAGGCACGGCTCATATTTACCATATAATGCGAACACTTGCCATTGTAGGAGAATCCTTCAAAAACCCCCTTAACTCATAATATTCACAGGTCTCAAAAATGAAAATGAGCGTCTCGGATCTAGGAGAGCGGGGCATAATAGATCTCATATGGTCAATCATGGAGAGGGACGGACACTTATCTGGTCAAATCTTGCCCCCTTCGGACGATGCCTCTGCCCTCTTATTGAGTGACGGGACATACCTTGTCCTGAAGGCAGATATGTTTGTAAAGATGACCGACGCGCCAAAAGGGATGCCCTCTTACCATATGGGGGCAAAGGCGGTCACAATGAACATGAGCGACCTTGCATCCAAGGGTGCCCGCCCCTGGGCTTTTCTCTTCTCCTTGGGGGTTCCCAGGAAGTATCCCCAGAAGGATCTAAGGGACCTCATATCTGGCTTGAGTTCTGCCACCAAGGAATACGGAGCACAGGTCCTTGGCGGGGATGTGGGTGAGGCAAGGGATCTAATAATATCTGGCTTTGCGGTGGGAATTGCCAAGAATCTGGTCAGGCGCTCCGGGGCATCACCTGGCGACATAATAGCCGTGACAGGTGAATTTGGCAATACTGCAGCTGCCTACAAGATCCTGCTTGAGGGAATGAAAGCTCCAAATCGCCTCAAGAGCGCTTTGTGCAGGAGTGTCTACGAGCCTAGGGCAAAGGTCAGTCTTGGAGTAGCGCTGGCAGAATCAGGGACTGTAACGTCCAGTATGGACTCCAGCGACGGTCTCGCATTCACTCTGAATGAACTATCAAAGTCCAGCAGGGTCTCGTTCCGCATCACGAACTTACCCGTCTCTAAGGAGGCTTGCGAGTTCGCGTCAATTTACAAAATCTCTCCCGAGGACTTGGCTCTTTATGGTGGCGAGGAATACGAACTCGTCCTCACCATAAAGCAAGATAAATGGGCAGAGGCTTCAAAGGTGGCGGAGAGCGTTGGTGGCAGGCTTATAAGAATAGGAGAGGTGCTTCCTGGAAGCAAGGTTTTCTTGGCTAAAGGTCATGAAGAGGTAGAGATACCGCCCAAGGGCTGGGAGCACTTAAGGTAGTGGCGATGAGAGATTGCGAGTCCTTATAATCGACGGCTACACCGACGAGCCTGCTGGGTTGGGAGTACCTCCATACATCGATGTCTACCCGAGGTACATAGCTGGCTCCATTTGGACCTTGGATCCATATGCCGAGATTATTTACGTGACCATAGACTCCGTCCGCGGGGACTTAGAACATTTAAGAGAACTCTCTTCATCTTGCGACCTCTCAATCCTGATAGCCGGCGTAACAGTGCCCGGAAAATACCTAAGCGGTGCACCTGCCACCGTCAAGGACGCCCTTAGGCTGCCCTCTTTTTTAAACTCCAAGCATACAGCAATATGCGGTCCTGCGGTCAGATTCGGCTTTGCCACAGGTGGCGGTAGCGTAGCACGCATTCCTAAGGAGCTGGAATCCCTTTACACCTTCGTAATAAAAGGCGACCCGGAGACTGTGGTTCACTCACTGTTAATGGAGAACTTCTCAGAAAAGGTCGACACGGACGCCATCAGACCGTCCTCAGACGCAATAAATGAATACGCCGCCAGGGGCGCCAGGATAATCCAGCAGCACCCATTCTACCCTGAAGGCCTAATATGTGAGATAGAGACCTTTCGGGGGTGCCCTAGGTCCATAACTGGAGGTTGCTCCTTCTGCACAGAACCGCTCCACGGTCTGCCTGACTTCAGATCCGTGAAGGGAATAGCAAAAGAAGTCTCGTCCCTGCACTCCTTCGGCGCCAGGAACTTCAGACTAGGAAGGCAGCCGGATCTTTTAATATACGGCTCAAAGGATCAAAACGACTCCCCTGCCCCATCCCCTTCGGCCCTAAAGCGGCTATTCTCGTCGGTTAGAAAGGTCGCACCAGATCTTAAGGTGCTTCACATAGACAATGTAAACCCTTCGACTATATTCAACCACCCGGAGGCATCTGAGGAGGCGCTTAAGGTCATAGTCTCCCACCACACGCCGGGGGACGTCGCCGCACTTGGCATCGAGTCCGTGGATGAGGAAGTCATACGGAGAAACAATCTTAAGGTTTGCCCTGAGGGCGCCATGCTCGCCATAGAGATCATAAATGAAGTAGGTAGAGAGAGGGGCGAGAACGGTCTCCCCCATCTTCTCCCTGGGGTCAATTTCGTATACGGACTACCAGGCGAGACGAAGGAGACCTTCGATATCAACCTCGAGTTCATGAGGGAGGTCCTAGAAAGAGGTCTAATGGTCCGGAGGATAAACCTAAGACAAGTGATGGTCCTTCCATCAACGAGGATGGAGTCCGTCGGCGATTACCTCGTCAGGAAACACAAGCACCTCTTCGTTGAGCACAAGAGAAGAATGCGGAACGAGATAGACCTCCCCATGATCAGGAGGGTCGTGCCAAGGTGGACCGTAATGCGAGATGTTAGAACTGAGCTTGTTGAAGGCGGCATGACCTGGGCTCGCCAGATAGGCTCATACCCTATACTGGTGGGCATACCCCGGCAGATGCCCCTCGGCAAATTCGTTGACGTGGTGGTACTGACCCATGGTCCACGTTCTGTGAGTGGTCTAACTGTGCCCGTCCAAATAAACTCATTAACTATGAAGGAGCTGGAGGCGATACCGGGCATCGGCTCAAGGAGGGCGGCATCTCTCGTAAGAAAAAGACCATTCAAAAGCCCCTCCGACCTCCTTTCGAGCATAGACGACCCCTCCCTGATTGAGCCCCTTCTCCCCCTGATGGAGTTTAAATAGAATGATGTCCTAGGTATCAGTAGACCATTATGTTCTCCATCAAAAAGATCCTCGTGCCGGTCGACGGCTCGGAATATATGGACAGGACGATCAGGATGGCTTGCATGCTGGCAAAGCTGCTTGGAGCGGAGGTCACGATCTTGCATGTCGTGGCGATCCCCCAGCCCACAGGCATGGAAGCACTCCCTGAGGCTTCAAAGCGTTTGGAGGAAGTTGGTAATAAGATCCTTGAAGAAGCCAAGGTAATGGCAGAAGATCTTGGCATCTCGCCCAAGATGGAGATGGACATCTCGGTTGGCAACCCTGGAACAAGGATAGTCAAGAGGGCGGAGGAGTTGAAGGCAGACCTTATAGTAATCGGTGCGAAGGGTCGGGGCAGGCTTAGGGAGATCTTGATGGGCAGCGTTGCCAATGCCGTCGTGAACAACGCCCCTTGCCCTGTACTCGTGGTGCGCCCTCCTTGAGAAAAATATGTATAACACCGGCTCTAACTTTAGAGCATGGATCTCTTTGAAGTAGTAGTCCTTGCGGTGCTGCAGGGACTAACCGAATGGTTGCCCATATCCAGCTCCGGACACTTGGTTCTGGCTGAAACTATAATGGGGCTGGACGTACCATTGGGTTTTTACGCCGCCCTACACCTTGGCACACTGCTAGCGGTCATCGTTTACTTCAGGAGTGATCTCATTCACATCATGAGCGCTTTTCTCAGAGCGGAGACGTCCAGCGTGGACTTCAAGCTTGGACTTTACGTAATCTCCGGGACAATTCCTACAATCGTCTTGGGGCTCCTCTTCAGGGACTTTTTCGAGTCGCTTTTCTCAAACCCGCTGGCAGTCGTGGTGGGTCTACTAATAACGGGTTTGCTCCTACTCTCCTCCAAGTTTGGTAGCAGATCCTTGAATGTAGACATGCCCCGATCTCTTCTTATTGGTCTTTTCCAGGGGTTCGCCATAGCCCCTGGCATATCTAGGAGCGGCGCCACGATCTCCATAGCCCTAACTACTGGGGTTAAGTCAAAGGAAGCTTTTCGTTACTCCTTCATCCTTTCAATCCCAGCTATAATTGGCGCCAATGTACTAGAGTTCGGCAGCGCACTGTCCTTGGGCTACCTATCTGTTCTGGGCTTCATAATCGCCGCGGTAGCTGGCTACGTTGCTATAAAAATCGTCGACCGTGTCATTCTTAGGGAAAAATTCCATTTCTTCGCGATCTACTGCTTTGGCTTAGCACTGATCTCCCTTATAACCCTGTTATAGATTCAGGCGCCCCATTTATTAACTACTTACGAGAGGATCTCTCGGGACTGACCTCTATGGCCAAGGTCAGCGAATTCATGACAAAGAAAGTGGTCACGATCTCTCCTGAGGCATCGGTTTTGGATGCTTCCGTTCTCATGGCTGAAAAGAACATAGGCAGTGTGGTTGTCGTGGATGGTAAAATACCAGTTGGAATAGTCACAGAGAGGGACATTATTGCAGGTGTCGTTTCAAAGCACCTCTCCCCCGAGAAGACACTCGTTAAAGATGTCATGTCCAAACCGCTTGTGACATGCACGCCTGACTGCAACATAGACGAGGCTGCCTCCCTTATGCAGGCCCACAAAATAAAGCACCTCCCAGTCGTCAGGGGTGAAGCGCTCATAGGGATCTTCACTACGTACGATCTGATGGTTGCTAGGGGTCACGAATACGATAGAATTCAGGCAACCATCGCCGAGCTGATGAAGGAGAAGTGACCCCCTCTTTTTTTCTAATATTTAAAAATTTCATTTTTTATGAAATCCCTCATAAATGATGGGACAATTTTTGAATTGCAGAATCTTTCTGAAGTAATCGCTCTAAAAGTGGTCTTCTGGCACAACCCTTCACTAATCTGACCCTCTACTAAAACTGTCAAAAATTTGGCGGGCCTGAAGGGATTTGAACCCTTGACCAATGGGTTAAGAGCATCGGCCGCCTGATGGCGTCCACCGCTCTACCGTACTGAGCTACAGGCCCTAAGTCTTTCCGTAAAAGGAACAAAAATTTAAGAGTTTCTCTCCATTCCAACTCAGTGGTCAAAATGGGCTCATTAAGCTTCATCGGTCTCGGTCTTTCTGACGAGAAGGGTATGAGCCTCTACGGTCTTGAGCTTGCTAGGGCTGCAGACATTGTCCTACTTGAGACCTACACCAACGTCATGCCTTCCCTGAACATCCAATCCCTAGAGGCGCTTATCAGCAAGGAGGTCAGAAGAGTTAACAGGCAGTTTATCGAGGACGGGAACTCCCTGCTCAGGGATGCCTCCGAGAGAGACGTTGCCTTATTAGTCCCCGGGGATCCATTTGTAGCCACCACCCACATTGAACTTAGGGTTAGGGCTGAGCGCATGGGCATACCCGTAAGGGTTGCCAACGCCCCCTCCATTATATCGGTTGCACCGGGTGTTGTAGGACTCCAGAACTACAAGTTCGGCAGGTCTGCAACCATAACCTTTCCCGACAACTACTCGGAGGTCCCCTACGACACGCTCAGCCAAAACCGTAAAGCGGGTCTACACACCCTGCTCTTCTTGGATCTTAGGGCGGAGGAGGGGCGCTACATGTCTGTCCCAGAGGGCATTAGTCTTCTGATGCAAATGGAGTCCCGCAGGCACGAAGGTGTGATCAGTCCAGGCACACTCATGATAGGGATCGCAAGGGCCGGCTCCCCAGACCAACTCGTGAGGGGTGGCAGGGCTGAAGAGCTCGCCTCCCTGGACTTCGGTCCGCCCCCACATTCCTTAATAGTCCCCGGAAGGCTCCACTTCATGGAGGCGGAGGCTCTCGAGGTACTGGCAAAAGTCGATAGGTCTCTATTAAGCAAGAACATCGACAGATCTTAATATTTGTCTTTATCCACATGATCGATAAGTGCATGGTGACTATAATGGACGACGAGGTCGCAAGGGCAAAATTGAACCGCTACATCAACTACACCGAGGCGGTATTTAGAGAAATGACTGTTTATCCGCCCAACAACCCTGATCTCTCCTCAAAGCTTCAGTACAACCTCTCCTTGGCGAGGCAGTACTTCGAAGACTCGAAGTACTACTTTGGAAGGGGAGACTTTATTACCGCTCTAATATGTATCGCATACTGTGAGGGGCTGCTGGACGCCTGCAGGAACCTCGGATGGCTGAAGTACGAGTGGGGTTTTGAAGGTAGGGGGTGATTGAATTTGGGCAAAGGTAAGAGAGTACTCGCCGCGGGCTGCTTCGATCTGCTCCACTATGGGCATCTCAGGTACCTTGAGGAGGCAAAGAAGCTCGGTGGCGAAGGCGCCGAGCTCATAGTTGTTGTAGCTAGGGACTCCACAATCCTGAACAGAAAGGGCAGACCTCCGGTCATGAAGGAGGAGCATAGAAGGGCTTTGGTCGAAGCCCTTAAGCCCGTGGATAGAGCAATCTTGGGCGGTACGGATTTTGACACCCTCTCAGTGATTAAAGATGTGAAGCCCGACATAATCGCCCTGGGCTACGACCAAGACGACCTAGCCGAACTCCTCTCCAAGCAAAACTTGGGCGTAAAGGTGGTAAAGCTTGACAAGTACGGCGAGGTGAGCTCCTCCATGATCAGAAAGATCATATATTCTACAAACCCCGTCAAACAAGGACCTTCAACTGGACCAGATCCCCGTCCTTAAGCCCGAGCCTCTTTCTCACACTCTCCCCCGCTATTACCTCTACGACGTCTTGACCGTAGTGCGTCCTATGAATTAATAGGAGGGCACCATCCATCTTATCGTTTATCTTGGCTTTGAAGCACTTCACGTCCCCATAAGTCCTTTCCCCGTTCACGAATCCCTTCACAACTATCCCTGGTAGTAGCTCGAGCTCCTTCCTGGCCCTGATATCCTCTATGGACCTGAGTCTGAGGTTCAGCGTCCCAGGGTATGGCTTGAACCCAAGCTTTTCCTCGAACTGACCACTGTACCCGCTCTTGGTAACGTAGTACGCGCCTTCCCCAAAACCCGTGAACACTGTCCCGCTCATGAAGAAGACGTTCCTCCCCTCCTCGAAACCTGTCCTCAAAACCTCGTAGACTTCTCTTAGTGCAGACAGTCCCTTCTTAGTGATGAGGATGCTCTGCCCCTTGGGTAGCATCTCCCTGTCTATGTACCCCTCCCTTACCAATCGCAGCAGTCTCCTCGATGCGGTCTGCTGCGAGACACCCATTATCTTACCGAGCTCCTCTGTCCCTACCACCACCCTCCTCTTGTGCCCGCCCAGGTTTAACAGATGGTACAGGGTGAACCACTCCTCACTATTCAAGCCTCGCCCTCCTCGCTATCTCTCTTGATATTTTATGCGCGAGAAATAAAGGCTCCGGAACCTTGTGCCCTCTGATACATCCCGATACGATCTTAACACTCTCCTCCAACGTAACCTTATTCCCCACACTCACGTAGATCCTCCCCAAGACCTTTCCTAAGACTTTTCCGTCCGCAACAATTGTGTCGCCCACAATAACCGAGCCTTTGATCCTCAATCTTCCCTTGGCTACACCAATACTCGGAACGTTGAAAACCACGCCGAAATGAGCAGCCAAGCCGCACCGCCGAGGGTGGCACACCCCATGTCCATCCAGCATAAACACATCAGTCTCATCTCTAATATTTTTCATCAGCCTAAAGATAATTGGCATCTCCCTGAAAGCTAGGAGGGTGGGTATGTACGGCACATGGACCTCAGCCTCGGCGATCTCGACCTCCATAACCTCGAGCTCAGGATAGGATAGCAAAACGGCAGCACCATATCCCTTACCCTTGGCATACGCCACGTCGATTCCGCAGACGCTCCTTGGCTCCTTTGCGAGCCTTTCCTCTATCACCTTTTCTGACAGCCTTCTTTGAGCCTCGACCGCCCTCCTAACATCAAAAATCATAGTTTTCCCTCAATACAATGCAGGGGTCCCAGATATCACTTTAATTTTTGCTTTTTTACCTTGTCCTCAGGAGATCAATCTTGAATAGACCCCAATAAATACGGGTCCCCTTACGTCGATCTTTCCGCCCTTGCTGGTGATGTACCTCATCCCGACTTCGGTCAGCCTGAGGTTTATGTCGCTGAGGAGCTTCGCCATCCTGACCCTCAACTCCACCTCTCCCTCCCTCTCTATCTTAGCAGCGGCTGCCTTGGCTATAGCGTCCACGTACCTGATCTTGGTCCTCACGCCCTTCTCCCTTGCCTCCTCTATGACCTTCACCTTCTCCATGCCTTTTTCAGGAACACCGAGCACGTTTGCGTTGTAAACCACGATCTCGTTGAAGGCTGCCGGTCCAACTAGCCTCACATTCGGATCTGGCTCAAAGACCTTCACTGCAACCCTCCTCCCACCAACTAATCCCTCATAAGCCAAGAACTCGCATGGGCTATTTGCGTCCCTGTTCTCCTCGATCGCCCTGACTATCGCCTTCTCCACAGCCTTTCCCTCCTCAGTTGTGGGCTCATCTATGAACTTGATCTGCCTCGCCAGCGCCGCATCCGACAAGATCCACTCGCCGTAGAACTGTGGATACGAGAGCTCCCTCACATCATTGTAGCCGTAGAGCAGGGCAGCAACCCTCTCCACTCCGATCCCTATGTTCAGTACAGGGAACTCTATCCCGTACCTTGCGAGTGCGATGGGGCTGTATAGCCCGAAGTCCACGACCTCGAACCACTCAGATCCACCCAGCCTAGCAAAGACCTCGTATTCGGTCCCCGGTGCGTAGTACTTTGCCGTTATCTTCTTTCTCTCGAACCTGACATCCTTAAATCCCAATCTCTTCAGTATCTCTCCAGCCACAGTCTTCCCGTCCTCCACCGAGACCTCCTCGTCCATTATGACCGAGGATGCTGCATGGTGGAACTTCAGGTGCCTGGCGTCCTCCTGTTGCTCCCTCCTCGCCCTCAGCCCCACTGAGAAGAGCATGATTGGTCTCTCCAGTTTGTGCTGCACCGCCGCACACGTGAGGAACCACGCGCTAGTCATATGTGACCTCAGAAGCTGCCTCGTCGGGATCGGCTCCAGCTTGCTGAACTGCGGAAACGCCTCATTCAAGATCTTCAGTGCAACTGTGTCCTCCACGTTCAGCGCCTCGGAGATCTTCTCAACAAGGTCATCCCCATCGATCCTGCCCTTCTTGTAGTCGTGGAGCGTCGCTCTTAGCCTCTCGAGGCTGTCTTCATCAACGGGAGCGCCAGCCCTCCTTATCGCATCTATCTCCTTTGACCCTATGCCCACGTCTGGTCTGGGCAGGGTGGCTAGGTAGTAGCACCTGTCTAGTATCGCTGGTGCCTCGCTCCCGTACTGCTTGTATATGTCCGCCTCGTCGACTATCATAGGGTTGACCACCTCGTCGAACCCTAGGTCTAGATAAGCCTCCCGGAGCCTGTTTATCGTCTCCATGAGCACGTGCGGGCTCCCCTTTCTCCCCGCCATGAAGGCTCCCTTCCCCCCCACGAGGCTCCCCGTCTCCCTCCAGCACCCCTCAAAGTCCCTTTCCGCCTTCTCCAAGATCTCCCTAATGTTTATTCTCATACCACTCACCCCTTCAACCTGTCCATGGCTCTCTCTATACTTCCCCTTATCAGCCTTCCATGATGCGCCAAGGTCACGTCCGCCCTCGTCTCCTCCACCTGCTTTCTTATCATGTCGACCCTCCTCCTCAGGTTCGGAACAACCGCCCTAGGGTAGTCCAGCCCCTTCAGCGAGACGTAGACCTCCTCCATGGCCTTGAGCATCCTCTCAGCCTCCTCAATGTTGTCCCTCCTGAGCGAGTCCAAGGCGTACCTCCTCATCTCCCCCACTGCGTCCGCAAGCCCCGCAATGTAAGCCTCCGCGGGCACCCCGACATCCTCAGGCTTTGGGAGGTCCTCGCCTTTCAATATCGCCGTCACTATGGAAGCCTCGGCGAACTCCTGCATCGCCTGTGGCAGGGCTCCTAGGTATAGGTACTCGGGCTGATCCCTGCAAACCTCCAGTGAGCTATGGAGGGCCTGGCGGGCCGCCTCTAGGTTCTCCATGGCGCTGACGGAGTCGCCCCTATGTATAGCCAAAATCGTGCTACCTGCCCTCCTTATAACCTCCCTGGAGTATGAGATCAGCCTCTCCCTTCTCTCGTCCTTCAACTTAAGCGTCTTGTTTATCTCGGATATTATCTCTGCGATCTTCACAAACTTGCCCCCTTTTGGAAACCCTGCTGAGGAGAGCAACCCTACTCGCGGACACGTCGTCAACTAGGTCGTATCCGGATCTCTTGGCTAACTCGCCAGCGAACTCCACAACCTCCTCATGGTTGGGCATCGCCTCAGCCCCCAACCTCCATATAGACGACCCTACGTGCATGTAAGCCTTCACCTCGACATACGTGGGGTTGCCCATGTTCAGGATCCTTGCATATCCATCTGGGTCCTCCATATTTAACCCCTTCACAAGTGTGATCCTTACCACCGTGGGGCAGGAGAAGCTCCTCAGCATCGACAAAGTCCTCATCAAAGCCTCCCAACTGCCATTCGTAGTGGGTCTGCAGACCCGCTTGTAAACCTCCTCAGACGGCGCGCTCACCGAGACGTATAGCTGTGTGGGCTCCCTCAGACCCTCCAGCGCCCTAGGGTTCGTCCCATTGGTAACTAGAAATGTCGTCATGCCCCTCCTGTGGAACTCCTCGATCAGCTCCGACAGCTTGGAATACAGCGTCGGCTCTCCGCTGAGGCTTATCGCCACGTGCCTAGGTCGGATAGCCTCTTCATACTTAGCCTCAGGAACCTTTGGGTTCCCCTTGTAGCCGCTCAGCGCCCTCCTATGAGCTTCAATCGCCCCATCCACTATCTCCTTGGGCTCGTCCTCCGCTGGTATCCTGCCGCCCGCCCATTCAAACCCTCTCTCCCCTGGCAGCGGTCTCCAGCAGTACACGCACCTGTTGGTGCAGTAAACCAACGCCGGGCTCATCTGGAGGCACCTGTGCGTCTCGATGCCGTAGAACTTCCCCTTGTAGCAGATTTTTCCCTCGGTCAGCGCCTTCCTTACCCAATGGCAAGTCTTTACCCCTGAGTGCCTGCCAACTATCTGGTAACCCTGTGCCCTAAGCGTCCTGAAAGGCTCGTCTACCAAAACTACCAGCCACTACTTGGCGGGAAAGAACTCCTCCTTTGCCCCATCCTTGGAGATGACTGCAACGTCTACACCGTCCCCGGATGCCACGTCCCTGGAGATTGCAGCCCTCACAGCCTTCACCGCCAGCTCCTTGGCTTCGTCGACGCTCATTCCGTCCTTATATCCCTCCTCGATGACACTGATCGCCATTGCCCCGCCTGTGCCCAGCGCCGCGAACTTGTCCTCAATCAGCGAACCAAGCTGATCAAGCACGAATAGCCTGTTTCCCTCCTCGTCCACCCCTCCGACCATAGTCTCAGTGAATACCGGGTAGTACCTCTGCGAGTAGAGTATGTTCGCCAATAGCTTCGCAGCCGACCTGACACTCATCCTCTTGTGGTAGTCCAACTCGTAGAGCCTGACCTCTGCCCCCAGTCTCCTGAGGATCGCCTGCGCGTCTGATACCAAGCCTGCAAATGCCACGCCGATCCTGTCGTTTACTAAAAATACCTTCTTACCCGCCTTGCTCATTATCGAGTAACCGTAAGAGATCCTCTTCTCAGAAGCCAGAACAACCCCGTCCTTACACACTATCCCTACGGTCGTCGCACCTACCGGTGGATATCCCATTTGCGCCTCAGGCAATATTTAAAATCCCCCTTCAACATTCAAAGGATGAGTAGCGGATTAAATAAGCTTTTACTTTGTTGATGACACATGCCTACCATTAGAGAGACGCTGAACAAGATCAGGTGGACCTTCCCGGAAGGGCTTAAGGGCATAGAGGTAGTTATAGTCCACAGGGGTGTACCTGGCGATAAGAAGGTTATAAGGGGGGAGGAGATCAAGGACGTTGCCCCTAGGGCGATAATCTGTGATGATGTTGTGATCCCCTACCACAGGGTCTTATGTATAAGGAAGGGCGAAGAAATACTGTGGAGGAGACCTCAATGAGGCAGCCTTTCGAGAAAGTACCCACAGTCCTAACCGCAGAGGAACTAATAAACAAATCCCTCCGTGAGTCCATGGAGGCAGAGGTCTCCATGCCCCAGAAGCTGCCCGCCATAGTCAAGGCGAAGAGGAGGGAGGCTGCCAGGATCAAAACCGCGGAGAGGATCTCTGCCGGATACCTCGAACGCCTCGTCAAGTCCTTCCCTTCCATAGAGAAGGTTCACCCATTCTACAGAGATGTCTTGGAGATAACCTTCGGGGTTGCAAACACAAAGTCGCTCCTTGGGCGCATCAGCAGAACCTGTAGGGTTATCAGGGAGATCAGCCGGTCCTCGATCTCCAGCCTCAAACACGCCTCAACTCCGGGCGAGGCGGCAAGGCTCAGGAGGGTCTTTATGGGGCGCCTATCCTCCCTGATAAGGGAACTCGAGGATGACCTGATCGCCCTCTCATCCATCAGGGAGAAGATGAAGGACCTGCCAGCCGCAGACCCTGACATGCCTACCGTAATTCTGGCTGGTTATCCCGGGGTTGGGAAGTCCACGATCGTGAGGGCAATCTCCTCCGCAAAACCGGAGGTTCGTTCCTACCCATTCACAACCAAGGAAGTGATAATCGGTCACTTCGAAGTTAAAGGCAAGCGACTGCAGATTGTTGACACTCCAGGTCTACTCGACAGACCGCTGGAAAAGAGGAGCAAGACCGAAATGCTCGCGATATCCGCCCTAAGTCGCCTTCCTGGGCTCGTTGCCTTCATAGTCGACGTCTCCGAATCCAACGGCTTTACAATTCAGGACCAGAAATCCCTCTATGATGATCTAAAGAAAACCCTCAGCGCCCATGAATTCTTAACTTTCTTCAACAAGACCGACATATCCACGCCCCTGCAGATAGCCACTGCCGAGTCCATATTTGGTTCCTGTACGAAGATGGCAGCAGCCAAAGGAGAAGGGCTTGAGGAATTCATAAAAGGCGTCTCCGAGGCACTTGAAAAAATCAAGAGCAAAAATTCCAACAGCAATTGAATCTCGAAATCGCAATTAACCTTGGCCTCCTACTGATTATAAAAAATCATAATTAAAATAGAACCTATTGACCAGCAACTTCGACAAAAATGGATTCTGGATAATGAATGATGGATAATGGGTAACAGGAATGGAAAATGAAAGGAAAAAGTAAAGTTTGAGATCTCACAATTACGATTATTTTATGATTTTGTGATTAATGTATTCCAGCCCCATCCACCCTGAGGGTCGCGGATCCTCCCGGTCCCCTTTCGACCAACCACTTCAGCCCAAGGAACCTTTCAGTGAGCCAGATCATTGTCTCCGCATGCATGGTCAGCTCGGTCACGCCGATCTCAGACCTTCCCCTCGCCATAGCCATGTAAATGATGAGCATATCCCCGAGGTGCCTGTCTACAGCCATTCCGGTCTTTAGCTCTGCGAGGAGTTTCTCCGCAGCTTCCCTGCCCACTTCTTCAGCCCTCTTCTCCCTCGCCCCGAGGGCATCCGCTCCTATGTTTGGTCCGCTCTCAACCTCTGCCCAGAGGGCAACCCCGCTGCCGGGTCCGTCCCCCTCCCCCCTCTCCTCTGCTATCCTAACGTCCTCAAGCCCTGTTTCCCTGATTATGCGGACAGCTGAGGAAGCCTGTCTGCTCGCCACATGTGCCGGCAGACTTGTGCAGTGTGAAATCCCCCTCACAGCCAGCACCCTTCCCCTCTTCACTGCCACGATTGGTGACAATGGCTTGGCGGGTCTGACCGCAAAGACAACCCTCCCTCCCCCTCTTGGATAATGCCCCCTCCTAAGCAACTCCACAGCACAATCCAAGCCCATACTCCTGAATGCGTCAATTGCCACATACCTGAAATAATCCACGGTCGGGCTCCATGGCACGTCCGTGCCCCCAATTATCGTAACCTCTGAGGTACCTTTGGCAAAGGAAAGTATTGGCAGGAGCGTCTGCATAACTAGGGTCACGCTGCCGGCGGTCTTTATGTCGAAAAGGTACCTCCCTGCCTTGATCTCCTTGGGCTCAAAATACACTTCTGTGCTTCCTATGGAAAGACCTTGCACAAGAGCGCCAGACACCTCTGCAGCTGCCTTCAACGCAGTCATGTGCTGCGGCTGCAGACCTGGCTTCGGCCTCTTCCCCCTTACGTTGAATACCCTTATGGGGCTGCCCGTCAGGCACGAGAGCGCCACAGCACTCCTGAGGAGTTGCCCTCCGCCCTCGCCATAAGAGCCGTCTAACTCCAGCACTGCGGGCATGGGTTAATCTTTTCTATGTGAAAAATTTAACTCTATTGGCGAAAAAGCCCATTCTGGGGCAGCCAAAAGAGACTGTGACCAAGATGCTCATCAGGGTCTCCACCATCAGGCTTGGTTCGGAATGGTTCTCGTTGGCATACACTGGGGACTTACTCTTGATAGCCAATTCCATCCCCTGCAGCACCCCTGAAGAGTCCCAAAAGTCACTGATCTGCTCTTTGTCGAGCAGAGGTGTTAAAAATTACCAAGAGTCTCCGCCCGATCCATCAATTGTCAGGCAGTTCGAATCAGCCCTGAATTCCGGATTGGGCAGCATCAAACTCTATGTTGATGGGATCTCCCGATTTAATAGGCAAGTCCTCGGAGTGACTGCCATGATCCCTCTTGGTAATGTCGCCACCTACAGAGACATAGCCATAGCTCTGGGGAAGCCAAAGGCTCAGAGGGCGGTCGGAAACGCCCTCGCCAGAAACCCATTCCCAGTAATAATCCCGTGCCACCGGGTTATCAGATCGGACCTATCCTTGGGCGGCTATTCAGGCGCGTGCGGGACTGATGCCAATATTAAGATAAAGGAAGCCCTTTTGCGGCGGGAGGGCATTAAAATAAAAAATGGCAAAGTTATGGAGAAGTTTCTCCTGGTCTCAGGTAGGTTATCTTGTCGCTCTTCGTTATATCCCTGAGCCTCTCAACACCACCAATGCTCTTTATCACCCTAACCACCGCAGGGGGTACAAGGCTCTCCCAGTCCTCGCCGCTGAGCATCCTCCTCCTTATCTCGGTCCCGGAATACTTCGCCCTGTCGAAGAGGGGTTGCTCCCTCGCCTCTATTCCCCCCTCCCTAAACAGCCTCCTCGCCAGCGGGTTCCCTGTGTAGACCACATCGAAGTGAGGGGTTAACGATCTCACATGCGTCACCCACAGCGCATTATTCCAAACGTCGGGTATGGGGATTATGTAGCTGCACCTATCCATCAGCCCCTCCTCCCTGAGCGCACTCGATATCATCGTTATCCTCTCGCCGGCGGTGAAAGGGTTGTCTATGGTGTGACTTATCTGCGCGCTCCCTATCCCTATAATAAGATCGTCAACTTCTTTCAATATACACCTGACCACCTCAAGATGCCCCTTGTGGAAAGGCTGGTATCTGCCGATGAGTAGCGCCCTCAACTATCCACCCTCCGCCCACGCCAGTAAATAGTATACCCTCCATGGCTTTAACACTGTCGCCTTAAATACTTCCTCCGAGACCCGCCTCCTCAAGGATCACAATATCGCGAAGCGCCCTCCCACGCTCAATCCTGTCAACTCCTTCGCGCTCCCCTCTCTGATGGAGATCTCGTAGTGCCCACTGCTCCCCTTTATAATGAGGATCTCTCCTTCCCTCCCCTCCGAGTAAGTCCTCACATACCTCGCCCTGAAACTTTTGCCTCGGATCTTGATCACACACTCATCTTTGGGCTCTAGGTCGCCCTCCTTGAGACTCGTTACCAGGTTTCCAAAACGGTCCACGAATACAACCTCCCCTTCAGCCCTTCCCTTACCAACGACCCTGAAGAACTCTAAATCTATGATTTTTTCGATCCTCCCTCCAACCTCCGCAAACTCGCCTCCCTTCGCCAGGAAGGCGGCGACTGGTGCAAAGACATCCCTGCCGTGGAAGGTTCCAGAGACTTCTTCCAATAACAACCTCCTATTAGAGATCTCCCTGACCTCCACCACGCCGTCATCCTTTGCGGCTGGCATCAAGACACCATTGTCAGGTCCCACAAAGTAGTAGTTTCTGCTCCTCACCGCAATTGCCATCCTGTCTGAACCAACCCCAGGGTCGACAACTGCCACGTGCACAGTTCCCGCGGGGAAGTACTTATACGATGAGTAGAGGACGAAGGCGCCGCCCTTAACATCAAAAGGCTGGACATCGGTTCCCAAGTCTATGACCTCGACACTGGGCGCGATCCTCTTTATAACCCCTTTCATAATACCCACATAATGCCCACCGAAATCTGTGGTGAGTGTGACTATCATCGTCTTCACCGGAGAAATCTATATAATCTCCTTAAGTAA
Organism: Thermoproteota archaeon; assembly: GCA_029887795.1. Classification (GTDB taxonomy): domain Archaea; phylum Thermoproteota; class Methanomethylicia; order Methanomethylicales; family Methanomethylicaceae; genus WYZ-LMO10. Next base: position 23,097 of record JARXPE010000007.1, read on the forward strand.
TCTCATACCGAGGTGCCTTATTTGAGTCTACCTCAGCTCATAATGCTCCCTGGTCCAACCAACGTCCCCCCACGGGTCTACTCTGCGATGTGCAGACCAATGATAAATCACAGGGGGGCGGAATTCCACGAGATATTTGCACGGTTACTTGAGAATGCCAAGAAGGTATTCCAGACCGAAAACGACCTTTTTGTTCTCACCTCCTCTGGAACCGGAGGAGTGGAGTGCGCCGCAAGTAACATCTTGCTGCCTGGCGAGGAGGTTCTCGTTCCAGTCTTCGGGACATTCAGCGAGAGGTTGGCAGACGCCTTCAAGGTCTACGGGGTAAACGTCGTAGAAATGAAGATAGACTTGGGAAAGACCCCTACCAAAGAAGCCATTGCCTCCGCCATCGACAGCAACCCCAATATAAAGGCGGTGGCGGTGGTGTACAACGAGACCTCGACCGGGACGACGGTGAGGGACCTGCCCGAGATCGGCAGGATCGTCAAAGACCGTGGTCTCCTCTTTATAGTGGACGCCATATCAGTTTTAGGTGGGGACGACCTGCCCACAGACAAATGGGGCATCGACGTATGCATCACGGCAACCCAGAAGTGCCTCGCCACGCCGCCAGGATTGGCGCTCATATCCGTGAGCAAAGAGGCCTGGAGAATGATCGAGAGGGCAAAGCCTAGGACTGAGTACTTCGACCTCATAAAATACCGGAAGTTTAGGGACGAGAAGAAGGAGACACCATTCACGCCGGCGGTCAACCTGATCTTCGCCCTGGACGAGGCTCTCCAGATGATCCTCGAATACGGACTCGAAAGATGGATAGGTCGGCACAAAAAAGCCTCCAGAGCCTATTACTCTGCTTTCTCCGCCCTGGGTCTATCATTCTTCGCCGAGGAGAGGAGCAGGTCAAACGTGGTGATCGCCGTGAACACGCCAAAAGGTGTTGCTTCCAAGGATCTTAGGGAAATAATGCGCAAGAAGTACGGTGTCGTCGTGGCCGGCGGATTCGGCTCACTGAAGGAGTCAATATTCAGGATAGGCAATATGGGAGTGATCACTCCCAAGGAGGTCCTGACCACCATCTCTTCGGTGGAAGCCTCTCTCCAAGAACTAAACTACCAGATCAATCCTGGGGCTGGTATCAGCGCTGCCCTTCCATTCCTAAAAGAAATTTAGCTGAGGCCTTTCCGAAAGGGACTTTTTTATACTATTCTGATTTTTATACTATTCTAACTATTTTTCGGCATCCTTTGGCCTGAACCTTCTGTACTTGTAAACAATCGAGCACGTGCCTTCGAGGCTTACCATACAGGGTCCGATGGGGCGGTTGGGCGTGCACTCCTTACCGAAGAGCGGGCAGTCCTCTGGCTTCATAACACCCTTGAGAACCTCTCCGCACCCGCATCCCTCTGGCATGTAGTCCTCTGAGGGCACCTCGAGCCCAAACTTGCTGACCACATCAAAGTCCTTAAAGCGCCCCCTGAGCCTAAGTCCTGAGGACTCTATCCTACCTATCCCCCTCCACCATGCATCCGCCACCTCGAAGACTTCACTTATCGATTTTAAAGCTATTACGTTACCCTCCTCCCTCACCGCCCTAGTATACTCGTTCTCCACTCCCCACTTATCATCCCTTATCTGCCTAACAACACTCAATATGCCCAACATCACGTCCAAGGGCTCGAAACCCGCCACCACCATCGGCTTCCGATATTTCTCAGCGAGCCTCCTGTACGGCCTCACACCGATTATGGTGGACACATGCCCAGGGCAGATGAAACCGTCCAGACTCAAGCCAGATTTTAGAAGAAACTCCATCGCGGGGGGTATCAATTTATGGGTACTGAAGATACTGAAGTTCTCAGGCGGGCCCTTCAATATCTCAACTGCAGCCATTGGCGCTGTAGTCTCGAACCCTATGGAGAAGTGGACCACCTCCTTGCCCTTCTCCTGCCTTGCTATCCTCACCGCCTCCTCTATCCCGTAAACTAGCCTCACGTCACCGCCCCTTGTTTTTGCCTCGGAGAGCGAGGTTCTGGTGCCAGGAACCCTAATCACGTCACCAAACGTCGTGACAATTACCCCATCCCTCTGAGAGAGCTCTGCGATGAGATCGATCTCGCTCCCTGGGGTGACACAAACAGGACACCCAGGACCTGCTACAACCTCAATATTCTCAGGGAGTAGATCCCTTATCCCAAAGTGTGTGATTGTCCACTCATGTGTCCCGCAGACGTGCATTATCCTTACACTAATTCCTCTTGACTCCTCCAAGATCCTCTCGGTCACCTTCCTAACAAGCTCCCTATCCCTAAACTTCGAGAGCAACGCTCAATTACCCCTCTGAGAGAACCTCTTTCCATGCCTTCAGAATTTCTTCTGCCTCGTCCTCCCTGATCTTTGCTATTGCATACCCCGTGTGAACGAGGACATAATCCCCCACGCTAACACCCGCGTCTGCAACCAGCGCTAGCGAAGCCTCCCTTCTTACACCGCCCACCTCAATCTCTGCCCTATCTCCTTCTATCCTCACGACCTTAGCGGGTATCGCTAAGCACAAAAACAAACACCTTAAAAAGCAAAAACCATTATCTCTAAGTAAAACTTTGTGGTGGTTGCCATGCCCAAAACCTTCAGCATCCTTGCCCTTTCGGACATTCACGGCAAGGAGTCATCCCTCAGATCCATATTGGATTCTTCTTTAAACTCTTACAGCATAGATGCAATCTCAATCTCTGGGGACATAACCCACTTCGGGTCTTACGAAGACCTAAACAGAATACTCCGCATAATAGGCGAGACCGGGAAGCCCTTCTTCTACGTCCTTGGCAACTGCGACCCTCCGGAGTTTAGAATGGGCATCGAGTCCTTAGGCAAATGCCTGGAAGCAAAGTGCCACAAAATCGGGGATGTCGCCCTCATTGGCTCTGGAGGATCCACACCCACCCCCTTCGAGACCCCCTTCGAGGTTGATGAGGAAACGCTTGTACAGAATATCATGGGCGCATCTTTGGAGTGTAAGGGCGAGATCGCCCTCTTGGTCACCCACAATCCTCCTCTCGGCTCAGTGGTGGACCTCACTAGAGGTGGGACACATGTCGGTAGCAGGGCGCTCCGCGAGCTTCTCCTCCGCCTTTCCCCAAGGGTTATGCAGTGCGGCCACATACACGAGGCACGGGGCAAGGAGCTGATCGGCAGAACTATCGTCTTCAACCCAGGTCCCGCCATGAGGGGGAACTATGCCATAGTGACGATAAGCGGTGAGAGTATTGACATCCAACACTGGACCGCATGATCCATCATACTACACCCATGCCATTCACTACATCGAGGTCATGTGCAAGGCTGCTTTCGAGGATATAGGCTCCCACGGGTGGGAGCATGTGGAGAGAGTCCGCACCCTATGTAAAATTATCGGGAAGAAGGAGGGAGCTGACCTATTGGTGCTGGATCTGGCAGCGCTCTTCCATGATGTAATGCGCACGAGCGAGGACCACGCCCTGCAGAGCGCAGAGTTTGCACGCTCAGTGCTCTCTACTATGGGTTTTGGAGATGATATCTGCGCAGCTGTTTATGAAGCGATAGCCAGCCACAGCTACTCCAGCGGGAGGTCGCCCAAATCGCTGGAGGCCAAAGTCCTGTCAGACGCTGACAAACTCGACGCTATGGGCGCCACTGGAATATACAGGACCATACAGTACAACACAGAGCGGGCGCTGCCACCCGCCAGGATTTTGGAACATATCAAAAAGAAGCTGCTAAACCTGCCGCAGACTCTCCAAACGGATTCGGCTAAAGAGATCGCAAAAAAGAGAATTCCAATAATGGAGCACTATCTCCGATGTTTGGAGGAGGAGCTCTTGGAGACCAGCATCTCCAAATAGGACTCCGTTGTGAGCTTCTCCCTATCTATCCCGAGCTTCTGTGATATTTCGAATAACTTATCCTTCAAACTTCCTGCATGCTCCAAAGACTCTCCCTCCATTAAAACCTCTATCTCCACGAACCTTCCCAAACCTTCAACATCGTCCATAGAGACCAAGACCCCCTCCATCAGGAACTCCCTCCTCCTCTTCCTTATTACGAAAGCCTTCTCGAAGCCCAGCCTCTCAAGCAGAGCCACCGCTCCCTCAAGGTCGCTCACCCCGACCTCGATCTCCTCCCTCATCTTTGTCCCCGTCCCAACCCTCCTCCCCTTGAAAGTAAGAGTGTATTTTTCTCCCTCCCTCCTCAACCTCAGCGCCTCGTCCCTCTCCGCGAGATCCCTGCAAGGATGCCTGAAGTAAAAGTCCTCCTGGAATACCTCTCTGAGGTACCTCCCGCCCGCCTCTGTGATTTTTTCGCTCAGATCCTCCTCGACCTCCGCCTTCACCTCCACCTCTCTTCCCAAAGTTCTGCCCCCAAATCATTCCCTCTGTCCTGCAAAATGAACCTTCCTCTTTTTTGCGAAGGAAAAGGTTTTAAAGAGGCGCATGTTGTTAGTCTTCCGACTGGTTGGTGTATCATCAATGGCAATCAAGAATGGGGACTTCGTGCTCTTAGACTATGTTCTAAAGATCAAGGATACTGAGGAGATTTTTGACACCACCTTGGAGGACGAGGCAAAGTCTGCCAATGTTTACAACCCCGAAAACATCTACGAACCACGCCTCGTCATAGTCGGCCAGGGATGGATCATCAAGGGAATGGAAGATGGCCTAATAGGTCTCGAAGAAGGTCAGGAAAAGACCCTCGAGATACCTCCCGAGAAGGCGTTTGGCGAGAGAGACCCTACCAAAGTCAGAATTATCCCCGCTAGGGAGTTAACCCGTCAGGGAATAACGCCAAAGCCAGGAGGCAGGATAGAAGTGGGCGGTGCGATTGCGACCGTCAGGAGCGTCGGCAGCGGTAGGGTGACGCTCGATTACAACCACCCGCTCTCGGGGAGGACTATCTTGGCAAAGGTGGCGGTCAGGAAGATCTTGTCAGATCCGCTTGAGAAGATGAGGGAGCTGATCCATAGAAGGATCCGCGGAATACCAAAAGAGAAGTTCATAATCTCCAAGATCGGAAGCATCGTCACCATAGAGATGCCCGAGGAGTCTTTCACGCTTGAGGACATACAGTTCGCAAAGAAGGGGATCGCGAGGGATCTCGGAAAACATTTTGACGATATAACCTCAGTCCAGTTCATCGAGACGCACAAGATAAGACCTGCCGAGAAAGCAAAGCCCGATAAGGCTCCTTCGGAGAAGGTATTATCGGAAAATGAGCCTTCGGAAAAGGCTTCTCAAGCCGAAGCGAAAACTGAGACAATAGCCAAAGCCGAACCCGCCGAAAAAACACAATAATCTCCTTTTTACCGTTCTTTCTTAAATCACAAAGACACTCAATCTAGTGCAACCACTAGGACCTTTCTGAGATTCTTCCCGCATAGTGCAAGCTCGGAAACATCCTCCAATATGCTTATCATTTTGACTTTCGTGCCCTTTGCAATCCCTTCGGGCATGCAATAGCCCCTAAGCGTGCACCCCCTCTCCCTACACTCATCATACATGAAAGATATGATCGCCCCCTCGACCGCAAACTGCGCCTTTACAAGAACCTCCATCGGCGCCTCGGCCACTTTGGCAACTCTGACCTTACCTTCATACAGTTCGCAGTAGTGCTGCTTGTCCCTCACCTCCACGACCTCATACACCCTTCCTGGCACGAGCTTTCCCATACACACCCCGAAGAGTTTACAACGCCTGCAAACTTCGGGTGGGGTCGAAGCAACAAACTTGAAACCCTTAGACGCCTGTGCCTCCCCAACCATGGTAACTATCTCCTTCAACCCTCCCGCCCCGCGAAACTCCTTAAACAATTAGCGAAAGTTTCCACCTTTCCTAATTTTCTATTTTCCCTAATTTTCTATTATTCTCTTTACCTCTTCATCTAGTCCCTATCTCTCTTTATTTTATTACTTCTGCTCTTATTTCTTGTCTCCCTCTCCTTCTACCACTATCATTCTTCCTACATTATCGGCATAGTGTTCCAATCAATTAATCTATAACCCCAGTTATCTTGCCTACCTCGATTGCCGCCTCTTTCGTAATCCCCCTCTCACCAAGAATCGTGTACCTTTCGGGTCTTATAGTATGCGCCATACTTAGCGCCTCTATTATATCCTCGTCCCTGACCCCCAACTCCTTTGCGGTGGTGGGAGCCCCAACCTTCGAGAGCACGTCCCTTATGTTCTTCCAGTCTCCGCCATGTAGATACATCATCATTATTGTACCGAGTCCGCACCTCTCTCCGTGGAAGGATCTGTCTCCAGCTATCCTCTCTAGCGCATGTGCAAAAAGGTGCTCGGACCCGCTGCATGGTCTGCTGCTCCCCGCTATACACATGGCGTACCCGCAGCTTATCAGCGCCTCTATGAGCGTCCTCAAACCGATCTCCAACCCTCTCGATATTAGATCTACGTTCTCAGCAACGAGCTCTGCCGACATTAGAGCCAACGACGCCGCATACTCTCCATAATACTCTCCCTTCAGTCGGTGCGCGAGCCCCCAGTCCCTAACCGCCGTGAACTTTGCAATAATGTCCCCAACCCCGCTCACGATGTGCCTCTTCGGCGACCTCGCGATCAACTCCATGTCAGCCAATAACGCAATGGGCGGATGTGCCATGACTGATATGGACCCCTTCTCCGTCTTCAAGGATGCCACAGGTGATGATATTCCGTCATGCGCAGCAGATGTTGGCACGCTTATGAAGGGTATCCCCTTGTTGAATGATGCAAGTTTCGCTACATCAATGGTCTTTCCGCCCCCCACACTCACGACCATGCCGACTCTTGTCTCTTCAATCAGAGAGCATATCGCCTCTACCTCTTGCTGAGTAGCCTCCTTAACACTCAATGTGTGCACCATGCGGGTTGGCATTTCAATACTGTCCATCACGACCTTCGCGGGTTCCTTAGTGAATGTCTCGCCACACAACAGCAAAACATCCCCTCTGTAGTTTAGACCGTTCAGAACATCCCTCACCTTGGGGAGTACGTTCGGTCCAACTATCACAAACCTGGGGAGGTTGATAGCATGAATGTGCAAATCCCATCACCATTGCGAGAAATTACTTAACTCTCTACGTCACCCTTAAATATATGGATATTTGTCATTAAACTTGACTCTCGCTCATTCTCCGTAATCTCGGAGGCTGCCATGTTGTCACCACAGGATATTGAAGCCAAATTCGCTCTCTATGAGCGGCTGAAGAAGGGCACAACTACGGTAGGTGTAGTTTGCAGAGATGGGATAGTGTTGGCGACCGACCGGAGGGTCACTTCGGGACTTTATGTGGCCCACAAAAGGGGGAGAAAACTCTTCGTACTGGATGACAATAAAGCGGCGACGATCGCAGGGCTTGTTGCGGATGCCCAAATGATCATGGACTATCTCCGTTCTCACATCAACATGATGAAGCTAGCAAACAGAGGTCCCATCTCGACAAAGTCTGTGGCAACCCTCGCATCCAACATACTCTTTAGCTCCCGCTATTTCCCGTACATCGTCCAATTCATTGTGGCTGGAGTGGATGAAAGCGGACCTAAAATATACGTATTGGACTGGTTTGGGACATTGACGGAGGAGAAGTTTGTATCCACCGGATCTGGCTCCCCCTACGCGGTTGGAGTCTTGGAGGCAACCCTGAAGAGGAACCCCTCGGTCTCAGAAGCCCTTCCCGTAATAGCCAAGGCGGTTAAGTCCGCCATAGAGAGGGATCCCGGGAGCGGAGAAGGAATAGATGTAATGGTGCTCACTAAGGATGGGATTAAGGAGCTCACGGATGAGGAGATCTCCAAGCTTCTACAACAATAATAGTGGTAGTAGGAGAAACGGTAAAAAGTAACCATGATGGTGAAAGCAGTCTTAGTATTGACGCTAACAACACGTCAAAAATAACCCTTCCGTCAGATAAAAGGTGCCGTAAATGGCAAACCAAGGTAGTTTAGACACATTTGCAGAGATTAAGAAGGTCATACTACGTGAGATACCTTCTGACGCAAGGCTGACAAAAGTGGAGTTCGAAGGTCCTAACATCGTAGTCTATGTTCAGAATCCTAACTTACTCATAGAGAACAGCGAACCTGTGAAGAGGATCGTCCACGAGATAAAGAAGCGAATAATAATCCGGGCGGATCCCAGCGCCCGGAAGACCGAGGATGAAGCTAAGAAGATCATTGAAGAGATCATTCCGAAAGAAGCCGAGATAACCGATATGAACTTCGACGAGGGGACGGGCGAGGTCACAATACTTGCAAAGAAGCCCGGTCTAGTCATAGGCAAGGGCGGATCCACTCTCAGGGACATTGCCTACCACACCGGGTGGCGGGCTACCATAGTCCGATCCCCTCCGCTGAAGTCCCGGATCGTTGAGCAGACGCTTTACTACATGAGCAAGGAGAGCGAGTACCGCCTTCAATTCCTGAGGAAAGTAGGCAGGAGGATACACCGCCCCCCATTATACAAGAGCGAGTGGGTCACAGTCACCGCTTTGGGTGGTTTCAGAGAGGTGGGGCGGCAAGCCATTCTCGTACAGACTCTGGACAGCAAGGTCCTAATAGACTGCGGAGTCAAGCCGGGTGCACAAAACCCATTGGACGAGTTTCCTCGGCTCGATGAGGTCGACCTGCAGGATCTGGACGCCGTGATCGTAACCCATGCGCATCTTGACCACTGCGGGCTGGTCCCCCTACTCTTCAAATACGGGTACAACGGTCCTGTGTACTGCACAAAGCCAACCAAGAGTTTAATGATACTCCTCCAGCTCGACTACTTGGATGTTGCGGTAAAGGAGGGCAGACCTCCCCCCTACGGACTCAAAGAGGTCAAGAAGGAACTCTTGAACACAATAGCCCTGGACTATGGCGAGGTCACGGACATATCGCCCGACATCCGACTAACCCTCCACAACGCGGGTCACATCCTGGGGTCAGCCATGGTGCACCTGCACATCGGCGAGGGTCTTCACAACATAGTCTACACCGGCGACTTCAAGTACGCGAGGACGCGCCTCCTTGAGCCGGCAACGTCATCATTTCCAAGGGCTGAGACCCTAATCATGGAAAGCACTTACGGCGCCCCAAACGATGTGGTGCCCTCAAGGGAAGAGACCGAGCGCCTATTCTTGGATTACATCCGGTCTACCATTCAGCAGGGCGGCAAGGTTCTGATACCCATCTTAGCCGTGGGAAGGGCGCAGGAGATCATGCTTGTCTTAGACGAGGCGATAAAGCTCGGGGCGATACCGCAGATCCCCGTATACATTGAGGGGATGCTTCAAGAGGTGACAGCTATACACACGGCATACCCCGAGGACTTGGCTCGCGACCTTAAGAACAGGATCTTCCACAAGGGCGAGAATCCGTTTCTCTCGGAGCACTTCGTGAGCGTGGACGACAAGAGCGCAAGGCCCGACATTGCCGAGGGCAGCCCCTGCATAATAATGGCAACCTCGGGCATGCTGACGGGAGGTCCTGCTTTGGAGTACTTCCGGCTCTTGGCACCAGATCCTAAAAACACAATGATCTTTGTGAACTACCAGATCGAGGGGACACTCGGGCGCTCGATCCTACGAGGAGTCAGGGAGGTCCCGCTCACAGACCCCACTGGAAAACTGAACGTCGTGGAAGTCAAGATGAACGTAGTGTCCATGGACGGATTCTCAGGTCACAGCGACAGGAAGCAACTTTTAAGGTTCGTAAATAACCTCTCCCCAAGGCCCAAGCACGTACTCGTGGTACACGGGGAGGAGTCTAAATGTGTGAGCCTCTCGGAGTCTGTTAGGCGGTTCTTCAGGGTTGACGCGGCAGCTCCCAGTGTCGGAGAGAGGATAAGGGTAAAATAAAGTTTTACTTAGAGGCAATTATGATATCGATTTTAACTGGAATCAGCCAGAAAGCCCACGAGCTTTAGAGTTGGAATGAATTGTATGCCCTCAGTTGAAGGAAGTATTGGAATTACACATTAACTAAAGCATTAATCATCATCTATGGAGGGTTGCTTTCAGCCACGATAATGGTGCTAAAGAGCCACCAAGGGTCGTTGAAATTATCCAAGCGCAGCATGTTTATCGGGAATGTGAATATGCCCTCAATCCTCCAACTCTTGGACAATGCCTCAAAATAGTCATTAATTGAGTATAGGGCGTATTCTTGCTTGATTCTCACTACGTATCTTAAATTTTCTCCACTACGCCTATAAAACACTTTTTCAGTCCGCACTCTTGAATTTACAGGATCGTAATTCCATGTGTGAAGCGAAAGAATATCTTCACTGAATCTAAACCAGTTCTGAATTGATGGTGAAGAAAGCAACGAATTGAGAAATTTTTCTTTTAAAATATCAACTAGTATTAAAATTCCTTTCTTCCTTATTTTTTTACATAGGCTTGAGAAAAAAACCCTCATATCATCGACCGTTTTCCAAGCAGGTGCTAGAATGCAAATAGCAGCATCAAATTCACTAGGAGTTGTCGGGTCAAGGCAGAATTCTTTATAATCGCCCACAAAATAATTTGTATTTTTTGAGACTCCTAGTTTCTTCGCATCTCTCTTGGCTTCCTCAATACATTTTTTCGAGAGATCTATTCCAGTAACCTCGAAGCCGCAGACCGCCAAGCGGTTGGATATCCGCCCGACCCCGCATCCAAGGTCCAGAATGCGTTTTATTCGGCCCTTCTTCCGCAGTAACACCTCAATTAGGTCTATATCTCGATCTCCTGTCCAATATTGACTTTTTAGCATCTCGTACCAAAGGTTTTCATCATATCCATATATTTTGTTACCACTATTAGTCTCGGGCATACAAATGGCACCTCACCATTCCACCATCGATCAAAAAAGGTAAAGGCCTCCGCGACTCGCAAACAGTAGTAGAATGCTTGCATCTTGGATGGAAACTACATCCAGATGGAGGCGTGACCATGCTGGGACTCTCTCCCGGTATAGGCAAAAGCCCTCTAGACGGCAACGACAAAAGCAAAGCCTGAGAATATGGATGTCTTGGAGACTCGAAGAACTCTCTCTTATAGCAAACCTCTACTAGGTCTCCGCAGTAAAGTACACAAATTCTATCTGAGACTTCTTTCAGGAAATTGAGGTCATGGGATACAATAATCATAGATTCAAAGTTTTTTCTTGAAATTTTTATGAGCTCTATCACCAGTCGCTTCATACGTTCATCTAGCCCCTTTGTGGGCTCGTCCACAAATAAAATCTTGGAGGGTGCAGAGGTTCCCATTGCAACCAAGACGCGCTGAAGTGTTCCGCCGCTTATTTGGTGCCTATATATCTGTGCCACCTTTGATGGATTTTTTACTCCGAGTTTTCCCAGAAGATCTGATGCCATATTATACCCCTCCTCCTTGGACTTTCCAAAATGCTCCATGGGGCGCTCTGAAATTTGAACCCAGTTTCTTATACAAGGGTTTAATGACCCGAAACCCTGAGGGATTATTGAAAAACTTCTACCAAGGATTTTCTTGAATTCTCTCTCCTTTATATTTAGGATGTTTAGACCGTTATAAAAGATCCTCCCTCTCACCTTGGCGTTTTCCGGGAGCAACCTTAGTGTTGCTTGAAGTAGGACTGTTTTCCCACTTCCGGACTCACCAACTATTCCAAGAACTTCCCCTCTATAGACTTCAAGGTCTATGCCTCTAAGGGCATTTACTTTGAGTCCGCCCATGTCAAAGGTGACTTCAATCCCATTGTACTCTAAAAGCGCCCTTGAATCATGCATACCTCCAACACCTGACCTTTCTACCCCCATAAACCTCGGACTCTGGGGGAGGATATTGGCAGCATACCTCAGAAACTATTTCGCACTCGCCATAGAAACCGCACGGAGAATTTTGTTTGAACTCTGTCTTGGGCGGCACTCCCATTAATAATGATTTTGTGTACGGATGAAGTGGCGTTTTTAATATATCACGTGTATATCCAGATTCTACGATCCTTCCACCGAGCATTACAAACATTTTTTCAGAAACTAATTTTGCAAGCTCCAGGTCATGAGTTAAGAATACGATGCCAATATTCGACTCTGATTGTAAATCAAGTATCGTCCTTACAATCTTTGCCTGAATGGAGGGATCAAGCATAGAGGTAGGCTCATCGGCTATGATGATCTCAGGGCTTAAGATAAATGCTCTTGCGATGACAACTCTCTGGAGCTCCCCTCCGCTGACGTTCCTGGGTTTTCTCCTAAGCTGATCCATCCCAATGCCCACTCTTTCGCAGACCTCTTTAACTCTCTCAAATTCATCTTGCTTAGAGCAAATCTTTTGTATCCTAAGCGGTTCCGCCAAGCTGTCATAAAGATACCATGTGGGATCGAGAGCGAGGTCGGGGCATTGTGGGATGTATTGAACTCGCATTCTGAAAACCTTTTTCTCACTTTTGTTTAACTCAGAGAGCTTTTTTCCCTCGAATCTAACCTCTCCAGAATTCGGGGTGATCAATCCGCACAAGATCTTTGCGAGAGTGCTCTTGCCACTGCCCGACTCGCCAATTATGCACACCTTTTCGCCTTTAAAGATGGAGAAGTTTACGTTCTCCAATGCAACTGTCTTTCTCCTCTTAAAAGATATATACCATTTAGATACGTGCTCTGCACTTAGAATCACATTGGACTCTAAATTATTCGGAGTTCTTATTCCTGAAAGATCCTGAATTAACCTCAAATTTTTCCCTCCAAAGATTTCGGACCAATTCGGTATCTCTGCTCCAAACCCATCCCTAATAGAATAAATCCAAGGCTCGTCATAGAGATGGCGATGCCTGGCGGAACAAAAGTCCACCAGGCTCCTTGCAAAAGCGCACCCCGCGTCATTGCAAAATGTAGGATGGTTCCCCAGCTTGGATTTGTAGGATCGCTTAGCCCGATGAAGCTCAACCCCGCCTCAAGAAGGATCGCATGGGAGATGCTGAGTACAAATCGTGCCAAGACAACTCCCAATACGTTAGGGAGGATGTGCCTGAACACGATGTAGATTTTACTTGCATCTATTCCGATTAGGCCCTCTACAAATGTGCTGGATCTAAGTTGCCAGGCACGGGCTCTCACCAGTCTGGCGGTGGTTGGCCACCAGAGTAGACCGATAACCAAGACAACGTTCCAAAAAGATGGCGACAGGTAGGCTGTCAGAACTATCATGAGTGGCAGTGCGGGAATCACTATGAAGAGGTCCGTTAACCAACCCAATATATCATCTAAACTACCCCCGCAGAATCCTGATAAAGCTCCAATTACAGTTCCTATTAGAGTGGATACCAGTGATCCTATTATCCCTATGGAAAGTGAAACTCTGCTCCCGCGGAATATTAAAGTCAGAACATCATCACCTAAATCGTCAGTCCCTAAAAGGTTAGATTGTGAAGGAGGTGAGTAGGGAGATTCTGATCTAGGATAAAAGATCACATTACCAACTACAAACGATAAAATTACCATTACTAAAACGAGCGATATTAAGAGCAACCCTGTGGTCTCCATAAAGGATGGTTTAATTCCGACCATTTTCCCTCAACCTTATCCTAGGATCAATTGCATATGATGCAAGATCTGCCAATGCATTAGCCAGCACAACAATCAAAGCAGTCATGGTAAAAGTTGCTTGCAGCAAGGGGTAGTCCCTCTCCACAACTGCTTGCCACATAGTGTAACCCATCCCGGGCCAGCTGAATGCTATCTCAACTAATAGTGCCCCTGAAAACGTAAACCCCAACTCAATTGCAGCGATGGATAAAAAAGGAGCAAGGGAGGGGATAAAGAGATGCCTAATCTTAAATTTAATATAACTCAATCCCTTTGATTTTGCAGTGATTATGAATGGTTCTTCGGCTATCTCTAGTGTGAGCCCCCTCATTATGATTGCAACATAAGCGGCATTAAATAGGGCGATCACACTAAAGGGGAGGATCATGTGGCTGACACCCGTGATTATAGACATTCCGGGGGAGGGCGCCCCTCCAATTGGCGTAAGGTTGAACCAGAGCGAAAATACAAGAATTGCAACTATGGCCATCCAATAAGGGGGCACCGAATACAACACCATTAGTAAGGATGAAATAGCTTTCTTATGGGCCCTTTCGGGGTTAAACCCCAAGTGAAGACCCAGCATCGCCCCTGTCACCAAAGATAACAAGGTCGGAGGCAGAGTCATAAGTAAGGTCAAGGGGACTCTCTCCGCTATTATCTCTGCTATTGGTCTTCCATAACTGAACGAGTATCCTAGGTCTCCTCTGAACAGGTTGCCCAAGTAGATGATGAACTGATCAAATATTGGTTTGTTCAGTCCGTACTTGGCACTTAAGGATTGTATCAGCTCCGGATTCCTTATCGCCGCTCCGTAAACTTCTTCTCCAAACAGAAAGAGAAGAGGATCTCCGGGCATCAGTCTTGGCATAGCAAAATTTAGAAATATGATGGTAAAAACTAGAGTAAAATACCTAACAAACTTTCGGATAAAAAAAGATGTATTGAGTGACGCTCTCATCGCTGGATCGTTAAGACCTTCCAATTAGGCAATTACCTCCATCACTTAACAACCACTGAAAACCATGTGTCCTTACCAAGAATTCCGTACATTGTGTCATAGACGAGCCCACTAACGAGATCGGATCTATAGGGCTGTATTATTTTGCCCCAGTACAAGGGTATGGCATACATATTCTCGGCATACAGATCTTGCAGTTTAGCATAGAGTTCCCTTACGCGGGTCTGGTTGGCAGTCTTTATTATCTCATCGACTACTGAATGGTATACTGGATCGCCCACGTTCGCCCATCCCATGTTTCTGTTATCGAAGTACAGCGTGCCTGCACCCGCGTACATTATCATACCCCAAAATGTTGTTCTGGAGATTGCTGAATCGAAGTCTTTAGTGTTCTGAGTGATAGTCTGGAATGTGCTGACGTCCGCCGTCACTATCTGCGTCCTTATCCCTATTTTTTCAAGATCCCTCTTCACGAGCTCCGCGAGCTTGAGCGACTCAGAAATATCCGATCTAGCCAAGATCCTCATGTTAAAGTCAGTCCCGTTGGGGTATTCCCTCCAGCCATCCCCATTTCGGTCGAGGAACCCAATAGAAGAGAGGATCTCGCCAGCATAGGATGCATTCTTCATTAGTTTTGGTTTAGGAACATAATAGTCCCAACAGTCTGGTATCCATCCTCTAGTAGGGGTCTTGGCATATCCTGCTGATATGTAGTTGACATAATCGCTGTATTCAAGTGCGTAGGATATCGCAATCCTGAACTCGGTCATATTATAGGGATATCGCATGCAGTTAAACCACAAACTGTTGTCCACCCCAAAGTTCGGCAAGATGATCATCGTTACGTTCTTATCTTCTAACAAGGAAGGCACATAGATCGGATCTATGCCCTTCGCATATGCATATGTGGCCGCAATATCGCCTTTCTTAAGTGCCATTAACATGGCGTCCGTAGTCGTGTACATCTTTAGAATTACTTTATCCACATTGGGCGGCCCCCTCCAGTAATCCTTGTTTGAGAGGAATGTCATTGTGCCCGATGCTGCATCGAAGCCGCCGTAAACAAATGGTCCGCATCCGACGTTCCTATCGTTACCGGTGTATGATGCTGGTTCTGCGACGCTCGACCATATATGTTTGGGCATCAATCTCGTTGCAGCCAACCCAACCACGAACGAGTTCCATTCTTTGCTAAGTGTTACCTCGACGGTTCTATTATCCAGTGCCGATGCGGATTGAACAAACTGGAAGTGTGTTGCGTAGTTGGGATCCTTTTGTTTGAGGTACATTATCGTGAATGCCACATCCTCGGCTGTAACTCTTTGCCCATCGTGCCATTTCGTATCCACAATCAGGGTCAACCTCCAAACCTTTGAATCACTTGTAGTCCAGTTTACTAAGTATGGAACTATGTTTCCCGAGGCATCCACTCTCGCCAAAGGATCAAGAATAAAGCAGGCTGAGAAGATCCCCATGTAATAGTCTTTGACGTAGTTGTCCGTCTTAACGACATTTACGGTTCCTATTGTTAGCGTCCTCGTTACATTTTGAGTCTGCTGTGTGGTTTGGTTAGGGTTAAAAAATCCTGTGGGCGCCGATACCATCACACCAACTATTGCTACTATGATTATTCCCGCCGAAATTAGCAAATAAGTCTTTTTCAATCACTCTCACCTTATGATATTACTTTTTTAAAAGTTAGTAACACTTAACTTTTTTGTTTCTTATGAAACAAAGAACTCAAGTTTTTGTTCTGACAATTTAAAAATGGTCTCATATCTCATGGATGACATACCGTTAAAAAATCAGGTTTAATTAAATTGACTCAATTAAATAATTAGGTTGGTTATGGGGGTAATGCCTTGGTAAAAAAGGGGGTGCTTCTCTACTTTAAAACAGAGGGAATGAGGGTTTTGGTCGTAGGATCGGGCAATATTGGGCGGAGAAAAATCTTTAAACTAATCAATGGCGGGGCCGATGTGACAGTTGTAACGAAAGGAAGACTAGATGGAATCGAATCTTTCGGTGCAAAAATCGAGATCGGCGACGGTCTTGAGTACCTTTCAAAAAATATAGATCAATTCGATATGGTCGTCGCAGCCACAAACGATCCGGAATTAAATTCTAAGATCTCCAAGTTAGCCATGCACCACAGAAAGCTGGTAAATTCCGTCACTTCTTCTGAAGAATGCAATATAATGTTTCCTGCTATTCTGGATTACAAAAAGTTTCAGATAGGGGTAACGACAGGCGGCTCAGATCCTAAACTCGCCAAAAGGGTAAAGGAAAAATTGTCGCAATTGATAAAACCAGAAGAATTCTGACCAATGTCACCTGCGAATATACTCCCTGCAGGTCGAAAGGAACTTGGCTGGCACCTTAGGGCATGTCATGTAGTGGAGATGAGTATACATTCCCACGGTTCTATGGACCAAGGCTCCGTCCAATCCATCCCTGATCCCATTTCCCCTGAGAACTTTAAAGACAAACTCTGATCCAATGTTTTCTACATATGAATGGTGAAATTCGTGTCCCTTTAGAGTAATTCCGACATCTGATATGGGGCTTTCAGCTTTACCCTCCAGCTCAACGTAACTCAGGGCCTTCGGTTGGTTAGAAAAATAAACATCCCCATCGAATGCGCCAACCATATTGCGTTTTTCTCCGTTGTAGTTTATTGACCTGCAAAGGTATATTAAGCCACCACATTCCCCGACCACCGGCATCTCATCTAAGATCCTATCTTTTATGGATTTGATGAGGGGCTGGTTTGCTTCTAGTTCTCTTGCGAACACCTCTGGATATCCACCACCGATCAAAATTCCAGAGATATCGTTTCCAATGGTCCCGTCTGATAAGCTGTTCATTACAGATATTTCGGCTCCCATCCCCCTCAGCACAGCTAAATTGTCATAGTAATAGAATGAGAAGGGCGCATCCATGAAAATTCCAATTTTTGTCCGTCCGACGCTTTGGGGAATCTCCATCACATCACCATCGATTTCTGGACAGGAGTTCATTAATTCAAGAAGCCTCTCTAAATCCAGACGAGGCTCAAGCAGGTTGGTTGCATTATTTATCATAAGATCTGTGTCTGAGAGCTCATTGGGCGTAATAAGGCCAAGATGTCGCTTTTTTATAACCAGTGTTGAAGAACGGTATAGTACACCAAGGATGGGTACTTTGGTGTAGTGTTGGATTGCCCTCCTCAGTTTTTCCTCATGTAAACTATCCCTAACGTAGTTTAAAATCACGCCAGCAATGTTCACTTTTCTGTCTAAGGCCTGAAAACCAATTATTTGTGCAGCCGCGCTCCTATTCAGACTCTTGCAGTCTAACACCAAAATTACAGGGGCTGATAAGATTTTTGCAACATGAGCGGTGCTCCCTAGATCTCCAATTGGGGACTCGCCCTCATAAAGCCCCCTCACCCCTTCTATCACCGCAAAATCGGTGCCTTTGCAGCCCGATAGGAATACGCGCCTTAAGGTGTTTTCGTCCATCATCCACGAGTCTAGATTCCGACAATGCCTTCCGGACACCTTGCTTAAGTACATCGGGTCGATGAAATCTGGTCCTATCTTGAATGGCTGTACTTTAAAACCTCTCTTTCTCATTATCTTTATAATCGCAGCTGCAATCAATGTTTTGCCAGAGTCGCTGGATGTTGCCGAAATTATAACTCTAGGGATTCTCACCGAAGATCTCCTCCAGCTCCTTTATGGACAACCAGTTAGGAACCTTTGCCTGCTTATTATTAAATATCGATATCGAAATGGACCTGATCGCGCGCGAAACTTCTGAGTCATGAAAAATTTCTATGGAAGTTTTTCTTTTTTTATCCGCAAAGATCAGTTCCTCGGAATAAGGCACGCTTCCAATGATCGGGATTCCTATCCTCTTTGAGAACTCTTCAATGTACCTCATCCCTTTTGAGGTTGCCTTATTGTAGATGATTCCACAAGCCGCTGCCTTAATAGAAGCGAGACCTCTGCAGATGTTGTTTGCCGCATATATCGACATGAACTCGTCTGAAGTTACAATGATGACACCCTCGGCATATTTTTCTTTCACAACCACTGCGAGCCCGCCGCAGACAATATCTGCTGGGACATCAAATATCACAAAATCAAAGCTCTCGATCTTTAATTTCTGCAGTAAATACCCAATCCCTAAGATTAATCCTCTCCCAGCGCACCCAACTCCTGGCTCAGGACCCCCTATCTCAACACAATGTACTCCGTTGATTCCTTGGAACAAGAAACTCTCGGGTGCTGGGTTCTTATCTATCTTCATCAGTTCCAAGAGCGGATCTATCTTTTTACCCAAGATGTTGGTCGCCGAGTCTGATTTCGGGTCGCACCCCACCAGCAATATTTTTAATCCCATCTCTCCTAGAGCGGCAGCGATGTTGGATGCAAGAGTGGACTTGCCTATCCCACCCTTTCCGTATATGGCGACAGATTTCAACCCTTATCCTCCCTCGATACCATCCTTATACTCTCCCCCAGTATGGACTTGCAGATCCTTCTATTGCCCAAAGATGCCCTGTGGGCATGGCGCTCATTTATAACGTAATCATATCCTAGGGACTTTAGGTTGTAAGTTGCTCTTGTACCGGAGCTCACAGCAACCGTTCTTATTTTACCTTCCACCGCCACTGCATGCGGTATTCCCAATATTATTGCTAGATCAGGTTTAACTTCCATTATGTACTCCGTTGCCCTCTCACCAGAGACGGGATACTCGTCCAAACCCCCCGTGATCCTCTCAATGAAAATACCTTTGCAACTCAACTCCCTAAGTATCTCTTTCGAATATGATCTTATCCTGGGGAGTCCCACATTTGGGTCTAGATTGGCTATAAAACGGAGATTTCCACTTTTTCCCTTCTTGGCATCGCTCAACGCAAGGAGTGTATCGGCGTATATAAATGCAGTCTCCTTTTTGGCATTAAGAATGCATGCGACATCGCCGCCATCCCTCAGAGTTCGAAGTATCTGGCGTGCGACCATGTTCGGATCGTCTCCTTGGCAATTGCCGATGTACTCAGATCTGGCGGTCCCCCTCCTGCGTTCTACCAAGGCTGCCATTTCCAGCATGTACTTTTGCCTCTCGTACTCGTCCTGAGTTATGAGACCCGCATTAGTGGCCTCTTTCAGTACCTCTATTGCTCCTACGGTGTTGTCTCCTGATCCGCTATGGACACTGCAACATAAGCATTTTTCAATAACACCTGCTTCTATTGCCGCCTTTTTTAGATTCTCGCCGATTATCATACTGGCACATGTTCCAACCACGCCGATCAAATGCGGATTGAACAACTCATCAACCCTCTTAAGAACCTTTGATAATCTCCCCTCCCCTCCAAAGACCAATTCATTATCTGACAGGGCCGTCGTCACTATCTTTACCCCCTCCTTCTCAAGTAGCCTAGCCGGACCGAAACAGCAACCCGATGGTCCATGCAAAACGATCACATCGGCGTCAAGATCCCTGAGCATATACATGGCAGCCGCAATTGGGCTTGGTCTGGGGTGGATTATTATGGACATTTTATCCCCTCTCGAGACGGAGGGTCGGCACTTTTGCTTTTTCAAAATAGACCTCGTTTTCTGACCTCTTTGTCATTAACGGTTTCAGGGCTTCGCCAAGCTCACCAAAAAGGTGTATCTCTTCGAAATTACTTGAGTTGAGGATTTCCGCCAATGCCTTAGGCTGCACAGATCCGCATGTTGTCTTCAGCCTTCCCCCTAATTCTAACCTTGCTGGCGGCAAAACCTCAATGTAATCTCTAATAGATGTTGCCACAACCTTTTCGTTTATTGCTGGACTCCTGTTAAGGACTAGTGGGCCCGACGGATCCTCTAAAACCATCTTTTTGCCGAACACCTCCGGAGGAAATTCCACATGATCTTCAAGTTCTCCAAAAAATCTTGCGATCGAAACTCCAACAAGCATATTTTCTAAATGCTGTCTGCCAACAGGCCTTTCGTGGGCCTCAACTGAAATTCTTGAGTATGCGGGCCCTCCCATTGTCATGAATCCCTCGAATATTGCCACAAACTCGATGTTGCCAACACCAATCCGGATCCTATCTGCGGAAACTTCAGATGAATAATGCTGTGTCGAGAAGTATTGGGTTCCCGAAATCCCTCTCAACAAAGGGTCGTCCGCGTTTATTAGGACTGTAGATTTTGACTTTTTGTTCTTCACCATTGAAATCTTTGCCATCAGCGCCGAAGAAGAACCCTTCGCTATCGAGTAATTGTCATACACATTCTTTATTATTCCTAGGTCAGCCATCCCAGTCCCGCCTAGCGAAACCTCAAAGATGGCGAGATCTGGCTCCTTCGGGCAAAGCTTTAAAGCCCTTATTATATTTGCAGGAGTCGAGCTGACATCTTTTAATAGGATCTTCTCATGACCTTCTTCCGTTAAGTATATTCCGTCGCTTGTAAGACTCAGTATGGAATAGTTGTCCCTCAATATTGAGATTGCACATTTTACAGCAGTCGTCTTACCGAAGCTTCCAGTGATCTCCACAATGGGAAACTTAATTTTGTCATAGATTAGCATTTTAACGGCTTCATGGTGCGTCACCATCTTCCCATTACTGCAAGTGAACATTGAAGAGGGAAAATGGACTGGCCTCACTATTAGATCGTATTTGGACAAATCAAAAGAATTTGGCAACTCTGACTCGATCTTAAACTCTCCCGAGTATTTGTCATAGTCCTCTTTCTCTAAAGTTCTATAGACATCTATGCATGTGACGTTATCTCCCCTTTCACTGAATGCCTCGGATATTGTCAATCCGCCATGTGTAGCGTCTATCACGAGCACCTTCAATCCCTTAAAGCCTCCGCAATTCTGTCAGATAGTATGTCTGCTATACGGTCGTCTTCGCCTATTGGTTCGCTGAGTACTACAGCTATTCTCTTTTTTCCAAAAATGAGAGTTCCTGTCTTTGAACCTTTGGGCAGCCCCAAAATTTTTGGTATATCCTGATCTACATGAACCCCCCTCGTGAGAAAGACCGGCTGAACTATAACTCTATCAACGCCCGACTCCGCCATTTCTTCTAATACCGTTTGTAGAGGCGGCTCATTGATCTGTACGAATGAGTACCTCACAAGGGGGTATTTTTTCCTAATTTTTTTGGCAAAATATTCTATCGCACTTTTATTGTAGGGCTCTTTGCTCCCATGTCCCACCAAAACGACTCCAAACTTATTCATATTACATCACCTTAATGAAAGAGGAAACTCCCGCAATAGAATGATCTGGGGCAACCAGAGGGTCTATGCCGAATGATTTCAGCGCTTTAGCAGTTTCAGGTCCGATTGCCACCACACGCGTCCTAGTCAGAAGTTCTTCCAATTCCCTGCAACCTGTGTAGGGTAAAAATTTCCACATTAGCTCAAATGATGCGCGCGAAGTAAAGACTACAAAATCCGCACCAGCCCTTAACTCCTTGAGAAGCTCTTCGACCCCTTCCAAATTCAATTTGGGCGAATAAATGCGATATTCATCCACAGGAATGCCCTTACTGAAAAGCTCATCGAACATCGAATTATCGGCAAAACTGCTTCTTATCAAGGCCAAAGATGAGAATGACGATTTCATATTTCCACTAGTAATATATGCGCTAAGTGCTTTACTCGTGTACTCATCTGGCATCTCGACGTTTCTGAGCCCAAACTTAGCAAGAGACTTTTTTGTTGAAGGTCCGACCGCGAACAGCCTCATCTCTGATAGTATTCTTATGATCTCTTTATTCGGATTAACAATCTCTATAGCTCTAGGGCTCATGAATGCCGCCGAGTCGTGGCGCCTTTCCAGTAATCTCTCCTTCAATATCCGGATCTCTCTAATGTTTGGTAGTAGCCTTATTGTGCTTATCCTCACAGGGTCATAACCTGATTCCAGAAAAGGTATGGGATCAAAAGGCGAAACTGCGGTCAATATAACTCTTCGGTGCCTCATTTAGCGAACAGCCCCACGACTCTACCTACTACTACGACCCCAGGATCTTTACCATTGTAGCACTTCTCTGCGAGGTCCCTAAGGCGCGTAATTTCCCTCTCGACCGAACCATTCCTCGAAGTTATGATCGCCGCGTAATTGTCAGGATCCGCGCCCCCTTCAATGAGCTTCTTAGCCACAAGATCAAGCTTCTTCATCGTCATAAGTATCACTAACGTTCCAGGAAATTTGGCATGGGTCTTCAGATATTCGTCTTCGTCTTTTTCATTTGCTAGGCTTCCACTCAGAATGACTATTGAAGAAGAGACCCCCCGCATAGTTAAAGGAATCTCTGCCAGCGTTGGCATTGCAACAGCGGATGTTAGACCGGGTACGACCTCAACATCTATTCCTGCTTTTCTGAGCGCCTGCAGTTCTTCGCCACCCCTCCCGAACACAAAAGGGTCGCCGCTCTTCAAGCGAACCACACAAAGCCCTTCATTGGCAAGCCTTATCATCAAATTCGTAATGTCTTCCTGTCTTTCGGGACCGTCTCTTGGTTGCTTTCCGACGTAGATTTTCATGATCGCATTTTTTGCAATATTGAGCAGCCCCTCGTCAACAAGGCGATCATAAAGTATTACATCGGCCTCGGAAATGATTTTATAAGCCCTTAAAGTGAGATTATCCATTCCCAAAACACCTGCACCTACCAGATAGACCTTACCCTTCACCATATTCCCTCCAGAACCAGCGAATCTCATTATCATTCATAACAACTTCAGCAGCTTTCCTTCCAGCACCTTCAGGATCGCCCCTCGGAAAGCTGAATGTAAATACCTTAGATTTTGACCCGTCCAAGGCATAAAGACCGCATATAGCCCTCAAAAAATTACCATCAGCCCTAGCCGTAAACCCGACGGGTGCGGAGCAGCCCGATCCGATAATTTTTAGAAATTCCCTCTCAGCCAAAACCTCTTCCATATCATCTGGCGAGTTTATCCTCGATGCCAATGATCTTATATCAAAGTCTTGGCTCCTTGCAGTTACGGCTAGCGCGCCCTGACCCGGACTTGTTGGAAAAAGTTCGATTGTCATCTGCTCCCATTTTCCTCCGAACCCCAGCCTGATCAATGCAGCCTCTGCAATAACTATCCCATCATATTTCTCTTCCATCAGGCACCGAATTCTGGTGTCTACATTGCCCCTCAAAGGGACTATGTTAAGATCTCTTCTTAAACACTTGATCTGAGCGGCCCTCCTTAAGCTACTGGTACCTATGGTAGCTCCTTTGGGCATGGAGCTTAGCGATGGGTATCTGTTGGAGACGAAGGCATCGCATGGGGAAAGCCTCTCCGGAACAGCCACAATGGAAACTCCCACTGGAAGTGATGTCGGCACGTCTTTCATGCTGTGGACTGCGAGATCAATTTCGCCTTTAAGGAGTGCTTCGTCTATCTCTCTCTCGAAGATCCCTTTTCCAATTTCTTTTATTGTTGATTCCTCTATTTTATCTCCGGTCGTCTTTATCTTCACCACAGTAAATTTAAAATTGCAATCATTTAACTCCTGTAACCTCTTAATCACACACTCTGTCTGTATGAGTGCCAAACGGCTGCCTCTAGTCCCGACTCTGACCTCCCTCAATCCTACCACCCGTCGACATTAACAGCTGATAGGGTCGCCTGTAAAGTCTCTTCTATGTCCTTGTCAACATGTGCGGTAGATAGAAAGCAACATTCGAACTGAGACGGAGGGAGGAAAACGCCCCTCTCCAACATTAAACTGTGAAATTTCTGGAATCTGTCCACACGAGACCTCCTAGCACTCTCGGCGTCCTTAACCGCATTTTGCGTAAAGAATATGGTGAACATGGAACCTATCCTGTTTATCTGGATCGGAATGTCCGCATCCCCAAATATTTCCTCGATGCCCTTACACAGAAATTCTGTTTTGAATTCCAAGTCTGAATATATGTGGTCTTCGAGCTTCCTCAAGACGGCCAGACCTGCAGACATGGTCACCGGATTTCCATTAAAAGTTCCTGCATTGTATACCCTGCCCGCTGGAGCAACCATCTCCATTAACTCCCTCTTCCCTCCAAAAACCCCAACTGGAAATCCGCCGCCAATCACCTTTCCCAGTAGGGTTATATCGGGTTTTATATTGAATACTCTCTGAGCCCCTCCCCTCGAAAGGCGGAAGCCCGTAATCACCTCATCGAAAATCAAAATCGCTCCCGCCTCGTCACATGCTCTTCTAACCTCTTGCAGGAATCCCTTCTCTGGAGGTATTACCCCCATGTTACCCATCACCGGCTCCACGATTACGCAAGCAACATCTTCGTTAATTCCGTCCAATTCAGAAAAGTCGTTGAATGGAATCACTTTTGTTTTGTCGAGTAAAGTAGTGGGTATGCCATCGCTGGCAGGATATTTTTTAATGCCGACTCCGTTAACCAACAGCGAATCAACAGCTCCGTGGTAGCATCCGTCGAATTTTACTACAACATCTCTCTTTGTGAACGCTCTGGAGAGTCTGATTGCACTCATTGCTGCTTCCCCTCCCGAGTTCACAAATCTGACCATCTCCATGGAGGGTACTGCCCTAATGATCTCCTCTGCGAGCTCCAGCTCCGCCAAATGAGGAGTCCCAAAGACTGTGCCCTTAAAAATCTGATCTTTAACGAACTCCAACAAAAAGCTGGGCGTATGGCCAAATATCAGAGGTCCATATGCCATGCAGTAGTCGATCAGCTCTCTTCCATCTTCTGTAAATAGGCGGGAGCCATGCGCGGAAGATGTAAAAAACGGGTAGGGTCTAAAAGATCTAACGGGGCTACTCACGCCACCAGGGAGGACCTTTCTGCTTCTTGAGAAAAGATCATTAGACCTCATCTGCATCCTTCCCTCAAAATACCTATTGCCTCAGGGGAAAAGTATGAAATTATAATGTCCGCCCCTGCCCTTTTTATTGCCATTAGAGTTTCCATCAGAACTTCTCTCTCGGGCGTGCCAGTACTCTTGCAGTATTCTCTAATCATGACATATTCGCCGCTCACTTGGTATGCCGCCAACGGACACCTTAAAATCCTGCGCAGATCACTTATAATGTCAAGATATGGCATTGCTGGCTTGACCATTACTATGTCTGCCCCCTCCTTTATATCTTGGACAGCCTCAATTACCGCCTCTCTCCTATTTCTGAAGTCCATCTGGTATGAGGAGCGATCGCCGAATGTGGGAGCGGATGAAGCGACATCTCGGAAAGGCGAGTACAAATAGGACCTATACTTTGTTGAATAGGACATTATTCCTAAATCATAAAAACCAGCCTCGTCCAGCGCCTCCCTTATCGCCAAGACCTGCCCATCCATCATGGCAGAGGGAGCAACAATATCCGCCCCGGCCTCAGCATGACTCACTGCTATTCTAGAAAGTATCGAAAGCGTCTTACTCCTGTTAATCTTGCCACCTTCTACTATGCCACAATGACCGTGATCCGTATATTGACAGAGACAAACGTCTGTTAATATATTGATCGCAGAGAAGGACTCTTTTATCATCCTTATCGCCCGCTGAGTTACCCCATCCTTGCTGTAAGCAGCCGTGCCCAAAGGATCTTTCGATGAGGGTATGCCAAATATCAGGAAAGATCTTATGCCAGACTCTACGTAATTGGAAATTTTTTCCAATAAACCGGACAATGGTATTTTTTCCATACCTCCCCAGCGTGAAGCCTCAACCTCCCCATGTTCCTTTACAAATATTGGAAAAACGAATTTATCGGGCATCAGGCTAGTTTCAGATACCAGATCTCTAATTGCTTTATTTCTCCTAAGTCTGGATGTAATCGTTCTCATCATTAAAGACTCCCTCCGCCTTTATTCCAGAATTTGCTAATGGCAAAATAATATCCCGCATAAAAGCATAAGTGAGCTCATCTAAGGCCTTCCTTTGATCATCCGTAAAGTCGAACCTTTTGAACGCTAGTTGAAGAGCGCGCCTTCTCTTAACCTCAGCCCACCTCATGAGCCTCTCTAAAGTTATATCTGTTCTATCTAATTGGAATCTATCCTTTAGCGCTTTTAAAGATCGTTCTATAATTTCTTTAGCCTCATGTATCGAATTCTCTCTGACTTCGAGATTTCTCCTTGCGATGCTATTTATATGATCTAGGTCCACAAGATCTATGCCTGGAATTTCCTTTATCCTTTCATCCACTCCCCTGGGGTTCGATACGTCCACGATCAAAAGTCTTTTTCTAACATCAAAAGTTTCGAAGTCCTCCTTTGTTAAGACTAGGTGGGGGGACGAAGTTGCGCATACAATTGCGTCGGCGTCAATAATAACCTCCCTTAACCTACCGAAATTGACAGCGATCCCGCCCACCTCATTAGCCAGTCGCTCTGCTCGAGAGTAAGTCCTATTGGCAACAAAGACAGTCACGGTCCCTCTCCGAGGTATGGATTTTGCTATCATGCATCCTATCTTCCCGGCGCCTATTATGACCAATTTCTTCTTTTCGAGAGACCCAATTTCATTCGATATGGTCTTTATAACGAGGTTTCCTAGAGAAACAGAGCCTTTACAAATGGATGTTTTTCGTCTTACCATCCTACCGCAATTTATTGCCGCAACAAATATGGACTCCATTATAGTTTTAGCAGTTCCATAAGCCTTTGCGAGTTTTAAGCTATCTTCAATTTGGTGTAAGATTTCTGTCTCTCCAACTATGACCGATTCTAACCCTGCGGCCACATAAAAAAGATGCCTGAGCGCCTCTTCTCCCTCAAAAAGTTCTCCATAAGAATCGATTTGATATTTGCTCCTACTGACCTTCATTAAAAATTCCTTAAGTAAGCCTCCGTTTATATTCGGTCCCACTGCATAGAATTCCACTCTGTGACATGTTTGAACTATAACGCATTCCTCAGCCCCTTCCTCCTTGAGTCCATTTAAAGCTGAGCCAATATCCTTCAGAGTGAAACTTTCCAGTATCCTTACCGGGGATTTTTTGTGGCTTATTGATAAGCAATGTATTGATAGCATCGACTCTTAGTATAGGGTCCTAAATTTTATTTTTTTTGTTTCATATGAAACAAAAAACAGCATAGAAACCATTTCTGAAAAATCATTATTATTATCTATGGTTTTGTAAAGCCTTTTGGAAAAATATACCGTTGTTACAATAAGGAATGAAAGTGGCGCTCCTGCCGGCGGAGTAGAAGTCCGCGGCCGATAGGGTGAGGCAGGCTATCACCTTACCCGACTCGTCGGCGACCCATATCCCCACCCCCAGGTTATCTCCTCCAATTGAGAGCGTCTTGCTCATGTAGATCTTGAGGGCGGCGAAGCTCACGTTGGTCGGCAGCGGAGTGAACAGACCTCCGGGCTTATAGTCTTACCACCCCAGGTCCACGGCCGGGTACCTGGTAGCCAAGAGCTGTATCGTGCCGGCCCACGACTTGTACTCCCCCACGACCTTAGTGACGGGACCAGCGGCGGTTGGGGGCGGCGGTGCCTGAGCCGCGTCGGGGCAGGCGGGCGCGGACGCGACGGGCGGGCTCATTGATGAGGTCAGCATTAGTGCGGCTGCGAGGAGGATCGGGATGAAGGCCTTACAACCGCAACTGCGCGTGGGCAATCCGGAATCACCTTCCGAAATTAATCTCCGCTGATTTTATAAAGAGGTTTGGGGCGGCTCATGCTTCGGGGCGGGCGTTTCTATCCACATTCGAGCCAATATCCTTTTTCTTCTTTTAGATCGAGCCTGCCACAACATCCAAGCGTTCCTCCAGCCGACTCGACCTCCATGAATTTTTTCCTTTTTAAATTTCGATGAGCTTCTATTTTTTGGGTGAGTCTTGTGGCAGATGATGGGGAAAGAGGGGCGGGCGCGGGTTCAGGTACTGGTGCGGACTTTAGCGCCGCTGCCGAAAAGGGAGCTGAGTCTAACGCTGGTGTTGGCGTTGTGGGGGAGGAGAGGGCGATCGCGCGAGGGGTAGTTAGTGCCTGGGAGGAGAGGGGAAGTTAGTGTTTAAAAGCAATTGGCATTAGTATAGCGAATACATTCAATCCTTGTTTTAATGGACTTTACACTTAAACATGCAAAAGTTCCACCTCACCTGTACTATAAAATGAACTTCAATCCTTGTTTTAATGGACTTTGCACTTAAACGTCAGCGC
>JARXPE010000008.1 GCA_029887795.1 Thermoproteota archaeon
TGGCGGAGCTCTTGATGATGAATACACAGCACATCCCGACGATCGTGATAGAGGATACAGTTCTGACTGGAAAGGATGCGACTGATGAAGGAAAGATCCGAGCCGTGCTCTCCTCTAAACTAAAGAGCTGAATTTGTCATAGGCTTTTGATTATGCGAAGAAATGGATAGGCTTTAAGTCAACTAACGGCATAAACTCTAATGTGGGAATGCCAGCAACCTTCGTTTTTAAGGTTGTAAAACCGTTGCGAATGCGAAATCAAGTGCGAAAATGAAACATATGATAAGGTCAGCAGAATAGATAAGCTGCCTCCACCCGGGCTCCAATGGTACTGTGAAGTCAATTAGAAGGAGCAGTATGGAGAGTATTGCCAAGATTGCCATTCCGAACTCGGAGAGATATCCAGACCGCAACCAGCACCACCCTACGAAACGGCATGTGTCAAAAATTAGCTATTTTACCTTCGGCGGGAGAACAATATTAATAGAGTTTTCGCGTGGGGTTGGCGCTCGAAGAGACAAAGTTATGAAAACATGAGCCATTAAGCTCAATTGCCTGGCGCAAAAAATTGTTTGATTGGCACAAGACGAACTGCCATTTCTCTCGGATGGACTCTTCTTGCGAAGAAAAGATAAATATACAAACTTGATAGTAGAGTAAACGGTACTCGGCGGGCCGGTCGTCTAGCTTGGTTAGGATACCGCCCTGACACGGCGGTGGTCTCCGGTTCGAGTCCGGACCGGCCCACTCCTTTTTGGGTTCGAGTCCTACACTTTAAAAAAAATCTCCTTCCCCTCTAAATATTTGAGTCGACATGAAGCCGAGGCAGAAGTACCTTCACCTTCTGGAAGATCCCGACGTGGGGCGCTGGCAAGATGGGGACAAGCGAAGAGAGGAGGTCAGAATAGGACCTCCAGGCGCCTCGGTTGACAACTTGAAAATTAAATGGGAAATGCCAAAGGGCGATTTCAAAGAATTTACCATCTTGAGGTAGCTCCCGCATTACTACTCTAGCATTCAACTGTTCCGTCTTGTACAATATTCGGCTGGAATATTCTTAAAGACCGAAATAGTGCCCTACTGGGGGCAGTTAGTTTCTGCCCTATCTCCTCTGACCTTTGCGAATGACCTGATGCGACTAGCCTTAAAAGGGAACTCTTTGTTTGATCCGTTGTTCAGCACTGCCATCCTCCTTGGGTTTTCAACTGCATTTCTTTACATCGGCAGAAGGATAAATTTGAAGTTCAGAGTGACCTCGTATCTCGAAGAGGTGAGGCAGGGAAAAGGGCACATCATCTTATACTCCCTTTCTTTGTCTCCTCAATTGTTCGGTCTGTTGATGCGCTGAAATATCCTATAAAATATACCAGCATTAACAGTCTGGAATGCTGCAGATATGGCAATTGGGAGGGCTGCTGGAGGTCCAAAAGAGGCGAAGGCGACTCCCATCGCGAGGGGTAGATGCTTCATTCCTGAGCTGTAGACTATTGCAATAGTCTCCCTCAGTGGTAGGTGGAGGATCTTCGAGCAAATCAGATGGGAGCTCCCGAAAGCAACAGGAAAGAGGATGAGGGGCGGAAGCACCAGTAGCACAATTATTGAAAGATCTCTTGGAATCACCATCATGTTTATTGCGAGCATTGAAAACATCAAAATCATGGCCGTGATTGCTGATACTAGCGGAAAAGCAGGCAGGAATTTCTGCAGTGCCTTCCCCAACTTAATCTCAAGCAAATGACGCGTCAGAATGCCGATAATGAGAGGTATTGCAAGGATTGTTGCGATGGACCAGAGCAGGTCGATAACGTTCACACTAACATAGATCCCTGCGAGTAGGGCGGTTATCCCTGGTATTGTGATTACCCCGAGTATCATGGTTAGAGCAGCAATAATCAGCGCAAGTGGGGTATCCCCCTTTAGCAGTCCTGTCCATACCACATTCATTCCCGCGCATGGGACTGTCCCCATCAGTATAAAGCCCGCTGCCCACGCTGGATTTGGGGATAGGAATGTTACTGCTAGCGAGAAGCAGAGGGCAGGGAGCAGGATGAAGTTCAGCACCAGAGCTAGCATTATCTGTCTGAGCTTCTTAGTTACTTGGACAAGTTCCTTGAACTTTATGGTAACCGTCATTGCACAAACCATTGTACTGACGAGGGGAAGCATAAGTGGCTTGAGCGATTGAACTTGGGAAGGAGCAGATAGACCGGCTATTATGCCAAGGAAGACTATGATTAAGACCAGGTAAGAGTAATTCTTTGAGATGAAATTTGCAACCTTTTCAATTCTAGAGGGTGGTCTTTTGGTGATCCCATCATTTTTGTTATTTATAGTGTATCTCCCCCTCCATCTACTCTTATTGGTGCTTGAATGACCTTCATCAATTCATCCGCCTACAACTTTGCCTCTCTACTTACAACTTCAGCTATATGGTTCACATCTGCTTCGTAAAAGTCAAGCGTCGGAATTTTCTGAAGGTATTTCGAGAGTTCGATCTCGTAGCCTATCTTTACCACTGCCTTCTCCAAAACCTTGGATGCGCATCTGTTGGCGCAGTCATTTATTGCAATATTTTTCTTTGCCCTTAAGGCGATATCTGTGTGTGGCTTCGAGCCAGCCGCAATCGCAGTGATGCAGCAAATCCTTCCTCTTTCATCATTCGTGAGCATTACACCAACATTGTGCCCAATCTGTCCCACATTTGCAGCACCGTCGCATACCCAGATCATGTTTGTGGTATCCGCGACCTTGTGACATGGTTGCAAGATCTTTATCTTCGACCTTTCTCTTGACTTATCTTCCGTCATTACCTGTCCACCAGCCGTCTTCTATTTCTTTGGCAGTCTCGCCTTCACATAGCCTATCTTGTCGATGTTACTTGCGCATTCTCCAATATTCTCTCCAGGTATACCTATGAGCGCCCCATCCTCGGAATACTCTAGCCCAATTGGCTTTGCGGCCATCCTTGCCGACTCACAAGCGATGGAAACATTCAGATACCCAAGGTACGGTCTGACGGTCAACGCCGCACAGACCTGACGCGGTGCCGAAATCATTCCTTCGATCCAACCGCCTTTGTCGAATAAAGCCGCTTGAACAATCTCGAGAACCCTTCTTGGAATCGTTTCAATAAGAACGACATCAGGGTCTATCGGGGTCTTGTCGAGAGGGGACAAGAGAGTTGCATATATGCTGCCAGCATCAAGCTGCGGCGACTCCTTTACCGTTCTCACAGCTGCTCTTAGCGAGCTGAAAGAAGATTTGTTCGTGTAGAACTCTCCGGTTCTTTCGTCCTCAGGCACGTTGCACAGACCAAGGGCGGCCGCTCCCCTCTTGCAACTGTGCATATTTTCCTTGGCGTAGAAGACATTCCCAAGCATCGCATACTTGACCATCGCACAATAGAACATCGCCTTCTCGAGTTCTTTCACCCCTTGGGGCACGTCACATGCTTTGCGGATAAGGCTTATTGCTACTGGAGGAAATTTTAGACCAAGTATGTCTGTTAATTTCCGTTGAATTTCAGAATAATCTTGCCTCATACCTATTACCTAATTCCATTTATCTGATAGAATGGCTCTATTAAATTTATCGTAATATTGCGATATTTGAATTTTAGAAAAATTTCACATGAGGGGCACTTTCGGCGTGGGGGAGACGATAGTTCAAGGCAGAGTCCGACCGGACCAGTTCACGGTAGATAAAAAACCTCACAATACTGAAGGAATCGATCTCGCACAAATCCCGAATGTCCGTGAGATCCCCGGCCGAAGGTGGCGGCGGCTTCATCAAAGAGGTGCCCGTCCCTGGGACCATGCAGGAATCCTCTTGCATAACCCGGGATCAGGTTATCATGCTTGCGAGGTACGCCCTTGAGATCGAGAAGCATTACGGCATGCCCATGGACATTGAGTGGGCGCTGGATGCCGAGGACAACAGGCTCTACATAGTGCAGGCGAGACCAGAGACCGTCTGGTCGCAGAAGGAGGAGGCCAAGGCGGAGGCCCCTCGATAAAGGGCAAGAAGAAGAGGCTTCTCAGAGGTCTGCCGGCTGCCCCTGGCATAGTCTCTGGCAAGGTCAGGATTATAATCTATGTGAAGGACATCAGCCAGTTCCAAGCGGGCGAGATATTGGTCACCCAAATGACATCTCCAGACTGGGCCCCTGCTATGAGAAAGGCAAGAGCAATCGTAACTAACAGCGGCGGTATAACGTGCCATGCCGCCATAGTCAGTCGTGAGCTAGGCATTCCGTGTATCGTTGGTGCTGTAAATGCTACATCGGTAATACAGACCGGGCAAGTCATAACCGTCGACGCCACCCACGGCATGGTTTACGAGGGAGATCTCTTGGCCGCCGAGGAGAAGAAAGAGGTCGCGCCCATCGCAGTAAACATGACAGGCCTCTATCCGCCGACGGGCAAAGATATACATGAACCTCGGAGAGCCTGCAATGATAGACAAGTACAAGGATCTCCCATTCGACGGCATAGGCCTGATGCGCATCGAGTTCATAATCGCCGACGTCATAGGCGAGCACCCCCTCTACCTCATCGAAAGCCACGAAGAGGAGCGCTTCATCGACAAACTCGCGAGCGGCATCTCTTGGGTCGCCAGGAACATATATCCAAGACCCGTGGTCGTGCGGTTCAGCGACTTCAAGACAAACGAGTACAGGCAACTGAAGGGCGGGGACAAGTACGAGCCGCAGGAGCACAACCCCATGATAGGCTGGAGAGGGGTAAGCAGGTACATCTCGCCGGTCTACGAGCCTGGCTTCAGACTTGAGTGCAAAGCGATAAAGCGGGTCAGGGACGACTGGGGACTGAAGAACGTTTACGTCATGCTACCATTCGTCAGGACGCCATGGGAGGTCGAGAAGTGCCTAACCATAATGAAGGAGGAGGGTCTAGAGAGGTGCAGGGACTTCAAGGTCTGGCTAATGGCTGAGATCCCATCCATAATATTCATGGCAGACGAGTTCTCCAAGCTCTGCGACGGTTTCAGCGTCGGGAGCAACGACCTCACTCCTTATACTTGGTGTGGACAGGGACTCTCCCATCCTGCCGGCGCAGGACCCGCGGTACTTCGACGAAAGGGATCCTGCGGTCCTCAGGGCGATATCTCACCTGATAAAAGTCGCCCACAGGCACGGCGTCACGGTCAGCATATGCGGGCAAGGACCAAGCGTATACCCCGAACTCTCCTAGTTCTTGGTGAGGCAGGGGATAGACAGCCTGAGCGTTAACCCCGATGTGGTGGTCTGGACCCGAAAGATCGTTTCTGGAATAGAGCGGAGAGTCATACTCGAGGAGTTTCTGAAGAACCGCAAAGAGGAAGAGTGGCGACTGGAGTAACAATCTCCAAATCAATCCTCCTCTTCTGCATCCTCAACCCCTCCCTCCGTCAGCATCACATAGGTCATTCCCCTTGCATGTTTTGGGGAATCGATGCAGGTCACTCTCGTCTTTCCCTTAGTCCTTTCAAGCCACAGCCTGAACGTACTACCATGCGCGACCATGTTTCCACCCACAGGTCTCGCAGGTCTAACACCGGGTATCATCTCTGGAACGTCCAGCACTTGGTTTGTGACCACCACGATCAGATCGTACAGCGTGACTAGCCTCTGCAGTCCATGTACAAAGCTGTTAAGCCTCTGCTGCCTCAACACCAGATTCTCTCTACTAGGGTATTCGTTCCTGAAGTGCGAGGTGATCGAGTCCACGACCAGCAATCTGACGGACTTCTTGGTGTATTCGACTGCCTGCCTCAGCCCTTCAAATTGGTGATCCGAGTTTATGGCTCTGAAGGAGTAAACCCTATCCAAGAGTTGGTCGTCCTCAAATCCAAACCTCTTGGCTATCTGCAGAAGCCTCTCTGATTTGAACGTGTCCTCCGTGTCTATGTAAAACGCCGCTCCGTTTAGCCCTCCCCTGTTCTTTGTGAACTGAACGGTGACGCAGAGCTGCAGGCATAATTGGGTCTTACCCGACCCGTATGCACCAATGAGCTCAGTTATACCTGGTTCGAGCCCTCCATCCATCAGGCCATCAATATTTTTCGTGCCGGTGGTCAACTTGGGCATATTCCTCCTCTCCAAAAAGTCCCTCGCGGTGACGACCTTTGGGAGGACCAAATCCCTTGCACTCTTTGTCGCCTCCTCAGCCTTTCCCTCCCCCAGCTCGCTCCTCTCAAGGAGTTCTTTAACTGGCATCGCCACCAGTTCTTTCACAGAGCTTATCCCCGCCCTCCTAAGCTTATCAGCCGTTGACGACCCTATCCCTGCCAAATCCTCCAGCTCTATCTCTACCTCATCATCCATTCCACTCATAGTCTCTCGCAAACCCTCCTGAGAGATTCTATAGCCTCCATTATCAGCAACATGAGATCCTTATCCACCCTCTCCGCGGACGAGAGAAATGCTGCCTCAGACCTGACTATCGCCTTATAATCCTCAATCAAGTAACTTTCTTGGAACACCACCCTCTCCCTGCCGTACTTGCCCCTTGAGATTATCCGTCTACTCACGTTTTCTTTGCCCTCAAGACTGATCTCCACCCCTATTATCTCGTCCCCCTCACCCCTCCCCAGACTCCAAAATATCTCCCTGTCAGTCAAATGCCTCACCCTCATCCCTCCCCGCCCTCCATCTCACGCAATGCCTTCTCACCGACCTTGGTGAGCCTGTACCACTTTGTCCCAGTTCCGTCCATGTGCCCCACCACCATGAAGTAGCGCCTTAAAACCCTGACCGTGTTTCTCAGTAAAGCGTTCTTCTGCTCGCTGACGGCCTCCATAGGCACCCTGCCTTCGCCCACTAGCCTCAGGAACTCCTTCGCATCCTTCAGGTCAAGGAACTCGAGGAGCTCCAATATTCTGATCTTTAGCTCCTTACCATTGATCCCATAGAACTTGCCAAAGAACTCAAGATTCTCAAATACGCTCAGGTCTTCGTAAAGGCTGAACCGCTGGGCCATGTACCCTGTAATTTTAATGAGCTCGCTCCTCTGCTCAGGTATGTTGTATCCACAGATCTTTATGCTCCCCCAGGGTGCTAGTGATGCTATCTGTTGGGGAGGATCTCCTTTGGAAGAAAGCATTTCAGGGCTTGCCCTTTCGGCACGACGCTGAAGCACCTGAGGAATTCGTTCGCGGAGAGGAAAGAGCCGAGGCTCTACAACTACAACTCCGGGGAGCTCTAGGATTCGATGCTGGATCACTCCGGCTTTAAATATCCTATGACTAAACCCGTTTTTCTCATCATACTCCTAGACTTACTTCCAACTTTTATTGGCTACGCTATGTCAAACAAACCTCTGCACTTAGTATAAGCTCGGCACGGAGTTTGCCAAACACTCGTTTCAATTTTTACCAATTCTCAACTTTTGAGTTGCATTCTTTCAAAATCCATTCCAATCTGAATGGAAGCTCTAGACCTTCAAATCATCCTTACTTACGCTCGGATGAATGGCAATTATCATGAAGTAATCCTTAAATATTGTATCTTTGAATTTTTTTAATGCATGAAGGGATTGGCTCCATTAATATCCATAGTCCTAATCATTGTCATCTCCATTACAGGATCAACCGTCACCTACGTCTTCATCAACGATTTCATCGGAGACCACGACGAGCTCTTCAATTTTACCAATAATACTCGTGGAGTCTGTAAAATCAAGAAATTACGATGTAGTGGGTGTTTATGTGAGGAATGTTGGCGCAAGCTCCGTAAACATTGATAGAGTGTACTTAATGTCACCGGATGGAGCCGCAGTTGGTATTTATGTCCTCTCTTCTCCTTTGAGCATCCCGCCCGGTCAGCTTGCTAATATCGCCGTGGAACCATGGTATCTTATGGTACCTAAGAGTGGGAACTATTATGTGAAGGTCACAACTACTGAGGGAGGAGTGGCAGTCTCCAGCACATTCTACCTCAAAAAACTTTACCTTGGAGATTGGGTCGAATATTCTAAAAATCCTGTCTTCGACCCTGACATTCGGGCTTATTACCCTTGCGTGATATATGATGCGAACAGTTTCAGTGGGCACGGAGAATCTGCAAAGTACAAGATGTGGTTCAACTCGTACAATAATATATATACAATTTGGCTCGCCTATTCAAATGATGGGATAACATGGAATCTGTACAACTCACCAGTATCTGGACTATCATCAAGCGCTGGTCATCCTTGGGTTCTATACTTTCCCGGAGGTTTCTCAGGAAAGAACAATGGAAATAACCCCAGCAGTGCAACAATGTACTACCGTATATGGTATTGGGATACGACAAAACTGTATACCGTCGAGGCAATTAGGTATGCTGAATCGCCAGACGGCCTGAACTGGTATAACGACCAGCCCCTTCAGAATGGTGTGGTGCCGATTATAACTGGGACTGACTCTGACTGGAACAAAGGGTCCTACGGTCCCACATGCGTCCTTTACAACCCGTCAGCCTCAAATAGCGGCACGAATTGGATGTTTATGATGTACTACGACGGCACACCAGGCAACAATGAGAGCATTGGTATTGGCTTCTCAAGCGACGGCGTTACATGGACTGGCTATGACAAGAACGGCGACGGAAAGGCTGATCCTGTTCTCACAGGTAGCGGCTCCGGCTGGGATAAAAACTATGTGTATTCCTGTACAGTTCTTAAGATCGGGTCCACATACCATATGCTGTACAGCGGAGGAGTTGAAAGCACAAACGAAGGGATTGGCTACGCCACATCGAGCGACGGTCTGACATGGACCAAGGACCCAAACAATCCCGTCTTTCACAAAAGCGATGGCTTAGCATGGAGAAACATTCGAACTTACAATCCTGCGGTCGTTGAAGTGGAGGGCACATTCAAGATGTGGTTCACTGGTGTCAGCGGATCCAATTACGCAATTGGCTATGCCACCCCTGAGTGAACTTAATGAAATCATGAAACATGCCCGCCCAAAAAGTTCACTGCTTGAATCACCTTCTCTAGGAATGCATGTCCCGTGAGTATTATCTTCCTAGTTCGAGAAAACTCACTTGGATCGAATTTCTTGAGGATCTCCGTCCCGGAGAAAGAGACCTGTTTATTCCAATATCATATTTTCTATTTTGGATCAGCTTCTCTACATCTTTTCCAGTTCTGACACTCTCGATCCAGTACCCATTAGCTTACAGTAGCTTTATCATTGACTCGCCATGTTCTTTTTCCATCTTCGACGAGAGGATATGCACGAAGCTGGATTCCAACAATATTCCTCCAAGGTTGCTATACTAAAGTGTGCCTATCGTTATAATGTTTTCCCACCACAAATCAAAGAATCAAGTTTACAATTACTGGATCTTCATCGCAACTACCCATATTGCAGATTCTGCGATCTTTCGTTTCGTTATATTTCCTTTTATAAAGTTTACAAATGACTATTCTCCTCGAAAAATTTAAAAGTCATAGCTCCCTAGCGTTTTGCAATTCATTAACGACAGGGTGTACTTTTTTGGAAGGTGATAAACCGATTGTTGTAGTCTGCTTAGATGGGTGCTCTTGGGATTACATAAACGCCGCCAAAATGCCGTTTCTGAAGAGCTCCTCTATGAATAATTACTGCTGTAATGCCATGGTGCCCACCGTCACCAACATAAACAACGACTCTATCTTGACTGGTGAATTTCCAGAAGTGCATGGCATAGTCGGGAACTACTACTACGACAAAAAGACCGGGACAGAAAGGCAGATGAATCATTCTTCCATCCTTAAGTGTAAGACCCTTTTAGAAAAGGCATCTTTGATGGGGAAGAAACCCGTCATCATAACAGCAAAGGACAAGCTGCGGCGCCTATTTGAGAGCCCAGATGTGGTCACGATCTCCTCAGAGGAACCTCCTCAGGAGATCGTCGATAAAGTCGGGCGCCCCCCGGAATATACACTTCTGAGGTGAACATATGGCTCTTCGATGTGGCGAGATTCTTTATTGAGAGAGGATATGACCTCGTTTACGTCTCCACTACCGACTATGTCTCTCACATTTACGAACCAAACAGCGATGAAGCCATAGAATACATGGAAAGAATTGACGAGAAGCTCTCAAAACTCATGGAAAAAGATGCGATCTTTGCCCTAACCTCAGACCACGGGATGAATAAAAAATCTCTGAAGATCAATCTACAGGCGCTCCTCAAAAATCATGGCATAGACTCTTTGGTAATTCCAATTATAAAGGACGATTACTTCGTGCACCACAAAAACCTTGGAGGCTCTGTTTATGTATATTTAAATAACAGGAATCTAAATCGTACAAAAGAAGTCTTGGTCGACCAAGAAGGTGTCGAGCTTGTCCTCACCTCAGAAGAAGCACACAAAGAACTAATATTACCCTTGGAGAGTGTGGGTGACCTTCTGGTCTTGGGCGCCAAGGATGTAGTCTTTGGTAACACGAGCACGACTCCAGTGGAAGATGTGGAGATAAGATCGCACGGGTCGATGCACGAAAGGGTCGTTCCTGTCATCTCTAATTATGATCTAGGTAATATCCGTTACAACAAAGACGTTATACCTTCCCTATTCCGCCTCCTAACATAATGGCTCCTGAAAACTCTGCAAAATAATGCATTAAAATCAACTCTGCTGTGCTTTTTGTTATGTTTCAAAAATATGCGAGGGGGACTTTTTCTCGTTCCTTCACTTAGGTCCCTCAAGCTGTTATATCCATTATATTTGGCGGATGACTGTTGATCATTTTTGCTTATTCTCGACTTCTTCAATGGAACTTTCTATGATGTCAAGCGCCACATCCATCTCTTCGCGGGATATCGTCAATGGTGGCATCAGCGAGAGAATGTTTCCTCCTGTGGTCTTGAAGGCCAAACCCTTCCTAAAGCATTTGTACATGACCTCTTCCGCTTCGTCCGATGCCTTTGTTCTCTTCTCCCTGTCTCTCACGAGCTCAATCGCGAGGAACAGCCCAACCCCTCTGACGTCTCCTATGAACCTGTGCCTCTCCTTCATCTCCTCCATCCTCTTCATTGCGTACCTTCCCATAACATCCGCCCTTTCCACTAGCCTCTCGTCCTTTATGGTATCGAGCACTGCAATTCCTGCAGCCGCGCATACTGGGTTCTTCTCATGCGTAAAGTGTCCTATTGACCAGTTCTCCACTTTTTCGGCTAACTCTTTCCTTGCAATGATGCCAGCGATGGGCATTATCCCGCCGCCCAGCGACTTCCCAATTGCCAGAATGTCTGGCACAATATCGTAATGCTCACAGGCGAACATCTTGCCGGTCCTCCCCAGACCCGACAATATCTCGTCAAATACGAGGGCAGCGCCCTCCTCCTCACAACCTTCCTTGACGATCTTCCAGTACTCCTTAGGTGGTACCACGACATGTGCCCCACGGATGGGCTCCGCAATAACCGCGGCAACGTCCCCCGCATTTTTATCCATGACATACTTTATCATTTCAGCACATGTCAAATTGCAGCTCTCGACATCCTTGTGACCGTAGGGGCACCTATAACAGTAAGGAGGTGGCACATGTTCCGTTCCAGAGACGACTGGCAGTTTTGCCCTAAAGATGGCCTCCCCTCCAATGCTCTTCGCGCCCATGGTTGCTCCATGGAACGAGTCCCACCATGAGACTGTTTTTATCTTCCCGCTGGATCTAACTGACAGATCGTACGCCATTTCAATCGCCTCAGCACCTCCTGGCGCAAAGAGCACTCTAGAATTCTCTGCCCCCATTGGCGAGATCTCGACGAGCCTCTTGGCAAGCTCTATCGCCCTTATGTTCGTGTACCTCCTCGGGCAGAATGAGAGATCGTCTATCTGCTCTTTGATCGCCTTAATCACCCTTGGATTTGAGAACCCCACGTTATGAACGGTATTTCCATGGAAGTCCAAATACTTCTTACCGGAATAGTCTTCAATATAGCTACCATAAGCCTTTCTGACCACATTTAAGCAAGGTGTGGAAAGGGACTGATGGATGAAGTACTTTGCGTCCTCATCCAAAACGCTCCTGATGTATTCGGGGAGTCCCTCCAGCCACTCCCTCCTCTTTGGCGAGATGCTAAGATCTCCCTCTGCCTTTAGTTTATCTATATTGAGCATATTCTCCCCTACTGATGGGGAGCTAAACTCCGTTTATTAGCATTAATGTTTACTAGTAAACCTAAAAAAATAAGATAAAAGATTAAATAAAATCAAAACAATACTATTTGGGGGCTCTATGTATTCAGTAACTATACAGAAGGATCCTCACCACTGTCCGTTTTCCGACGTTACTATGAATTGTGACGTTAGGTTACTCCACACATGCGTCCAATTCAATGGCTCTACCGAGAACGTGTGGAGCCACATATCCTCCGCCGAGAAAGAGGAGCTTCAGAAATCGATCCACAGGCTCAAGTCCCATCCAAAAATC
Organism: Thermoproteota archaeon; assembly: GCA_029887795.1. GTDB lineage: Archaea > Thermoproteota > Methanomethylicia > Methanomethylicales > Methanomethylicaceae > WYZ-LMO10. The sequence goes on from JARXPE010000008.1 coordinate 12,409, forward strand.
GCAAAGCTCGAAATAGTCAATCTGACCAAAAACTTTGCCTCCATTAGGGTTGACGTAATGTCAACCAAAACCATTGCGCCCATAATTTTGAACGGAGGATACTTGATAACGCCGATATTGGCTTTGGACGGCAAGGAGTTCTGGAGGGCTATTTTCTCTACAAAAAGCCAGCTGAATAAAGCTCTAAATGGGATAATGAAAAATTACTCTCTGAAGGTGGTTGAGGTTCTGGAGCTGGACCCGATGGTCTTTTTCAATCTGATCCAAAATTTTGAATATGTCCTCTCAATAATCAACACAATAAATGACCTGACAACGAAGGAAAAACAACTTCTCATGACCGCGATCAAAAAGGGATTCTACGACGAGCCCAAGCGAATCAACACGATCGAGCTTGCGAACCTTTTTGGGGTCTCAAAGGTGGCGATCTCCCGACGAATAAGAAGGCTAGAGCGTAAACTCCTTCCTACCCTATGGGCTTTGGCATCAAGATCACAGGATGTAAACATGTTAACATCAAACTATATCGGAAATGAGGGGGAGATCGCACCTAGGGTAGGAAAAAATGTGGAAGTATAGAGGTCCCGTAAAATTAGTGATATTGGATACTGCAGGAACAATCTGCGACGGTCCACAAGATCTAAGGCACATCTGGCCAGAAGATGATGGACTTGGCGTGAAGGCACCAGTGGTTCCATTCTATGAGACTCTGAAATCCCGGGGCGTGATCTTGAACTGGACCGCCATAAGGAAACCTATGGGTCTTTTCAAAAAAGACCACCTTCGTACACTATTAGAAATGCCAGAGGCTAAGGCGCAATTTAAGAAGGTTCACGGGAGAGATTGGACTGAGAAGGACTTGGACGAGATGTTCGAGGACTACAAGAAGATGCTCAACGAAGTCATTGTTCACCCAGAACTCGCCAAGCCGATCCCAGGGGCTGTTGAGGTAATTCAAAAACTCAGGGATTATGGGAAGCTCATAGGAAACACCACAGGATACACTGCTGAGGCCTCTAAACTGTTGAACACAAAGCTGGAGAAGGGATACGGAATAAAGTTTGACTTCGCGGCCACACCCGAGATCGTGAAGGCAAGGAGACCCTATCCATGGATGGTCATGAAGCACATGGAAGTTTTGAATGTTTATCCTCCTGCAGCGGTCGTAAAGGTCGGAGACACCAAGCATGATATTAGGGAGGGCAAATTCGCCGGCGCATGGACGGTTGGGCTTTACAAGACAGGGAACGACGACTTTGAGACCCTAGCTGCGGAGGAGCCTGACTACCTGATCCCATCCATAGCAGAGCTCCTTCCTGTGATCTGGGACATTGAGAACCGCCTCAAGGAAGGCAGATACTGAGGTGATCCAAAGTGTCTGCCTCAGACCCTGAGGAGAGGTATAAGCAACTACACCCGGGCTCCTATCTAGTCTAGCAGGAGGCTACTAAATACCTCCCTGGCGGAGTGTCCGCCTACGGGCAATTCAGGAAACCCTTCCCTCTTTATTTCAGAAAGGCTAAAGGTGCGAGACTCTGGGACGTAGACGGCAATGAGTACATCGATGTCCACTGCGGTTACGGACCCATTCTCTTAGGGCATGGACATCCCACAATAATAAACGCAATCGAGGAGGCGAAAGAGAGGGGTTTACAGTACGGTGCGCCTTCTGACGTGATGGTAGAGTGGGCAAAGCTCATCATAAAGCACGTCCCTTCCATAAAGAAGATCCGATTCGTCAGCACAGGATCTGAAGCTGTGACATACGCGGTGAGGTTATGCAAGGGGTACACGAAGCGCTCCAAGATATGCAAACCCGAAGGGTCGTACCACGGCACCTCGGACTGGTCGCTTGCGAGCACTGCAGAATACGGTGGTCCGCCAGAAGCTCCGACGCCCGTACCGCACTCCATGGGGCTTGACCACGCTATAGACAAGTTTGTCATTATCCCTTGGAACGATCCCGACAATGCCGTGAAGATAATAAAGCAGAACGCAAAGGATCTGGCATGTGTCCTGATGGAGCCCATTTCAGGCACAGGTCTTGGCTTCGTAGAGCCCACCAAAGAATACCTAAAGGCACTGAGGGAGGTAACGGCTGAGAACGATATCCCTCTGATCTTCGACGAAGTAATGGTGGGATTCCGCTGGGGTAATATGAGCTGTGCCCAAGGCTACCTCGGTGTAAAGCCCGACGTCACAATCTTGGGCAAGGTTATAGCGGGCGGAGCTCCAGTTGGCGCCTACGGTGGGAGAGAGGATATCATGGAGGTGGTATCCCCGCTCCATGGAAAAACTCCACAGGAAAGGGTATACCAGAGCGGTACCTTCTGTGGAAATCCCTTCACCGCCTCGGTAGGGCTTGCCGTCCTGAAGTACTTGGATGCTCACGAGAACGAAGTGTACAGCCACGTCAACAACATCGCAGAGAGCATACGAAAAGGTGTTAGAGACCTCGTTACAGATATGAATATCCAGGCGCAGGTCGTCGGCAAGTTCTCGAACTTCGAGGTGCACTTTACCGACAAGCCCTACACCAACCTGAGGGAGTTCCTCAAGGTCAATAAGGACAAGCTGAGAAGAGTCGACCTAGAGCTAATAAACCGCGGCATCTTCAAGCTCCCTGGACACTTCGCGTTCACATGTTTCCCGCACACCAAAGAGGACGTAGCAAAAATCTTAGAAGCCTACCAGGACGCACTCAAAATCGTGAGCTAAAAGATTTTTCTTTTTTTTATTTTTATTTTTAAGCATTCTTATTATCGTCAAAACACGTTTACTTGTTAACGACAAGATATTACCATTCTTGGGACATCCTTTTTTAAATTGAGGTCTATCTATGAGTCTAACACAAGAGGCATTGTCTTTGTTAAAATCTTGGAGAATTCAAATTACGCTGGCCTCATGTCTAGCATACGCCCTCTACTACTGGGGCAGGTACAACTACAGCGGTCTAGGTCCCTTTGTAAAGTCCGCCCTCGCTTGGCCCGCTTGGCAGTGGGGAGTATTCGCCTCGGCAATGACTGCTGGCTATGCCATCGGGCAGTTCATCAACGGCGCACTAATTGACTACTACGGTCCCAGAAAGGTTTACAGTATAGGCGCGGTGGGCAGCGGACTTGCAAACATCGCCACTGGTCTGTTTCCATTCTTCCCATCGATGAGTACTTCTTGGTTCTTGAATGGGTATTTCCAAGCATCAGGGTCGCCGAGCTACGGCAAGCTTTTCACCTGTTGGTTCCCCCCAAAAGCGAGGGGGCTACCAAATGCACTTAACGACGCAGCAAGGCTTATTGGGTCTTTGACAATTGTTCCATTGGCAGCCTATATAGCCACGGTGATGGGGTGGCAGTGGGGGTTTATTATTCCAGGAATAATCCTCTTCCCCGCCGCCGTTATGATATGGTTTTAATCAGGGATCAGCCCAAAGAGTGCGGGATAAAGGGATGTGACTGGATCCCGGAGACCGAAAAGAAGAGCCTAGTAAAGGAGATGGTGACTGCTTACACCTTTGTTTGGAGACGGTGGCGTTTCCTGAGCCACTCCGTGGCTTATGGCATGAGCCAGTTCACTAGGTTCGGGATTTACACATGGATTCCCATATACGCCGTGGAAGTCCTTGGCTTTAATCCGATAGCAGGTGCTGCACTGCTTTCCGTCTCTCCTTTAGCTGGTGCCATAGCCACGGTAGTCTTCGGGTGGCTGGCAGACAAGCTAGGATTCGGATCAAGAAGAATCCTGCTAGGTCTTGGCTTGACTATATCCGCAATATCGCTTTTGGTAATCGGGTGGTACCCGCACCTTCCGACCGCTGCATACGTCGGGCTCGTCTTCCTTGTGGGAGCATTCACTGAGGGCCTTGATACTGTTTACTTCTTGGTAGTCATGGACAAATTCGGAAAAGCTGGTAAGGCTGGTACTGCCTATGGCAGTCTGAACGCAGTTGGCAAGGTGTTCGGGACGTTCTCCTCGGCAATACTCGGGTTCGTGCTGACCATTTCGGGCTGGATCTCTGCCTTTAACTGCTCGCCATATTGGGCTTCATCGGCACAGTTATGATGCTCCCTGTGACTGCCGCTTGGATAAGGGGCGACATCGAATAATTTTTTCTCCCTTTTTCTTTTCTCTGTTTTTTATTTTTCTTCGTCTTTGCCCTAGTTCTCCATAATTCTTATCCAATATGCAGGCAGAAAACCCGCCTTTTTACCTTCTTTCTCATTTGTTCTTTGTGATCCTTTTATTCGCGAACATCCATCAAAGAGAGATTTATCTGCCTAACTGACCTGTTCGCCTTTAAACCGTCTATCAGTCCCCTCAGCCTCTGAGCCTCCCCTCTAACCACTATGACCTCGAGACAAGCATCTTCATTCACGTGGAAGTGGAAGAAGGCTGAGATTATATCGCCGAACTCATGCTGGAGCCTTAGCTGCTCCTCCCCCTTCTCATTCTTTTGGTAGAGCACAGTCAATGTGGCAACAACTCTGCCCTTGAGGCTCTCAATACCCCTGTACTCAGAGATGTATTTTCTCAGCGCCTGCCTTAGGACCTCTGACCTGCTAGCGCACCACTCCCTGCCCAGTAACTTGTCCAACTCCGCCAGCAGATCGTCTGGTATGGATAGGCTTATGACCACCATAATAAAGCCCCACATTCGCAATTTACTTTTTTAGTTATTACCCCAATTTTATTTTTAATATTTGATTTTACTTTTAACTTCATTTTCAAATTGTTTTTATCCTGACTATTAATTTTTCCAACAAAAATCCTTCCCGTGAAGCAAGGGTGCTTAGAATGGTCTAGCCCCGACCCTGAATCTAAACTTAAGCCTAAACCTAAAACTTGATCCAAATTTAAACAACTCCTTTTCAAATCAAACTTTGAACAACCCTGAAATACTTACAATCATCATCTACTTTTCACCCTAACTAGGGCAGCAGTAGCCAAGTAAATCAACACCATGGTGAAGACTATTATCCCGCTCGCCGCCACGTTATAGAATGAGGAGATTATTATCCCCGCCACCACACTCACCAGCCCGATTATGATTGTTGAAGCCACCGTCTTGGAGAAAGAGACTCTAAGCTGCAGCGCCGTAAGTGCTGGAATGACTATCAGCGCAACCACCAGTATGATCCCTATTATTTTGATTGAGAGTGTTATGGTTATGGCCACTATTAGATTGAACATAGCTGATATCGCATTCACCGGCACACCCATCATCCTTGCGCTCCTTTCGTCAAACGTGATCGCCAAGAGCTCCCTATGTAACAACATCAGAAAAGCAACGATTACAATTCCGAGAATCAAGATCATCAATAGATCTGACCTGCTAATTGTTAATATGGAGCCAAAGAGGTAGCTGAATAGGTCGACACTGAACCCCCCGGCAACACTTATGATTATCAGACCAGTCGAGAACCCAATCGCCAGAATTAGGGCTATTGCTGAGTCGGATTCTGCAAGCCCCTTTCTCTTCATATAACTCATCCCAAAGACCGACACTGTCGATATCCCAAGAGCTGTGATGAGCGGGTCCACTCCCATCAGGAGTCCAAGTGCCACTCCGCCGAATGCGGTATGTGCCACACCGTCCACGATCATCGCCTCCTTCCTGAGAACCAGAAACAGTCCGATCCACGCGCATGCAAACCCCGCCATAATCCCTCCCAAAATTGCATTCTGGAAGAACTGGTAGCCGAGTAGCTCCATCAGCGAGATTGATGGGTAGGTAAAGCTCGTCAAGCCTTGAACTCCCCCTTACATTCGTGCCTGTGAAATACGAAGTGGAAGTGTTCGCCGTACGCCTTCCTCAAAACTCCTTCTATATCAACATCCGGTCTTATCTCCGCGACATTTACCTCCTTGTTGACACATATCACCTTTGACATCCTGCAGAAGACCGCCGAAAGATCATGCGAAACCATCATTATGGTTATGCCCCTCCTTTGGTTGAGGTCACTCATCTTTTGATAGAACTTTTCTTGGGTAATGGCATCTATTCCCGCAACAGGCTCGTCCAAAATTATCACCTCAGGGTCCCTAACCAGCGCCATGGCGACGAACATCCTTTGCTTCTGTCCTCCTGAGAGCTCGCCTATCCTCTTATCTGCGACCTCTGATAGCCCCATAAACTCCAAAGCTGCGTCAACCTCCTCCCAGTCCCTTTTCTTTAACCTCCTTCCGATCGGGTTCCTCCCTAGCCTGCCCAACGAGACTAGCTCCCTCACCGAAAGGGGGAAGTTCGCATCGAAGTTGATGGCGTCCTGAGGAACAAATGCAACTTTTTCCCATTCGTCAAAGTCTTCTATGTCTTTACTAAACAGCCTAATACTGCCACTCATCCTTGGGATCTGCCCTAAGATTGAGAGGAGTAACGTGGTCTTTCCACCCCCATTCGGACCGACTATCCCAAAATAATCTCCCTTCATTACATCGAAGTTCGCATCTTTTATTACAAGGGATCCGGACCTACTAACACTCAGATTTCTGACCTCTATCACTACGTCTTTATTCAAAATTCCCGCCCCCTATTTGGCATATTAAAATCACAAAATTTCTCCAAAAACGCGCACTAACGGTTGGCATTTCTGAGCCCCTCTAAGGCATGGTTAACCCTGCTTTGAGTGCCTTGAGGTTCGCCTCCATCTGCCCAATGTAATCTCTCCCGTCCACTGGTCCTAAGGCGAGATAGAGCTTCATCACCTGCACATTCCATCCGGTCCTCGCCTCTACCTCTCTCTTTAACATCATCACATATGAATCCGAGTAAGCAGGGTCTAAATAGATCACCTTAATGTTGTCCCTAGTCATCATATCCACCAGATCTTTTATAGACTGAAGGCTAGGCTGTTGATCCGCTGAAATGCCGATGATCCCTTGCTGCCTGAAACCGTACCTGGCAGCAAGATAACCGTACGCCTCATGCGCAACGATGATTACGTCTCTGGTCTTGTTTGCAAGCTCCTCTTGGTACTTGCTGTCCAAATCCTCCAGACGTTCCTTGAGCACCTCGAACCTTGCTTGATAATATTCTCTACCAAAAGAGTCCTCCTCGACTAATGCTGAAAATATCTTCTCCGCCTGCCTCGTCGCCATATAAGGGGATAGCCATGTGTGAGGATCATAATTGGCATGAATTCGAGCATGACCGTCTTCCTCTGAGCTCTCGTTCCCTAATGGTATGAGCTCAAGCCCTTCGGTGGTGTTTACAATGAGTTTTCCGCTGGTGTTGATCGAATTGAGTATGTCTTCCATCCACCAGTCGAGCCCACCTCCATTGAGAATAATGATATCGGCATTGCTCACCGCGATTATGTCCGATACGGAAGGCTGCCAAGAGTGGACCTCAGTATTGTATGGAATTAGGGTCCTAACAGATACGCGGTCTCCGCCGATCTCTTCTGCCAAATAGGCAAGTGGATAGAACGTCGCCAGAACCTTCACCTTCTTACCGGGGGCATTTTCTGAGTTCGGGGAGAAGATCGCCAGAGACACTCCAACAATGACTATGATCAATGCGAGTGCCAGCCACTTCCTTCGCAACAGATTCACCACGTTTATAATACCTGCCATTCTTATTAATTTTTCCAAAATTTTTATTAAAAAATAATATTCTACTTTGAAAAACTTAATAACAATTCGTGCGATTGGTATGGTGCGATGCATTTGGCGCCCTTCTGGGCTGAAACCGCGAGACTCTCGACAAGACTATTTGATGGTGGCAAATCCCTCCCCCTAAGGTGGATGGAACGGATCATAAAAAGGGCGATGAACAACATACAAATTAACATCTCAATTAAGAATCTACTGACTTTATTCGAGGTAGGCATAAACGACGCCCCCTCCCTAAAGGTGGCGGATGTTGGAATCTCCGTCAACAATGCTGTCGATGTGGCGAAAGAATCTGCAGACATAATCCTCCTCAACAAGGATCTCACGGTTCTAAACGAAGGGGTCATCGAATGGAGAAAGACCTTCGGCATCACCATGAAGTACATCCTGATGGCTATATGCTCAAACTTCGGCAACATGTTCAGCGCTGCCGGCGCATCCATATTTCTTCCCTTTCTCCCCATGCTGCCAATACAGATCCTTCTCAAAAACTTCCTCTATGGTGTTTCGGAGTTTGCAATAACCACAGACAGCGTTGACGAAGAATACATGCAAAACCCAAAGAGGATGAACATTCCTTTGATAAGGCGATTCATGGTTTACTTTGCGGGATAAGCTCGCTCTTTGACTTCTCGACGTCCTTCCTCCTACTCACCGCATTCGCAGCTTTGGACAAGCCCCCCCTCCAGAGAGCTCGGTTTATAGAATCCATATGCACTCAAACACTTGTGGTGTTTATAATTAGGAAGAGGCGAACCCCATTCTATAGGAGTATGCCAAGCAGGACGCTCTTCCTTACGACATTCTTTATTGTCTAATTTGCCATATCCCTCCCCTTGACCGTTGTGGGATCTTGGTTTGGGTTCGTAGCTCCTCCTGCCATGTTCTATCCATTTTTGTTAATAATCGTGGGATCATATCTATTCATCGTGGAGTTAGCAAAGACACTCTTCTATCGCCATTACAGAGTACATCTATTCACTTCGGTATGATTCTGTAAGTAAAAAGTACCTTTCCCTTGGTTGGTGGGCCGATCCGACTTGAACCCAAATAGGTTCGAGTCCGTTGATGAATTCAGGGGTTTTGCGGCTCCCGTAAACTAGGCGATCTCGTGCTGTTGGATGTTGAGCTGTTTTATTATGGAGCCCCTTGAAATGAGCCATCTCATCTTTTTGGTTTCTTCATAGATATAGACCAGCGGGGCTAGTACATTTGTGCGAGTTCGTAGTATGCTATTGTTGCCGGTTTTGTCGCCGAGGTTCAGTCCATTATGATTATGGATTCTTTTAAAAGAGTCGTGAGCTGCGGCAGTACCTTTTGTTTTTACCGATTCTATGTCTATTATTTCTTCTTCTCGTAGCAGAGTATCCATTGGTAGGGGAATTTAAGGTCTTTCCACTCGTTTAGTGCTTCCGGAGAGGTCACAACGTATATCAGGTCTGGTTTTATTTTTTCCTTTTCAAGGAGCTCCATCGCAATTTCAGGCTCAAGTACTTCCCTCGCCTCCCTTTTCCTCATGAAGCCGAAATATGCCACAGGAATCTTTATTTTTGTGGGAAATATGAGGCACAACGGTGTTTTGTAGGTTAGGCGATATGTCCCTTTGACCACTTTCTCGATAATTTTTAAGCTTTGTAACCTGTTTAAATGGTGGTCTAAAACTGAGCCCTTTACACCGGATATCGCCTGTATTTGAGAAAAAGTTGCAACCCCTCTACTCCTTGCAATGGTCTCAGCGACTCTTTTACTATTTTCCACAGAAAAGGCGAGCGGGCAGTCAGGCATCTTCTTTCCCCATGTTTTCACGTAGCCTCACAGTTTATTCGAAATAATAGTACTTTACTCTAGTCTAATAGAGTTATGCTCGAGTAAGGTTGTAATATTGTTCTGGCACATAACAACTTCGTTGAAGGGCTCTGTGCGGCAAGGGTTTTGACTCAGTTTTTGGGTTATGATGTTCCTCTTTTCATTCTTGCATTGGCTCCAGCTTTTTCGGCTAAAAGTCTTAGTTTTTCAGTTATTGTTGCTAATCAGAATGTGCCATTTGCCTTCATGATTCCATGGGCTTTCGTGCTGTTCATTATTACGCTTCAAGAGGGGTTGGGGAAAGACCCATTTGATGTTCCGCATGCTGAGACGGAGATAGTTGGTGGATATGAAACTGAATATACGGGTAGAAGATTGGCTTTTCTTAAACTTGCTAAAGATTTGCAAATAGTGCTTGGAGCGGCCATAGTCGTTGAACTTAGGCGGCCCTTACGGACCAACTTTTTATGGCCCATCCGCCTTTTGGTATACGTTGTGTTTTACGCTTAAACTGCTCGCGGTTGTGGCGCTTACAGAGTATTTGAAATGCGTTTTTGCGAGATTGCGTATAGATCAAGTACTTGTTGTCAACTGGAAAGTGCTTCTGCCTTTGGCGTTTCTTTCTCTTGCTGCGGCTGTTGGCGTGGGCTTGTGGTTTAACTCGGTGAGGTGAAAGTGAATGGTTAAGTTATCGCCAATTTTGAAGGAAGTGCTTGCTCACCTTTTTAAGAAGCCTGCAACTCGAAGATATCTAGAAGAGAAGCCTTATGTTCCCGTTGGTTTCCGGGGCAGGCAAGTATTTGACATTAATTTGTGTATCAGTTGTAGTTTATGCGCTAGGGATCGTCCTGCGAAGGCTATTGAAATGGTTGAGGTTGATGGAAAGTTAAGGCCTCTTTTTCATCTGGACCGCTGCATATTCTTTTATCAGTGTGCTTGAAAGTTGTCCCAGAAACGCTATTAAAAGTTCGGAAATTTTGAGTTGGCCGCAACAAATAAATCCGATTTGGTTGCAAAGCCTAAAGCAAACAATGCGAGCGGAGACTCTGTGAAATGATTATTGAGTTGCTTGCTGTTGGATTGGTTGTTTCAGTTTGTTTGGCCATTTATCTTGATGAAGCAGTGTATTCTGTTGCTTCTTTGGCTTGCATGTTTGTTTTAATGGCTTTTTCGTATGCTTTAAATGATGCTGTGTTTGTAGCTGTTTTCAAGTTGGCTGTTGGTGCTGGAACTTCGACTGTTCTCTTCTTAGCTGGCGAAATGTTAAGTGCGAAACCAGAAAAGGAGAAACCCTTAAAGAAAATTTTTCCAGTTGTCTTGCTTGCAATTGTTTTATTTCTTCCGTCAATTTTCTTATCTGTTTCTGTTACGCCAGGTAATGTTTCTCCAAGTTTTTCTTTTGCTGATGCACTTTGGAATTTAAGAGCTATAGACGTGATACTGCAGGGGTTGGTTATAATGACCGTTGCTCTGGGTATTGCAATAGTCCTACATGAGCGAAATGATGGTGAAAGCTAATGGATTACATTATTTTGTCGGTTGTTTTGCTTGCCGTTGGCATTTACGGCTTATTGACCAAGCGTCACCTTGTTAAAGTGTTAATTTCCATTGAAATTATTGCTGTGGTAGCGTCAATGAATTTTGTGCTGTTAGCCTCTTCTTTGAATAGAACTTTAGGCGAAGCATTTCTGATACTTGCTTTTTCCACGGACACTTGCGTAACCGCCATAGTATTAGCTTTGCTGGTTATAGTCGTCAAAAAGTATGGAACGTGCGACATTAGAAAGCTGGCAGAAATAGAGCAGAGTGTAGATAAGGAGTAGACAAAATTGAGGCTGAACAGTGAAAGATTCTTTGAAGTAGCAAAATATTGGGTGCTGCCCTTAATTTTAGGCTCTATAATTGGCTTAGCCATGTTCCTCCTTGTCTACATTTACAAACTGCTAAATTATGCGTCATTTATTATTGTAAACTGGAATTCTTCATTTCTTTTAGCCTCAACAATTGTTGCGCTCCTCGGAGGATATTTAACAATAAGACTGTGGGCGGAAAATAAAGAGTGTGGTTGCGGAACAGACCTTGTAATTGAAAGATACCATTTCAAAAACGGCTTTATTAGCTTGAGAGATACCATAAGCAGAACTTTGGCTTCTGCCATAACCATAGGTTTTGGTGGAAGCGCTGGATTAGAGGGACCAAGTCTTTTGTTAGGCGGAGGGATCTCTTCGTTTATCGCTAGAAGGCTAAAGTTGGATCAAAAAGATGTAAAAACACTGTTTCTATGTGGAGCAGCAGCGGGATTTTCAGCGATCTTTAAGGCTCCATTGACGGGGATATTATTTGCCCTTGAAATACCTTACAAGAGAGATGTTGAAACCGAGGTTTTTATTCCAGCGTCTATTGCTTCTGTTACCGCCTATTTTACGTCTGCCATAACCCTTGGAACAGAAACCATTTTTCCAACTCCAACATTTATTATACCAACTCTTTCCACCCTTATGCATGCAATTTTTCTAGGAATCCTAGCGGCGTTAGTTGCGTTGGCATTCATGGAAGCCCTTGAAAGAACAAACAGTATAAGCAAACGGCTTGCCAGCAGCCTTCCAATGTTGCTTATGACAATATTTGCTGGATTAATTCTCGGCGTCATAGGCTTGCTTTACCCTGAAGCGCTTGGGCTAGGTTACGATTTTATTCACAAAATCACAATAGCTGAATTAGGAGAATTAACTTTGACAAATTTGACCGCACTTTTAATTTTAAAAATTGTGGCCACAAGCGTAACACTGAATTTCGGTGGAAACGGGGGGCTATTCATTCCGTCGCTCTATGTTGGCGGCGCACTTGGGCTCATTTACTCACAAACTTTGAACCTTGAGACGCCTGTTTTATATGTCATATTATCAATGGCTGCAGTGCTGGCTGCGACGAGCAAATGCCTTTTGACAAGTATAACTCTGGTTGCTGAAACTATGGGTTCAAGCTTTATAGTCCCCACCGTTATTTCAGCTGTTGTCAGTTATTTTCTTACGGGAAGCAGATCACTATATAAAAGTCAACTTATAAATAAATTGCAAGCAAGGCAAGTGTAATGCTAAAGTTGAATGTTCAAGTTTAAATTTATGAAAGTTCCATCCATAAGACTAGGGATGCTACAGTAACCTTCTTCGCCATGTAATTTTCAAAAATCTTTTCCCAGTCAACTTTAAGCAGAACGATGAAGGTCAGTATAAGTAGGACTGTGGTGAATAGCGCTCCAAGCCAGAAATTCTCTTCGCCAAACATTGAAAGTAAAATGGTTCCAAAAATGTTTCCGAAATATGCTAATAGGAAGCACATCAGCAGCTTGCCCATCAGCAATGGTATGAAAACGCTCATGAAGCTGTATCTTAAAACGCCAAGCGGTATGATGATGAGCTCGTCCTGGTCCGTCCTCGGCCTGTCCGTCTCCAAGTAATCGAGGCACCTCGCTTAGGAGGGGCGCATGTCCTCCACGACGTCAGGCGGGAGCCTGCACTTGTTCGTCGTGTACCTGTTCTCTATGTCCCCCTTGTGCCCCATGAAGAACTGCCGGTAGTCCCTTATTATGAGCCCCTTCGACTCCGCCAGCATCAGCTGGGTGTCGAAGTAGGACCTGAGGACGTAAGGCCTCCAAGGAAATCCTGCCTTCCTCATCGCCGCCCTGATGATGTCGCTGATGTTCGTCGTCCTTATGAAGGACTTCCTCGTGCCCTTCGACCTTACGACGGGGGATGCCGGTGTCAGCCTCTCGCCGGATCTCATCCTCCCCTCCAAGTAGTCCTTCAGGTAAGCGCACCCCTCCTTCCCTATGAAGGTGAAGTACTGGTGCCCTGCCTTTGAGAGCTCCCTCCTGACTACCACCATCGCCGGGACCCTTCGAAAATCCACTGAGCTCCCGAGGACCAAGTCGGGTATGTCGCCGACCCTGAGCCCGTCTTTCCCCTTGTAGTTCCCGAGCACCTCCAGCCTCAGCCCGGAGTGCGCGATCAGCGCGCACGCCACCCTCGCCCTCCTGTCCCATGCCATGAATATCTTCTTGAGCTCCTCCTGAGTTGGGACTCGCTCGTCCCTGAGCCTCGGCGTGTCCCTAGCCCCCTTTATCTTCACCTTCCTCCTGAGGAATATGCCGTTGTGGGACAGCCAAGACCTGATGCTCTTGACAGCGCTCTCTATGTAGGACCCTGCCCTCCGACTCGAGTTTGGATATGAGGTCCAGGATCAGCGTGTGGAGCTCGTCCTCGCCCTTCGCGGCGAGCTCCCTCGGAGTAGACCCGAGCGAGGAGCAGAAGAACCTGCGGAGGTAGATCTCCGCAGTTGTAATAGAGCCCCTGGCTACATTCTCGTACCAGCGCATCACGTCGGGATCTTCCAGAAGGTGAAGGTACTTCTGCCTCGGCTTCATGTCGACTCCAATATTTAGAGGGTAAGGAGATTTAAGTGTAGGACTCGAACCCAAAAAGGAGTGGACCGGACGGGATTTGAACCCGTGGCCTCCCGCACTTCGGTGCGGTGGCAGCTCCAAGCCCGCATTGCCAAGCGGGCGCTCTGCCAGTCTGAGCTACCGGCCCCTACGCTTTTTTTATTGATCCCCTTTTTTAAAGTTACTCTTGCACTTTATGGGGAGATCTTCTCTAAGAGGGTTTCCACGGCGTTCTTTACGTTCGTCCAGTCGTTTTTGCTGCTGATCACGTATTTGTGCTTCCTGGTCCATTTACCGTTCTTGTTGGTCCAGAGATAGAGGGCTACGGTCCTCTTTCCGTAAGCCTCTGCTAATACTGCTGCAGACCACCACTTCTGGGACTTGGATATGGTAATGTAATCGATTACTCTGTAAAATTCCGATAGGGGCAATTTCTCCTTTTCCTGAGACAAATTTTAGCCCCCGTTAGTCTGTTCTCCTCGGCGTCTTCCCATATCCACATGCAGCGCAGAATTTTTTCCTTATATTGTAGCTGTGATTACCGCACCGCCTGCAGGTGATGTGTGTCTTCCCGCGACCCATTCTGCCCATAGAGGTTGTGCCTTTCATTTAGCTCACCTCGGGGAAGGCGACACGATTACCACGTTGTCTCCCCGGACTATTATGGTTCCGAGTTTCTTTGGCTCTTTGTCCTGCATCAGTTCTTCGGCATTTTCCAGAACAAGGTTCAAGTGCTGGTCGAAGCTCTTCATTAAACCACGGACCTCCCTGCCCCCCTTCAGCTTGACCAATACGAAGGAGCCTAGGGACTCCGTGAGTATTTCTGTGGCACCATATTCACTCATGACCCATTCCTGCCGTAAAGGTTAATTAGCAATCTCGGTTTATGAGAGACGTTATTTAAGCCTATCGGAGATATTGAAATTGATTATAAAAAAGAGGCACCCGCTCAGCTCTAAGGAGCAGAAGGAGTTGCTTGAGGCGATCAGGGAGAAGTACCCGTCCATTTATGAGGTGCTCGATAGAAAGAAGCCCATTGAGCTACTGGAGACGGCAAATGGGGAGATCGTGTACTTGCAGGAGAGCAAACCCCTGCTTTTTAGGGTAGATGGAAATATTCTGCCTTGCCTGCGCGCCTGTCAAGAGGTCTTAGAAGCTCTGCCCAAAGTGGTTGTGGATATGGGGGCAGTGCCGTACATAGTGAACGGGGCCGATGTGATGGCACCAGGCATAAGGGTTGTGGATGAGAGAGTTGCCCTGGGGAGTGTAGTAGTTGTCGTGGATGAGAAGTACAGTAAGCCACTTGCGGTCGGAATAGTAGTGATGGATCCTAAGGACATCCGTGAGAAAAAGAAGGGAAAAGCCGTTAAGAACCTGCACCATGTCGGCGACGAGATCTGGAAATTTGAGTAGAATTTACAATGCGAATTGATCAGTGGTTCAATTTCTTCTTCAGCCAAAGCCTCGAAAGGGCATCGAAGTTAGGAATGGTTCTTTTGAGGATCGGCAGGTACTGATTGATCTCTTCATTGGTCATGTACTGGAACTGATACTCACCCTCGTAAGGAGAAGGTGCCCCCTCCCTGGTGATGAACTCAATGTGCATGAAAGGGTCGCCCTTTCTTATGGTTATGGGCCTCCTGTCATTACTCAGGTTTACGATCTCGAGTGCGAGCCTGCCACAGAAGCCACTGTGGACCTTTGCGGCGTTCAGGAATGAGAGACCCATCCTCCCATACCTGCTCTTTGCTGTGAGGTAGGCTATACAGTTGGGAGGCGTGAAGACTATCTCATGAGAGATCACATTCTGGTGCTCAAGGTAATGCAACGTAGTGTCTTGTCCAACTGTTAGGATGTAGCTGTCGCCGTCGAGCTGAGCCTCATTGAATGGGGTTATTATATTGTATTTTTGGTTCAGTTCTATGAGTTTATCTTTGCCGAGAACGCACATATTGGATACCACTCTACTCATTTTAGGGAGAAGTGTTTTTAACTCTGTCGGCGACTACAATCCTAAATTGTATGTCCAGATCCAATTAGGCAGGGTATGGATAGTCATTCCGAAGGTTGTAAAAAAGAGGGCACGATTATGCTCGCACAAGAAGAGGTTGAGGAGATCCTCAAGGCAGGAAAGATTGTTAAAGATGTTAGGAACAGGGTCGCATCGTTCGTACGCGAGGGCACTAAAGTGTTGGAGATCTGTGAGAGGGTTGAGGAGGAGATCAGGAGGATTGGCGGGGAACCGGCATTCCCTTGCAATGTTGGAATAGACAATATAGGCGCACACTACACATCACCTCCCGGGGATGAGACCATTATTCGTGCGGGAGCGCTTGTGAAGGTTGATTTAGGGGCTCACGTAAACGGTTTTGTGGCAGACTCTGCCGTCACGATCTCGCTCGGCTCAGATTATGAGGAGATGATAATGGTTGCCGAGGAGGCGCTTGAGAGGGCTATTGAAACCGTGAAGGTGGGCGGAAGGATCTCTGATGTCGGAGCGGTGATCGAGAGGACGATTAAATCCCATGGGTACAGACCTATATCCAACCTCACTGGGCACCAGATCTCAAAATATACAATTCATGCGGGCGTAAGTGTGCCAAACGTGGCGACCAAGGATGGAGGAAGGTTCGAGGCATGGTCGTTATACGCGATTGAGCCCTTCGTTACGCTACCAGAAGCTGCAGGGGAGGTCGTGAACGGTCCACCTGGGAATATTCTTCATGTGATAAAGTTGAAGGGGCCAAAAGACCAAATGGCTAGAACCTACTTTGATGGGCTAATTAAGAGTTATAGGACCCTCCCATTCGCCAGGCGCTGGGTATCAAAATTAGAGGGATACAAATTGACTGAGCGATTAATCTCTGAGCACTTTCTTTACGAGTACCCAGTACTTATTGAGAGAAGTGGCAAGGCTATAGCGCAAGCAGAGCATACTCTCCTGACAACCGACAAAGAAATCATAGTCATTACGTAAGTTGTAGTTACCACATAAAAGAAAAAATTACTCCTTAAGTTCCTGACTCTCTCCGCCAAGCTGTTGAAGCCGATCCTTTAGCCTGCTCTCTGCTACCGCGGCAGCCTCCTTTAGTATCTTTTCTGCTTCATCGCTTGTTGGGGAGTATATTGATGAATCTCCTAATATATTTCCAAAAGAGGTCATTGTCTCCGTCATAAGGTTAGAGAGCTCACCTATGGTGTTGCTTGAAGCGGGCAGGAACTCCGAGAGGGTCCCTTTAACGTGTTTGAGTATCTGGTTAATTGGAACCATTGCCGCGGCGATCTCGCCGAAGTCCTTCGCAATCTCAATCTTTGTATAAGCCTTCTCTAGGGCGTACTTTCCGTACTGTGCCTTCTGCTCTATTTTCCTCAGCTCCGCGAGTTCGCCCGCGAGAGACGCCGCCCTTTGAGGTTCGTGGTTTTCGTATGCCTTGAGGATGGCCTCGTATAGCGCCCGGTCTTTTGCTTCGAGTTTCTTGGAGATCCTTTCCAGAGAATTGATCTCTTCCAAAAGCCGCCTCTTGGCTAGGTCGAGTCGCTCCTTGAGGGGCGGAGGGGGAGTGACTTGTTCTTTGATTTTTTCTGCGATCGGCTTTTTATCCTCGGGCTGCCATCTTTTTGGTAGATCGTCGGGCATTACAATTCACAGATAAGACTTGCCCGGTATTCAATATTAAGCTTGCTGGTGCACGGAATGGAAGTGGATGAAGTAATATCGGCAATTGAGAAGATGCTTAAAAGTGATGGAAAAACGGTTCTGAGAGATTTGAAAGAGCGCGGCAAGGATCCTTTTGTTGTTCTAATAGGGACGATACTATCCCAAAGAACTAGGGACGAGAGAACTGAAGATGCGGTTAAGAGGCTTTTTGAAAGGTTCAAAGGGGTGGAGGATCTGGCAGAGGCGAGTCCTGACGAGGTGGCAGAGCTCATAAGAGGTGTGGGGTTCTACAGGTCAAAGAGCAAAAGCATTGTGGAGGTCGCAAGGATAATCAGAGACAAGTATAAAGGGATCGTGCCAAAGGATATGGAAGAGCTTCTGAAACTGCCATCGGTGGGTAGGAAGACTGCGAACTGCGTCCTCGTTTATGGGCATGGGCTGAACGCCATACCAGTGGACACACACGTCCATAGGATCGCCAATAGGATAGGGATTGTGAGCACGAGGACGCCGGAGGAGACGGAAATGAAGTTGAGAGAAAAAGTCCCTGAACGATTATGGATTATACTCAACGACCTATTGGTGAGCTTTGGTAGGTCAATATGTAAGCCCATTGGACCTAAATGTGAGGTGTGCACGATAAAACAAGAATGCAATTATTACAAAAAAGTGAGGGAGAAATAAGCCTTATTTCCGTATATGAGCCTTATTCCTGTACCGTTATTGCCTGTGTCGGACATTGAGACACGCAAGCCATGCACAGGATGCAATCTTGTTCCCTAGTTGCCACAGCCTTGTTGTCCTTCATATCAAAAACATTAGTGGGACAGACCGAGATGCAGATGGCATCTCCGTTGCACTTCTCTGGGTCTACTTTGACAGACACCATTTTACATAGCCTCCTTTAATTGTTGATATAACCTTTTAATAAATTTTTCCAGAAGCCAGTCTTTCTAATAGGCATTGAGCCATCTAAACAACATCAAAAGACCTCTTGTGAATTATGGTGTTCAGAGGACGATTTTCGAATGATACCATTAAAAAATGAAAGTCGGAGTGAACACTACTCTTCGAAATCGCCTGCAAAGGCTTAATTATGGAGGCAGCGTCTCTTTGAGCCTCTCGCTGGCCTGCTCTCCAGCAACACCCCAGCTATCCTTGGGAACTTCCTGGATTATGACTTCAACAGCCTCTCTTGGGATGCCCATGTCAGTAAAGACCTTGGTTATGCCAGCGATGGTCCTCTTTTTCGCTTCGTTGGAGAAGCCGCTCCAGACATAGACATGGACAACTGGCATAATAGAAAATAAGGACATACTTTTTTAAAAACATTTATAAAAAAAGGATTTTATTAGAAGAGTGTTGTCGTGGGCGGTGCGGTTGTGGGAGCTTTAAGGTAAGATAATTACGATGGTGTTATCGGCTTCCCCGCATTTGGACCGGACTTCGAGTCGTAGATCTCTTCTACCTTGATCAACACGATAGCCTTAACGGGGAGTTCTGGACGCTTGGACTTTATCTCGGTCCTGACTCGCTCATACAATTCTCCAGAGGACACTATCTTGGCACGACCTTTCAGCTGGTAGGCGGCTTTTGTTGAGAGAGAACCCTCCTTCTCCTCCATGTGCCAGGCGGAAATTGAAACATGGGGATTCTCCTCGAGGTTTTGTCTAGTCTTAAGGAAGTAGTTGTCTACGATCAATAAGGTCTCATCGTCCACAATTTTGAGGATACCGATGGGCGCTGCGTTTGGCACGGCAGACTTTGAGGAGGTGGCAACGACTAGACGGCGCTTTTTTTGGGCAGCCTCTAAGGTCTCCTTTACGTGCTGTGGGATTCTCAACTGTTTACTCTCCTACTTCACTCAGTACTCTTCGCATTTTCTTTGGAAGTAGGCGGTCTCGTGATGGCATGATGGGCACTTCTCAGGAGGGGCAGTCCCATAGTGAACATACCCGCACTTTCTGCAAACCCAAACTATAGGCTCGTCCCTTTTGAAGAACTTGCCAGACTCCACCAACGGGAGTAACTTCCTGTACCTCTCCTCGTGGTGTTTTTCGGCCTCTATTATCGCCTCTATCCGGTCGGCTATCTCGGAGTAACCCTCCTCCCTCGCGACCCTGGCGAATTCTGGATAAAGTTCGCTGTTCTCGTAGTGCTCCCCGGCTATGGCGGACTTCAGGTTATCCACAACGTCTCCTAAAACCAGAGGTGCGGGAGTCTCTATCTTTATCTCCTGAAGGTCTCCTTTTAGACCTTGTGCCAGCTCAAAGAACGTCTCGGCGTGTTCCTTTTCGTTCATTGCGGTTATTTCGAATATCTCGGATATCTGCTCGTATCCCTTTTTGCGGGCTATGCTAGCATAGAACGTGTAACGGTTTCGGGCTTGGCTCTCGCCCACGTATGCTTTTATTAGGTTTTCTAAGGTCTTCATAAGAGAATATTCCCGAAGGCTTAGAGATAAAGATAATTGTTTTTAGTGCCTTTAATGATTGAAATCTTGGGGCTTCTGGTTAAATTGTTGTAAATCCCTGTTTCCATTGGCGTGACCACCTAGCCATCTAAAGCCCGACTAAATTAAAATTTCTTTAATTTAGTAATAATGTATAATAACAATTCATAATGAAATATCAACTATTCATAATTAAAAATAAAAATATTTTTAAAATAGATTAGTAATGAATTACGGCTATGGCGCACGGAAGACCTGGAGCAAGTGCCGCGACGGCCACCACAAACAGGGTAAGGGACATCTCGCCCTTCAGCGGGATGTGTGTTGTATGTGAAGAAGGTTGCCCTGGTCTATGCGAAGTGGGGAGGTCGGCTTACCGCGGCAGAGAAGTAATCTATCCTCAGCCCTTCGGAAGGGCTACGGCGGCGTCCCAGAAGGACTACCCCGTTGATTTCTCTCACTTGACAATATTGGGGGAGACCCTTTACACCGAGGGGATTGAGGACGGTAAGGAGACAATATTCCCGAATGTGAAGATCGAGACGGAACTAGGGGGCATCAGGCTCAGAAACCCAATAGTCATTTCAGCCATGGGCTCCACAGAGGTTGCGAGGAGAAACTGGGAAGGGCTAGCAGGGGGTGCTGCGATATCTGGATGCATAGCGATTGTTGGAGAGAACGTGTGCGGCATGGACATGGACGCGGAGTGGGACTGGATCAACAACAAGGTAGTCAGATCTCCAGACATGGAGTTCAGGATTAGGGCTTTCAGGGATTGGCACGATGGTTACGGCGAGATCGGGGTTCAATTGAACCCACATGATGCGGAGTTCGGTGTGGGGGAATATGTGGCGTCGAAGCTCGAGGTGGATCTGATAGAGATCAAGAGGGGGCAGGGAGCCAAGGATATAGGCGGGGAAGTCAAGGTCGATAGTCTGGAGAAGGCGCTCGAGCTAAAGAAAAGGGGATATTTCGTATACCCTGACCCAGAGGACAGAGAGGTTCAAGAAGCCTACAGATCCGGAGTGCTCAAGGCGTTCGAGAGGCACTCAAAGACCCCCCAGTTCACGAGGGAAGGATTTCTTGAGCTTGTGGACAGACTGAGAAGCCTCGGAGTCAGGCACATCTCCTTCAAAGATGGACCATATAGACCGTTTGATATTGCATATGCCTTAAGGCTTGGAGCGATGGCGGACCTCAGCTTCATGACCTTCGACGGAGCGGGGGGCGGGACTGGCATGAGCCCATGGAGGATGATGAATGAGTGGGGCATACCAACTTACTACCTAGAGTCGTTAATCCATGGACTTTGTTGCTTCTTCGAGTGCGAGCGGATGTTGATAGTGCCGCCGTTGGTCATAGCAGGCGGCATAACTTTGGAGGACCACGTGGTCAAGGCACTATCCTTGGGCGCTCCATATGTTAGAGCCGTGGGCATGTCGAGGGCGCCACTCGCCGCTGTGATGGTTGCAAAGACTTTGGTAAAGCAGATGAAAGAAAAGAATTGGTCGGTTTCCCTCGGAGGGCTCAGCAGGTCCTTAGGAGAGTCAGGAGTAAATTCAAGAGATTCGAGGGTTTCTCCTGAGAGCATCTTCGTCACAGCACAGGTACTAAAGGAAAAGTATGGGCAGGACTACAACAGGCTTGTGGAGACAGGAGCCATAGGGGTGTACACCTACATACAGGATAGACTGGCTACTGGAATAAGGCAGCTCCTATGCGGGCTCAGAAAGTTCGATATTGGTCTCCTATCTAGGGATGATGTGGCTGCGCTCACAAAGGAGGCAGAGGATGTGGCGAACTACTATCCCAAGGGTGTCAAACCAGCGGGGTTTAAGCCTCTAAGATTCGTCACTGATGTGGATTTGGAGAGGATCGCAAAGCTATGACGGTGCCGCAATTATATTCCGATTTTTATTTTTTTAGAAAATAGTCTGTGATTGAAATTTTAGGTAAAGTCATTAAACAGTTCGTCTAAGCTTTTTGAGCGACCGCCTTTATCACAAATTTACAAGCAGGGTCGCGCTTGGCTATGCAGCCCTCTTCAACGACATTAAATCGCTTGCCGAAGAGTCTTGATAGAGTGCCACCAATTATCCCGCGTACGAACTGGCTGTAAGGGATCGCCCGGTACTTACCAAGTTCGCACTCAAAAGAGTCGTATACGAGGATGGTGCCGCATTCATGGTTGAGTTCGCAGACCTCTATGCGCCCGAACCCAGCCCATTGGAAAAGTGCTGCGCTTATGTATTTGTATATTCGGACACGATCCTTCAGCCCCACTTTTTCGGCTAACTCATTATGGAGTTCGGCTAAACCTAGACCGAAGCGAAAACCTATGTGGTATAGAAAGGTCTCGCCGCTTGCTCCGTAGAACTCTCTCATTCCCACCAACAGCTCCCTGTAGCCTGTTTCCCTTAGAATCACAGCTCTTGTAGAACCGGCTAATAGCGGGTGAGTTGCGGTATCTGCTATAAAGCCCTTAACGGGCGACCTTATTATCTCAAAGACCTCGATGAGGCCTGCATTCTGGAGGTCTTTAAAGAACCTCTCTGCGTCGACTTTAGAGTCAGTCATGTCAAGGAATATAAGTGCACTAGCCTCTTCGGTTCTTTCTAGCGGAGTCATTGAAAGGTGTTGGACAGTTATGTTGTGCCTGGTGGCTCTGGCAAATAGTTCTGAGATCATTTCTGATGAAGCCTTGACCTTAGCCATAATGCCAACAAGGCACCTATCAGGACAGACTAAGTAACGTGAAAGATTCAGGGGGCGGGGCATAGCTTTCACACCATAAAAATTATTTTTTATTCTTAATTTTTATTTTTTATTTTAAACCTGTAAACAGGTGTTAGAATTTGATTTGAATTTAAATTGATAGTTGTAATTTCGCCTGTTGATAACCCTCCCTTGACTTTAGAGATTATATAGATCTTTATGGCTTTATATTAATATTGCTAAAATAGTTGGTTGTATGAAATTTACTGTCGCTAAGTCGACTTTAAAGGTTAAATAAATAATTGAAAAAGTTACACAAAACCATGTGTCAAAAGTTTCTGGTGCGGGGAGTGGGATTTGAACCCACGAAGGCCTACGCCATAGGAGCTTACTGGGCAGGCTACGCCTCTCAGTCCTACCCCTTTGACCTGGCTTGGGAATCCCCGCTCGGAGTATTTCTTTCGCGAACTTACCTTTAACCTTGTCGTTCGCAAAAATCGATCAGAAAATCAATGTTGGTATCTAAACTTAAATATAGTTGATGTGTTTCTTTTAAGGAAGGTAATGTAGATGAAGGATGATCCACTCATAAACCTTGCCCAAAAGATTAACAATCCAGAGCTGAGGGAGAAGGTAATAGAACTGCTAAAGAATCCCACGCTCACGTTTTTGGATCACCCGGAAAAATTCACAAATCTGAAGGACTCGCAAGCAAGTAAGAGGAGGCACCACTCATACCAAAAAGGGCTCGTAATACACACGATAGCCACGACAAAACTTGCCCTGAGCCTCTCTGAGCTTTTGGAAGAGGTTTACAAGGTCAAGGTGGATAAGGATGTTGTTATAGCGGCCTCACTTTTACACGATCTATTCAAACACCTGACCTACGCAGAAGTCTATCCAGGGAAGTATGTCAGATCAAAGCTCGGGGAGCGGCTGGACCACATGTCGTTGATTATCGGGGAACTCTATGTAAGGAGGTTTCCTTTGGATGTGATTCATGCGGTGGTGGCGCACCACGGCGACAATGGTCCCATCGAGCCGAGGACGATAGAGGCCCTTCTGGTGCACATGGCAGACAGGACTGATGCGGAGATAAACGACAAGGTGCTATTCGCAGCCAAGGAGATAATTAAAGAGTGCCTGATGAAGGAGGTTATGACTCTACCCAAGGAGGTTTCCCCATTCGAGGTTATTCTTGCCAAGAAGGAGGGCGGCTGTGAGGAGGTAAGGAGGCGTTTTGCCTCGATGATATGATTATGGATAAGAGAGTCAGGTCGAGGTTCAAGTTGATGTTAAGATAAAAATGGAGGTTGAGACCATGGAGGAAGGGCACTGGATAAGGCAGATCGTGGACGAAATAATTGCGAGAAAGGATCCGCAGATAGTTATACATACTGGCAAGACGCCTTCTGGACCGATACATATAGGTGCAGAGCGGGAGCAGTTCATATGCAGCGCGATCCAGATAGAGTTGAAGAGAAGGAGTTATGAATCAACCTTCAACTTTATCATAGACTCATATGACCCCCTAAAGTCCATACCAGCGGGAATAGAAGTCCCAAAAGGTTTTGACGAAAATATAGGAAAGCCCCTGTCTTCGGTGCCAGACCCTTACTCTTGCCACGAGAGTTACGCAAAACACTTTGCGGAGGAATTCAACGCCTGTCAAGAGAGGCTCGGTGTTCACCCCAACGTCATATATTCGCACGAGCTTTACAGGCGTAGGGAGATGAAGGAAGCCATCAGAACTGTTTTGAGGAAGTTAGATGAGCTGAGGGCAATAAGGAAGAAGTACGTTCAAGACGAAGGGCATGAGGAAGGTCGTGGAGATGAATGGAACCCTGTCATGGTTGTCTGCCAGCGGTGCGGGAGGATAGCCTCCAAGAAAGAAGAGGTTGCGCCGAACCGATTGGAGTGGTGGAGCCTTGATGAAGATATTGCGGGATACAAATGCACGAGCTGCGGTTATGAGGGGAAAGGTAAGATATCTGACTTGGATTTAAAGCTGAGCTGGAGGGTGGACTGGGCCGCCAAGTGGGCAATTTTCAAGGTATCCTGTGAGCCAGCGGGGAAAGACCACTGTGTCAAGGATGGAGCTTATGACATGGGGTTGGAGGTCTGCTCGAAGATATTTGGATACAAGGGGCCCCTCAAAGTTCCGTACGAGTGGCTGACCCTTGGCGAGCATGCCATGAAGACCCACAAGGGGATAACTTTCACACCAAACGAATGGCTCAGGATAGCCCCTCCTGAGTGTATGAGGTACATGATACTCAACGCAGACCCCATGAGGCACATAGCCTTCTTGCCAGAGAGGATCCCAGACATTGTTGATGGTTTCGACAGATTGGAGCGCATATACTTCGGCGTTGAGACTCCACCATCCGGCGAGGATCCACAGTATTACAGGGACCTTTACGAGTTGTGCGTTGTAGGTCCTGTGCCCAAGACTGCACCTGTGCGCCTTCCGTACAGGTTCTGTGCGATCATTGTCCAGCTTGAGCCGCTGTTCGGGTGGGAGAAGACTTTAAAGAAGACTATGGATTATCTGAGGAAGCTCGCCGGAGGGGCGGAGCCCTCGGAAGGGGATAGGGCTGACGCAGAGGAAAGATTGAAGATGGCAAAAAACTGGGTGGAATCCTACGCGCCTTTACAAATGAGGTTCAAGATTTCAATGGAGCTGCCGGCCTATAGACCTAGCAATGACGTTGAGCGCTCTTTCATCGAGAAGCTGATATCGCTTATTGAGAAGGATCTGCCCGAGGCTGAACTACAGAACGAGATCTTTAACTCCGCAAGGTCTGTTGGTCTCGAAGTTGGAAAGGCTTTCAGCCTTGTTTACTTAATACTGCTGGGGGCAGAGAGAGGGCCGAGACTGGCGCCATTGCTCAATGCACTTGACAAGGATTGGCTGATAAGAAGGCTGAGGGCAGTTCTTTAGAGCGCCTGTAAATTATCAACTCAAATGATTTGATTTTCCGCTCATAGTGTTAAAGTTTCATTTTTCCAATTTTTGATTATTTCTACAGATTAATATTTTTATGTGAAAACTATTCAAATATTATAATTGTTTTATTTTAAAATCGCAATTAGTCTTTTACCTAGTAGGACGGATCTTAATGCCAAGTATTGTCTCCACTAGAGAAAAAATTCGCCATGCCCCTTCGACCCTCCCTTCCAAGACTCGGTCGGACAACTCCTCCATGATTGAGAGAGCTTGCCCAGTTTCAAGATCATCGTCCAAGGCTGACATGAAGAGTTCCGCATAATCCTTGGCGCATTGTCCCATCTCCTCATTCCCCCTTGTCCTAGCAGCGGCCCTGCTCATCTTCTCGTAGAGGGATTGAGCCTCCCTTAGCGACTCTTCCGAGAACTCGATCTTTGTCCGATAGTTGGAACTGAGTATCCAGGTCCTCAGCACTTCGGCGGGATACTTCTTCAGAACTTCCCGTATGTATGCCCTCCCGCCTGAGGATTTGGACATCTTCTCGCCTTTGAATAGGACAAAGTCATTGTGGACCCAGTACCTAACGAACCTTTTTCCGGTAAGGGCTTTTGCAATAAGGGCTTCGCATTCGTGATGGGGGTATATGAGATCCTTGCCGCCCCAGTGAATGTCCAAAACCTCTCCCAAGTTGTCCATGGACATGGCTACGCATTCAGTGTGCCACCCTGGCACCCCCCTCCCGAAGGGGCTATCGAATCCCTCACCAGTAACCTTCCACAACACAAAGTCAAATGGGCTCTTCTTCCCAGATGTCCTTATCTCATCAACCACAGCACCCTTAATATCCTTCACAAGCTCACCGAACCCTCCCGCGGCCTCCACGTCAAAGTAAATAGTGTCGCCTGATCTGTAAGCATAGCCAAGCTTCAAGAGCTGCTCGGTTATTTTTATGATCTTGGGGACGTATTCAGACGCCTTTGTGTACCTCGTGGCTCGTGTCACATTGAGGGAGTCCATGTCGAAGAAGTACTCCTTTATGAAGCGCTCAGCGACCTCGCGAGGGGAGATTCCCTCCTTTTTTGCCCTCTGGTCGATCTTTTCGTCTATGTCTGTAAAGTTCTGAATATGAATGACCGTGTAGCCTAAGGAGGTTAGGTATCTCTTCAAAACGTCAAAGTTGATGTATGTCCGGGCATGACCTACGTGACACAGGTCGTAAACTGTTGGACCGCATACATAGGCTTTGACCTCGAAGGGATCCTGTGAAATAAAGTCTTCCTTTGCACCGGTCCGAGTGTTGAATATTTTCATCTTATCACCCATATTCCAAGCCCGCGAAGGCCTGTGCTATGCTGTAGTCGATTTTGGGCTTATCACCAAGGTACATCAAGGTCACTTTAAATATTGTTTCGCAAAATCTCGGGTTCGGGCAGGGTGTGACTGCGGTCGAGCCGACTCCGAGCGCACTCATCGCAGAGTAGAGGAAATTCTCTTTGTTAGAAATGACGGGTCCTACGGTGCTCTCACTCTCGCCGGGGCGGAGGATAGCGAAACCCTCTCCAGCCGTAGGGAATACTACTGAACCAGATTCCGCAAGGAGCCTGAGGAGTCGCCCTCTGCTATAACCAAAGCATAGCTTGTCGATCAGCTCTAAGGATTCGTACCATCCGCCTTTTTTCACCAAGCTGTCAAACCCCCCAAGAAATTTTATGAAATGGAAGTCCCTATCTTTTGCGAAGCCGTTCCTCTCGTAAAAAGGCACGGACTCCTGGGTGGAGAAAAGGGCGATGGTCTTCTTTTTGCCAAGCATCCGGATACCCTCCATTAGCAGAGAACGCCCTACGCCCATCTTCCGAAAACCTCTCTCCACAAGTAGGTTGGAGATCCATCCAATGTCGCCGTAGTCGAACAATGTGATCATTCCAATAATTCCGTCATGATCTGCTACCAGAGTCTTTGAGCATCCCGAGCTTTCCATAATCATGAAGTCTTTTAGCTCGTAGTTCCAGCCCTCCTCCTGTGAGAGATTTATGAGGTAGGCATAGTCATTCCGTTCTGCTAATCTAATCTTCAAAATTCCCAACCTCGTCGCATTCATGGTGCCCATGGGTGATGAATTTTTTGTCGCCCCTTGCGTGCTTTATGCTGCACGGTCCGTAGTCGTCATCCTCGGCTCCGTACCACTTCTCACAGTCTTTGCACTTCATAAGGGTCACCGACAGGTTTGCTCTGAAAGCCAGTCCTCGATGGCTTCCCTCACGAGTTTCTCCTTTAGCGCCTCTTCCTCCCTTAGAACCTTATCACCTATCAAAAGGAGGGGAGTGTTAATTGCATTATACATTAAGAGATCGGCCATCGCGTCCCGGTCCTTATCCACATCCTTCTCTTCGACAAGTTCGCTGTACGATAGACCTTTGCTGGAGAGCGCCCTCTGGAGAATGAACTTGGCTATTGGGCAGCGCGTGCAGGATGAGCTCTTGTAGAGCCTTATCTTTGACCCTATCTTTTCTACTTTAAGAACATCGGAGCTCTCTGTTCGCCCATTCAATTAAACTCACCTGTAGATTCCAGCCCTCAGCGGATATCTTTTCCTGAAGAGCTTGTCAAGCTCCGCCGAGAGCTTGGCATCCAGCTCAAGCTGAGATCTTGAGATGGATCTCAGGTCGGGGTGGGTTAAGAAGGGACCTCCGAGTACGGCACCCAGATCCTTCCTTTCGAGTTCGTGAATTGGGACAGGATCTATCTGAAGGATTTTATTGATCACTGCCAAGTCAGTTATCCGGTTCTCCGAGACCGCCGATATGAGAGTCTTAGAAAGATCATGATCCAGAGGTCTAAAGCCAGAGTCGAACTTTACGCCAATTGATCTCCTCAGAGGTTCGACGTCTTGGATCTTTACCCCCACGCCCAAGCTCTCATTGGGGTTGATCATCATCAGCTTTATCCTGTAACCTGATTCTGGCCCGAGGGCGAGGATGTTGCCCAGAGGATCGGATAAGAACTGCCAACCCTTAGGGCGCTTATTGTAGCCCTCCAGAATTTCCTTAACCGATTCCTCTAGGGCTTTTATCTCCATAGAGCTCTCCCCCTAAAGATATGAAGAGGGAGATATTAAATATTAATCTGTTATCGAAAGAGATCCAACGATGGGCAGGAATCAATAGATGTCAGTTACCCACAGATAAATCCGTGGGCTTGAAGCTCGGGGTGGTTTGATGCCGATACCATCTTTCACACCCTTCACCCTTCAAAACGCGCCTACTGACGGAGGCGTTCCCCTGAGGAGTCTGACCCTTAGCCGGGTCGGCTGCTTGGGTCGCCCTCAGGGCGATGTTGAGGCTTGCCGCCCGGTCTCTGTCAGCCTCGTAGCCGCACTTGACGCATTTGAAGTACTTATAGCCTCTCCAGTTCTCTTTACCTGCATACCCACACCGCGGGCAAGTTTGGCTTGTGTAGCTGGACCTAATTTCCCTAACAGCTACGCTCTCTCTTACAGCAACGTGTTTCAGGGCGTGTCTGAAGAAGCCGTAGGGGATGCGGTTGAGCTTTCTGGTGCTCTTCTTACTCCACTCACCCTTACGTTTCCTGAGGTATCTGAGCCTCTCGATGGCTATGTTGGCGTTGAACTCCTCGGCAAGCTTGACGATCTCATTGGCTATCTGCCACATCCTCGTTTTGACGAAGTTTCTCTGCTTTCCGCTCAGCCTCTTGAGTTTGAGCCCAGCCTTTCCTCTGGAAGCGTTGTCTCGGTGCTTCTGAAGCAAAGCTCTGCGTTCCTCAAAACGGAACTGCCTTGTGGAAACGTCTTGTCCATAATATGTTTGCTTCAAAACCTTGCCATTGCCGATTATGGATACGGCTATTTTGGAGCTGTTGATGTCGATACCCATCCAGTTCGCTCTCATTTTGGGTTTGGGTGCGGGCTTGGAGAGGACGGCGAGGAAGCTGAAGTTCCGCCTCATTATGACGCTCGTCACCTTCCATCCTTCTTTGAGGTGTTCTTGAAGCCTATTGTAGGCTCCGTCTCGGCTGATGGGAAGACCTATCCTCTCATGTTTAAGCCTGAGGCTGAGCACCGGGTTTCCTCGTCTAGTTTCCTTAAAGCTGAAGAGCCGCCTGTCGAAGCGGACAACACACTTACGCACGTTGCCGTTAATGTTTTTCCTGATACTCCAAGCGTAGCTGGTTGCCTCAATTACGAGCTGGCTGGCTACATGGTGCTCTTTCATGAACGTACTGTAGGTGGCTTCGTGGAGTTCTCCTCGGCTCTTGACGCCGTCAAGGAAGCCGAGAGCGTCATTTACGATGTTGAGGAAGGTTTGGTAGGTTTCTTTGAGAAGCCTTTTCTTAGCCTTTGTAGGCTCGAGGAAGTTCAAGGTTACGGTTTTAACGACTTCCATCCAAGACCGATAAAAAGGTAAACCTTCAAGTATTTAAAGCTCTCCAATTCCTCCCATGATTAAAATCGTGGGCTTCCTTTGAGAGGAAAATGGTGAAGGTCCCCCTTTAATCGCTCGTCAAGGCGTAAACTATATATCTGGAAAAATTCGGGAAAAAAATTTGGGGTTGAAGACCCCAAGAGGCGATACCTCCTTGTCTGCTCAGCCGCAGCAGAAACCGGAGGAAAAACCAAAGAAAGAGAAAAAGAAGAAGTGAGTTTTTAATAAATAATTTAAATTCTAAAAATTTTTTCTATTTTTAGTGTATATTGTAGAATACATATTTTTATTTTTTAATTAAATATTGAAATTTAAAAAATAATGTAAAAGTAAAGCTTTAAATGAGCAAACATCCAATAAGTAATCCAGGGAGAGTTTTATGGGAGAGGAAAAGAAGGGCAAATCGGAAGAAGTTGCTGAAAAGACAGGAGAAGTCGTGGGCAAGGGTTTGAAGAAGGGTTTCGGTATAGCGAAGGGGATCGGTAAGGGTTTAGCAAAGGGCGTCAAAGGCGAAGAAGAAAAGAAGGATTAGCAAAAACAAAGCAATCTCACTTTTTTCAATAGTTCTTTTGGTTGCATGGCGATTGTTAGAGAAACCTGTTAGTTGGCCAGACAAGACCTATAATCGCCAAACGTATTTTTTAGTCAAGGATTTTAACAGATGCAGGAAAATTATTAACAGACTTATTAATAAAAAAATAACGTTGTGAGTCAGATGTCAAGTTTTTCTGAAAAGGGAAATCTGATGCTGTTTTTCTTGATGGCTTTTGGATGGTCCTGGTCATTCTGGTTCCTGCAGATGGCGGGGATTAACCTCTATGTAGCCCCCTTCGGTCCATTCGTAGCGGCATTTGTAATGACTTATATTCGAGAAGGAAAAGAAGGAGTTAAGAAAATTTTGAAGAGGGGATTCGATCCTAGGATCGGAAAAGTTTGGTATATTCCAGTATTTTTGTTGTGGCCCCTGATTACAGGTTTTTCCATGTTGGGAGTTATGTTAAGTGGGGGGGTTACACCCGATCTTACAGTTATTTATCAACCATGGTTGATTTTCTCGAATTTTGTTTACATATTCTTCCTTGGGGGACCTATTCAAGAGGAATTTGGATGGAGGGGTTACGCGCTTCCACGTTTACTGGAACGTTACTCGGCGCTTATTTCGAGCGTAGTTTTGGGTTTTATCTGGGCAGTTTGGCATCTGCCTCTGAATTTCATGTATTGGTTTGGACCTCAATATCAGCTGGGGATATCTATGTTTTTTAGCACTATAGTTCTTTTTGTTTTTGTATCAATTTTGTTCACATGGTTATACAATAATACTGGCGGAAGCGTATTTGCAGCTCTAATATTTCATACAATGCTTAACCTGTCAAGTTATGTTCTCTTTCCAATTTTTGAGACTGAAAGCGGTCCAGCATTTTACTTTATGTCAATAATTGCGGTTTCTAGCGCAGTTTTGGGAGTATTCGGATGGAAAAACATGGTTATGAAAAGATGAGAACGACATATAATAATTTTAAATTTACAGTTTTAATGTAGGCGGATAAAAAATAAGCCGAAAAATGAGAATTGAGTAACAGTTTTTTAAAAAGAAGAATCAGATTCTTGTGAAGAGCTGGAGTGCGGGGGGTGGGATTTGAACCCACGAAGGCCTTCGCCACAAGGTCCTAAGCCTTGCGCCTTTGACCAGACTTGGCGACCCCCGCATCGGCAAAAAAGAATATGAATGGACTCTATTAAGTTTTTTATTCCTCAGTGCGATGATTTTGCCCAGCATTTGGCTGTAAAATTCAAAAAAATTAAAAAGGCATCTTTTCCAATTTAAGGCGAGTGCTCCGGTCGTATAGTCCGGTCAAGTATACTGGCCTTTCGAGCCAGTGACCCGGGTTCAAATCCCGGCCGGAGCACCAATTTACTGGTAAATCTTATATTCTCTCATAGGAGAACCCATATTGGTTATCATGAAAAAATTCTAAAAAAGTAAAAGGGAAGACCGAAACAATAAAGAAAAGGTCTGTTTATGTCTACCTTCCTTCCGTGGAAGCTATTAACCGGTGGAAGGAGATTGCAGAGAAGTCTGGATTATCTTTATCAAAATTCGTGATCGAGCGCGTCGAGGATTCCATAATGAGGGAGGAGGCAGAGCTAAGGGGTGACTCGGGGAGAGGGTACCTTAGCCGGGTCGAGCTTATGAGGCGCCTGAAGAAGGCCGAGGAGGAGCTCAAAGCCCTCGGCAACGAGAACCGCCTCTTCAAAAAGCTGGACGATAACCTAGAAGGGGAGCTGAGAAGGTACAGGTCAGAAAATTTCACCAATGAAGAATATTTGGGTGTCAGGGGACTGGACAAGAAGCAGGTAGACCTACTCAGAAAAGGACATGTCTACAGAGACGAGGAGACCCTCTCAAGGCTAAATGTGGATCCCTCCGACACCTGTGTGGTTAGAGCTGTTACTAATCAACTTGAGACCCTTGAAAGGTACGGACTCGTCGAGTTCACGGTGAAGGGTTGGAGATGGAGGAAGTGAGCTGCCTTGGCGCTACTGTCGATCAGTCTAAACGAACTTTTGAACAGATTTTTGGAGGACTGCAGGCTCAGGAATATGACCGAGAGGTCTATAGTCGGATATAAGTCGTGCATTGCGTGCTTTTTCAGGTTCCTGTCGGAGAGCGGAGTCGGTGTTCGAGAGGTGGACAACCAGATCCTTAAGGACTTCTTGGGCTATCTGAAGTACTCTAAAAAGTTAAAGTATAAGACTGTAAAGTGGTACTTCTCCGCGATCTCAGGGCTATACGACTTTATGGTGTTCGAGGGGATGATCGGTTCGAACTTAGTGGTCCCTTTCAGGAGGGGGTATATGAGGCAGTACAAAGATTGTTACGATGATTCCCAGAGGAGGCTGCTGAGCCTTGAGGAAATGTCGAACCTGATAAACTCGATCTTGGATCCAAGGGACAGGGCTATTGCTACACTTTTGGCTAAGACTTGAATTAGGAGAAATGAGCTACTGATGATAGATGTGGACGATATAAACTGGGAAGATTACTCCATAAGGCTGCGCCCAACCCAAAAAGGAGCAATCGAACCGTCTTCTTTGATGATGAGTGTGCAGTAACTTTAAGGCGTTGGTTGAAGCTGAGGGAAGCGCTCAGACCAGAAACTGAAGCCTTATTTGTGAGCTACAACACTTTGAAGAGGATTAGCAGGAACTGGTATGGAGAGCCATTGTTAAGTACGCTAAAAATCTTGGATTCCAAAATTCGGACTCCATAAGCCTCGAGGATCACTTTGGCCCTCACTGTTTCATGCACTGGTTCACCACATGGCTACTCAGGAATGGTATGCCGCGGGAATATGTGAAGGAGCTTAGGGGCGACAAAAGAGGAGAATCAATAGACGTATACCACCACATAAACAAAGAGGAACTTAGGAAGGCTTACTTAGCATATATACCAAAGCTGGGCATTTGAACAGAATTTTTATTTTCTATCTCTTGCTCTTTCATTATAAGAGGTAGGACATAATCCCTATCTAATTTTTCCTCCCGATTTTTAGTTTGATAATTTACCCGTATAATGCTAAACCTTTCAATTTAACCTTGATTGTTTTCCAATCATAAAGTATTTAAAGGTTGTTTAACATCCATCACACTATTGTTTGATTTACTATGGATTTTGGTTCTGATATCGCTCCAGTTATTTCCAACATATTTTATGATCTTTCAAAGTGGTGCCAAATACAGAGCGCGGGATCGCTGAAAGACAGAAAAGGAGCGTCAGCACTCTTTGATATGGAAAGGTTGAACTGATATAAACCTTTTTGAGGGACCGGTGCACCAGTCGGGCTTGATCCTTATATCATAAAACTTGTCACGGATGCTGCCTATACACCGCGGCTCTTTATCCTTTTGAGGGCGCTTCCGTCCTTTAACTATTCGGCTGGTAATCCGTCTGCTTCTTATTACTCTTTCGCAACATAATGCCCCTCTGATGCTGCACACTGGTTTATTAAGGGAAATTACTCGTAATGTAGTCGAGCTTCCTTCGCAACTTTGAAATGTAAAATACAATTAAAATAGTCTTATAGGCATGAATTTACAAAACCATCATGCCAACCAAAAATTTCCATGCACTTAAGCCCCAAAATTTTAGGCGGATTTCGCATTTTTATCTCGACTATCAGTCCGAAATCCAATATTTTTCTTGTAACGTATTAAAAAGCCTAATATACAGAAAAACCCATTATCCTAAATGATTCACAGTATGTGTACAAAAAAGTGTTTTTTTATATTGGCAATTTGCAAAACTGATATGAGGTAGCTTAGGGGGCCTCTGTTTGAAAGAGGAGTATTACCTGACGGTCTTGGGCGCCCTGCTACACGATGTCGGGAAGCTAGGGTGGAGGGCAGAAAAGAACCAAGGTCGTTTCGAGCACGCATACTATTCTAGAAAGTTCGTCGAAAACCTTCCGACGCCAATCCTTGACGACGGGACCAGTTTAGACATGTCCAAACTCGCTCAGATAGTACAATCTCATCACAAAGAACCGATTGAGGTAAATAAGGAGATCAGCGGTCCTCTCATAATAATAGAGACCGCAGATCACGCCGCCGCGGCCATGGAGCGTGAGGAAGACCTATACGGCGAGCCCGAGGAGCCGCTCGAATCCATATTCGAGGGCGTGTGCATCTGCCAAAATAGAGAGTACCACGGGAAGGAGCTTTTTGTCTATAGACCCTCGACACTCAACACAGAGTCCGTGTTCCCTGTGGGAAAGGAGTCACTGAACAAGAATGAGATGAGAGAACTCTCTAGCAAGGTTTGGGAAGGGCTTATAAACGAGTCTAAGAACCTACCACTTAAGGTCGACAAGTTCTTAGAGTCTCTCTACTACCTTCTAAAGAAGTACACCTTCTACACACTCTCCGCCGGATACAAAACCAAGGCTAGGGTGCCGCTCTTCGACCACTTGAAGACTACGGCAGCTCTAGCAAGCTGCCTGTACAACTTCTGCAGCGAGAAGAATGTGTCACCCAAAGAGCTTAGACAAGAGGCATTCGCCCTCGTCCTAGGGGACGCATCCGGCATACAGAACTTTATCTTCAAATACGACTCTTATGAAGAAGCGAGGAAAGGGATGGCAAAAAGGGTCAGGGGGAGGTCTCTTCAGGTCTCCCTTTTAATGGACGCTGCGGCACATATGATTGCGACGAGGGCTGGCGTTCCGGAGTGCAATATACTCTGGTGCACTGGGGGTCAGTTCGCGGTCCTTATACCCTCAACATGCTTAGAGGTAGGGGAAAAAGTTTCTAAGGAGGTCAACGCCGAACTTTGGAAGAAGTTCTCTGGTGCTCTTTACCTATCGATTGGTTCCTGCAAATGCAACCTCATCACTAAGAAAGACTTCACAGAGGCGCTACTCAAGTGTGAAGAGGAGATCGAGCGTAGAAAGCAGAGGAAGTTTATCGAGGTATTGGAGGACGGTTTTTCATTTGTAGACTCTAAGACGCCCAGAAGCAGGTGCGCCTCGTGTGGCGCGGACATCCAGTCCGGAGAAGATAGAACTTGCCAGGTGTGCAGGGATCAGGAGGAACTGGGGCAGACTCTGCTCAAGTCAGACTACCTCTTTAGGATCGGAGAATATCTGCCTGGATCACACTTTTCTATTGGGAGCTTCTCTTATTTGCTCCTCAAAAAGGATAAAATAGAGGCTATCAGAGCCTTGGGAGGAAGTCTTTATTCCATCAATAACGCAGAACTCAACCCAAAGATCAGTGACGATATAGCTAGGTGTTTTATGTTCTTAGGAAGTGCAGCGCCCTCTATCGA
Source organism: Thermoproteota archaeon (assembly GCA_029887795.1). Classification (GTDB taxonomy): domain Archaea; phylum Thermoproteota; class Methanomethylicia; order Methanomethylicales; family Methanomethylicaceae; genus WYZ-LMO10. Next base: position 48,308 of record JARXPE010000008.1, read on the forward strand.
AGGCAACATATTGAGCTTTGATTCTTTAGGTGAGATGAGCGGCGGAGCTGCCAAGCTTGGATTGGCAAAGGGTGATGTGGACAACATGGGCTACATCATGCACAATGGTCTGGAAGGTGTGAGGATATGGAGCTATTCGCACATGAGCACCCTACTCGAGGTCTTCTTCGCTGGGCGTTTGAACAGGTTGGTGGAGAAGTACTACACATACAAGGTTTGCGATGATTGCAGAAATGGTCTTGAAGCGGTATCAAAACAGTTCCCTGGAGGGATCTTTAACAAGAGCGATTCCGGTGAATATTTCTTAGGCTGGTGGATATTCCACGAAAAATTGGGCGATCCTAGAATGGGGGGCGAGATCGAGGCGAGGCTCTGCCCGAAATGCAAAGGCAGAAAGACTACGGTCATATACATAAATTATTCTGGAGGGGACGACTTCATGATAACAGGCCCTTGGGATGCCGTCTTGTGGGCCTGCTCCGAGATCAGGGAAGAGTTCGGAAAAATGACCTGCAAAAATCCTGACATGGGCATGTCGATCGGGTATATCGTGGCAGACCCAAAGCATCCTATCTCGGATGCTGTTTCCGAGCTCACTTCGCGCCTTAGTAGGGCCAAGAAATACAGATTTCAAATAAACGCCTCATCCTTTAGGAAGGACACCGCCTGTATTTTCGGGGACTGCGTCCCCCTCTCTAAAGAATTTGCTTTAGGGTACGGCTCTAAGAGCTTAGCGGACCTGCTAGAACTTGCCGAAAGGCTGGAAATGGGCGTAAGGGTTAAGGAAGTTCCCAGGGGATTCGTCCACGATTTGATTAACTATTGGTATGATTCATTCTTAGGCAAGGATGTATCCGAGACCAACCCGCGAGATATCGAGAAGAGGCGGAGGGAGGCGAGATCTTACCTACCTAAGCTGAGGTACAAAATTGTTAGAAATTTGAAAAACTTCAATAAGTACGAGAGAGATATTATTGAATACATGCCGTGGATTTTAATCCCGGCCAGTTGGGTGTCTTTAAGAACAAGATTAAGGAGGGAATAATGTGGGATATGACTGGAGGCACCAAAGGGGAGCGCCAGCCTACGGATCGCATCACCAACACGAAGGCAGATCGAACCCATATTACGACGTCATCGTAAAAATAAATGCCTTGGGGAGCCTATCGCAGCTAGATCCAAAAGATTTTGCCGATGAAAACGGCTACGCCGCGAGGATAGCTGATAGATTAAAAAAGGAAGAAATGAAGACTCACCAGTTACGGAGATTCTTTGATCCTCTGGTGAAAATCAGAGAGGAACTTAAAAAGGGCAGGTCTTGGAAAGACGTGAGGGGGCAAGTCCACCTTACGCTGCCGCTGTTAGCGTTCTCAGTTGGCAGGAAATTAGCACCGAAAGAGTTCTACGATTTGGCGAGAACATGTATAAATAAGATAGAAAGTGATTCCGACGACGAAAAAAAGAAGGAGAGCTTCTTGAGGTTTATGGATTTCCTTGAAGCCATCGTGGCTTACCAGAAGTATTTTGAAGAAACGAGAAGGGGAGGGGGTGAAAGAGGGTGACTCAGACTGGAGTAGAAGGGACCTCTGTAGACTTGAAGCTGATCAAAAACATAGTGATGGTCGGAAAGATAAAGACGCTCACCGGGCTGCACATAGGCGGGAACAAAGGCGAGCTGAAGATAGGGGGGACAGACAACCCCGTGATCACCGATCCGCAGGGAAGGCCATACATACCAGGCAGTACCCTGAAGGGTAAACTAAGGTCTTTACTCGAGTTTTCATTGAACAGAGTCGATCCCAGTGGAGGAGTACACAGCTGTGGTGATGAAGATTGCCCTATATGCGTCATATTCGGATCTCCGGGGGAGGATAGGGTCAGGGGACCCACGAGGCTTATAGTCAGGGACGCGACTCTAGTGAACGACGTAGATACAGAGATCAAGATGGAGAATGTCATCAACAGGCTGAAAGGCAGCGCCGAGCACCCGAGGGCTATGGAGAGGGTCCCGCCGGGGGCAGAGTTCGCTTTTGAGATGGTCTACGGGATCTATAATCAAAGAGACTATGAAATGCTTAGATACGTCTTCTCAATGCTCTCGTGTCTTGAGGATTCATACCTAGGGGGGTCAGGGAGCAGGGGTTACGGGAAGGTTAAAGTTGAGGACGTCAGCCTGATCGTCAAGACAGTGGAAGACTATTATAACGGTAGAGAAGGGGAGAAAATTGTCTTAAACGGCAAAGAAAAGCACACGCCATTGGAGCTTGTCGAAAATTTCGAGTCGGTTCTTAAAGAGATCGGAAAGTAGCAATAGAAGAAAGGTCGTGGGAGATGCCAGCTGCTTTTTACCTCAGCCCCTTAGGGTTTATGCCGAGGGAAGTGCGTTCGGACACTATAGCTTCCGCTGTAATCTGGTCCCTCGCCGAGATGGGTAGGGACGTCGAGCCCCTCATCAAAGACGGATCTCTTAGGGTCTCTTCGGCAATGCCCATGCTAAAGATCCAAGGGAATGAGAGGGTTCTCTTCTTTCCAAAGCCAAAGATCCCTCCCCCAGCGAAGGCAGGATCAGCGGACATTGATAAGATCAAGTCCTACAAGCAGGTATCGTATCTTCAAGATAAGATCTTTATTGATCTTTTATCCGGAAGTTTGAGCGTCTGGGATATTGTAAGCCGGATAGATCAAAATTATGAGGTGAGAGGGCAGCTTATCGCGGAAAAAGGAGTTTTGGAGAACTTTGATTTAATGCCTTGGACGAGGGTCAGGAACGCCGTCAACAGAATTAAGGGCGGAGCGGACAACTTCTTCACTTCCCACGGAACTTTTTACATGAATGCAGGGCTCTTTTTCCTTCTTGAGGGCAGCGACGACTGGGTCTCATCGACGGTTTTGGCCCTCCGGTTCCTCCAGGACAGGGGCATCGGCGGCGAGGTCTCAATTGGGCACGGAAGGTTCAACTTTGAGACTTACGAGAGGGAAATCCACCATCGGATAAAGGAGATAATCCTCCCTTCTGGGGCTAATAGTGAGGGCGCCCCCGATGAAGAAGGCGCTGTGTTGCTATCATTGTACCTACCCAAGCCGGAGGAGTGGATCAAAATCTGCTCAAGGAAGGATCGCCTGTACTACTCCCTCTGCTGGAGGGCTGGAAGGAGGTCTTCCGGTCCGAAGAAGAGGGTGCTGTTCTTGGAGGAAGGGTCCGTCGTCCCTCTTGTAAAGGTCGAGGGGATGCACGAGGTCGTCGCCACAAACCCTCCGTCGCTTGAGTGGGGGCATCCGCTGATTGCCAGGATAAGGCTCGGTGGTGATCTCTAG
>JARXPE010000009.1 GCA_029887795.1 Thermoproteota archaeon
TCCATATCCTCAAGCGTTCCAGACATAGATATTGTCGCAGCTACAGAGTTGATGACTTCTGATGTGGAAGTTCTTGGATCGAGGGCAATGATGTCCAATCTTAGTGGTACATCATCGCCCTTTGTTAGTAGGTGAATAAAATCACTCCTTCCGGACGTCTCAACCCCTCGGAGGAAGAACTCGGCTAGTCGGTGTATATAGGAACGGGGGATTTTCCCTTTTGATAGCTGGAGCGATTTTATTGACTCCCCAAATGCATGGATTTCTTCTAAAAAATAAATCGGATCCTCATCGATGCGTGCTAGGCGAAGCGCGTCTTTAACGACCGACCTAAAATCAAGAATATGTTCACCCTCCCCCTTACCACTCAACAGATCCAAGACAGAGTCTGAGAACCTCTTGACGGTCGGTTTACCGTACTTTTCCGACTCTTCGATCGACGCGTTTATTGTTGAGATTGATAGGTGGTCGCTCTCAAACTCGCTTGCTATCTCGGGGAGATTATGTGCCTCGTCTAATATTAACACATACTCTGAGAGGGGTCTCCCAAGTTTTTTTATAAAATTTTCCCTTATGGTGCTACTAAATAGATACGCATAATTCAGCGCGACCACATCCACATGGGGCAGCAGAAGTTTAACCATTTCGTATGGGCAGACCTCGAGTTTTTTGGACTCAGAGATCAGTGTGGGAGCGCCTGTCGGTGTGTGAAGGAAGTCCTCCATCAACCCCCTGACCATGCCGACATCTTCCATATTCTCATAGTACTCGCACTTGCCACTCTTTGTCAGGTCGGAGCAAAGCTCCATTACGGTTCGTGGGTCGTTTGAGAACCTTAACACGGCTTCATTGATGCACATCTCCGACCGTCCGCGGATGGATAGCCCTGAGACTTGCTTTTTCTTATTTATTGCTTCAAGCTCTTCGACTACCCTATCGAGCTCCTTGTAGGTTCTGGCAGCGTAGAGAATTCCCAAACCATGCTTCTTGGTCGCTTGAAGTGCCCCGGCGAGTGACCCAACAGTCTTGCCCAAACCACTAGCTCCATCAATTATTGCGTGGGAACGCGAGTTGATTGTATTGTAAACGACCGATAGGAGTCGCTCCTGATTTGGTTTAAAAGAAGGGTACGGGAAGAAATTCCAGTTTTCCTTAAGCAAAAAATGCACCAATGATTTACGGTAAAGACATGATTTAAAATTTTCGAATCCAAAAGGTTTTAGTCATCCCAAATGATTATTATGGTTTAATGGAGGGCGAGTATTGAGTCTCAGGGAGTTTTTGGATGCGGAGGCGAAAGTTCCTGGCGGTCTTGTAGAGTTAAAAGAGGAACTCTCACCTATGTATGAGATTCCAAAGGTAATGAAGCAATATGATAACGGCCCACTCCTCTGGTTCCGAAGGGTCAAGGGGAGCGGTTTGGAGGTCGTTTCTGGGGTATGTGGAACTAGGGATAGGATCCTCAGAGGAATTGGAGCAAATTTGCAAAATTATTACGACAAGATAATATCGGCAACCTCCAATCCAATCGAGCCGAAAATAGTCGAGGGCGGACCTGTTTTTGAGATTGAGGAAAAAGACCTGAGCAGCCTGCCAGTTTTGACACATTACGAAAAAGATGCGGGACCTTACATAACCGCAGGTATAGTAGTGGCTAGAAGTCCTGATGGCAAGTTCCAGAACTCCTCAATACATAGACTTTTGGTATTGGATAAAAGGAGAATGGCGATCAGGATAGTGCCAAGACACCTTTATTCTCTCCATCAAGAGGCTAAAAAAAGGGGCGAAGATCTTCAAGTGGCTGTGGTAATCGGGGCACATCCAGCAGTGATGGTGAGTGTGAACGCAGGTCCAAAGTACGGGGTGGACGAGCTGTGGGTTGCCAATGCCATGTTGGGCGGAAGGTTAAGACTTGCAAAGTGTAAGAGTGTTGACGTTAAGGTTCCAGCAGATTCAGAGATCGTGATCGAGGGAGTCATAAAAAAAGACGAAATGGTGGACGAAGGACCGTTCGTTGATCTTACGGGCACTTATGACATCGTGAGAAAGCAGCCCGTACTAGAGGTCTTAAGGGTCATGCGAAGAAGGGACGCGATTTACCAAGCAATACTACCTGGCGGTTCGGAACATAAACTTTTGATGGGCATGCCGAAGGAGGCAAGGATGTTCGAAGGGGTTTCTAAGGCAGTTCCAGAGGTAAAAGGCGTTAGGTTAACGCTGGGCGGGGCATGCTGGTTTAATGCTGTAATTTCCATAAAGAAGCAGGCGGAAGGGGATGCGAAAAACGCAATAATGGCAGCCTTCGGCGCGAACCCGAGTGTGAAGCATGTTATTGTCGTTGATGATGACATAAACATTGACGACATGTCTGAAGTGGAGTGGGCTATAGCCACGAGATTCCAAGGCGACGAGGACATAATACTTGTAAGAAAGGCGAGGGGATCTAGTTTGGATCCCTCATCCGATCAAGAAAAGATCTTGACATGTAAAGTTGGCATAGATGCTACAATGCCTTGGAATAAGCCGAAGGAGAAGTTTGAAAAAGCAAAGATGCCATGAGGGGGTTGTTTAATGTACCTTAGCAGGGAAGAGGAGAGGATGCTATCAGGGGAGGAGGGGCTCGCGGTCCAAAAAGCCATGCAACTACTAACGGCACTTGGAGAGGTCTTTGGGGCGGAGCGGATGGTGAAAATAGAGAGTGCCCAGATAGCAGGGGTCTCTTACGGCAATATCGGGGACGCTGGTATGGAATTCCTAGAAGACTGGGCAGACCTCGGAGGCAAGGTAAGGGTGAAGTCCACCCTGAATCCAGCGGGGATGGACTTGGATAAGTGGAAAGAGATGGGGATAGATGATGAATATTATCAAAGACAGATGAGAATACTCAAGGCTTTCGAAAAGATGGGGGTGGAGATCACTTGTACATGCACTCCTTACTTGGTAGGGAATAGACCAAGGTCTGGAGCGCATGTGGCTTGGTCAGAATCTTCTGCAGTGGTTTTTGCAAACTCTGTTCTTGGTGCGAGGACAAATAGAGAAGGGGGACCATCAGCCTTGGCTGCCGCGATTACAGGAAGGACGCCTTGCTATGGACTGCATCTTGAAGACAATAGGGTGCCAACGGCAATTGTGAAAGTCGAGGCTAGACTGGAGTCCATATTCGACTTCAGTCTTCTAGGATATACCGTTGGCAGAATTTTGGGCTCAGGAATACCTTACTTCAAAGGAGTTTTAGTGAGGGATTTTGATAAGCTGAAGATAATGTCGGCTGCTTTAGCCGCTTCAGGAGGCATAGCAATGTTCTATGTGGGGGACAGGCGCCGAACTGCAGATAAATTGGAGAAGGTCTGTGTTGATCAGAGGGAGCTTGAGCTTTCCCGTGAGAAGCTTTCCTCAGAAGGCAAACCAGACCTTGCATGCATAGGATGCCCACACTGTAGTATTCAGGAACTCAGGGATCTGGCAAGGGCCCTTAAGGACAAAAGAGTGAAGGAAGGCTGTGCTCTATGGGTTTGGACCTCCCAAGGAGTTTACGATCAAGCGAAAGATCGAGGGTATCTGAGGGCTATAGAGGGCGCGGGTGGAAAGGTATTTACAGACACTTGCATGGTGGTATGTCCGCTTGAAAAGTCCGGCTATAGTCACATGGTATCAAATTCTTGCAAAGCAGCGCATTATGTACCTTCAACGTCTGGTTTGAAGGCCACCGCAACTGAGACATATTTAGTATTGGAAAGCGTTATGGAGGGGCGATAATGCAAGAGAGGACTTACAGGGGGAGAGGCGTGGCCAAGTTTGTAGGAAAAGGTGAGGCTCTGGTTTCGAGGCAGGGGATCTCCTTCTTCGGCGGAGTCGACCCTACGACGGGTTTGATCAGAGAAAAGGGGCACGATCTCTGCGGTCAGGATGTGACGGGCAAAGTCCTAGTATTTCCGAAGGGAAAGGGCAGTACGGTAGGATCTTATGTCCTCTACCAACTGAAGAAAAACGGTCATGCCCCTGCCGGGATAATTAACGTTGAGACGGAAGCAATCATAGCAACCGGGTGTATCCTAGCAGAGATCCCGTTGGTCGATAAACTTGAGGTAGATCCGATAAGCGCCATAAGTACCGGCGATTATGTGGTTGTGGACGGAAAGGAGGGGAGGGTTGTAGTTAGAAGGGGGTGATGGATTGAAGGTAGAGAGACCTTGGGGAATGATAAAAGATCCAATACATGGATATGTACATATATCCAAGTTGGAAAAGGACGTTATCGACACTTTGCCCTTGCAAAGGCTAAGAAGGATAAAGCAGCTCGTATTTGCTGACCTTGTCTACCCCGGTGCAAATCACACTAGGTTTGAGCATTCTGTTGGTGTTATGCACCTAGCCGGGGTTTTGGGCAGGGTACTTCCTGTGGATATAACTGAGGAGGAGATTCAGATCGTAAGGTTGGCAGGTCTATTTCATGATGTCGGACACGGCCCATTCTCGCATACATTTGAGGAGCTCCTCATTAAGAAACTGAATAAGAGCCACGAGGACCTAGCACCATGGATAATTAGAAACTCGGAGCTTAAAGAGATCTTGGAGAGAAATGGACAGCCGGCAGATGATATCGCGGAGCTAGCCGTTGGGAGGCTAAAGAAAGGCAAGGGTTTTCTGAACCAAATTTTGAGCAGCGCAGTTGATGTGGATAAGATGGACTTTTTGGTCAGGGACACCCACCATACAGGGGCGGAGTATGGAAAGGTGGATATACATAGGCTGATTTACACGATGGATGTTGTGGATGACAAGCTTGTGGTGGACAGTTCTGCTCTCGCAACGTTGGAAGCGTTTCTAATAGCTCGGGTCGAATCTTTCAAGGCGATATATTATCACAAAACCGCACGGGCGGCCCAGATACTCCTCGTAAAGGCTATGGAAGCTGCCGATGAGGAGTTAGGGATCTGCAAATTCAAGACTCCTGAGGAGTACTTGCGGATGGACGATTACAGTATGTGGTGTACGCTCAAGCAATGTAGCGCCTCATGTAAGATAATGGAGGACTTGGAGAAGAGGAGGCTTTTGAAATGTGCTTATGAGCGCGAAATGAAAGCGGAGGATAAGGCAGTAGCCAGTCTGTTTGGGCTCGAAGGGATAAGGAGGCAGATGGAGGAGGAGATCGCCGCGATCGCGGGCTTAGGTCCGGAGGATGTTTTCATAGATACGCCGTCCCTCCCCTCCATTCCATATAGACATGCTTTGGATTTCGATCCCATGGAGATACCCATAGTAGATGTTGAGGGGGGAGTCAGGAGGGTGCTTAAGGCGACCAAGCTCTCTAAGACCATAGAGGTGTTGAGGGGATTCGTAAATATTGTTAGAGTCTACACCCATGAGAAGCATAGGGATAAAGTTAGAGAGGCAGCAGAAAGAGTTATGGGTAAATTGCCAGAGTCTGCCATGGTCTCTTACTGATGAGTGGAAGATTCTTGCATCGCATTAAGTACCAAATCAAAGATCTCCTTATGCACTTCTTCTATTGATTTACTTGCATCCACAACATGGTAGCGCATCTTACTGGCACGTTCCAAAAATTTTGTTCGGACCTTCCTTAGGAACTCAACATTCTCGAAACGGTCGTGGAGCACCCCCTTTCTCCTGAGAGATATTATGGGGTCAATATCCAATATTATGGTTAGATTGGGGCGTATGGCGCCCTTATTGATTGTGAGGATCCATTCCTCGTCCAAACCTTGAGAGGTCTGGTAAGCTATGGAGGACTCTAAGTACCGGTCGGTGACCACCACTTTGCCCTCATCCAGCCAAGGCCTTATGAAGTGAGTAATGTGATGGATCCTATCCGCCGCAAAAAGGAGGGCGTCCAATTCTGGCACACCACTAGGTTCTTTTAGAAAAGATCTTATCACGGCTTCTATCTTTCCTTCTGGGTTTGGCTCTTTTGTGAATACAGAATCGTACCCCATCTCCTTAAGACGATTAACCAAGAGTTTTGTTTGGGTCGAAGATCCTGCCCCGTCTATTCCCTCTATGGCGATGAAGAAACCTTTGTTATTTTTGCGCATGATGGTTGATATGTCGCGGAAACTGTTATATTTTTATCCATAGAATTCTTGCTACATAGAGGCGGGCAATAGTTGAGCGATCAAGTCTTGAGCGCTCTTGTGGTGAATTGAATGGGCGAGCACGGCACTTTGCTATCATTTATTTCCAAGGGCAAGGAGTCTGTAAGAATTCTGGTAGATCATAGAGAAAAACAATCACTTACGGTTAAGGAGCTTTTAAGGCTCGGGGCAGAGCTGGAGTTTAGGAGTTTGAGTGTGGGGGATTATGTAATTTCCGAATGTGTTGCGATTGAGAGGAAGACCATGGAGGACTTCGCAAACTCAATCATAGATAGGAGGTTATTCGAGCAAGCAAGAGCCCTTCGCTCCTCCTATAGTAGACCTCTTATAATTTTGGAAGGAAGGGGCCCGCTTATGAGGGAAATTCGCGAAGAGGCGATCACTGGCGCACTGGTCTCATTGGTGATGGATCTCAACATACCAGTGATCTGGGTTAATGATGCAGTTGAGTGTGCAAAGATCATAATGACAATAGCCAAGAGGGAAGAGAGAGGGGATTTGCGCTCAATCTCACTCAAGGACAGGAGGAGGGCAAAGACGCCAGATGAGGAGAAGGAGTACATAGTTGCAAGCCTACCGATGGTCGAGGCTGCTACCGCAAAGAAGCTTCTGTCGTTCTTTGGAAGTGTTGAGAAGGTCTTTACTGCTAGTGAACGCGAGTTAATGGAGGTAGAGGGCATAGGACCAAAGAAGGCAAAACGGATAAGAGAAGTTGTAACAGGAGCCTACGGCATCAAGACTTCCTGTGGCGCAGTTTCCCAAGAAGATCCAGGAGCGAAGAAAGAGACTTAGCCATCTTATCCAGCTCTGAAGGATCGTCGGTTTTACTCATCTTTTCCTTGAGCTGCTCAATCTTCTTTACCAAGTCTTCCTCTAGCTCCGAGACCTTCATTAATTCCAGTATTTCTTTCTCGTCCTCGTTAGACTTGACGAAGACCACCTTACGGTCGCAACCAGGGCATATAACTTCACCGCTACTCAGCTGGAAGAGCGGGGTTTTACAATCAGGACAATGGGTCTGAAGCATTGTGGCTCCTGCCCTTAATAGCTCCGCCCCTTTTTTTGCAACATCGTCACGAGTCTTCATTTCCATTACCAAATATTAACTATATGAAAATAATAATATAAATAGGACTATATTCTATTTGCTAAAGGACTGGTGATTATTCATGAGTGGCGATAAAATGGCTCAAGCAATCAGCATCCTTCATAGGATAGCCGAGGATACGGGAGTGCCCAGGAATATAAGGAGGGCAGCTTCTGAGGCGATAAAGGTATTGCAGGGCACAACCTATACCAACGCAGTTAAGGCCTCAAATGCCATTAGTATTTTAGAGGAGTGCAGTCAAGACCCGAATATGCCTCTCTTCGCCAGAACTGCAATATGGCAGGCGATCAGTGCCCTAGAACAAATAAAAGATTAAATTTTTTGCCAACAGTCAATCTAGTTGTAAGTCGGACATTAAAGCCATTAGAGTGGACCTTATGTCTTTTGCCGCATAGATAGACCTGCCAACAATCGCGTGCCAGCGCTTCCCCATTATTTTTCCGCATGACCTGATGTCCCCGCCTTGAGCACCCAAACCCGGAAGGTAGTAGACTGGCGAGTCTACCATAGAGTCTATAATTTGTTTGTAACGGTTTAAAATTTGGAGGTTGTTGCCCGGAAGCACATAATCCTTTACGCCCATGCTAGACGCAGTCTTAAATATTTTTAATGGAGCGTCATCGGATATGTAACCGCCATTCGAGTTCAAGAAATCAGAAACAGTGAGAATGCCACCAACAATTGGAATAATTCCCGCTTTTTTAAGCGACTCGATCCAAGCCATCTGTGTCGATGGACCACTGAAGGGGAATATTATTGCGTAGTCTAGCCCCGCCTCGACCAGTGCATCGGAGAATATGTTACCGGTGTGTGGGACGTCGGTTGCGCCTTTTTGGTGATCATAGATTATCGGTTTCTCGGAGTAATTTCGGATTGTGGAGACAACCTTGAGTAGGCCGAACCGAAGGGCAAGGCTAAAGCCAATTTTATAAGCTCCAACCAGATCGAAGTCGCATGAGTTTACAACGATCTCTTGTAGTCTTTCAATAGAGTTGACATCGCAGGCTATCACTATGCTCTTCTCTTGAGTTATTCTCCTAAAGGGTCTTCCCCCCATAGATCTTTAGATAATTTGCGATTTCTTCCATTTCTTTTATCGTTATTGAGCCGACTTCAAGAGCCGTTCTTGCCACATCTTGAACGGTAACTATTGATTTAACCGGAATGCCATATCTCTTGTAGAACTCCACAGTTGCCATGTATTCCGTCTCACCCTTTTCTAGCCTATCTACGGCAATTAGAACGAAGTTGATCTTCACGTTCCCGATAGAGGACAATACTGAAAGAATCTCCTCTTTTGTCTTGCCAGTTGTCATGACGTCATCAAGTATGCCAATTTCGTCATCCTCACTAACCTTACCTATGATGAGTCCTCCTTCTCCGTGGTCTTTGGCCTCTTTCCTATTGAATGCAAACCTCTTAGAGATATTGAAGAGTTTGTGAAGGGCCATCGACGCAGAAACGACGATGGGTATTCCTTTGTAAGACGGGCCAAAGAGGACGTCTATTTCGTTGACGAGGCCAAACTCCACCAAAGCTTTAGCGTAAAATTCACCGAGTCGCCAAATGGAACTGCCTTCGCCTATTACACCAAGGTTGACGAAGTATGGGGAGATTCTACCACTCTTTAACCTGAACGAGCCAAATTTTACCGCACCTATTTCGAGAAGGAATCTGGAGAAGTCAGATTTTAGTTCTTCAAGACTCATTAAGGGGAACCCTCCTGCCGCTTGGACGTCTCTTGTATTTTCCAAAATCTATACTCTTTTTGAGTGTTGAATATTGAAATACAGGTCCGTCCACGCATAGCCTTAGTCCGTCTATAGCGCAGCTTCCGCATATACCAACACCGCATTTCGTGTAACGCTCCAAGGCGCAGAATATCTTCTCCGGACTTGTTACTTTGGACTCCATCTCAGCCGCCCTGACCAACATGGGCTCAGGCCCACAGTTAAAGAATTCGCCATTCGACTCTGTTAAGTTCAAAATGTCAGTAACCATTGAGCGTGCACCTAAGCTTCCATCTTCTGTTGAGACTTTAACGTCTGCCAGTCCACATAGCTCCTCACAAAGTGGGAGGTCTGAGGCTGTTTTTCCGCCAATGAAGATTGATGTGACCAGTTCTCGAAAGATTTTTGCAATGAAATGGATCGGAGCGACGCCCGATCCCCCTCCGACTAAAGTTACATGATCTTTGGGAATGTATCCATTACCGTAGGGACCTCTGAGCAAGATTGCATCCCCTTCTCTAAGGGAGGCCAGTGATGATGAGACAGGACCAACTTTTTTTATTAATAGTGTGATAGGATCATTCAGAGCCAAGGAGAAGGGCTTCTCGCCGATTCCGGGCATCCATAAAAATACGAATTGGCCTGGGATGGCATCTATTGAACCATCTAGCACTAAGACCCTAGAGGAGGACCCCCAAGCCTCCTTAACATGAAATTCATTGTATGAAAGAGGGGGGCGCAGATGTGCAGATTTTTTCGTGCCAGACGCGAACTCTTTAAAGAAGGTCATTAGTTCTTGGGTATTCATTCCGATAAGTGCGGTACCTATGCCAAATAGGGAGGCGCCCGCAGAGCTGAACGCATTAATGTCTGAGGGATCCGTGATGCCGCCCATCCCTATTATCGGCACAGAGACGCTCTCACGCACTTCCATAATACATTTGAGCGCGATTTCCTTTATGGCAACCCCTGAAAGACCCCCGTAAATGTTCGAAAGAATAGGGACACCAGTCCTCTCATCTATAAATTTAAGGGGACCCACAGTGTTGATTGCCGTAATACCATCTGCTCCTGCATCCACTGCAGCTCTAGCTATAAGACCGATAGACCCAAGGCTTGGAACCAGTTTGGCAAATATCGGGATATCGGTTACTTCCCTAACCGATGAGACGACCTCCTTAACAATTGATGGTGAAGTCCCTATCGCGGCGCCGTATCCTTTCGCATGAGGACAAGAGAGGTTTAGTTCCAACCAGTCAGTATACCTTTCGACTCTAGATGCTAGGGAGGCGAATTCCTCTGGTGTTGATCCGAAGATCGAGGTCATCAAAACTTTTTTTAGCGGATAGATACTCTTTATTTCATTTATGTGAGCGTCCATGCCAGGGTTCGAGAGACCAACCGCATTTATAAGAGACCCATAGATTCCAGCGATTATTGGTTCCTTGTAGCCATCTCTCTCTGAAACGCCTATGCTCTTAGTCGTTATCACGCCAAGACCCTCGGCATCTTCAAGTTTCTTGATTATGTCAGGGGACGATGCTACTATGCCAGAAGGGATTACAAGTCTATCCTTTGGAAGCTCAAACCGCATAAGAGACCTCCTTCCCGCGTACTGGGAAGAATTCTCCTTCTCTGAATGCGATCTTCCCACCAACGATTGTTATAATAGGCCATCCCCTTAATCGCACTCCTTCGTAGGGGGTCCATCCACATTTGTAGTGGAGCTCTTCAGCAGTCACTTTCTTCTCTAGATTCGGATCAACGATGGTGATATCAGCATCTGCCCCGAGCTCCATCTTTCCCTTATCCTTGATCGAGAATATTCTGGACGGGTTATAACACATCAGCTCCACGACCTTCTCAAGCCCTATGAGCCCATTGAGGGAGGCGTTAATCATCAGTGGAAGCGAGGTCTCTACCCCAGGCATGCCCGAGGGAGCGTTTTCCTTTGCTTTGTCCTCCTTTAGGTGCGGGGCATGGTCGGAACCTATAGCTTCAATCATATTGTTTTTGAGGGCTTGCCACAGTGACCTCCTGTCGCTCTCTTCACGGAGGGGCGGATTTACCTTTGCGTAGTTCCCAATTTCTTTTAAGGCCGAGGAGTTAAGAAAGAGGTGGTGTGGAGTGGCCTCTCTGTAGAATGGGGAGGCTAGTTCAGCCTCATCCCAAGATGTCACATGAAGCACATACACTCTGCCTTGCTGAGCAACAGATAGTAGTTTTTTAATGGCAGAGATCGCAGCCAACTTAGGCCTCCGAGAGGAATGATCTGGCTTATCGGCATGCATTAATATGATCTCCTCGTCCTCTGCATGAACGCTCACAAGCCTAGAGCCCCTTACTACTTGTCTGATGACTTCAAGGTCTCGGACGAGAAGGTCGCCAGTCGAACTCCCCATAAACACCTTCGCAGAGGCTGCCAAGATTGTGGGAGTGCCCCAGCCCACAGCCCTAAAAACCTCTTCTAAGTTTTCAACTGTAACACCAAAATGAAGTCCGTAGTTGACCAATGGACCGTTCGGTGTAGATGTGCTAATTAATGTTTTCTTCTCTTCAAGTCGCGATAACGTTGTTGTTGGAGGTTTTGTGTTTGGCATATCTAGCACAGTCGTAACGCCACCAGCCAGCGCTGCCTTTGACCCTGAGGCCCAATCTTCTGAAGACATTCCGGGCTGCCTAAAATGGACGTGTGGGTCTACTACGCCAGGCATGACCAGCTTCCCGCTTGCGTCAATGACCTCGTCCGCTTTTGGTTCGTTCTTAGTAAATACGGCTATCTTGCCGTTCCAAAGGAGTATATTGGCATTAAAGTGACCGCGGTGTGTAAGGACGGTTCCGTTTTTTATCAGGAGTGACAAGAGGGCTCACCAAGATCATGCCTTTAGTCTTATCAGACCCTCCTTGCATTCAAAGTTGCAGTAGTGACATACGAGCACAAGAGGATCTCTGCTGACGGTATACAGGCGTGAAGGGACTGGTTCTTTGTTTGATATACAATTTGCGTTTGTGCAGACTGCTACATCCTCTAGGACGTCAGGAACTGTAACTTTTTTCTTTTCATGGATTTCGTAGTCTTTTATGATATTTATTGTGGCGTTGGGCGCTATTAGTGATATTTTGTTATATTCGTCGCTCCTAAGGAATCGGTTCTCGACCTTTATAAGGTCTTTTCTACCGTACTTTGTACTCTCCAAATTCTGCCCAATTATGACCACAGAGTCTTGGCGAAAGAGATTCAGCATCTCCGCAATCTTTATGCCCTTTCCTGGAGGTATGTGGTCTATGACCGTCCCATCCTTTATGGGTCTTACCATCAGCCCGTTCTTTGCATCCTTTGAAGTTGTATTTCCTGCCATCACTCAATCGCCCCCATTACCAATGAAAGTAGGGCAGCCCTGACGGGCACACCATTACCAGCTTGCTCGAAGTAGTAAGCCCTCAGGTCTTCATCAGCATCTACGGAGATCTCATCCACGCGCGGTAGCGGGTGCATTAGGCGTGCAGTGGGTTTTGCCCTTGACAGCAGGGCGCGATTTATTTTGAAGATCCCCTTAACCTTGTTGTACTCGTTCTCATCAGGGAACCTCTCCTTTTGTATTCTCGTCATGTATATTATGTCGGCACTTGAGATGATGTCTTCGATTTTGGAGTGTTTAGTGAATTGAATGTGGTTCCTGTTCAGGAAGGTCTCGATGTGTTCTGGTATTTGTAAAGAGTCTGGTGCTACGTATTTCAGTTTGCAATCATACATGGACAATGCGTATGAGAGAGAATGGACCGTCCTGCCGTATTTAAGATCGCCGACCATTGCAATCTCCAGACCATCTATTCGCCCTTGGGTCTTTCTAATGCTGTAAAGGTCAAGCATTGTCTGGGTTGGATGCTCATTTTTTCCATCTCCCCCGTTTATTATGGGGACTTTTTTGTGCCCTCTCTTTGTCCTGTTTGTGGTGACGTCTGCTGCCCACCTTGCCGATCCGTCAAAAGGATGTCGCATTACTATCAGATCCACATAGTTCGCCACAGTCTCTATCGTGTCTTTAAGTGTTTCACCCTTCATGACCGAAGTACCCTCTACCCCTGCAAACCAAATGGTTTCGGCGCCCAGAGCGTGTGCAGCAGCATCGAAGCTCATCCTCGTTCTGGTGCTGGGCTCGTAGAATAGCAGACCCACCTTTCTGCCACGAAGAAGGGTGCTGTCATATCCGTCCTTTTCCATTTTTTCAGCTGTTTTGAAGATGTGTTCCAACTCCTCTTTTTTAAAGTCTTTTATGGATACTATGTCTCTATTCACAAAACCCAATTGAATCCCCCGGAGGGGGATCGTGCGTCCCTTGGAAGGTAAATTCCGTCTTTTGTAAGATATTAACCCGTCACAAACTCAGAAGGAGGGCGTATTTAAGAATTTCTTTTGTGGCAGAGGGGTTCCAAAATAATTGCTTAAATTCTTTTAAGTTTTGATAGCGCCTCGACGCAAAGGTTGTAATTGCCAGCCACCAATGAAACTCTTTCGGATAAGCTTAGGGGCGAGTCAAGTTCCGAGCCGTCAAGGCGCAACAGTGATGCGCCCGCCTCCTTCAGTATGATATATGAGGCTGCGATATCGGTAACTCTCAGTAGCCCTCTGTTGTCAACATATAGGTCCAGACCGCCGCTTGCTACATAACAGAGTTCCAGGGCTGCGGTGCCCATAACCCTTATGTGTTTAACCTCTAGTAGCAGCGGGAGAATCTGCGCTATTTTTGTATTATCTCTCCGTACGTTTACGTCAATGCCTATCAGTGCATGTTTTAAAGGCGGCGGATTATTTACAAAGATCCTTCGGTCGTCAAGATAAGCGCCCTTGCCCCTGACCGCTTTGTAGACCCTCCCAGAAGGGAGCTCCATAACTATGCCAGCGAATATGTCTTTCAAGTTACGACCCAAAGATAAAGCCGCCGATATGGAGTAAGGGATTATACCCCTCACAGCGTTTGTCGTTCCGTCTATCGGGTCAAGTATTAGGATCGGATATTCCTTGCTACCAAATTGTTTCTCGCCAAGTTCCTCGCTTACTAACTTGCCTTCAAAGCCGGCCAGCGTAAGATAGGAGATCGCAGCTTCCTCTGCCACAATGTCTATGAGTTTGGTTCGATCCCCTCCTGCACCTATTTTGACAAACTTAGAAGAAGACTGAGGGGACAATTTTGCTATAGCTTCCATCTCTGCCCTACATAGACCCTCTAATAGTTGCAGGCTCATAGGAAAGTAAGATATTAAAGATATATTTAGGATTTACAGAATAGGAGTGGCAAGCGGGGGTCGCCAAGTCAGGTCAAAGGCGCAAGGCTCAGGACCTTGTGGCGTAGGCCTTCGTGGGTTCAAATCCCACCCCCCGCACTTGAGATAGATCCTTATGTGTGCTTATTTTAGTGAAAAAAGAAAGTTTTTTTCAAAATTCACCAAATTCTGATCTTAAAGGCTTCCTATTTCTTTCTGAGCTAGCTTGTGCTTTGCCCTTATTAATTTCTCGTAAAGTTTTGCCACCCTTTCAAAATCTTTTCTCGCAAGAGCCTTGAGGAGATCTCCTTCGATCTCGACTACTTCTAAACGCTCATAATAATCTAGTGTTTCTTTGAGGTGCGCCAATACAATCTTACCTGTTAGAATTGGGTGATTGTTTGTTACGTTGGCTTCTGGATATCGTGTTCCGTGTTCAAGCTCAACCTCTAGACCTATTCTAAAACTCTCCACATCGATCTTCATGTCGCCCGTTTCTAGTTCAGCCAGAATCTTTTTTGCTTCCTCGGAGGTAACCTCAATCCTTTCAAGTTTTGTCCAGTCCCTAATCCCAAGTTTTTCACATACATTTTTAACTTCTTCGACTGGAACATACTCAGGAAGATTCATACAACACCACAGACCTTAAGGTTTATAGAAGGTTAGAATCTAATTTATACTTACTGGGCATTTGATACAGAGGAGACCGCTCGTTTGAAAGATGAAAAAGACAAAACCCCATAATTGATGGACTATTTAGGGAAATTGCTGAAAAAGATTCAGCTTGGTAAATCAGCCGGTTCAATCGGACCAGAATTTTTTAAAATTTATTTCTTCGAAAAAATTGGGATTTACTTATGCTTGCTATTTGTATAATCCTGCAAGATTTCTCCAAAAACTCTACAAAAGTATTTGCATGCTCTTTCTAATTCATCCCGACCTTTTTCTGAGATAGAATATATGGTCGTCCGACCAAGCCTCTCCATGGTTACCAAGCCATTTTCCCTAAGACCCTTAAGTGCAGGATATATAGTGCCAGGAGATGGTTTGTTGCCCTTTCGCTTCGCTAGCTCTTTGCACAACTCCTGCCCGTTCATAGATTTCTTTGAAAGAAGCCAGAGTACATAAAAGGACAACATGCCGCGCATATCACAACAATTAGGTAATTCTGGGCAACAATCACTCATGGTTTAATATCGCACGCCCAATATATTTATATATTGTTGTTATGATAAAGTAGCCAACTACTTATCGAGGGTTGATTATGGCTGAGAAAGATGTAAAGACTTATGTAAAAAAGAGATATGGTGAAATTGCTAAAGGAGGCGGATCTTGCTGTCCATCATGTGGATGTGGTGCTGATCCGAGAGAAGTAGCTTTACAGATAGGTTATACTGAAAATGATCTCAATAATCTGCCAGAAGAAGCGATCATGGGGCTAGGTTGTGGGAACCCCGTTGCATTGGCAAGTATAAAGGAGGGAGAGACTGTCTTAGATCTGGGCTCTGGCGGCGGGATTGATGTATTTTTGGCAGCAAAAAAAGTTGGACCCAAAGGCAAAGTAATTGGTGTCGACATGACGGAAGAGATGATCAATAAGGCTAGGGATGTTGCGTCTAAGTACGGATACAATAATGTTGAGTTTCGATTAGGTGAGATAGAGAATTTGCCAATTGAGAGCGAGTCTGTCGATGTTATCATCAGCAATTGTGTGATAAACCTTTCACCTGACAAGGAAAGGGTTTTTCGGGAGGCCTACAGAGTTCTAAAGCCTGGGGGGCGGATAATGATCTCTGACTTGGTTACTGAAGGAGAACTACCTGAAACTTTAAAGAAGAGTTTTGATGCTTGGGCGAATTGTGTGGCAGGTGCACTTGAGAAGAATGATTACTTAGGGGTTATAAGAAAAGCGGGTTTCAAAAATGTTAAGATCGTATCAGAAACGCCCTACACTATTGATGTCAATATAGAACTATTAGGAAAGATCACGAGTATCAAAGTAGAGGCACATAAATAGCAAAATAATCAGAGCGGTGCCCAAAAAGGGTCATGGCAACTCAGGAAAATTCAAAGACTTTTTTAATTATATTAGATGCAAAGATCCTAAGGGATCAAAATTTGTTTAAAATAGTTGAGGCTGACGAAGAAGCCTTGGAGAGGCTCAGTAGAACGCTCTTAAAAATTTTAGAAGACAAAGAGGGAGAGATTTACCAATAGAACGTTGCTAAATGAAATACCAGAAGAATATTTTCGAAAAGCTTTTTCGGAGGACAGTTTGCTAAAAGCCAGAAACCTAGAGAAGGCAAAATTTTATTTGGTTATGGAAGAGAATGGTGAAGAGATAGTGGGTTTTGCCCAAACCATAATGAGAAATGAAGGTACTGTGGAGCTTGATCGCATTATAATTTTTCCGGAATTTACAAGGAAGGGCTTAGGGAGTAAGTTACTTCAACACGTACTTAACGAATCAAAGAAAAGAGGGTTTAAGAAAGTTATCGTCAATACTGGTAAGGATGAGATTCGTGCTAGGAGATTCTATGAGAAGAATGGTTTCGAGAAATTGGAAGAATATGTTGTGGATACCCCATGGGGCAAAAAATTGGAGCTTGTATGCTATCAATTTTCATTTTAATTTCTCTATAAAATGGCATAGGATAATCCATTTTGTAAGTAAGCTGACAAACCATAAAAGTTAATAAAGATCGGGAAAAGTTCGGCAAGTTTAATTCAAAGGCGAAATACGCCAAACTCCTTATGGGTATTATTGCATGGTTCAGAAAAAATCATAGAGCGTAGGCTTCAACAAGGTCTCTGGCGGTGATTATGCCGACCAGCTGATCATCTTTGAATACAGGTAGCCTTCGGATATGTTTGGTTGCCATTGTCATTGCTGCCTTGTGTATGCTGTAATCAGGGGAAATTTTCACTAATGGTGCCGAGGCGTAGCGATAGACGGGATCCTGGAGATCTGCTTCTTTGTAGATTACCTTGCTCAGAAGGTCCCTCTCTGTGAAAATTCCCCAAGGCTCTCCGTCCTTGTTCACGATGACGGAGCCTATTCGCTCTTTGCCCATCTTCTTAGCAACGTCCCAGACCTTTGTGTTAGGATCTACACACTCTACTCGCTTTGTCATGAATTTTTGAACTGGTACGGAGGTTTCAGGAGCATCGGGCAGGGCTTTTATGAGATCTGAGGCCGTTACAATTCCAACTACTCTTCGCCCCTCGGTAACTACAAGCCGACCTTTTTCCTTGATCATCGTTCTTGCTCCTTCTTTGACCGTTGCCTGGGGTTTTATGGTGATTAGCCTTGGGGATAGGACCTCGTATACCCTAACTTCCTTAGGATTCCTTTCTGCGGCTATGACGCGAGTCAGCAGGTCTCGCTCTGTTACGATCCCTGCAGGCCTGTCTGTGCCTTTAACGAGTAGGCTTCCGATGTGTTTTTCCCCCATCAGTTTAGCAGCCTCGAGCATAGTAGCCCCGCTGTCGATGAAGAGAGGATCTTTTGTCATTATATCTGAGATGTGCTTATGTTTAAGGTATTCTTGATAGGAGATATCAATAACGCTGGGGAATTCATCCCTTAGCGTTTTTGCCATCTCCTCACCCTATATAATATATTATATAACCACTACCATATAAAAGAAACTCGATAGAGATTTATGGAAGACCAAATCCATAGGTCCGATTAAGAAGGCATAAGAATATAAAAAAATTAATTAACCATCTCGCGTGGAGATTTACAACAAGCCCCAGTGGCTCAGCCTGGTAGAGCACCGCCTTGGTAAACTACCCAAAGAGGCGGTGGTCGCGGGTTCAAACCCCGCCTGGGGCTTCCCAATTCTTCTGTGGCATCTTATTTCTAAAAATTTATATAATGCGGGTGCACCCATGTCTTCTCGGTGGGGCTGTGGTCTAGCACGGTATGACGGCAAGGCGAAGGTGTCCCCTTCGCCTCGTCAAGGGCTCCAGAGGTCTAGCACTAGAATTTGACCCTTTGGGGATGATTGTCTTCTGGAGCTGCTAGAGCGGGGCGACCCGCATGTCGGGGGTTCAAGTCCCTCCAGCCCCACCATTCAGGTTTTCTGTGGAATTGGCACAATCGGTCCCAAAGAAGTTATAAGTTAAATCGTCGATAACATAATTGGGTGTAAGAATGCCACTTGCTTTTGTATTGGTAAATGTGGAGGCAGGAACAGACAAGGAGGTTCTTGATAATATTAAGAAGGTGCCGGAAGTGAAGCAAGCATACATGGTCTATGGCGTCTATGACATCATTGTAATGCTGGAGTCCGAAACCTTAGAGAAACTAAGGGAGACCGTGACTAAGAAGATAAGGCAGCTGGACAAAGTCCGCTCCACAATGACCATGATAGTCATGGAACAATAGAATAGTAAACTTTAAAAACTAATATTTTTTCTACTATTTTGGCACGCCGGCCATAGTTGATGGGTTCCACCCGTTCCCATCCCGAACACGGAAGTTAAACCATCAAACGTCTGCGGTTGTACTGGATGCCGAGAGGGTCCGGGAAGCCGCAGAAGCTGGCGGCCATCTTATTTAAATCTTGAATTTTGATCGGGAAATCTAATTAGAAATAAATATATCCCTCATATCTATTCTTTTGAACATTGTTGTGGTAAATATGGTAATTCCAGTCGGTCAGGGACTATTTCCTACAGGCAATGATTTATCCTCGATTATCTTGAACATACTCTGGGTAGTGTTCTTCTTTTCTATGATCCTACTCTTCAACCAGAGGCTACAAATATGGACTTATCAGAGGAATGTGGAAAAAGCAACCATTAAACTGCAGATGTTGGCGGATAAAAGTAGAGAGGAGGCGCTGAAGAGCGTACAAAAATATGCACAGGAAAATACTGATGTACGCTCTCAGGTTACCGCATTTCTGGACTTCTTCACGATAGAGCCTGTAGACAGAGACCCATTTGGCGTCTTGAATAGATTGGAGCACTTGCTGGACAATCGGAGGGACAGATTCAAGGCGTTTGTAGCCCAGATCGCACCCAAGGCTGGAAAGGCGGAGGCTGCAAACACTGAAGACATACTAGAAGCCGCAATGGCTTTGAACTTCATATTTAAGGTTGTCAGGCATTATTTGATATTGGGTAAAAAAACTAAGAGCCTGATGATCTTCGTTCAGTTGGATATGCAGTTGCCCCTTATAATGAAGATGGCAGAGGCGTATTTTAATGCACAGAAGACCTTCTCGGCAGGAAAACCAATTGGTGACGGACTTGGTCCGTTGGTGGCATCAAAATTGATGTACGGGCTACCTAAGAGGATAATAGCCGAAGACATCGTCTGTTCAGAAGTAGACATTTCTAATAGGAAGGCTTATGTTTTGAAGGCCGAAGGTCCTGGAGGCTTGCTAGGAAAGCCTGGGGAGGCTGTGAAGAGACTTGTCGAGGAGATGAGCGGGAAGGTCGCAAGAATATTCATGGTTGATGCTTCGTCAAAATTGGAGGGGGAGAATACAGGAGAAGTGGTAGAAGGAGTCGGGGCAGCTATAGGAGACCCAGGTCCTGAAAAGTATAAGATAGAAGAGGTCGCTACGAAGTACAAGATTCCTCTTGACGCGATTGTTTGTAAAATGGACCTTGAGGAAGCTTTAACGACAATGAAGAAGGAGATCGTGGAGGCCTCTGATATCATAATAGAAAAGATAAAGAAGGCGATTGTGGAGAGGACTAAGGAAGGAGACGTAGTAATAATAGCAGGCATTGGCAACACTATAGGAATCGGGCAGTAGGGTGATTATGATGCAAAGAGAGCGACAGCCAAAATTCGCCATGATCTCTATATTATTAACATTAGGGGCTTTTATTTTGTTTGTACTAGCAACCATTGTGGACCCTCTATCCAACTACAGCAATGTTCTGATGATAGCAGGTCTAGCATTACTTGCGGCATCTTGGGGAATTTACTTCATCGGGGGGCGTTCTTTACAGAGAGCTGAGATTTCAACGGAGAATGTGATTACGGTAATAGGATGCAGGGGATGCGACATCAGAGAGGAGAGACCGTTTTCAGAGGGCGATTATGTGTTTAAAGAGGTCGGACCCTGCAAGAAGTGCTCAGGAATATCATACATACGTGCAATATACTCCATACCAATAAAGAAGGATTAAGGAGAAATGCCAAAACATAGGATTGTGGCTGTTGGTGGCACATTTGACCATTTTCATGTCGGGCATGAGTGTTTGATTTCGAAGGCTTTTGAGATGGGCGAGTTTGTCATCATAGGAGTAACCTCTGATGAGTTTCTTAGGAGGACGGGCAAACTGCACGATCAAGGCTTTGAGATTAGGGTTTCAAAAATGATTGAGTTCCTAAAGAGTAGAGGATGGATAAAGCGTGCTAGGATAGTCACATTAGAGGATCCATTTGGTCCAACGATCTCAGACCCTTCTATCGAGGGGATAATAGTCACCAAGGAAACGGCTCCTCGTGCTGAGGAGGCGAACAACATAAGAGAGAAACGTGGATTAAAAAGAATGAAAGTATACTTCGTGGATTATGTCACAGCTCAGGACGGTCTTCCAGTTTCATCTACAAGGATTAGAAATAGAGAAATAGATGAAAAAGGTAATCTAATCAAACATCAAGCTTGATCGGGGGTTGAACGATGTCATTAAGTTCATCAGAGGTGCGCCTTCTCGAATCCTTGAAGAAGTTGGGAGGTAGGGCAGATGCCGCTTCTTTAGCAGCAGCTCTTAATGAACCCGTTTCATCAATTTTCCCCTTATCATCACTTTTGAAGGATAAAGGATACGTAAAAACCCAAGAAATCGTAAAGGAATGGTATGAACTTACCGAAGAAGGGAAGAGGTGTGTGGAGATAGGTCTGCCAGAGACTCGCCTTTGTTATGTCTTAGGCTCCAAGGATGGAGGGGTTGAGCTCGAGGAGCTCAAGAAAAATTTTGATGAACGTGAAATATCGGCGGCTTTGGGTTGGGGAAAGAGGTGTGGCGTAATAGAAATCGATAGGACTGGCAGGACGCCCAAGGTTGTACTCAAGAAAAGAGTCATTCCAGATCTTGAAGTTGTGATCAAAAAGGTCTCCGATAGACCAGAGAGAGCGTCATTGTCCCCCGAGGAGTTGGAGAAAGTTAAGGAGTTGGAGAAGAGAGGTTTGGTATCATTAAAGACCTCAAAGACCCTTGTTGTCGAGCTCGTTAAAGAGGCGCCCGTTCAAGAATTGGAGACGTGCAGGGTCCTTACCTCTGATATTTTGAAGTCAGGAAGATGGCGCAGTTTGAGGTTGTCACCTTATGATGTTAGGGCATCACCCCCAGCACTTATCATTGGTAAAAAACATCCTTACTTAGAGTTCTTGGAGGAAGTCAAGGAGATTCTATTTGCTATGGGTTTTGAAGAGGCTTCTGGACCTTATGTGGAGAGTGAATTTTGGAATTTCGACGCGCTCTTCCAGGCACAAGATCACCCAGCACGAGCAATACACGATAGCTTTCAAGTCAAAGGAGTTTTGCATCACATTGATGCTTCGGAGGACATAATATCAAAGGTCAAGGCAGCTCATGAAAACGGAGGGGACACCGGATCTAAGGGGTGGGGCTATAGGTGGAGCAGAGAGATAGCCAGCCGACCAATCCTGAGAAGTCAGACTACGTCTGTCTCAGTTAGGTATTTGTCTCAACACAAGACCCCACCGGTAAAGGCTTTTTGTCTTTCAAAAGTATTCAGACCAGATGTGATCGACTCAAAGCACATGGTAGAGTTCTGTCAGCTCGATGGAATAATGGGGGGTCATGGGATCAACGTCAGGCATCTTCTAGGAATTCTTAACGAGTTCGCGATGCAACTAGGGTTTAAGGAGATAAAGTTCAAACCGAGCTATTTCCCATTCACGGAGCCTAGTATTGAGGCATACGTAAGACACCCAACGCTTGGCTGGATAGAGTGTTTGGGTTCTGGACTATTCAGACCCGAGGTAACAAGACCGCTAGGCATAGATTTCCCTGTTATAGCGTGGGCATTCGGCATAGACCGTCTAGCAATGATTAGGCTCGGGGTTGATGACATTCGCGAGCTGCATACTTCAAACTTGGGAATGTTAAGGGAGAAGGGGTGGGTTTGAATGCCTACAATAAATATCGACATGAAAGATCTTAAGCGACTCATTGGTCTCAATCTTGATGAAAATACGATCTATGATACCCTCTCTGCCTTGAAATGTGAGCCAGAGCAGATAGTCGGAGACAAGATTACGCTGGAAGTCACATCAGACAGACCAGATTTTTTCAGTTGTGAAGGGATTGCAAGAGGGATACGACTTTACTATGGTGGATCAGGACTGAAAGTGAAATATTACCAAGGCTCAAGACCAGTAAATATCAAAGTAGATCCGTCTGTGGTAGAAGTTCGACCATATATAGTATCCGCGGTCTTGCGTGATTTGAGTTTGGACGAAGAAGCCTTGGTTCAAATGATGCAACTTCAGGAGAAGCTTCATACCACTTACTGCTCTAACAGGAAAAAAGGGTCAATTGGAATATATGACATGGATAAGATATGTCCTCCGCTTGTATATGTGGCGCTCCCTCCTAATGATATAAGATTCACCCCCTTGGGCTCAAATGAGATTATGGATGGTTTCGATATTTTGAAAAAAACCCCCAAGGGGAAGGAGTACGCTTGGATTTTAGAAGAAAAGAGCAAGTACCCACTGCTCATTGATTCTAAAGGCACAGTACTCTCAATGCCACCTATAATAAACAGTGAAGACACAAAGGTAACAGAGGATACCAAAAACCTCATAATTGATGTCACAGGGACCGAGGAGCGTACAATAAATCTTTGCTTAAACATTTTGGTAACCTCTTTGATGGAAAGGGGCGGAGCTCTCCAGCAAGTGATAGTAACATATGGAGGGCGCGAGATCATTACACCAAAACTGGATTTTGTCCAGACCAATCTGAACCTATCAACGATAAAAAGTGTTGCCGGATTAGACTTGAACCCGGATGAGGTTTTAAGGCTTCTAAGGAAGATGGGACATAATGTGGAAGGCGGAGAGGGAAGGGTTATTGTTTGGTCGCCGCCTTATAGAGCAGACATTATTCATGAAGTCGATTTAGTAGAAGACATTGTAATTGCGATTGGTTTGAACAACATAAAGCCAGAGATACCCACAGTTGCAACAATAGGAAGACCGCTTAAAGGGAGCAAAGTCAGAAAACGGGTAAGGGACTTAATGATCGGTATGGGCTTTCAAGAAGTAATAACATATCTACTCAGTAACAAATCGGTTTTGGAAGATAAGGTGCTCATGAATAAAAGGACTCTCGTGGAACTGATAAACCCAGTATCATCCGAATACTCAGTTCTGAGGGATTGCATTTTGCCAAAACTTTTGCAATTTTTGGGACAAAACACACACCATCCGTACCCCCAGCGTATTTTCGAGTGTGGCGATGTGGTTTTCGTTCAGGATGGTTTACCAAAGGTTTCAACGCATTTGGCAGCAGTCATTGCAGATCATAAGGTGAGTTACGAGGACATACAGGCGGTGGCGGCCTCTTTGTTTGCTAACATGTCTAAGTCCATAAAGTTTGAGCCATATCACATGCACCCCTTCTTAGAAGGCCGCACTGCAAAGATTATACTCGATGGTGCTGATATCGGAGTAGTCGGAGAGATATCACCTCAAGCATTATTGAATTTCGGTCTGGAATTTCCAGTTGGAGCCTTAGAATGCGACCTATCACCATTGTTAGAACATTGAGTTCGAACACTCGCATCCATTGAAATTTAATATTGGTATGAATGTAGGGAAAACCCATTTTTGAGTTTGCAAAGTTTATCTTTAGGCTGGTACAAATATAAGATTGCGATGAGGTGGGAGCCGAGCGCCGTGAGGTGAGAAAGCGGGTCGAAGGGGTCAAGTGAGTCGAGCGTTGCTCAGCAATGAACATGACCTAACCCACACCCGCGACAGCCTCACGGCTCAAATAGTTAAATAAGGAAGTTTTCATTAAATTCATGGGCAGGTCGCCGGATAGATCCCGATGAGAGAGAGCCCGCCTGAGCTGGATGAAACGTCCTTCGATGAGGTTGGGTGTTAGCATCGGGAAACACGGCGGCTTGCCCAGTAGGAGATGTTAGATAATGGACACCATGACAAAAGTAGAGAAGGTGATAAGGAACGCCCAAGAGATCATAACGAGAAAAGATCTTCAAGAACTGTTCGAGTCCAACACTTCCCCAAAAGGGTACATAGGTGTAGAGCCGTCTGGTTTGTTTCACTTGGGATGGGTAATATGGGTCAACAAACTTAAGGATTTAATGGACGTTGGCGTCAAAATGACGCTTTTAGAGGCTACTTGGCATGCGTGGATAAATGACAAATTTGGCGGAAATTTGGATAAGATAAACGCATGTGCAAATTATATAGAACACTGCCTTAGAGCATTAGGAGTTGAAGTTGATAGGTTGAACTTTATAAAGGCTGATGAATTGGTTGATAAGAAAGAGTATTGGGAGGGACTGCTGAAGATCGCGAAGGTCCTCTCATTATCAAGGATCAAGAGGGCCGTTACGATAATGGGTAGAAAGGAAGATGAGACTGTTGTGGATTTCTCAAAGCTAATTTATCCATGCATGCAAGTAGAAGACATATTTTTCTTAGACCTTGACGTTTGTTTAGGCGGCATGGACCAGAGAAGAGCGCATGTTTTAGCGCGGGAAGTGGCAGAAGTTTACTCTCATAAAAAACCTGTCGCGATACATACCCCTCTTCTTCCAAGCTTGCAGGGAAAAGGAAGGATGGAGGGGGCTCTAACGGAAGAAGAGGCGATGATTGAGTATAAGATGAGCAAATCGAAGCCAGAGACTTGCATCTTCATTCATGATTCTCCTGAGGAAATAAAGTCAAAGATAGGCAGGGCATACTGCCCCCCAATGGTAGTACAAGGCAACCCGGTGTTGGACATAGCCACTCATATAATATTAAACAAGAACAAGGGATTTGTAATTAAGAGGGACGTAAAGTATGGAGGAGATCTGATAATCGAGTCTGCAGAGGCGCTAGTGACGATGTATTCCCAAGGAAAGATTCACCCATTAGACCTTAAGAATGCGGTATCGGAAGAACTTTCAAGAATGCTTATGCCAGTCAGAGAATACTTCAATAAGAATAAAGAAGCGCAGGATCTAATGCAGCAACTAAGATGAAAGTAGGGATAGGAAGGTTTTTAAGTCAAGATTTTTAATTTTTACTAAATCAAATTTAATTAATTGATAGGATGAGGTGTCACGCTTACTATGTTGACTCATGTGTTAGGTAAGATGTGTAGTGTCAAGGCAGCACCCATAGCCCGATGGAGGGCCTGATAAGTTTTTTGGAGGCGAGCGGTTATGGGTGGAACGCCAACTACTGCAAAGTATACTATATATGCCGGAATAGAAATTGATGGTGTTGTAGACAAACCAGATGTCATTGGGGCGATCTTCGGTCAGACAGAAGGTCTTCTTGGAGAAGAGCTGGATCTTAGGGAACTTCAAAAGAGCGGAAGGATAGGTAGAATCCAAGTAGAGCTAGAGTCTAAGTCTGGCAGATCTTACGGAGAGATGATAATACCCTCGAGCTTAGATAGGGTAGAGACTGCTATTATTGCAGCAGCGATTGAGACCATCGATAAGGTTGGACCCTGTTCGGCCAAGGTCTATATCAAAAAAATAGAGGACGTTCGAGAAGAGAAGAGACGGAAGATAATCGAGCGCGCAAGAGAGATACTGATCCATTGGGAGACCGAGAGCACTTTTGAGATAAAGGAACTTTCGGAAGAGATAATGAAGTCCGTTAGAGTGCATGAGATTAGCAAGTATGGACCTGACAATTTGCCAGCGGGACCCGATGTGGATAAATCAGACACGGTGATTGTGACAGAGGGTCGGGCGGACGTAATAAATATGCTACGCCACGGTTACAAAAATGTCATAGGTATGGAAGGGGCCTCTGTCCCAGACACGATCAAGGATTTAAGTAAAAAGAAGACGATAATAGCATTTGTTGACGGGGATAGAGGAGGAGAGTTAATCCTAAGGGAGCTGTTACAGGTTGCAGACATAGACTACATAGCGAGGGCGCCCCCAGGGAAAGAGGTAGAGGAGCTCACAGGCAAAGAGATCGCGAAATGTTTACGCAGTAAAATACCCGTGGAGCAGTATCAGTTGACAATGCCAGAGAGAAAGGAGCCATCAAGACATGAGGCAGTGCAGAGAGAAGCTTACCCTGAGGTCGCAACAAAAGAAGAAGAAAAAGAGAGAAGTACCGAGATTGTTGAGAAGGCGCCTCCCAAGGTGGAGAAAGAGCGCCCGATCCCTCCAGGACTAGATTTAGCTAAAGTGAAGGAGATGATCGGGCAGTTACAGGGAAGTCTAGAGGCGAACCTAGTGGATGAGTCTTGGGAGATTAAGCAGAAAGTAGCAGTCAGAGAACTAGCTGATGTATTACAGAGCATGAATGATAAGATCTATGGAATAGTGTTTGATGGTGTGGTGACACAAAGGCTCCTAGATATTTCA
Organism: Thermoproteota archaeon; assembly: GCA_029887795.1. Taxonomy (GTDB): domain Archaea; phylum Thermoproteota; class Methanomethylicia; order Methanomethylicales; family Methanomethylicaceae; genus WYZ-LMO10. The sequence goes on from JARXPE010000009.1 coordinate 26,788, forward strand.
AGTAATAAAGGTGTTAGCTTCGTAATAGGTGCTAGAATAGGGAATATTGCGAAGAGACCACAAGGCATAACAATTCTTACATTCGATGACCTTATTGCAGGTCAATGAACATAACTAGGGCATCCTCCCCATCCGGATAGTATCTAGATATTTTTTCTTTTGTGGTAAAGCCCGTTTTTTTGTATAAATTAATGGCAATCTCGTTTGAATCTCTCACCTCTATTCTTATTTTTTTGGCACCCATCCCAGACAATCTCTTTATTAATTCGTGTAAGAGCTTCTTGCCAATGCCCTTCCCTCGGAAGTCCTTTTCAACAGCTATAGATATTATGTGACCCAATGATCTAAATCTGATTATTCCAATGGCATAGCCCACGACCTTCCCCCTTACAACTGCGACTATGTAGGCGCCGGGATGGTAAAAGAAGGCCTTTAGGAGAGGCTTAGGGTAAGGGTCTGAGAATGATTCCTTTTCAATAGCGTATATCTCGTTTAAATCATTTAGAGTTGCGTCTCGGACTTCGGCGGAATTGGCAAACATAACAGGGATTATTATAGCAGAGTATCAAATATTCCTATTGATGGTTGAGGACAGATGAACGTTCTGGAGAAGGATTTGGAGCGCAAAACTTTTGAGGTTGAAATAGAGGACAAAGAGGATCTTTGGCATCTTTACAACATAATAGATCTTGGGGACATGGTATGCGGGCAAACGTTTAGGGAGGTCAGGGTCTCGAGGGGGGACGGAGGCGAAGAACGGGGGGGCAGGAGGAAAGTTTACCTATGTATTGAAGTTGAGGACCTTTATTTCCAAAGCTTTACGGAGAGTTTGAGAATAAGGGGCAAAGTGATCTCTGGACCAGAGGACATGCATATTCAGGGGCAGTATCACACTTTTTCAGTTAAGGAAAGAGACAGAATAAAGATCTCGAAAAAGGTTTGGTTGTCTTTCCATGAAGAGCGCCTTAAGATTGCCCAAAAAAAGGAGCGCCCAAGGGCCGTCGTAGTGACGATCGATGATCAGGAAGCGCAGTTGTTTCTGGTGAAAGAGTATTCCATGGAGCACCTTTTTGACGTTCAATCTCATGTTTCGGGGAAATATTTGGAATCAGGCGGGCGATCAGCTGAAAAGTCGAGATATCTCTCTAAGGTTGCAGAAGAATTAGGGCGACTTGCTGAGAAGGAGAAGGCGTTTATTATTGTGGGAGGACCTGGTTTTACGAAGAGCGAATTGCTCTCAATACTTAAAGAGAAATTCAAGAACATCAAAGCCGTCGAAGAGAATGCTTCATCAATAGGACCGTCCGGGGCTAGAGAGATCTTGAGGCGGGGTGCATTGAACAGAATTTTAAAGGACTCTTTGTTGATTCGTGATTCCGAACTCGTAGACGAGTTTCTCTTCCGTTTGGCAAATAAGCCCTCTTTAGTAGCATATGGAATTGAAGAAGTCAAAAAAGCGGTTGAGCGCGGGGCAGTGGACTCGTTATTGGTCTCAGGGCGCCTTATTAAGAACGTTACCCAAGAGGAGAGGAGCATTATAGAAGAAATTTGTAAAAAGACAGAGGGTTATGGAGGTAAGGTCTACTTCGTAGGCGCAGAGCATGAGAAGGGACTTCAACTTTTTAACCTTGGAGGGATAGCCGCGCTACTTAGGTTCTCAATATCTTAGTGGGATTTTGGCCATCCTCTCCCGGATGGCTGTTGGATACTCCTTCACGTAGACCACAGAGGAGTCCGGGAAGAACTTAAGCACGCTTTCCAAGAATGCCCTGTGTATGACCAAAGACTGCCCATCTGCAGAAACTCTAGACATATAATGAGGGATGCCGAACTCCAGAATCAACCTACGCCTTAATTCGCCAGGAAGAACCGCCTTTGGGATCACCAAAAATTTTCCGATTAGTCCATCGTCTGTGATCTCTTCGTAAGGGCGGATCACGTTTTTTAGTCTTCTAAGCAACCTCATTTTCAATTGCATGTTGTCTTTTGTACTTGATGAGCAATAGTATATCGGGAGATCGATCCCCTCAGACTCAGCCCATTGAATTACTTTGCGAGCAGTCTCTTCGCTACCCTTTGCTGCGGCAGGGCCATCTAGTTCGAACCCCCTTTCTTTCAATTGGTAAGCGTTTTGGGGAGTGAACTCTAGCTGGTTAATGTTCAAAAAATCTGCCCCTATTCGCTTCAAGTATAAGACCAAATCTCTCAGCCGTGACTCTTCTCCAGGGATTGCCGGGACCTCGGCGCCTGCGCAGAGTCCCAAAATTTTGGCATCTTTGATTTTGTGTCTGTTGGATTCTGTTACATGAAATCGGATCTCATCCAGTCCTGCCTCTTTAAGTTTGATGAGGGCCTCTCTGCTCGCGTACATGCCATTAGTATATAAATGGATGTGATGTTCCTCTCCAAAAAAATCCTTGAGTATTCGGATATACTTCAGGGTTCTATTCAAGCGGATAAGTGGATCGCCCCCTGTTATCCCTGTGCCCTCAGCGTCTATCGCCCTCCCTTCAAGGATTACATCAATGTCTTTTTCTACAAGTATTTCATCTGCATAGACTACATCCCTACCCTTTCGTGTCTCGCCCAAAGGACAGTAGTAACACCAACGGTCGCACAGTCCAGTGACAAACAGGACGAGTTTGGCACCCTTAAGACAGAGCTCGCATCCTCTGGGGATGTGTTTGACCATATGATGATGTTTGGGTACATGACTAATAAGTCTGCTCTCGCTAGAGGAGGATTTCAGCAACAAAAGCCATTATAAGAGCGCCAACCATGAGTCTTCTACCGGTGTACTTAGAAAAACCAGAAGCCCATAATACGAATCCTGCAAGACCTATAGTAAAGTATGTGATTTTGATTACCCTCTTTAGGAATTCGTTTAATGTGAGCGAAAACCACTCTAAGTTATTCTCGAAGAACTGCATCCAACTGCTTATTGTATTTTGGAACCTTTCTTGTACGCTTTCTGCACGAACCGGGAAAACATAAATGCATAAGAGCAGAGAGGTAAGAACAACTAATGTAATTTCATGAGTTCTCAAACAATCCCCCTAATAAGGTTTAATATATAAATTTCATACCACGTTGTGATAAAAGCCTCCTAAGACTTGGGTCCTTTGCTGCTCGCTCTCTCAATTTTTCTTCAAAGTTTTCATCATCACGAAGTTCTATTTTAAAATATATTCCAGTTCTTCCTATTTCATCCCTTCTAGTTAAAACCCTAATGCGTTCATTTATTAGTTCTAAACTGATGCCAATTAGCTTGGAGACCTCTACGCTATTATAGATAATTGAATATTCATAGTGACCGTAGGTGGTTGGAAAGATCAACATTAGCCTTTTGTCGACACCAGGAACTCTCTTTCCCTCAATAAGATCGCTAAGTCCAACCTCCCCGCCGAATTTGTAAAACTCTCGCTCCCTCTGCCTTAAAGGTAGAAGTGGGAATGTGACTTTGACTTTCTCGTCTAGATACACTATAGCTTTAACCACATGGTTTGGTGTGGCTTGGGTGAGTTCTCTCTTTAATATTTGGATACCAGCATCATGTAATGCACCCTCCACCATGTAAGAAGGCAGGACATCTGGGATGAACACATCTACATCACTCTTTTCGTTTACGTCGCCACGGGCAAGGCTGCCGTGAACTATCCCTTCGATGCCTCTGGCTTTAAGTGCCTTTAGTATATCGATCGCGACTGCCCTTAGTTTTTTCAGTAGCAGCCACCGCTCTTGATTGTAGAATACTTCTCTTACCTCATAAAGTGGTGAGACTTTCTTAGCCACGCCCCTACACCCTTTCGGTAGTTTTCTTAACCCATTTAAGATACTCTTTGAGCCCTCCATCCAGAGTGAGCCAAATTATTTCTGGGACAGAATAGCTGTGAAGTTCTTTAGTTTTCTTTACCAGATTGTCTAACTTATCCGTTGTAGTCTTGACAATCAGGAGGTGCTCATGGGCGATATCGGTTTTACCCTCCCAATAAAATATCGACTCAACTCCCCCTATTATATTAACACATGCCGCCAGACCTTTATCCACAAGTTCATGAGCAATTCTCTGAGCCTCCTCTTTACTTCCGACAGTTATAAAAACCACAGCATGCATCCCATGTACCACCAGATAATATACCTGTCAAAAAGATAATTATGATTTGAGGCGGAAAAAATGGACCAGTGGATGGCGTTCCTTGCAATTGTTTTGGCATTTTGGTCTGTTTTGCTCATGGCAAAGCATTTTTTACCAAAGAGTGTAGAAGTCCGCCCCTTTTATCTGATATGGCGAACCACGAAGTTTAACTCGATAATTGAAAGTGCAGGAGCAAAGCTAAGACCGTTTTGGAAGGTAATATGGACTATTGGAATAGCAGTGTCCATAGGAGGTTCAATATATATTACCTACATACTCGCCAGAAACCTCTTCTTCTTATTCTTCAAGGTTGAAGAGGCTTCCCCAGTTTCATTACTGATTCCAGGCTTGACCTTAAGCCCAACGTTCAATACTTTATTCTTTTTTGGTGTTTCGATAGTGATAATTCTGGTTTCACATGAGTTTTCCCATGGGGTTGCGGCGAGGGCTGAGGGAATAAAAGTAAAGAGTACAGGCCTGCTATTACTCGCCATAATACCTGGCGCGTTTGTTGAGCCTGATGAGGAAGACCTAAAAAAAGCAAAAAAATCCGCCCGAGCTAGGGTTTATGCCGCAGGCTCGACCGCTAATATATTGATCGCATTAGTTGCACTTACTTTGCTAACAAATGGAACGCTTGTAATTTCGCCATTGTTTGAAACTACACCATCGGGAGTTCAGATAACTGAGGTTATATCTGGTTCCCCAGCCGATGGAATTTTGAGGGCGTGGGATGCGATAATCAACATAAACGGTTCGACGGTTAGAAATACCAGCGATTTGGAGCAGATACTGAAGGCAGTACCCCCAAACTCCTCAGTGCCCATCACCATAATAAGGGGGGGCGAGACTTTTGTCGTAGAGTTTAAACTGGGGCAGTCGCCAACCTCTAATTCATCTTACATCGGAATATACACTTATCCGTATTATCAGCCAAAGTACAGTTTTGTACCGCCGTTCCTTCCGTTCTATATCTTAGGATCGCTTTCATGGATTTATATTCTATCTTTGAATGTTGGGTTGATTAATATGATGCCCGTCACGGCTCTGGATGGAGATAAACTTGCAGAAGTCATGATAAACTTCGTCTTCAAAAGGAGGGATCTTTCCGAAAAGATGGGTCAGGTATTGAGGTGGACTTGCCTCATGATATTGATTTTAAATATCTCTTTGAGTTTTATGGTATTCCCATCATTCAAGTTTGGATAGAGGCGCCCAAAAGTGACAATCATACGATGTAATTGTGGAAATGATGCATTTTATTTGAGGAGGCACTCTGGTGAAGCGTTATGTAAGAAGTGTTTCGTGAGGAGCGTGGAGAGGACCGTTCTCAGAACCATAAAAAGAGAAAGCCTCTTTGAGCCGAAAGACCGAATAATGGTAGCTTTATCTGGAGGAAAGGATAGCATAGCCCTTTTATGCATCTTATCCAAGATAGAAAGAAGGTACGACACTGAGATCTTTGCTGTTACCATAGACGAGGGTGTGAGAGGCTACAGGGAAGAAGGAATAAATATAGCAAAAAAGGTTGCAGGAGAGCTCGGCATCGAACACTATGTCGTGAGTTTTAAGGAGGCTTATGGTAATTCATTGGAAGAGATCTATAATATGGCCAGCTCAAAAGGTGTCAAGCTTCTTGGCTGTACGTTTTGCGGAGTTTTAAGAAGGAGGTTGATAAACGAGGCAGCCATAAAGTTCGGAGCTAACAAGGTAGCCACCGGGCACAATCTTGACGATGAGGCCCAGACGATATTCATAAATCTCATGCGCAGTGACGTAGCAAGAATGATTAGACTTGGTGCAAAACCATTGAAGATTAGGAAAGGTTTCGTTCCAAGAGTAAAACCTTTGAGGTATATACCTGAGAAGGAGATTGGGATATATGTGTATTTGAAAGGTTATCCGCTTTATGAGAGAGAGTGCCCATATGTCAGGGCTTCTTTAAGGGATGAGGTTAGAGACATACTTAATAGAATCGAGCAGAGACACCCTGGCACAAAATTCTCTATTGTTAGGGCGGCGGATAAGCTCAGCAGCTTATTGAAAGGAGAAGTTGGAGAAATAAAATATTGCCAAAAATGTGGTTCCCCCTCTGGCAGGGAAGTCTGCAGGATGTGCGAACTTCTCTCTCTACTTGGTCTGAATTCAGAGGTATACCTAAATTAAGACGGGCCTCATTACTGCTTTTGTAGAGTAGTAATTTTATTAGCAACCTCTTGGATTGATCAGATTGGTGCGACAGGTAGGGTCGGAGGGCTCGGCCTCCTCTCTACTACAAACGGTCGTCATGGTAGGACCAGTAACCTTTGGGGGCGGTGGTTCCACCCTCAGGGCTTAGGGGCGTCGACGTAGAAGTCTCGCCCCGCGGGGGCGTTGGCGCGGTAAGGGTCCGCCCGGAGGGGCGGGCTCCCCGCATACTGGGCGAACCGGGTTAGGCCCGGAAGGGAGCGGCCCTAAGTCCAGACAGCGCCGTTCGCGGGATAACGGGATGGATGTCGACCACCCGAGGGCTCTGGGGGAACGGGCCATCCACCTCAAAGGGGCTGTCGCACCATTCATAAGTTTAATAGAAGCAAACCGTTGAACTAAAATATGTGCCGTTGCTTAATTCGTCTATTGGAGCCGGGATACCCTAGCCTGGTAGGGGGCTGGCTTGCTAAGCCCGTGTCCAGCAATGGACTCGGGGGTTCAAATCCCCCTCCCGGCGCCAAGCGATCTTGTTGATTATGTTACTAATTTTGCTTGGGGTTTGTGAAATGATCAGGCTTTAGAGCCCCACAAAGCTTAAAATTTTTAATTGAACCAACCCATTAACCCTCATATAACTGAAATAATATTATTTGTTATTTAAGGGAAGCCCCGAGTTAGTAAGAAGGCTATCAAAATGAGCACGCAGGTGACGTTTCTAATCATCCTTTTATTTATTTATGTGATTCCTGTTGTTCATGTGGACGCCTCCCCCACGATCTTCAGTCTCAGACCAGACAACGTGTGCTACGAGGTCTGGGGAGGGTTCAACGATGATGCCGTGGGTGAGTCCTACTATGATACTTTAAGTGAAAAGTTCGTTATGTGGATAAACGATACGTCTGGTTCGTGGGGACTTGCAAAGCTTTCCAGAGGGATAATGCCACACTACTGGGGACTGCGTTATGCCCAACTAGATAATGAGTTTGAAATAGAGAGGGGGCGATCATACGAGGAGTCTCTTCTTATTCTTGAGATAGACCTTAAGCTTGTGAATTATGCTAATTATACTTTAAACAATTCGTCCACCAATGTAGCTGTTGTACTTTTCTTTGATGGCTTTAAGACTGATTATCAAGCAAAGTGCTACCAGACCGAGCTGCAGTTCTTCAGCTACTACGGCGACAAGATCCAAAAGAATCAAGTATGGTTCTTCGAATGGAGGAACGATTCGGTAGCACAGTTTAAGTTGGCAGACAACCTTCAGCCAGGGGAGTACAAACATTACAGAATTAATTTGATTCCATATATCCAGCAGATGATGGACTATTACAAGCTGGACCATGCGAAGCTCAAACATATTGAAATATTTACGGAGGCTTACAATGGATACTGCAAGTTCGAGGTATATTGTGCAAATATACACATTGAAGGGAGATCCTTTTTCCATTTGGCGCAGCTGCAAATAGTTATAGGCGCAATGCTTTTGATCTGCTTTATATTTTTGATATTTTATCGAAGAGCACACGGGTAGCACTTGTAATAGGTAGTCCATAAATCATAAAATTTCAGATGTTGGAAGCGTACTATTTTTGATTTAAAAAACGATATCTATAAAAAGCCGCAAATGTGGCATTTTCAGTGATTGGGGCTGTAGGCTAGCTTGGTCTAGACTGCCAGGCTTGGGCCCTGGTGACCCCGGTTCAAATCCGGGCAGCCCCACTTTGCTTTGGAATGGCTTCTAAAAATAAGTTTAAAACAGAAATTAAGAGTTCTATGTCAAAAATTTAAACAAATATTAAAGATTTGAGGCAATTAAAACGTGCCCTTAAGTTTCTGGATTCTTCCCTCTCTATCTTTTCCTAGTTTCTCCAAGATTCTTTTTACGTCGGGCAAGAATGCAAGCTTATTTGATGCGTCTTTGTAAAACTGGGCAGCTTTTTCTTCCAGGTTGATTGCTTTGTTTATGCATTCCTTGAGATCATTTGACGTTTGGAGATCAACGGCATACGTGTCGGAGTTGAAGCCGGTTATTGTCTCAAGGATCATTTCAGCCACGTTCATTCTACGAGTCTTCTCTATAATTTGCTGGTTCTTCCTTGATGCTTCAGCGAGAGAGGAGAAGAGATTTTTTAGTTCGCCTTGGGTAGTTTCAGATAGTCTTTTGTAGAAGTCTAAGGATTCGGACTCGAGTTCGTTGGCAAATTTTAGAATCGCACCAAAAGTTCCAAGCTCCACCTTAGAACCACCTAGTTATTACGACTTTCTTCTGCGTGAAGAACTCAACGCAGTCCATTCCTTGCGCGTGTAGATCCCCAAAGAAAGAATCCTTCCATCCTGAGAACGGGAAGAAGGCTACCGGAGCGGCGATTCCAAGGTTAATGCCGACATTTCCAGCTTCAACTCTGTAAGTAAACTCTCTGGCCCATTTGCCGTTCTTTGTGAATATTGAGGATGCGTTGCCATAAGGTAGCTTATTAATTAGCTCAATTGCCTCATCTAGTGTGTTAACTCTCATTATGCCCATCACTGGACCAAATATCTCTTCTTTTGCAATCGTCATCTCTGGGGTGACTTCGTCAAATATTGTGGGTCCAATAAAGTATCCATTTGGATATTTCGGCACTTTGATGTTCCTACCATCAAGTAATAATTTTGCTCCTTCTTCAACGCCCTTATTTATGTAGTACAGAACTTTTTCATATTGCTCTTTAAATGCCAAAGGACCCATTTGGACACCTTCGTCGAGACCATACCCCACTTTTATCTTGGATGCAGCTTCCACCAGCGCCTTCTTTAAAGGCTCATAAATTTCCCCTACTGCAACGAATATCGAGCCGGCAAGGCACCTTTGACCTGTACAACCACATGCAGACGTTATTAAAGCAGGAATCGTGCCCTTTAGGTCGGCGTCAGGCATAATTACTAAATAATTCTTCGCACCTCCTTGGCATTGAGCGCGCTTTCCAGTCTCAGCAGCCTTCTTGTAGACGTGCAGTGCAACTGGGGTCGAACCGACGAAGGATACAGCTTTTACATCTCTATTCTCCAGCAAGGCATTTGAGACCTCTCTACTCCCGTTGACAAGGTTTATTACACCAGGAGGGAAGCCGACCTCGTCAACCAATTCCATTATCCTTTTCATGGTAAGAGGCACTTGGCTTGAGGGTTTAACGATGACAGTGTTTCCACAAGCGACAGCGTAAGGTAGGAACCATAGTGGAACCATGGCGGGGAAGTTATAGGGAGCGAGAATGCAGCAAACCCCAAGCGGCTGCCTTATACATATCTCGTCAATGCCTGGTGCCACATCTTCCGAGTTGTACCCCATCATGAGAGAAGGTATGCCAGCTGCAACTTCAACATTTTCAATTGCGCGCCTTACCTCACCTCTTGCCTCATCAAGAACCTTTCCATGCTCTTTGACAACGATCTCAGAGATCTCTTCAAAATGTGCTTCAAGCAAATTCCTCAATTCGAAAAGGTATCTAGCCCTAGTTAATGGGGGGGTAGATCTCCATTCCCAAAATGCCTCTTTGGCAGCCTTTACAGCATCGTCTACATCCTCTTTTGTAGAGAGTGGCACCTTGGCAAGAACTTCTAACGTTGCTGGATTTACCACGTCGAGTGTTTTGGTGCCTTTTGACTCGACCCACTCGCCGTTAATGTAGTTTTTCAGTACCTCTACCATTTCCATCACCAATTTATCGATAGTGAAGCTCGGTAACTTTACTTTTTGAATAGGTTTTAGTATTTAAAGTTTTGTCACAATATACATACAATATAATGACAAAACTACTTAATAATTTTTGATAAATTATTACGGCAAAAAATTAAGGAGCTTTGAATATAGTATCTTATGGAGGTCTGGTTTTGGAAGTAAAAAAGTCTGGCAAGGAGCTTGTTGTTTTGCTTGAGGAGGGAGATGAGGTAATTTCATCGTTGGAGGAAGCATGTTCATTGGAAGGGTTAAAATATGGCACCATACTATCATGTGTTGGGGCGCTAAAAAGCTCTCGACTCATAATCCGGAAGGGCCTAGAGAAGACGATATTCCAACATCTAGAGGTCGTTGGAAATGGGAATGTCTCGCTTTACAACGGTAAGCCTTTTGTGCACTTACATTTGGCTGCTGGGGGCGAATCGGGTAGTTGGGTCGGGCATTTGCTAGAGGGGATCGTTGATGTCTTCTGCGAAGTGATAATTGTAGAAAATGAAGTTTGTATGGTTCGTGAGTATGATAAGGCATTATTAGAAAAAGGGGTTACAGTTCCTTATAAACTAAGACTCGGTGAAAAAAATTGACTGTGCTGTCAGATGCAGACATACTCAAATACATAAATGAGGGGCTACTCAGAATTGAACCATTTGTTTTGGATTGCATGTCCCCTTCTGGTTATGACCTTAGGTCCGGAATTTCAATAGATGTTGAACCAAAGACTACGGTTTTGATTCACACCTTAGAGACCGTAGAATTGTCCTCCTCGATATGCGGGCATATATTCATCAGGTCTTCATTTGCGAGGGAGGGCATCTTTGGGAGTTTTGCGTTTGTCGACCCGGGGTTCAAGGGACAACTGACGCTATCACTTTCTAATCTCGGAGATGCGACGGTAAAGATATTTGCAGGTGAAAAGGTGGCACAGATAGTCTTCATGAAACTTCTCACACCTTCGGTTCGACCTTATGGAGGTAGATACCAAAACAGTAGCGGTGTAGTAAAGAGCAAGAGAAATTTTTAATCAGGCATATAAAAATTAAAATAGCTCCTTTAGGAAAAGTGATATGAGTGATAGAGAAAGGGATGTTGACAATTGAGCTCTGAAAGTCGGTATGATTCGATAAAATTGCAGATAAGGTCTGTAGAATTTTTGCGACTTGCAAAGGAGGTATACAGCTATCAAGAATTGATGAAACTCACCGGGATACCAATAACTGTGTTAAACAGGTATGTCAAGGGGCACATACTTCCCAGCCCTGAGAGGGCGACATCCATTTTATCAAAACTAGAGAAGGGCTATGATGTCACTAGGCATATTAAAGAGAAATTGGGATTCGATAAGGGAGGCTTTCTGGATAATACTAGGATAGTAGGAGACACGTTATTACTCCGATTTATAGCAAACCACGTCGTGCAGATGCTCGCAGGAAGGAGGGTTAGCAAAGTCTTAACAGTCGCGGTGGACGGCATCCCATTGGCAGTCCATATAGCCGATGCTTTTGGTGTGCCATTCATGTATGCTAAGAAGGACAAGGAGATAGGAGTCACGAGTTTTATAGAGGAAACCTACACAGTCTCCAGGGCAGGTATACAAGTTTCTCTATATTTGCCTAAAGGTAGCATAGAGAGAAGAGACAGCGTATTGATTACTGATGATGTAGTGCGATCGGGCGAGCAGCTTAAGGCGCTTGTAAATATGGTCAAAAAAGGCGGGGCCGAGATCGCAGGAATTTTTGTGCTAATTGCCGTCGGTGAGAGGTGGAAGAAAGAAGTAGACGAATCCTCTGAATATGCGATTCATTCCCTAGTGACCCTGCCTGAGCAAGAGTGAGAAGTCGTAGGGCGGGCGTACCACACCCTTATCCGTTATGATCGCATCGACAAGCCCTCCTGGAGTCATGTCAAATGCAGGGTTTAAGGCTTCTACACCCTCAGGGGCTATTCGGGTGTTATTGATGTAAAGGACTTCATTTTGATCCCTCTCCTCAATTATAACATTGTCCGGGGTTACATTGAGGTCAATGGTTGAAATTGGAGCAGCTACATAAAACGGTAGATCATGTGCTCTTGCCAAGATTGCGAGACTATAAGTGCCAATTTTATTAAAGACATATCCATATCTAGTAATCCTATCCGCTCCAACTATGACTTTATCGATTAAGCCTTTTTGCATCAAGTGTCCTGCCATGTTGTCTGTTATCAGCTTGAATGGGATCCCTTCAATCTTAAGTTCAAAAGCAGTTAGTCTAGCTCCCTGAAGCATCGGTCTTGTTTCTGATGCGTAGACAAATATTTTCTTCCCAGATTCATGTGCTGCTCTGATTACCCCAAGCGCGGTTCCATACTCAACACATGCCAAACCTCCGGCATTGCAATGTGTGAGAATGCGATCGCCATCTGAAATCAATTCTGCTCCGAATTTGCCTATTGCCCGGCATGCTGCTACGTCCTCTTCGGATATTTTGATAGCCTCTTCGATTACATTCTTAACAATTTCGGAAGGGGAGTCGGCACTACTCCAAGCTGCCCTCATGCGCTCTAATGCCCAAAACAGGTTTCTAGCAGTAGGTCGCGTTCTCAGTATGCGATGCCAAGCCTTATTGAGCTCTATTCTTATTTCTTCAAGCGAGCCACTGGCTACCTTCTTAGCCGCTAGCGCTATTCCCATTGCTGCTGCAACACCTATTGCAGGAGCACCTCTTATTTCCATTCTTTCTATGGCAATTGCAATTCGCTCATAATCCTCGCATTTTATGATAGTTAGTTGGTGTGGTAGTTTGGTCTGATCGATTATGTATACACCATCTTCTTTCCACTCAATAGTTTTCATAAGCTACACCCCAACACCTTTACCATGATATTTACCAAAGAATTTACCCCTCTATCAACTGGACGGGTTAATTTTTTCCCAAATTCAAGAGATTTTGGCTGAATGCCTATAAGCATAATTTTGACATTAGGAATCCCTTCCTTCAGAATGCGGAAGAGGATTTGTAAGGATTGTTTGTGGGTGGAGATCGAGCCAGTACACATTTCGTCTTCATTTATGATGGCGTAGGTACCGGGATCTTTACCCATTTCTACAGCATCAAAGAATATAATGTGCGTTGGTTTTAACCTTTTTATCGTACCTGTAAAGTTTTCTGGAACAGTCCCGCAGTCCATAAGGATCGCTTTTTTTACTTTTTTTCGTTTAAGTCTCGATATGACCATTAGTCCTGCGGCATCATCCTTTCTGAGTCTGTTGCCGATACCAATTAACAAGAGGTTTTCTGCACCATTCAGAAATGCTAATAAGAGGTTTTCGAGTGTCATATAGTTAACACATTTTTCCAATATGATTTAAAGGTGTTCATATTGTCTACCCTTCCAAAATTGACGCTGATCCAAGATAAGGTCATTCTATCAGGATCAGAAGCGGAAGCTCTTCATCAACAAGGTTTTTTTGGAGAGTGGGAAGGAGGGCGTTTGACTTTATTGGATGTTGAGGCTTTATTTCTTGTTGAGAGGGAGAAGATCAGCGTATCGGATTCTACCGGAAAAATTATGACTTTTCCCGAGTTGGTCGAATACTTTTCAAAGGAGGATCCAGATTTCTGGTTACGTTATCTGCTTTACTCTGACTTGCGTCGTAGAGGCTACGTGGTTAAGCCAGGTTATGGTCCGAAGTTAGAATTCAGAGTGTACAGGCGTGGAGCTGTCGTGGGAAAAGAGCCGGCGAAATATTTGGTATACGGATTGGTTGAGGGTAAAACAATTAGTTTGTCAGAGTTGAGAGCCATTTCCAACACTGCAAAGCTATCTAAGAAGGATCTAGTGTTAGCAGTGATAGACCGACAAGGAGAGATAACTTACTATGATGCTACAGAAATTACGTTCTGACCTTGGTGAAAATATCAATAATGTAAGGGGCGGTTCGGATTTGACCAAATATACATCGATTGATACGAGACCAGACGCGTCAAGAGTCATAATAACTAAGGAAAACTGCAATTCTGAGAAAATTAAATCGTACATTAAGCTCATTAGACCAGTAAATGCTTTGATGATGGGACTTGCGGTAGTCGTCGGGGAAGTTGCAATTTTAGGCGATTTGCCTCATATAATCAAAATCGTTTTCGGTTTTTTTGTTTCGTTCTTTTTGACCTCGGCAGCGATGGTGATAAATGATATAGTAGACGTTGATGTGGACAGGATAAATGCACCCGAGCGCCCCATACCATCCGGGAGTGTTTCTATAAAATCTGCTAAGCTGTATGCTGCAATTTTGGCTCTTGCAGGCATACTGTCTGCAGTTCCCCTTTCAGCATACGGCGTTCCTTTGGCAGTAATGACATTCTTGATATCATTAGCATACAACCTTAGAGGTAAGAAAGCAGGATTTATAGGGAATATGATGGTAGCGTATTGTGTTGCGGTCCCATTTCTTTTTGGCGGATTAGCTGTTGCCGAGACCATAGACATCAAAATCGCAGTCTTCTTCTTACTTGCATTCCTTGCAACCACGGGTAGGGAAGTAGTTAAAGGTATAGCGGATATGGATGGGGACCGAACAAAGGGTATCGCAACTATAGCGCTATCATGCGGACCGAAAAGAGCAGCCCTTGTTGCGGCGATTCTTTATCTTAGCGCAGTAGCTTTAACGCCAATCCCAACCGTATTTGGAATATTGGGTTTGTGGTATACCATAATAGTGGTGGTTGTTGATGTTGGTTTTGTTTACTCCTCAGTAGTCATTTTGAGAAAACAGGACAGAAGAACAGCCATTAGAGTTAAGGGACAAACTATGATTTGGATGCTTCTTGCGCTGCTAGCTTTCCTATTTGGTGGTATGTTTGCCTAAAATTGTAAAAGGCACATCCTCAAATTTTACCGAGAATTCCTTCTTGTTTGCCATGTCCCTGAGTTTAAAGACGCCTGTCTGCAGTTCTTCAGGACCCACTATTAGCACATATGGGATCTTTTTTGAATTTGCATATTCCAATTGTCGTCCTAGCTTTCGTCCCATTAGGTCGGTTTCTGCGACTATTCCTTGTTTTATGAGGCGTTCGCGCAACCTTATAGCGTCGGGCAAGACCTCTGCGCTAGTATTTGCAATGAATATTACTGTTTCAGAAGGGCTTAGGACTTTTCTTATTCGCTGGTTCAAGACCTCATAGAGTCGCTCAATGCCAAGGGAAATTCCCGTTGCGGGGGTGGGACCCCCACCAAACTTTTCTATGAGAGAGTCATAGCGCCCTCCACCAGCGACACTTCCGATCTGTGCATCTTTGACCTTAATTTCAAATACAGGACCGGTGTAATAATCCAACCCCCTCACTAGGCTGAAGTCGACTTTCAATAAACCCTCCAGATCATAAGGCTCAGATAGTTCTATCATGCGCCGGAGCTCCTCAACACCTTCCTTGATCAGTTTGGATGATCCAAATTTCCCTTCCGCATGATCCAATGCTTCCGATCCTTGATTATGGATGAATGATAGAATTTCGCATATTACCTCAGTATTCAAACCAATTTTTTCGAGCTCTTTTGAAACATTTTCTTCTCCTATCTTCTCTATTTTATCGAGCGTTCGAAACACCCTCATTGAGACTTCTGGTGGAATGGCTAAGGATTCCATCATGCCCTCGAGGATTTTTCGATTATTAATCCTAACTTCAAACCCTTCAAGCTCAAGCGATTTTAGAGCGTCCACTGCGGTGGATATACACTCCATGTCTGCTTCCATCCTAGCAGAGCCAACTATATCGATATCTGCCTGAAGAAACTCTCTTAACCTACCACTTTGGGGCTCTTCATAACGCCAAACCTTGGAGATACAATACCTCTTGAAAGGTTTTACCAAGTTTGGATTGCTTGCCACGACTCTAGCCAAGGGCACGGTGAGATCAAAACGCAGACCTATCCATCGCCCGCCCTTGTCTTGGAATTTATAGATCTGGCGCTCAACTTCTTCACCACCCTTGGCGGAGAGGACCTCCCATAGCTCAATGGCAGGTGTGTCCATCTCCTCAAAACCATGCAACTCAAAGGTGTCCTTGATCTTTCTTATTATGTATTGTCTTACTCGCATCTCGTCTGGAAGAAAGTCTTTTGTTCCGCGTGGTCTGCCAAACTTCATCTCAAAGTACCTCAAGCCAATTTTTAACTAAACCATTAATAATGGTTTTGGACGGTTATGCATGTTAAAAGCCTTTATTATCAAAAAATTCTGCCGATAGTGTTAAAAGGTAGTCCTTAATCCCCTTTAATGGGGCCCGTAGCTCAGTACGGTAGAGCAGCGGGCTTTTAAATGAAAATGAAGACACCCGTTGGTCTCGGGTTCAAATCCCGACGGGCCCGCCATTTAATTTATAGTAGCTTTGATTACCTAGCATAATGTAATAGTGCATAATAGATAGTTTTCAATTGTGACCATTCGCCTGGCGTTGTCTTAATAATGTTAAGAGGGTAAAAATTACTGGCGTCTCACGACTTTTTCCTTTCCATTAAGATTTATTAGGAGGCCTTCATCGCCTTCTTTGAGTTCATTTGAGATCTTTTCGGCGGGTAATTCTAAGAACCTCTTTTCTTCCAAGTCAAGAATCGTGATAGAGTTTTGGCTTCTAGTTCCAATGGTGACCCGTTTAATGTCAGCTTTATCTATTTTTGCAACATCGGATATGACATTCTGTGGAATGGACCTTCTCTTATGATCCTCCATGTCCTCGAGAATTAATTTGCCCCTATGGTGACCCAATACCTTGAAGATTCTATCTTTAAAGGAGACAATATCGCCAGGTTCTAATGCAGGTAGTTTAACGGATATTGTTATTCGATAATGCCTTTTGCCGGTCATTCTATCGGCACCCACTAACTTTGCACTCTCTTTAAGATCCGCGCCCATGATCTCTGATAGTTTTTTTGCAAAAAGACGAGCCTTACTGCTTGTTAGAAATTTGATGTCTATACCTCCATCTTTCTCTTTGATTTCTGTTATGTCAGATCTGTCTTTGAGGGCGGTTCTGTAAAATTTATCAATGCTCGATTCTAGGGTTTTACGTTTCTCTTCACTGAGCTGCCCTTCGTCTCCCCTGATTTGGACTAAAGCCTCATACTTCCCATCTGCGACACTTTGGCAAAAATTACAAGTGGCGTATTCCACACTTGCCTCCCTTTTCAAAGATGTCGAAGCTCCCTCTGATGCAAAAGTGATGTCCAAAATCATCTTTTTTGGTAATCCGCTTTTATTCCATTCTGCTGTATTGCATTCTATTTTTAGAATCTTTGTATCATTAGGAATTTTGGTATTTCGTTGGAATTCTTTTATGGCCCCCTCTATTGCTGCCAAACTTGGATCTTTTTTCTTAATCCTTATCCATCTTTTACCCTGTAGATAAGACAGGCAGGATCTGCAAAGATAGACCCTTAAATTATTCGGAATGTGGCTAACTTTTTCTTCCCAAAAGCACTTCTCACATAGATTTTTTATGAAGTTTTTTCCTTTTGCCCCGCATTTTGGGCAGAACCTATCCATGTTTGCCCCTCATAGCATCATTACAAATTGTGCGTGTGGGACGCCTCCTATTGTAATAATCGCCTCCCTGTGAACCAGCCCTGCCTCAATGCCACATTTAACAGCAACTTCCCCCACAAAATTGGCAATTGTCGCAGACTTGAGTAGGTCGATGGCTGCTTCTTTTGACATTTTCTCTCCACCAAAAAATTCCCTAGACACATCTAAGATAAGGCTCCCGTCTTGTATCTTCTTTCCCAAGATCTCGCAATCGCATATAGCCATGACCACCTCGCCATCCTTTGCCTTCCAGATTTTTACAAACACACTCTCTTCGTGCATTTCAACCATCTCACACCAAAGTCTTTGCGGGGTTTTTAGCGCCACACACCTCGCAGAGAATAAATGTTAAACGTCCTTCTTTAATGAGTTTTGTGTCCGGCTTGTTGCATGAGGCGCAGAGGACATAGGATTTAACATATCTAAGGAGAAGCTCGTCTAGCTGTGACTTAGTGAATTTGCCGTGTAGAGCCGCCCTAGTCTCTTCGATCGTTCCCGAGGTGGCGAGCTCTCTGACTATAAATTTTAGCAAGTGATTCGGATCTCTATTAAGCCTCCCTGCTATTTCTTTAAAGTTATATATTATGGTTTTAGATCCAATTACATTGCTGTCCGCTTGAGGTAGCTCGTACTTTGAAGACTTTATCGCCTTCTCAGGGATCTTTGAAAATCCTCTCTCTAACAGTGTCTCGTAGTCCAACTTCATCCCACAATATGAAAAAATGGAAACACCTTAATAAAGCTTGAAGAAAAAAATTAAGCTACCCAGTCATTTAATTATACAAATTTTGGGGGTAATCAATATGGCTCCGATTGTAATCACCTCTGCATTACCCTATAGCAATGATAGACTCCACTTAGGTCATCTTAGATCAACTTATCTTCCAGCAGATATCTATGCAAGGTTTCTTAGGAGAGTTGGTGAGGATGTTATATACGTTTGTGCTACAGACGAGCACGGCACACCCATAGCACTAAGGGCTGAAAAGGAAAGAGTTAAGCCCAAAGATATTGCTGATCGTTATCATCCGCTAATAAAGGACGATTTAGTCAGGATGGGATGCAGTTTCGACGTTTTCTCAAGAACAACAGAAGCCATACATTATGAGACGCCTAAGTATTTCTTTTTGGAACTTTTTAAAAAGGGATACATATACGAACAAGAGATCGAGCAACTAAGATG